>CAZGBN010000077.1:0-2858 GCA_964524015.1 uncultured Mucilaginibacter sp. | reverse complement strand
CGTCGGCAACGGTATTAAATACCGGCCTGTCCAAATGTTTTTGGCCGCCTTTGCCCGGTGTAACACCACCAACAACCTGGGTGCCATAAGCAATCATTTGCTCGGCATGGTAGGTACCCTCGTTACCTGTAAAACCCTGAACTATAACTTTAGAATCTTTATTTACTAGAACACTCATTGGTTTTTTACTTTTTGTAGCGCAAAGCTAAAATTAATGGCCTTAATGTCAAATTAAAAAAGCCTAAATAAGCTTATAAAATGTAATATTATTAGGATAATAGATTTAAACGCTTATAAACTTGTGTAAATTTTGATTTTTAATCTATTAGGGTTAAATTCAGCCACCTAAATCAATCAATATGAAACCTTTTTTCGCTTTTATAGCCATTTTAATAAGTTTTAATGCTATCGGGCAAGAAATAAAATATCAAAAGTCCTATACTGAGGCCCTGGCGCTGGCAGATAAAACCAACAAACCGCTTTTTGTTACTTTAATGCCACCTATACCTAATAACAAAGCACTCCCCCAATTTAAAAGCGCATTAGACACCAAAGAAATAGCTGACATTTATAATAAAAACTTCATTTGTGTACAAGCCGTGGTTACCGACTCGGCTATAAAAAGTATTACCAGGCAATTACACCCTGCAATATTTCCTTTTTATGTTTTTTTGGACAGTAAAGGAGGGGTAGTTTATAAAGCATCAGGCAATACTAATGTTGCAGTTAAGTTTGAGGATATGGCTAGCCAGGCATTATCACGTATAACCTCCGGTAAAACCTTAACTAATTATGATCAATTGGATAAAGCGGGCAAGCTTACCAAAGAACAATTGAAGGATTATATCATTTTAAGAAAAAGCCTGGATATTTTTAATAATGCTGATCTAATAGACAAATATGTAAACTTTTTAACGGTTAATGACCTGGGTAACTACCAGGTGGTTTTATTTATTTTACAAGCCGGGCCATATCCTAATAGCAAAGCCTATAAACTGGCCTACACAGATAGTAAAATTGTTGACAGTATATTTAAGACCGAACCCCTTGAAGTAAGGGTTGCTATTAATAATCACATTATTAATAATACCCGAAACGAAGCAATTAGGACAAAAAATATAAGTTTGGCGCAACTGGGTGCTAACGTTGCTTCACAGAGCTGGCGCACTAATTACCTGGAGGCTGGTAAAATATCTGCCCGAGAAATGTTAGCCTATTATAAAGGTGTTAAAGATACTACCCGCTATTACCAGCAAGCCGGTTATTTTTATGATAATTATTATTTAAATATATCAGCCGACTCGGCAAGAAGGTTACAACTGGAGGCGTTAGAGAAAGTAAGAGCATCAGCGCAGGCTAATATACCTAAGCCCGACACAAGAACTATAGGTGTTGAACAACAGGCATCATTTATTCAGATAAGCCCGGCCAAAAGTTTAGAAGTAGCTAATGAGCTAAATAATGCAGCGTATGATTTTTATTTGATGGGTACACACAATATAACGCATTTAATGAAAGCATTGGTATGGAGCAGGCGTGCCATTCAGCTAAGGCCGGAGGCTGGTTATTATGATACCATGGCGCACATTATGTACCGTTTAAATTTTTATGATGAGGCTATATTAAACCAAAATAAAGCTATTGAAATGGCATCTAAACAACCTACTACACCCGGCAGAATAGAGGGTTTAAAAGCGGAACTCAATAAAATGAAAACACGGGAGTTGTAATTGATTAATATTTCGCTTTGATTTATATATAATTGTTACTACATTTGCAGCCCGTTTAGTGCGGGATAAATAATTAAAAATCAAAGTATAACAAATGCAACAGTACGAAATCGTTATCGTTCTAACCCCGTTGTTATCAGAAGAGACTGCTAAAGAGGCAATTGCCAAATACAGCAAAACCTTAACTGATGGCGGAGCCGAAATTGTCCAGGAGGATAATTGGGGTTTGAGAAAACTAGCGTACCCTATTCAAAAAAAGACTACAGGGTACTATCACTTAACTGAATTTAAGGCTCCGGGTGAATTAATTAACAAATTGGAGATTGAATTGAGACGTGATGAGCGCGTACTTCGTTTCCTAACTATAGCGTTAGATAAACACGCTGTAGCTTACAATGACAAAAAACGCACAGGTGCTTTCAACAAACCGAAAGTAGCTAAGGCAGAAGGGGTAGCGAACTAATGGCAGATCAAATTAAATACGTTACTGCTCCAAAAGTGGAGGATAACCGTAAAAAATATTGCCGTTTTAAAAAGAACGGTATTAAATATATCGATTACAAAGACGCTAACTTTTTATTAAAGTTCATTAACGACCAAGGTAAAGTATTACCTCGCCGTTTAACTGGAACTTCATTAAAATTCCAGCGTAAAGTGGCTCAGGCTGTTAAGCGTGCGCGCCACATCGGTTTATTACCTTATGTTACAGATTCATTAAAATAAGCAGGAGGAAAAGAAACCATGGAAGTTATTTTAAAACAAGACATCAAAAACCTGGGTGATAAAGACGATATCGTAACCGTTAAACCAGGTTATGGCCGTAATTTCCTTTTTCCTAAAGGATACGCCATACTAGCTACTGAGTCTGCACGTAAAGTTTTAGCTGAAAACTTAAAGCAAGCTCAATTTAAGCAAGAAAAAATACGCAAAGACGCTGATGCTATTGCTGCTAAATTAGAAGGTGTTAAACTTACTATTGGCGCTAAAGCTGGCGAAACCGGAAAAATATTTGGTGCTATCAATACTATACAAGTTGCTGATGCATTGAAAAAAGAAGGTTTTGAAGTAGACCGTCGTCGTATTACTTTTAACGAGGAGCCTAAATTTGTTGGTGAGTACACCGCAATT
>CAZGBN010000076.1:0-3824 GCA_964524015.1 uncultured Mucilaginibacter sp. | reverse complement strand
TATATATTCCCTTATTCGATTAATCTTTAAGCCCACTTAATCTTTCCCCACAATCTTAAAGTGCCTTTTATTAGGCTAAATAATAGCAAAAAATAATCTTGGATGTTGCCCTTAACAGATTTTAAAGATTGTAGGAATACTAACATTCACTTGAACGCTATGTCCGGGTTTGGTTGCAGGAGTTCAGCACTCACGGTTTAGTTTGTAACATTCCATTATAATGTTCGTAAAAAAAGTTTGTTTAATTATTAGAATTATTTAGATCTTGGTCGAGAGTCAGTGTAATAGCTGGCTTTTTATGCGCTCAAAACATCGCGCACGTTTGAGAATAAGCAAGGACGGTTCATTTGATGAACTACGAACATTTATATTTAGGTCACTACTCTACCCATTTGCACAGTTAAATACCTACAACATCACTTGCTTGTATAAACAGTTTCGATTTCCGCGACCTTGGTGGTTCCATGATCGGTGTAAATACGTTGAACTAATCGTAAGGTAGTTTCACTCAACGCTTTTATCTCATAAAAAGCGGGACCTTTTTTGTAGTAAATCATTAATGAACCTACATTTTCTCCTTTATCGTTGATCTCAGCGTGATATGAATAATGTAGCGAGCGTAACAATGTATCGCCGCTTTGGTTGGTTCTTCGATACTCACCGGTATAACCATGTTTACTAAACGATATATAATCTGAACCATTAAAAACAGTAGGGGTATTTGTTATTGGCGGGTGTCCTGCGGTAAAATCAGTTCTTGTCCTAGTTTGGTAATACCAGTTTTTAAACAGGATGTCAGATTCAACTGGAGCTGGCGTTTCAGACTTTTTGCAAGAGGTAAATATGAATAGCGTAATAGCTAGGATTAGTAGTTTTTTTTTCATTACAAATAGATTTTCAATTTAGTTATTAGGCAACGTTGCAAAACACGTGCCACCTATTTCTTATGCAACATTCCAAACCTTAACACAATTTTGTTGTTGGTGGTGTACCGCGAAGATGAGGACGCAAATTTGTATAGAAGATAAAATGGCTTGGACTGGTGTTTCTGCTGCGGAGAGATTAAACCTTTCAGCGTTTGGATTAAAAAATTTGACACATAGGGGAGCTTTTAACGCTGCAGAGGATAAAGTTCAAAAACAAGCCGGTGCTGTTGATGGCGGCCTTGCCTCAGGAATGTTGTGTTGTTCTACATGTGGAAGTATGTTACAAGGGCTTTGGGTAGGGAATATCCAACGAATGGTGGATGGGCCCCGGATCAACTGAGGGCGGGAAAGGATAGAGCCAACTGGAATTTTAAATATTCAAAAGAAGAGGCTTGGGCATATTGGTCTGCTAGATTATGGTTAAAAACCTGTACTGAGTTAGGTCTTGGTGCTAGTTTGTGGTAACCGACAAGGCATTAATTGTAAAGACACACAATAACAATAGTGATGAATGATTATAATTATCCATATTTGTATACTATCAACCCAGAGAACTCAACCAATAGCGAAATGATAAAACTATTTAGGACCGCAATCGAATCTTTATTCTACGTTATCGTAATGACAGTGGTATGTTTTTTATTTCTGAAGAGCGGCATATTAAGATTTTACATTTGTTAATACCGTGTTATGGGCTTATTTTAATTCATTGGATATTGAATAACCTTGAAAAATCAAAATAAGTAATGGGACGCGGAATGTATTTTCGCAATAATCGCGTAAAAGTATCCGGCAGTTAAATAACAACGGTTTTTATTATGTTGGACCAGATACGTGTCATCTAAACATTGATGTCGTGATCAGACGCGCAGGCCCCCCATACGCGTGCCGTCAATATCAGCAACTGATAAAAAAGGCCAAGAAATCTCCTCTTAAACATAAATAGTTTTTTTGCCTTCTTTTTGTATATTGTATACCAGAGACAGTAAGCGATATCTTAAAACAAATAGGGGGTTTATAAAGTTAATAAGTAATGTTGAAAATTGTCCAAATATTGCCTGTTGTACTTATCGGATTGTCAATATATGCTTTGATGTATAGGTTTGAAAGAAGGCAACCCTAAACATCATTGCCCTTCTGATCATTGCAACTTTGTCTGGAACTTTGCCGTAATAAGGGTAAAATAAATGATTAATGCGTGTATTTGATATCCTTTCCGACGAAAATAAATTTGATAGTCGCCAAATTAATTTAGATTCCACCGCTATAAGAATAAGCATTATAATCATATTAATTTGTATAATAATCGGCGATTGTTATTATGTGGTGCTGTCTTCCCACTAAAAAGTAATGGAATTAGGGTTCACAGCCAGCAACTTCTCCAGCCTCGTAGTATACCACTTAGACAACCAACCCTGCCGCCTCATCTTCCAAGACTGATCACGGCGTACGGCAGCTTAATCCAAAACAGATCTATGTGCAACAGGTAAAATCCGTGCACTTTGAAAACAGACTAAGTCTCGTCAATATCAACATGGTTGATATCTCCAATATTTAATAATAAATTACATCTTAACTAATCCTATAAATTTAATATGCCATTTAAAACTTGCTTGCTAATTGATGACAACCGATTAAACATCTTTGTAAACACAGGGTAATCAAGACGAATAATTTCGCAGATGTAATAATGGTATGTGGAGATGTAAGGAAGGGTTAGATTTATTGAGACATGAAAAGGTTAAGCCAAATGTTATTTTTGTAGACATTCATATGCCAATAATGGATGGATTCCAGTTTTTGGATGAATATGAAAAATTAAATATTTATAAGAACGGTATTAAGATTTACATGTTATCATCATTTATCAATCCTGCAGATATGGAGCGAGCTAAGCACAATAAATATGTTACTCGCTTTTTAGATAAATCTTTGACACCTTCTATTTTATCGGAGCTGGACAAATAAAAAAAGCCCGGAGCGGAGAGCTAACGGGAATATACATTATAACCCCATTTACGAATAGTGTGTCTGATGGTATTGAATAATATTATTCTAATGACGGTTGGATATTGCCACCAACTTAGCGGACTTGTCAGCTTACACCTTAATCTTTCAAACTCATCGTATACAGTCGGCGTTTAGTTAATAGTTGTAAGCTAAATGTAAAATCGCAATAACTTCCCACATTCGTTAAAAGAACGTTGTGGGTAAATTCAAATATTATTTATTTTGCGGTGAGAAAGTGATTTTTAATAAATGTATCAGAGCTATGGCAAATCATGAACTTGATGTAATTTTAGAGAACGCGATCAAATACGCTAAGTTAGAAGCGCTGCCGGGACTAAATGTAAAATTCTATCAAAGATCTCTTCCTATTCTCTAGAAGAAATTGAACTATTAAAATTAGATTTTAAGGTTAAGGTTTTTCTATCGCTAAAATAGATTCTGATAAATAGGAAGCTAATAAGTAAATAATTATTCTTTATTTGATTTTTCGAGGTTGTTCAATATCCAATGAATTAGAATAAGCCCATAACATGGTATTAACAAATGTAAAATCTCAATATGCCGCTCTTCAGAAATAAAAAAGCATACCACTGTCATTACGGTAACGTAGAATAGGGATTCGATTGCGGTTCTAAATAGTTTTATCATTTCGCTATTGGTTTCTATCGGTTGATACTACACAAATATAACGTTTAAATCATTCATACCTAATGTTTAGTGCTTATAGTTCCTTTGCATAGCTGTATGATGGTTGTTGTTGCGGGAAATATAAACAGAGTTTACAAATTGTACACTAGAGGGATGAATTAGCTTTGGATGTCTAATCCCTGAAACCGTCAATGCAAAAATGTCCGCTTTGCTAGATTTTATTATATGGTGTTAGTGCCT
>CAZGBN010000075.1:0-4335 GCA_964524015.1 uncultured Mucilaginibacter sp. | reverse complement strand
AGGAACTTTACATTAAATGTCAAATAGTTACTCAGTTATTTTTTAAAATATTTCATAGCAGGTAAAACCAATCAGCAATTTAAGTGTATCTGAGGCTAAAATCCAGTAAATAACACCATAAGCGATACTGTCTCAGCAATTCAATTATTTATCTTTGCTATATGAATTTTTATACGCGTAAATGGGTAAAGCCCGAAGATCTGAATGCACATAACACTTTATTTGGCGGCAGGCTACTTTCATGGATAGATGAGGAAGCCGCTATATATACTACTATTCAGTTACGTACCAATTCGGTGGTTACTAAATATATCTCCGAGATTAACTTTGTAAACTCGGCCAAACAGGGCGATATAGTTGAATTGGGTATTAAAGCTATCCGTTTTGGCACTACTTCGCTTAGCCTAACCTGTGAGGTAAGGAACAAGATCACCCAGAAAACCATCCTTACTATTGATAAAATTGTTTTTGTGAGTGTGGATGCCGAAGGCAAACCTGTACCACATGGCAGGACGGAGATAGTGTATACCGATGAAAGATTGAGAGAAGCGTAATTATTCAATCATCAACCTTCTGATCAACTCGGCGCTTTGCTGTTTACCTTCTTCCAATCGTCCGGCAAAAAAGGCCTGCACCTCGTTAAAGTGCTTTTTGTAACCTTCCATATCGCCATAGCCAATTATTGACGACCACTCGCGCACGGCTGAGTGAAACTCCAAATCGTCGCCACGGATGGTTTTATCGTATAGAGCGGCAGCAATTGATTCTTCCAACAGTTCCTCGTTTTTAAACAAATACTCGGCTATACCTAAGCGCAGGCGGAATGGCGGGGTTTGGCATATCAGGTTATCATACGGGTTTACGCCTAGGTGGTACCAGGCATCAACCATGCTCAATATACTTAAATGCGAATTTGGTTTTTGCAGTTCATGGTTTTGCGACAACGAAAACTCCTTCATCACTTTATCACTTAACATAATTGGCTTGCGGCTTTCATGAAACACAAAATCGCGTGCACGGTATAGCCTTTCCCTAAAAGTAGCTTCCTCTTCCTGTATCATCAGTTTAAATAATTCTGATTCAGACACGGCATACCTTTTAACCTGCTGACGCGCATAAGGATTTAAAATAGCCAAACCTGCATATACGTGTGCTTTGTAACTAAATATGCGTAGGGTGGTTAATATTTTCACGTTATCAATACCGCCTATATAGGAAGCATTTTCCCAAGGGAAAAAACCGGCCTCTTTCCAGGCGGTACCCATGCTTTCAAAGCCTACGTGGGTAACAGCTTGTGTATCGGCAACAATTTTGTCATGCGCGTGATAATCGGTCATCTCTACAATATCCGAACCAATGGCTGTAAAAAGGTCAAACATCCGCTGAGCGGCATCTTCTGTTGACCGATGGTTGATTAATATCAGCGTTTGCCCTGTAGGCTCAAAGCCCGGTCCATGCATTCCATGAAACGTAATGATGTGGGTATTATGGGGCAAATGCTTTTCAAAAGCCGCTATCTCAGGTGTTTTTACAGAGGTTTGCCCTGCAACTATGGCACCTGGTTTGGTGTAGGGTGAGAATTCCGCTACTACCCTATCCAGCTTATCCGCTTCAACAGAATATATGATCAGATCATTATTGATTGAAACTTCTTTTCCGCTATCCAGAATCTTTATCCCCAAAGGTGTAAGTTCTTCTTCCAGCAGGTTACGGTTGGCGGGCAAATCGCATCCGCAAACGGTGTAACCAGCTTTCGCAAAAGCCTTGGCATACAGTTTACCCATATCCCCTAAACCAATAATTCCGATATTCATGCCGCTAATATAACTATGAGTAATAAAAATAACCTATAAAACCCTACATTCGGTTAATAAAAGTAACCTAAAAGCCAATATTAACCCGGTATTGTTGTTTTATTTATAGATGATTGTATAATTTTACATTATGAATAATTATTTTTTGTTGAGGATAAGCTTTTTAGCACTGGTTTTATCGATTTTTAACCTTTATGGATATACCCAGGACACTGTAAGTAAAGCTACTACTGTTAAAAAGTCTGCAACTACTAACGCTATAGATAAAAAAACCGGCATACCTATCAACCCAAAAACAGGTAGGCCATACACCAAATATGGTTATGGGGCTTATGCTAATAAAAAATATGATGCTACTAAAGCAGCGCGTACTGCAGATAGCCTTAAAAAAGCTACTATAATAAATGCAGCTCCAGCTTCAACAACTGTTATAACCCAACAACCGGTTGTAGTTGATAAAAGCCTTAACGCCCAATACCAGGACCTATTAACAAAAGTATATGGCTACCAAAAGCCTTTTGTATCTGCATTATGGAAAAATGTTACGGATACTATAAATAGCAACCGACGTAAATTAAAAGATGCACAAGCTACTATAACTACTCAAACCCAAACTATTAAAGATCTGGAGGGTGATGTTACTGAGAAAGAAGAATCTTTAGCGGTTGCTGATTCCATTAATCTATTGGGTGCTGCCCTTCCAAAGTCAACCTATAATTTAATTATGTGGGGGTTGGTTATTGCGGCCGGAAGCATAGCGGCCATAGTAATTGCCCGATCAGGTAGTAATAAAAGAGAGGCAAGTTACCGCACCCAATTATATAACGAGTTGGAAGAAGAGTTTAAGGCCTACAAAAGCAAAGCCAACGAAAAAGAAAAGAAACTGGCCCGCGAACTGCAAACCGAGCGCAATAAGGTTGACGAGTTAATGGGCAGAGGATAAGCCCCCAACCCCCTAAAGGGGGAGTATATATATTTCATGACGATACAAGACATCCTGATCTACCTTTTATTGGCATCAGGGGCATCATTTAGCTTTATTAAAAACAAACTTACCCTGCCCGGTGCCATAACAGGATTAATTGTTGGCCTTTTAATTTATGAAAGCACGGGTTTAACCGGCTTTACCATGCTGTGCCTGTTTTTTATTGCAGGTAGCTGGGCCACCGGCTGGCATAAGGATGAAAAAAATATCAACGAGGCCTCAAATCCACGCACCGCCTGGCAAGTTTTAGCAAATGGTGGCGTTGCTGTTGTATTAGCTATTATTTCATTTATAAAATCTGATCAATCACCTTTATTACTGGTAATGATGGCAGGTAGCTTTGCATCGGCTATGGCTGATACATTATCGTCTGAATTGGGAATGGTTTACGGCAAACGTTTTTTCAATATAATTACCTTTAAAAAGGATCAGCGCGGACTTGATGGCGTGGTTAGTATCGAGGGTACTTTAATTGGCATTGCGGGTGCATTTGTAACTGCAATCATATTTTGGTTGTTTACTGATTGGGGCAGGGCTTTATTTATAATAACATCAGCGGGCTTTTTAGGCAACCTGGTCGACTCTGCATTAGGGGCATTATTTGAGCGAAAGAAACTAATAGGCAACA
The DNA here is from genome assembly GCA_964524015.1 of uncultured Mucilaginibacter sp. GTDB lineage: Bacteria > Bacteroidota > Bacteroidia > Sphingobacteriales > Sphingobacteriaceae > Mucilaginibacter. The sequence continues at coordinate 908 of CAZGBN010000075.1, read as the reverse complement.
ACACGGTTAACTTTTTAAACACACTTACCGGGGCTGTGGTGTGTTATATGTTGGCATAAACCCTTAATACACTTTACACTTGGTCTTCGCGGGATTTTGTACTTATTGTTCTTAAGAAAGGAATAGCCGGCTGATAGACCACGTCCCTTCCCATCAAAGTACGTACAACATTATATAATACTAATACTATCAAAAGAGGATTATACGCAAGGTATAAGCTGAATATGTAAGGCGTAACCTTTTCAAGAAAACCGTCTTCCTGCTCTGGTGTAGTGAGTGTAATTGCAACAGGCTTTACAATCATACTCATCATCATAGGAAGTGTGATTAATAAAAACAGGATAATGCCCCACGTAATCTGAAAGTTTAAAATACGTTTAGCAGTTACATCAATATCTTTTATTTTATCCCTCATAAATAGCCAAAGGCATAAAGGCGTTATGATGCCAAGCCATGACCATAAAAGGCTTGTAAGTACAGATAGGCTTAATAAAACAATATAATATTTATTTTCCTGCCCGTCATTTATGCTTATAGATAATTCCTCCTGCGGTATTCCAAATACGTTTGCCAAACGGATAAGCGTATCACCGCGGGGTTCGGTATCGCCATTTTCAATACGTTGAATGGTCCTGATATTTAATTGAGTTTGACGCGACAGTTCCTCTTGCGAATAACCCTTGCTTATCCTTAATTCCTTTATTCGGTTGGCTATATCCATTTGTTGCATTTATCCTCCAAATGTATTTATTGCAATGGATATTATTGCCCTGCTTTTATACGGCATTTTTACGGCATTTATATTTTTAACAAAAAAAGCCCATCCTAATTGGATGGGCTTTTAATATTTTCAGATCTTCCGGTACTATCACACTTTGATCTCAACTTCAACACCGCTTGGCAATTCA
>CAZGBN010000074.1:0-4467 GCA_964524015.1 uncultured Mucilaginibacter sp. | reverse complement strand
ACCCTCGGTACCACAAACCGATGCTCTAACCAACTGAGCTACATCTACCGTTTTGGAGAGTGCAAATGTAAAAATCTCCCGCCTAATTGCAAAGCCTTTTTTAATATTACATTGGGCTTACCCTTTTACAATCCTGCTATGGCTAAATTTGTATTATGGCTGAGCAACTTATAGAATTGAACGTGACCGGGATGCATTGCAATAATTGCGCGCTATCTATCCATAAACTATTAGAAAAAAAAGGGCTCAATAATATATTGGTTGATTTCGCGGGCGAAGAAGTCAAATTCTCTACCGATAATGAGGCCGAGTTGCCAACCATCATAAAAGACATTGAGGGTTTGGGCTTTAAAGTGGTAGAAGATGCGGCTTTGCACCAGCTAAAGTTTTATGAGAAGGTAGAAAACAAGTTTATTTTCTGCGCCATATTTACCGCTCCCCTGCTGCTGCACATGGTATTTCCGTGGCACTTTTTGCATAACCCTATTGTACAATTGATATTATGCCTGCCTGTGTTTATTGTAGGCTGCCTGCACTTTGGCAAAAGCGCTATCAATTCCATAAGGGGTGGTGTACCAAATATGGATGTATTGATCTTTATCGGCTCCACCTCGGCTTTTATATATAGTTTGGTAGGAACCATCCAAAATTTAGGCGAAAACTATCTGTTTTATGAGACTGCGGCCACCATTATTACCCTGGTTTTATTAGGTAATGTTTTTGAAAAACGATCAGTAACCCAAACCACCTCCGCGGTAAAGGACCTGATCAAATTTCAGCAGGTTAATGCCAACCGTATTATTGATGGTTCGGTAGAAGTGATCAGCGCGCAAGAAGTTAAACCCGGCGATACCCTGATCGTAAATCAGGGTGATAAAATACCTGTGGATGGCGAGATATTATCCGGCAGCGCATCGGTTGATGAAGCCATGTTAACCGGCGAAAGTGTACCTATCGACAAAGAAAAATATGATAGAGTAATTGGCGGTACCATTGTGCAAAACGGCACCTTCCATATGCTGGCTACCAAGGTGGGTTCAAACACCATCCTATCACAAATTATCGACCTGATGAAAAAGGCGCAGGCCGCTAAACCCCCCGTACAAAAACTGGGAGATAAGGTGGCGGGAATATTTGTACCGGTGGTGTTATTAATATCTTTGGTAACGTTCATGGTGACGTATTTTGGCGGCTTTGAAGGCCTGCAAACCTCCTTAATGAATGCTATTGCCGTTTTGGTGATATCGTGCCCTTGTGCCATGGGTTTGGCCACACCTACGGCTGTTATGGTGGGTTTGGGTCGTGCGGCAAAGAATGGCATACTCATTAAAGGCGGCGACACCATTGAAGCCGTTGCCAATACCAAATACGTAGTGTTTGATAAAACCGGAACGTTAACTACAGGTAAATTCCATATTCATAACCTTAAAATTGAAAACAACGCCAACCTGGAAGCAGTAAGAGGAATTATTACCGCCATTGAAGAACGATCTAATCACCCCATAGCCAAATCGTTGGTGAACGAGTTAAAAACCCTACCGCAAACCAAACTGATATTACGCAGCGTACAGGAAGAAAAAGGTTTGGGCATGCGCGCCGAAGATGTGGAAGGCAATCATTATTTTTTAGGTACGGGGAAGTCAACCATCGAAAGTGATTTCAATATCGCCCTATATAAAAACCAGGTATTACTGGCCCAAATTGCTATTGAAGACACCATTAAGCCCGAGGCCGCGGGTTTGATAGCCAAACTGAAAGCCATGGATATTATTCCTGTGCTATTGAGTGGCGATAAAGACAATCGCTGTAAAAAAGTTGCACAGGTTTTGGGGATTGATGAAGTGCATGGCGAAAAACTACCTGACGAAAAACTAACCGTTATTGACATCTACAAACAAAAAGGAAAAACGGTGATGATAGGCGATGGTATTAACGATGCCCCTGCTCTAACCAAAGCCGATGTAGGCGTATCAATGAATGATGCCAGCCAAATAGCTATACAATCGGCACGGGTAATATTACTCAACACCGACCTGCAATCGGTTATACAGTTCCTGCAGATCAGCAAGCATACGCTCATCACCATTAAACAAAACCTATTTTGGGCATTTGCCTATAATGTGGTAGCTATCCCTGTTGCAGCCTTAGGCTTTTTAAACCCTATGTGGGGCGCATTTACTATGGCGTTTTCGGATGTGGTGGTGATAGGAAATTCATTGCGGTTGAAACGGAAGAAGTTAGCCCCCTAACCCCCTGAAAGGGGGAATAATAATATTTTATTAATTTTATCCACGTTCCGGCTCCCCCTTTAGGGAGCCGGGGGGCAAATGATCGAAATTTACACAGACGGCGCATCAAGCGGTAACCCGGGGCCGGGTGGTTATGGGGTTATACTGCGTTCGGGCAGTCATTATAAAGAACTGTCTGAAGGTTTCCGTAAAACTACCAATAACCGCATGGAGTTGCTGGCAGTCATCAAAGGACTGGAAGCATTAAATAAGCCCAATCAAAACGTAACTATATACTCCGACTCCAAATATGTCATTGATGCCATCGAAAAAAGATGGGTAGATGGCTGGCTTAAAAAGGGCTTTGCCGGTAAAAAAAACAAGGACCTTTGGCTGCGCTATTTAGATGTGGCCAAACTTCATAATGTAAAATTCAGCTGGGTACGCGGGCACAATGGCCACCCCGAAAACGAACGCTGCGATGAATTGGCTGTTGCTGCTTGTAAGAATAAGGAGTTGTTGATTGATTCGGTTTTTGAAGTGGAAAACGCGAAGGCTAATCTTTTTTAATTACCCTTATTGTCATGCTGAGGAACGAAGCATCTATCGAGCGGCGTATGCAAAGTTTTGAGATTCTTCGCTATGCTCAGAATGACAGGCAGCTTCACTTCGCCAACTCAATTACCTGCAGATCTTGTATCTTATCGCCATCCACATTAAACCGCATCAGCGTACGCACCTTTTGCCAGCCCTGCTTACCTGCCGCACCGGGGTTCAAATGCAGGCAACTGATCTTTTTATCATAGATCACCTTTAAAATATGCGAATGCCCGGATATAAATAATTTAGGCGGATTGGCGTATATCTCCTGGCGTATGCGCAGATCGTACCTATCGGGATAACCGCCAATATGGGTCATCCAAACGTCCAGTTCCTCGCATTTAAAGCGTAAATTTTCGGGATAAGCTTGTCGTATTTCTTTACCATCAATATTGCCATATACACCGCGCAGGGGTTTAAAAGCAGTGAGCTTATCTACTAAGGCCATATTACCAAAATCGCCGGCGTGCCATATCTCGTCGCAGTTTTCAAAGTGTTTAAAAACGGCATCGTCGAGGAAGCTGTGGGTGTCTGATAGGAGGCCTATTCGGGTCATTTGAAGATGGTAAAGAAGCCTTTCAATTTATTGATGTAAGTATCCGAATATACTTTCTCTTCCCTATAAATCACAAATTCTTCATCAATTTGTTTATCATTACTCAACCCAAAAACCAACATTTCCCGGTGGGGGTTTGAATCGGGGTAAGATCTAATAGCGATAACTTTTTGCAGGTATAGCTTATTTTGCTGCGCGATAGTTTTAACCAATTCCGCAGTATCTAACGGTAATATCAGCCAAAACCTACCTATATCTATAAGATGTGCACTTACGTCTTTTACCATGTTCTCAAAAAAATCAGCATCCGCATGTTTAGCGGTATTCTTTTTTGCCTCCGGCGATTCGAGGGAATTAATATAAAATGGCGGGTTTGAAACTATGAGGTCATACTTTTTATCGGGATGGCTTTTAAAGTAATCTCCAAAACTATGAGCGTATAAGCCTAATCGATTTTTAAACTTAGAGTTTTGGAAATTTGTCCTGGCGGTATGCGTAGCGGCTTTATCTATTTCCACCGCGTCAATTATCGCGTTAGCAAACCTTTGTGCCAGCATTAAAGCTATTACACCTGTGCCTGTACCTATATCCAGTATGTGTTCCGGGTTATTTGCATCAGCCAAGGCACCTAACAGCACCCCATCCGTATTGATCTTCATGGCGCAGCCGGTTTGATCTATACTGAATTGTTTGAAGTGGAACATGGGGTAAAGTTAATTATTCCCCGCTGTCATTTCGAACGACAGTGAGAAATCCATACATATACTACGTGGCGTGTGTATAGATTTCTCGCTATGCTCGAAATGACAAGGTTATTAAAGGCTTACCTCTCGTAAAACTCAATCGGCAGCCCATCCGGGTCAGCAAAAAAGGTAAAGCGCTTACCAGTAAATTCATCTACCCGTATATCCTCTACCATAACACTATGACTTTCTACCTGTTGCTTAGCCGCCTCTACATCATCCACCTCAAAGGCTAAATGACGCAGTCCCACAGCCTCGGGCCGGGACGGCCTTGCGGGCGGGCCGGGAAACGAAAAAAGCTCGATCTGGTATTGGTTGCCCACTTCCAGGTCAAGCTTGT
>CAZGBN010000073.1:0-4761 GCA_964524015.1 uncultured Mucilaginibacter sp. | reverse complement strand
AAGGAGAAATAGACAAAGAACTAACCGAAGAGATTAAGAATGATAAAAGAATACCAACAGATTTTCAACTTATTAAGGATGATTTAGAGGTATTTGCTGAGTGGCAGAGAAGAATTGATTTGTTAAATACTTAAAATATAATTTATGGTAACGATGACTATAAACATCACAAAAGATGTTTTAAATGAAAGTAAATTCTGTAAAGGTGTCTCAATGGAAAGAGATAGAATAGGACAAAACTGTGCTATAGGAAAAGCTATTTTCGATTTGTTTGGAGATTTATCATGGGTAAATAGTACATTTATTGGTATATATAAAACCGGTTTTACTTCATGGCTAGAAAATCCCACAACCTATCCGGATTATGAAATACGTTTGCCATTAAAAGCAATACTATTTATTTCAAAATTTGATGGATCCACACCAAAAGAACGAGCAAATATGAAACCGTTTTCTTTTGATGTAGAAATACCTGATGAAGTGGTAGAATTGATAGGAGGAGTGGAAGAAGTATATAAAATATTGGAAGAATCAGAAACAATGCAGTTAGCATTAGTATAAAATAATTACTTTATGTGTTTATTCATAGGGGGATTCAAAACAAAAAAAGAAGCTATAAGATTTAAACCTAAAACAGCTGAACGGAATATTACAGTTCAAAAAATTGTATACAAAACTGAGAATCCAAATATATATAAATCTCTATATTATTGGTTTACATATGAAAGAGGAATGCATTATTATCAGGTACAAATGAAAGGTGACCCTAAATTCAGTAAAAGTGTATTACGTTCTTGTAATTATTGGATATTAGCAATAAATAAAGGATTACATTCTTATAACACAAAATTAAAACCATATAATGATGATGGTTCAATATCAATAGAATGTATTATTCCAAAAGGGTCTAAATATTATAAAAATGGATATGAGATAGTATCAGACCAATTAATAATTTGTTAACAAATAAAATGAATTAAAATGAAGGTTACAATCACAAAACAGCACTGCGAGAATGCAGATTATACAAATGACACAGATTGCCCATTAGCGAGAGCAATTAAAGAACAACACCCGGAATTTCCACTAGCTGTGGTAGGAAGTAGTTATGTATGGGGTAAAGATGAATCAATTTATAAATTTGGTTATATAAATTGGAATCCATTACATATGGAGCAAATTTTAAACGGTACTTTAAACGAAGTAAAATTAAATTTAATGTATTATATTAATGATTTTGATTTTTATTTTTAAGGTTATAGTAAATAAAATGAATTAAAATGACAACAATAGATACATTCATTGAGGAATTACAAAAAATTAGTTCAGATAAAAGAAAACTTCCACTCATAATCCAATGCCCAAATGGATTAGAAGTTGAACCACAAATTAAAATGAAATTTGAAAATTATGGTTCACCTCTACTTGGCGATAAATTGGAAGCAATGGTTATAACATGGCAAACTTGGTAATAAACAAATTAAATAAAAAATGAAGGTTATAATTACAAAATAACACTGCGAAAACGCAACTTATTTAAGTTCTTCTAACTGTCCACTAGCGAGGGCGGTTAGGGGAACAATACCCGGATTTTCCATTAAATATAGTAGGAGGAAGATTTATTTCAGATAAAGATGGATATAAATATTATTTTAATAGTGACGAATGGCATTATTGGGTAATGGATGAATTAAAAAAAGACTATATAAAACAGGTTATATTAATAATAAATGACGAACCAGGAAATAAATTCTTAACCTAATATTATGGAAGTAACAATAACAAAGCAGCACTGTGAAGGTGCAAATTATAATAACATGACAGATTGTCCGCTAGCGAGGGCGATTAGGGAACAGCACCCCGAATTTCCATTATATATAGTAACAATGGAATTTGTGGATAATGCTTGGGGGGGTTAAATATACTTTTAATTATAATGAATGGAATGAGGAAGTGATGAATGAATTATTAAAGGGTGAGATACCTGAAGTTGTGTTAAAGTTAAATGAAGAAATTGATTAAAATATAAAGGTTATGGAAGTAATAATTACAAAGAAACATTGCAAGAGTGCATATTATGGTAGCATAACAGATTGCCCGCTAGCGAGAGCGATTAAGGAACAGCATCCCGAATTCCCACTATGTAGTGTAGCAGGAACATATGTTAGGGATAAAGATAAAAACATATTTGATTTTGATCGTAATAAATGGAATAATGAAGCTATGACAGCATTGATACGGGGTGATATAGATAAAATTGAACTCATATTAACTAATTCTGAAAAACATATAAATTCTTTTTATTTTCCAAAATAAATTTTATAATTTTATATAAGAAATTAAAAAAAATAAAAGGTTATGGTAACAATTACAAGTTTACACCAAGGATCTACATATATATTTGAGGGTCAATTTAAAAACTTACAAAAAACATTAACCGAATTACCACATGTAAAGGATATTCGTTTAATTCAAAATGAAACAAAACAAACCCTAGAGATAGATATAGACCATGAATTTGATTTAGATAGTGCTTTTGAATTAGGTATGTTAACACAAGCAATATTATGGAAGTAATAATTACAAAGAAGCATTGTGAAAATACATGTTATATTAGTACAACAGATTGTCCACTATTTAGAGCGATTAAGGAACAATACCCCGAATTCCCATTAGTTAGTGTAGGAGGATTATCCATTACGGATAAAAATAAAAATAAACATTACTTTAATAGTAACAAATGGAATTATGATAGAATGTTAGCATTAATGCAGGGTGAAATAAAAATAATTATATTAACCATCCGAGTGATGGAAGATTGAGATTTATAAATTATTTTCTTTCCAAAATAAATTTTATAATTTTATATTATAAAAAAATAAAAGTCATGTTTGACACAAAAGAAGCGTTCTTAGTTGATACACTTGATTATTATTTAGGAGATATAAGTGAGAGGAGATGTTATTTAGAAGGACTTGGGTGTTTTTATAGCTCCAAAACAACAAATAAACCTAACTCAGAAGGCTGTGCTATTGGCAGACATATTAAGGATGAAGAAACTAAAAAACAATTAGATATAATTGGTAATATTTCAATGGTATTTACAATGGGCTACCAAGATTTATTACCAGATTGGATGGTTTGGTTTGGTGAAAGGTTTTTACGAGACGTTCAAATGTTTCATGATATTAACCAAAACTGGAATGTAAAGAGTAATAAATTAAGTGAAGCAGGTAAGACACATTTAAAAGAAATTATAAATACACATGGATTGAATAAATCACTCTTTACCAAATACCTATGACACAACAACAATTGGAACAAACAGCACATAACTTGTTACAACATTTTGACAATGATTTACCAATGGACCAACCAAAGTTGGTGCTAAAAGCATTAAAACGTTTTGGTGTAGTTGATTTAATTATTATTAACAAAATAATGAGTATTGCTATTAATAAATGTTTAAAATAAAGTTATGTTTGACACAAAGGAGGCATTCTTAGTTGACACATTAGATTATTATTTGGGTGATATTACTCAAAGAAGATGTATTGGATTACATGGGATGTGTAAATACAATCCAGCAAAAATAAAGAAACCTAACTCAGATGGGTGTGCTATTGGCAGACATGTTAAGGATGAAGAAACTAAAAATAAGTTAGATATTATTGGTGATATCAATTCTATATTCCACACGAACAGACAGTATTTACTACCAAATTGGATGGTTGTATTTGGACAGGAATTTTTACGAGATGTTCAAATATTTCATGATACTGGTATGAATTGGGATGAAAATAAAAACACCTTAAGTTCATCTGGTAAATTACGTTTAAATTTTATTATAAGTGATTATAAATTAGATGAAAAACTTTTTACAAAATACCTAAATTGATTTTATAATTTTATAAAATTAAAATATAAAATTATGACTATTCAAGAATTAATACCGGAAGTTGTTGAATTAACTAAACGTTTATTCATGTCTGGAAAAACTGAGCATTATTATTTTAATTCATTAGCAACAACTATAGTAAATAATTTTAATTTGAAAGATAAATTGGATCAGGAGGAAGTAATAAGGGCAGTGTTTTTTACAAGATGGGAATTAGCTAATTAAAATATAAAATATAAAAGTTATGTTTGACACAAAGGAGGCATTCCTAATTGACACGTTAGAATACTATCTAGGTGATATAAGTGAGAGGAGATGTGCTGGATTATATGGATGTAGATATAACCCAAAAAGAGCAAAAAAACCCAACTCAGAAGGCTGTGCTATTAGCAGACATGTTGGGGATGAAAAAACTAAAGACCAGTTAGATAGTATTGGCAACATTGATTTAATATTCCAAACGAACAGACAGGATTTACTACCAAATTGGATGGTTGCATTTGGACAAAGGTTTTTAAAAATCATCCAGAATTTTCATGATATGGAAGATTTTTGGGATGAAAATGAAAACACCTTAAGTGAAGCAGGTAAGACACATTTGGAAGAAATTATAAAAACATATAATTTAGATAAAAATCTTTTTACAAAATACCAAAGTTAATTCTATAATTTTATAAAATTAAAATATAAAGGTTATGGAAGTAACAATAACAAAGAAACACTGCAAAGGCACACATTATGGTAGCATAACAGATTGTCCATTAGCGAGAGCGATTAGAGAGCAGCACCCGAATTCCCATTAGTTAGGGGTAGGAGGATCATTCATCACGAATAAAGATTGGGATAAGTATTATTTCAATACT
>CAZGBN010000072.1:0-4966 GCA_964524015.1 uncultured Mucilaginibacter sp. | reverse complement strand
AAAAAAGCTCGATCTGGTATTGGTTGCCCACTTCCAGGTCAAGCTTGTATGATTGTCGCTCTTCGCGATATACCTCACGCACAGCTTTAAAACCAAGTACCTCTGTATAAAAATGCTTTGACCTTTGATAGTCGGAACAAATAATAGCGATATGATGTACCCGGTTAATTTTAAGCATAAAACCAAATATAAAAAAGTCTCCCCTGGTATCAGGGGAGATTTAGAGGGGTCAACCCAGCGATAGGTAAACCAAAGGCATTCAAAAGTTCCCCCTTTAGGGGGTTAGGGGGCTTACTCCCCTAATATCGCGTGCAGCACATTATCATATACCAACTTCACATCGGTAATATGCCCGAAAGATTCTTCATCCACATGCATATAACCGTTGCTTACGGTACCAAGCAGGCTAAATTCAACCTCGCTGGTGGCCATTAGCTCAATAAAGCGTTCCTGATCGGCAGGGGCAACACTTACCACTACCCTCCCCTGTGCCTCGCCGAATAAAAAAGCATCCTTGCGTATGCTGTTATCCGAAGCGATATCAAAGCCTAAACCATTTGGCATCGCCGATTCCACCAAGGTGATAAACAAACCACCATCAGCCACATCATGTGCAGATTGGATAACTTTATGTTTTATCAGTTCCTTCACCACCTGGTGCATGGCATATTCCTTATCCAGATCAAAATATGGTGCCGGGGCAGCCAATATTTTATGCCAAGAAGCTAAGTATTGCGAAGAAGCAATATCGTTAACAGATTCACCTATTAAATAAACCAAATCATCCGGTTGTTTAAAGTCTGATGTCATGATGTTGCTCACATCATCCATTACACCCAGCATACCAATGGTCGGCGTCGGGAATACCGGGCCATCATCGGTACTTTGATTGTAAAAACTTACGTTACCACCCGTAACCGGGGTTTCAAACTTGCGGCAGGCTTCGCCCATACCTTTAATGGCGCCCACAAACTGCCAGTACACTTCGGGCTTGTAAGGGTTACCAAAGTTTAAACAGTTGGTTATAGCCACCGGCTCGCCGCCTGCGCAGGTAATATTACGTGCCGCTTCTGCCACCGCAATAGCCGTACCCTTTTGCGGATCGGCATATACGTAGCGCGAATTACAATCTACCGTTAATACGATAGCTTTATCGGTACCAATAACGTTTACTACAGCCGCGTCGCTTGGGCGGTTGGTGGTCATGGTAGCCACACCCACCATCGAGTCGTACTGATCAGTTACCCAACGTTTGCTGGCGATGTTTACATGGCCTATTAAATGCTCGGCCACCTCAATTAAGTTGGCAGGCTCTTTTACGTCTTCTATTTTAAATTTCTGGTTCTCGGCAAAATAAGCAGGCTCGCGGTATTCACGCTCGTAAACCGGGGCACCACCGCCTAATACTAAATCATCAGCAGGCACATCGGCTACCAATTCGCCGTTAACATAATATTCTAAACGTTTGGTATCGGTAACCTCGCCAATAATAGCGCAGTTAAGGTCCCATTTATCAAATACGGCTTCAACTTCCTTTTCGCGGCCCTTGTGAACCACAATAAGCATACGCTCTTGCGATTCAGACAATAATATCTCGTAAGGCTTCATATTAGCCTGGCGGGTTGGTACCCTGTCAAGCCATATCTTCATTCCGTGCTCGCCCTTGGCCGACATCTCCGAGTTAGAGCAGATAATACCTGCCGCGCCCATATCCTGCATACCCACAACGGCACCGGTTTTTATAACTTCTAAAGTAGCCTCTAATAATAATTTCTCCTGGAAAGGGTCGCCTACCTGTACCGCAGGTAAGTCGTTTACCGAATCCTTGGTAATATCTTTCGACGCGAAAGCCGCGCCATGTATACCATCTTTACCCGTTGCCGAACCCACAATATAAACCGGGTTACCCACACCGTATGAAGTTGCCGAAACCGTTTCGCCGGCTTTTACAATACCTGCCGACATGGCGTTAACCAGCGGGTTAACATTGTAGCAATCGTCAAAAAACAACTCGCCGCCCACGGTAGCAATACCAAAAGCATTACCATAATGGCTTATGCCTTTTACCACCCCTTTAATTAACCATTTGGTACGGTCAAGGTTAGGGTCGCCAAAGCGCAAGGAATTTAATTGAGCTATGGGGCGTGCGCCCATGGTAAATATATCGCGGTTAATGCCGCCCACACCCGTAGCCGCGCCCTGGTAAGGCTCCAATGCCGACGGGTGGTTATGCGATTCTATTTTAAAGGCGCAGCCAATACCATCGCCTAAATCAACTAAACCCGCGTTCTCTTCGCCGGCTTTGGCCAGCATGCGCGGGCCGTCCTTAGGCAGGGTTTTTAACCAGGTGATTGAGTTTTTGTACGAGCAGTGCTCGCTCCACATTACCGAGAAGATAGACAATTCGGTAAAGTTGGGTACGCGGCCCAATATCTCTTTTATACGTTCAAATTCATCTGCAGTTAAACCTAAGTCTTTAGCGGTTTGTACGGTAGTTAATTCCTGGTGCTCCAATTTATTTTTGTGTTTTATTAAAGATGCCCAAAATTAGAAAAAAGAGCCGAAAGCCGAAAGGTAAATTGGCAGTTGTGAGTAATGAGTTTGGGGATGTTGATAATGGCGTTGCCCGCCTTTAGGCGGGGCAGGCTTTCCGCTCATACGCCTGCAGGCCTTAGGCGCGGGCCGGTATCCGCTGCAATCCTTAACGCGGGGGTGCTCACTATGCCATTGTGCTCCCGACGAGATTCGAACCTCTTTTGTGTAACCAAAGGAACTCTACTGACCACAAACGGGACGCTTGCGGTAGCGGGGAAACATTTCAGGCAAGTAGAATATAAAACGATTAAGGCTTAAAGACTTTATCTAATTCGTCTGCAATAGGAGAAGTTGCGTATCCCGAAGTATTTCTCAAAATGTCGTAGACTAAATACTCATCTATTTTATTAACCTGTTTGTTATCACCAATAAAAAATCCTTTTAAGTGAAATGTAATCAATTGTGCTTGAAATGGATGTATATAAATTGACGCATCAATAAATTTTGGCATTCCTTTTGGTAAGTCAAGAGTTTTTATTAATTGCGTATTTCTACCTAATATTTCATACTTGTTATTAGTTTTATGTGCGTGACTGAAGCTAAGAGTTAATTTACTTCTTGCTTCGTTGGAAGTGAATTTGAACGCTAAGAAGAGCGTGTCTTTGTTAAAAGATTTTTTTATAATTTCAAACATTACATCCGGAGTTGGTTGCTGAGTTGGTCTAGTTACTTTGTATTCCAACTTTTCAACCTTACCTGTTAACGAGCTAATTGTATATCCGGCTTCGTTTAGGGCTTTGGTAATGTTTAAAGTCCTTAAATGGTCGTTATGTTCTCTAATCGAGTCACGCCTTGTTAACTCCTTATCTGCTTTGTATGCTAAAAATTGCTCTTTTTCTCGAGTAGTAACAAATATTAGTGCTGAAAATATTAATATCAGAAAACTTTTGGTAAAAGTATTTTTAAAGATTAAAATTGCCCTATCTCTAATAGTCTTTTCATCACCAAATTTGTAATTTTTTATTTTGAGGCCATCAGCTAACGGTATTAACGTAATACATAACACAAAAAAGCTAATTAACAATCCATATTGTAGCTCCTTATTGTAATACAAGTCATAAAAAAAATCTTTCACTTAGTTAGAATTAACACTTTGTACTAAAGTAATAAAAAACGTCAATTAATAACTCTTCAATTAGCGGCCTTACCGCTGGCGCCCCAACTGGTCGAAGTTTAGCATAGCGTCGGAACGGCGCTCTTCTCATTTTTTGTCATTTTCGATATCTTTATAAATGCTTAAACCGATAGATGAATCAATCCAAATATTAAATCACTTAACTACTAAATTAGTGGGTTCTTTAGAGTTGGTTGCATTTGCGTCAGAAAATATCCCTCACGATAAAACAGTAGCTAATATGTTTTATTACACATTTGAATACGGTATAATTTTAACAGTATCGTATTTAAAAGAGTTAAATGAACACTTCCAAAAGGCGTTAATTGATGAAAAGGGTGTAGAAGAATCAAAAAAAATAATGGGAGTAATTAATATACCAAAAAAAGAAATCAAAAAAAAATTTCCGGATTTAAATGAGTTTAGAAATCATCATCTGGCTCATAATTTAAGGATAGATAAAAATAATTATCAAAGTACAGCAATAAACGCCGCATTTAGTAAATATCGCATACCAAAAAACGGATTTGACTATACCTATCTAATAGAAACTATAGACCAAATAAATCAAATAGTAAATCTTTTCTTCCCGAATTCGGCAAGCATTGGTAAAAATTATTTGCAGAATTTGTATAATAGACATCCTGCAATGGAGGCTCAATTTTATAATGTCTTATCAATTCAAATAGAGAAAAGTAGAGTTGGTGGTTTAATACGAGAAGAACTTGAAAAGCTGGGAATAATTATACCTTAAATCCCGATACCCCTACCGCAAGCGTCCCGCTTGTGGAATAACGGTAATTAATATTTCAAAGAACTACGTCGCGCAAGTTGCTCCCGAAAGCTATCGGGATTGCGAATACATCAAATATCGGGTTTTGTGAAGCAAGATATGGTGACAGTAGTGTGTCAGTAACAAAGCGGGCAAACTCACCCGGTCGTAGCTAAGCCGCTCGACCACCCTCTCTTCCGCAAGCGGGAGCAGAAGGGTTATTACAATTCCCCTCTCGAGAGGGGGCGCGGTTGCCGGTGCATTGGCAGGGGTGTGTTAACAAAGCGGACCAAACACACCCCTACACCCCTCTCAAGAGGGGAACCGCGCAAGCCCACACCTTTTATAAAAAAACCTACCGAGAACAAAAAGCGGGCAAAGGCCTGCCGGAAAACGCGGGCCACGCGTAAATGCCACGAGCGGGGAAGGATTTTTCCGGCTTGATGTTTGGTTACTTTGCATCTAAGGTAAAGTAACAGCCTCCG
>CAZGBN010000071.1:0-4991 GCA_964524015.1 uncultured Mucilaginibacter sp. | reverse complement strand
ATTGCCCAAACATGGGCGAATGCTGGGGAGCGGGCACGGCAACTTTTATGATATTAGGCAACATCTGTACCCGTTCATGTTCATTTTGTGCGGTAGCAACCGGCAGACCATTGGCGGTTGATATGGACGAACCCAATCGCGTAGCCAACTCGGTTAAGTTAATGCAGGTAAAACACTGTGTAATTACCTCGGTTGACAGGGATGATATTAAAGATGGCGGTTCAATTATTTGGGCCGAAACTATTAATGCTATTCGTCGCGAAAGCCCTGAAACTACTTTAGAAACCTTGCTGCCTGATTTTAGAGGTATATGGGAAAACCTGGAGCGTGTATTAGAAACCCGCCCCGAAGTTGTATCACACAACTTAGAGACAGTTAGGCGCTTAACCAAAGAGGTGCGTATACAAGCGAAGTATGATCGTAGTTTAGAAGCATTAAGTGTTATTTCAAAGGCAGGATTGCGTACCAAATCGGGTATAATGCTGGGTTTGGGCGAAAGAGAAGAAGATGTTTTAGAAGCGATGGATGACCTGTTAGAAGCGGGCGTTCATATACTTACTTTGGGTCAATATTTGCAGCCAACACGTAATCACCACCCGGTAATTGATTGGATACATCCGGATCAATTTAATTTTTACAAACAAATTGGGCTAGATAAAGGTTTTAGGTACGTTGAAAGCGGGCCATTGGTGCGCTCATCATACCATGCCGAAAAACATTTATTTGAAATGTGATCCGATATTCTATTTGGGCAGAAATCAAAATTTTAATTTTTTTTGTAACACTTTGTAAAAAACTAACGTCTTATAAATAACCTTACTTCAAGTATTTGTTCTTTATAAGATCAGTTAATAGTAATATTTAAAAAAACGGATGTGTTACTTGCATCCGTTTTTTTTATGCCATTAATTTGACCATGGTTGCGGGCAAATGTTCGGCCAGTTGCCTCGGCAGTACCACATTTAATTTGTTAGGTAAAGCTAATTCGTCCCCGGCTTTTCCGTGTATGTAAGCCCCAATAATGCAAGCCTCCTGCGATGAATATTTTTGAGCCAGTAGTGAAGATATAATACCCGTTAGCACATCGCCCATGCCACCAATAGCCATAGCCGGGTTACTGGTTGAATTAAAATAAATTTTGCCCTCAGGTGTAGTGGTTATAGTATAATCGTTTTTTAACAATATGTAGATGTTATACTCTTGCGCTTTTTCAATGGCGGTTTGTATACGTTGCCACCAACTGGTATGTTGGCCAAACAAGCGATCAAACTCCTTCATGTGTGGTGTTAAAATGCTTCCGACAGGTAGTTTTTTTAATAGCGATTGGTTTTCTGCCAATAAATTAAGCCCATCCGCATCAACAACTATAGGTTTGTTATAATTGGTTAAAACGTTCTTTAATAAAGTTAATGAATGCTCATCTTTCCCTAACCCGGGACCTATGCCAACAGCATTATATTGATCCCAGCTAATTTCGGGCACTTCATTCTCTTTACGAATGATAGCCATCAACTCGGGCATATAGGTATTCAACGCGGTAAGTCCGCTTTCGGGAATACAGGCTGTGGTTAATCCCGCCCCTGCATAAGCACAGGCAGATACTGTAAGTAAAGCAGCCCCCATAGTTTTGTCCTGGCCAGCTATAAGCAAAGCATGCCCGTAAGTGCCTTTGTTGCTAAAGCGATGACGAGGTTTTAGTAATTTCCTTACATCGCCTTCCTCAACCAATTGATAAGGAGAATTTAACGATTTTATAAATGCTTCATCCAAACCAATATTTACCGCTTCCCAACATTTAATTATTGTGGAAGATTCAGGCAGTAAAAAATTGATCTTAGGCTGCTGAAAGGTGATCACTAAATCAGCTTTTATAGATATTACATCAGGATTAACTTGGCCTTCAATAAAAAAGCCCGTAGGCACATCAACAGCAACCACTATTTTTTGCAGGCTATTTATATACTCCACCAGTTTTTTATAATCACCGGTGAGGGGTTTGTTTAACCCGCTGCCAAGCAGGGCATCTATAATGATAGGACTTTCTTCGACAGGTATATCTTCGCCTGGTTGTAATATTACCGGATCAATGCGGGTTTCTATTAACCGCTTTAAATTGGCTTTAAAATCAGCCGACCCTCCATCCTTATAATGAACAATCTTAACATTCACTTTATAGGTTAAAGCCGACAATAACCGGGCAATAGCCAAACCATCACCGCCATTATTACCGGTACCACAATAAATACTTATGCTTTGATTTTTATCAGGATAGCAATTAACAAACCAGCTTATAAATGCTTTTGAGGCACGTTCCATTAAATCAATAGATGATACTTGCTGATTAGCTATAGTATAAGCGTCAGCCTCGCGTATCTGTTGGGCGGTGAGTAGGGGCAGCATAGTTTATAAATTTACGATTTATGCTTTTTGTTTTAATAGTATCAGCGTATTTATTGTTAATATTACCAATAATGAAAACAGTATTATTAATACTATTAATTGTTATATTTTTTGGCTGCACAACTAAAACCGCTCAACCTGTGCTCCAAATTAGTTTAGATAGTAGTAAGCAATCCCTTAAAATTGCCGGCTTAAATAACAATGTTGTACAGGACATTGATCGCGATACTACAACCAATAAATGGCAGCAATTAATACCCGTTTACCGCATGCCGGCGGATACAGATATGAAGGGTTTTCAACCTGTACAACCAGGCAACTATTTGGTTAAGGGAGGTGTGATATTTTTTACACCTGATACTCCATTTAAACATCATCAGCAATATTTTATTCGCTATTATCATCATGACGAAGACCGTGGGATATGGGGTTTTATAATGGGTAAGCGCCGGGTTGGAAAAGTTAACTACACCGATTTGATTTTTAAGCAATAACACTTGAAAAATCAATAATTTTGCTTATATTTGCATTTAATAATAAAAGAGGGGGCGATTTGTCCCCTCTTTTTATTTATCAATCAATCCCAAACAGATAAGGACTGATATGAACATTGAAAAGAAGGTAACGGAATTAGTTGAAGAGAAGATAGCCGAACTGACCCGGCCCGATCTGTTTTTAGTTGATGTGAAAATGCACAGTAACGGTAAACTGATCATCCTGGTAGATGGCGACAATGGAATTGGTATTGCCGATTGCGCAGCGATAAGCCGCTATGTAGGTTTTAAACTGGAAGAAGAAAACACGATAGAAACCGCGTATAATTTAGAGGTTTCATCACCGGGTATTGATTTTCCGCTTTCATCGCAAAGGCAATACAATAAAAACATTGGTCGTGAGTTAGCTATAAAAATGGCAGATGGCGCTAAACGTGAGGGTAAATTAACAGCGGTTAATGAAGCTGCCATCACCATTGAAGAAAAAATTAAACAAAAAGGGAAAAAGGCTGAAGTTATTGAAAGCGTTATCCCCATTGAGCAAATAACAGAAACAAAGGTTTTAATATCATTTAAGTAAAAAAATGAGCAATATTAATTTGATCGACTCTTTCCAGGAGTTTAAGGACTTTAAAAACATTGATCGTCCAACGATGATGAGTGTGTTGGAAGATGTGTTTAGAAGCATGATCCGCAAAAAATTCGGTACTGACGAAAATTGCGACGTGATTGTTAATACCGATAACGGTGACTTAGAAATATGGCGCACCCGTAAGGTTATGGAAGATGGTTTTAGCGAGGATGACGATCTGGAAATTGAGTTAGCCGAAGCAAAAACTTTAGACCCTGACCTGGAAGTAGGTGACGAGTATATTGAGCAGATCACGTTAGAAGATTTTGGCCGTCGTGCTATTTTAGCTGCCCGTCAAACGCTGGTATCTAAAATTTTAGAACTGGAGAAAGACGAGATATTTAAAAAATATAAAGATCGTGTAGGCGAGATTGTTACCGGCGAGGTTTACCAGGTTTGGAAAAAAGAAACTTTAGTATTGGATGATGAGGGTAACGAGTTGTTACTACCTAAAACCGAGCAAATACCTGCCGATTACTTTAAAAAAGGAGATAGCGTAAAAGCTATTGTTCATAAAGTGGATATGCTAAACAGCAATCCTAAGATCATTATATCACGTACAGCACCTGAGTTTTTACAACGTTTGTTTGAACTGGAAGTGCCGGAGATATTTGACGGGTTGATCACTATCAAGAAAATTGTACGTGAACCGGGCGAAAGAGCTAAGGTAGCAGTTGAATCATACGATGATCGTATTGATCCGGTTGGTGCTTGTGTGGGTATGAAAGGATCACGCATACACGGTATTGTACGCGAATTGAAAAACGAAAATATTGATGTTATAAACTATACCAACAATATTCAGTTATACATACAGCGTGCTTTATCGCCTGCTAAGATCACTTCCATTAAATTAGATGATGAGAAAAAAACAGCGGCGGTATATTTAAAACCCGACCAGGTATCATTAGCCATTGGCCGTGGTGGTCATAATATTAAACTGGCCGGTAAATTAACAGGTTATGAAATTGATGTTTACCGCGAAGCGGATGAGCATGACGAGGATGTGGATATTGAAGAGTTTTCAGATGAGATTGAAAGCTGGATAATTGATGAATTTAAACGCATTGGTTTAGATACAGCAAAATCAGTATTGGCATTAACCGTAGGTGAATTGGTTAAACGTACCGATCTGGAAGAAGAAACTGTGAAAGACGTTTTATCTATCCTGCAGGCCGAGTTTGAATAAATAACTATAACCAAAAATTAAAATCGTATTTTTGCAATAAAACAAGCGGAGAAAAATTATTAAATGTCAGAAGACAAATCCATAAAATTATTTAAGGCAGCAAAAGAGCTGAATATCGGTACAGGTACTATCGTTGACTTTTTAGCATCAAAGGGTTTCAAAATTGAGAAACAACCTAACGCTAAAATTGAGGGCGAAATGTATGATGTGCTATTGAAAGAATTTGCTGTTGATAAAAGTATTAAGGAAGAAGCCAAGCAGATCAGTATAGGAAAGA
>CAZGBN010000070.1:0-5562 GCA_964524015.1 uncultured Mucilaginibacter sp. | reverse complement strand
AGGTTCCTCTGGTGCGGATTCGGGGCAAGCACACACGCAGGCAAATGCTTGAGGACGAGTTCGATAAGGTCTGGGAAGCTCAGAGTAAACATCACGTGGGCCAATTGACGGACTCATTCAAGCATGACATCAAACGGATTGTGTTTTTTCAACGGCCGATGTACTCGCCGGCATCCGTGGTCGGCAAATGTGAACTTTGTCCTCGGCTTCCCCGTGCACCCAAAGCCGACAGGCGCGCTCAGCTTTTTCGACTCTTTCAGGAAGTCAACAATCTTAAGATTCTTGACACAGACACTGGCTTAGAGCGATCTCTGGATGCCACAGAGCGCCAACAACTCATTGCGCTACTTTCGGTAAAGGACAAACTGAAATTCGACATGATTCGTAAGAAGATGAATTTTCTTGAATCCGTCCAATTCAATCTTGAGCGAGGAGATCGCAAGGAACTGAAAGGTCTGCCCACCGAAAAAGTGATGTCTGATAAAAAGATACTCGGCAAAGCCTGGCAGGGGCTGGCTGACAACGACAAGAATAAAATCGTGGCGGCGATCATCCAAGACAATGAAGAAAAGATTGCCGAGATCGGACGTGCGCTGAATCTGAATGAAGAAATGATCGCCAAGGCGCAAGGTGTGAATCTTGAAGAGGGTTATGCAAGCTACTCGCTTTATGCCATCAAAAAGCTGCTCCCGTTTCTGGAACAGGGCCTGCCGCTTTCATCGCGTGACAATGAAAATGCTCTTGTAAAAGCCGGCTTTCAGAGACCATGGGACCAACAAGTCCAGAAAACCCCATTTTTGAGCGAGCCGCCCAACGTGACCAATCCGCTTGTGAGGACGGCGCTTTTTGAAGTGCGCAAGGTTGTGAATGCGATTGTTCGGGATCTGATCAACAGGCCCGGGCACAAACTCGTAAGCATTCACCTTGAATTGACGCGCGAGGTACGCGGAACCGCCAAGGAACGCGCCAGATATTCCCGTGAGATCAGGGAAACCGAGGCCAGAAGAAAGCAGATTGCTCAAGTTCTCGAAAGCCGGGGGGAGAGGGCGACGCGTGAAAAAATCCTCCGGTTCCAGCTTTGGGAAGAACAGGGTAGATGCTGTGTTTACTCTGGCAGGCCGATTTCAGTCGATCAACTCATTTCCGGTGAAGTGGATATCGACCATATCCTGCCGTACGGTCAATCACTCGACGATTCCCAGATGAACAAAGTATTGGCATTTCGTGGAGAGAACCATGAGAAGCGTAATCGAACGCCCTTTGAGTGGCTTAGTGCAGCAGCGCCTGAAAAGTACGAGCAAGTACTTCAACGCGTCAAGCGATTGGCTTACCCCAAACACAACCGATTCCGGGTGCAGGAAGTAAAGCTGGATGAATTCATCAACCGGCAATTGTCGGATACTTCCTACATCACCAGCGTTGTTCATCATTACCTCAAGCCTTTGGGCGTAGATATCGTTTGCACCAAAGGCCAGTGCACGGCGCCGCTACGCCGGCTGTGGGGCATGAATTCCATCCTCAACGATCAGGATATTAAAACCCGGGAAGACCACAGACACCACGCTGTGGATGCGATTGTGATTGCGCTTACTGGGCGCGTGAGGCTGCAAGAATTGGCCAGAATGCGGCGATTCAACTTCAAAAGCCAGGAACAGGACGGATACTTTGATGCTTATCCTCAACCTTGGGATGGATTTTTGGATCAGGCTCGGCAGGCAGTGCAGTCGATTAATGTGTCACATAAAGCGAGGCGGAACATCGCTGGCGCACTTCATGAAGAATATTTTTACGGGCCAACAGAGGTTGCTGATGAATTTGTCATTCGCAAAGCGGTTGGTGAATTGACCATGGCAATGATAGTTAACGTCAGGGATGAAAAGATCAAAAATATAATCTGGAATAGATTGAAAAAACTTGGAGTTAACATCGCTGATAAGAAGGCTGAATTGCCGAAAGATTGGTTCAAGGGGCTTGTTCTAGAACCCAATAGAAAAAAGAATCCCAACGGCACGCCAATTCCGATTCTTAAAGTTCGTGTTATTCGCAAAGACCAAACGATAACGCAAATTCGCCCAGGTGCCTTTGTGAAGCCGGGCAGTGTTCATCATGCTTGTTTGTTCCAAGTGTTGGGTGCGAATGATAAAGTACAAAAAGAGGCGGTTTATATTTCAACTCTTGAAGCGAAACGACGTGCGAAAGAGAAAAAAAGCCTTATCTCCAAAATTCATCCTGATCAGCCCAAAGCCAAGTTTCTCATGTCACTTTCAAAGGGTGAAATGTTAGTGGCAGACTTTAAAGGGCGAGAGCAATTGACGGTGATCGTACAACTAGGATCGACCGAGCAGAAAGTATTTCTTGTCAGTGCGAATGATGCGCGTAAATCCAATGATCGAGTTTTGGAGAGTAAAAGAGTCAACCGCCTTCGCGGCAAGAAAGTCACGGTCGATCCCATCGGAAGAATTCGTTGGGCAAATGACTGACCTTGGTTATGCTTAATTAGACAGGACCCATCACGCCACGGAAGGCCAGGCCTTTCGGAGCGTGCCGATGATCAAGCGAATGATTGAGATTTCCAGTGAGCCGTGCCATATCTATACGCGCCTGGGGCAATTGATTATTCAGCCTCGGGATTCGGATAAGGATCATTCCAAGACGATTCCCTGTGAGGATATCGGTGTTGTGTTGATCGATCACCCGCAGGCCACCATTACACAGGGAGCGTTGGCGGCGTTGAGCCAAGCCGGCGCGCCGGTGGTGGTGGCGGGTTCCCGCCACCTTCCTGTGGGAATCATGCTTCCTGTATCGGAAAACACGGAAGTGGTATGGCGAGTCAAAGAGCAGATCATGCTTTCCGAGCCGGCGCGCAAGCGGCTTTGGCAGCAGGTGGTGGCGGAGAAAGTCAAAAACCAGGCACGTGCGTTACCCGAGGATTCACCAGCGAAACAGTATTTGCTGGAGATCGCCAAAAATGTCAAAACCGATGACAAAGGAAATGATGAAGGTTACGCCGCACGGATTTACTGGTCGCAATGGCTTGGCACTAGCCCTATCGCCAGCGATATCAAATCGGGCCAGCCGATCTTTTTTGATCAGGCAACTTCGGGCGGCAAACCTTTTACGCGAGATGCAGACTCTGAGGATCCGCTTAATTTCTTCCTCAACTACGGTTACTCCATTCTTCGCGCGGCGGTGGCCAGAGCCTTGGTGTGCGCCGGGCTTTATCCGGTGATTGCCCTGAAGCATCAGAATCGATCCAATGCATTCGCGCTCGCCGATGACCTGATGGAACCGATGCGCCCAATGGTGGATATCCGGGTGCGCAGAGTCTATCGCGCAGGGGCGCGAACGCTTGACCCCAGAACCAAGGCCAGCCTGCTTTCAGTGCTGTACGACACTGTGGGGTTTGCAGAAACCACAGGCCCTTTGCTGGTTTGCCTTCATCGCTACACCGCGGCCTACATCCGCTGCCTTCAAGGCAAGGAGAAGACGCTGTTGTTTCCCAAGCCGCTGGAGCTTGGCGAAGGTGAACTCTCATCACCCGAGGTGGCGTTTCGTTCCAGCAAAGGTGAGGCCGCCCAGCCCCTGGGTTCCTCGGTGAGTTAATTCGAGGGCAGAACCATGACTATCTCGGGGTATCGGTTCATGTGGGTTGTTGCGATGTTTGATTTACCGACAGACACCAAGCAGGCCCGCAAAGAATATGCCGGGTTTCGAAAGTCATTGCTTAAGGATGGCTTTGCGATGATGCAGTACTCGGTGTACATCCGGCATTGCGCAAGCGAAGAAAATGCCCAGGTTCATACCAAGCGGGTTGAACAAAGCCTCCCGCCTGACGGTGAGGTTCGGGTGATCGTGGTGACAGACAAGCAATTTGAGCGAATGAAGATTTTCTGGGGCAAAAGGCGTAAACCTCCCGCCCCAACCCCTGCACAACTGGAGCTTTTTTAGTCTCCAGAAGTGCTTAAGGGGCTGGTTTTACAGGGCTTATGGGGGCGGTAGTGTAATCGACCCCAGCCTGTCCTCAATCCGCAACGAGGGTGAGATTGTCACTCTTTCCGGCGTAAGTGTAATCGACCCCAGCCTGTCCTCAATCCGCAACCGAAGATGCAATGTGGTTTGCTCTCCAAAAGTGTAATCGACCCCAGCCTGTCCTCAATCCGCAACGGAATTTCCCGTGGCCGCGCTGGGGACGCAGTGTAATCGACCCCAGCCTGTCCTCAATCCGCAACACAAACAGCAAAGCGCCCGTAAGGCACATAGTGTAATCGACCCCAGCCTGTCCTCAATCCGCAACTGATAATGGCCGCAGTCGTTTCGCTCGGTCAGTGTAATCGACCCCAGCCTGTCCTCAATCCGCAACGCCGGCGCACTCCGCCAATACATCGCCCTTAGTGTAATCGACCCCAGCCTGTCCTCAATCCGCAACGGAATATCAGCAATCCGTTTTGTTCCTCACAGTGTAATCGACCCCAGCCTGTCCTCAATCCGCAACAGGGTCGGAACCATCATCGGGAACGGGGACAGTGTAATCGACCCCAGCCTGTCCTCAATCCGCAACAGGTCGTCAACCGCTTCCCGCAACAGACCAGTGTAATCGACCCCAGCCTGTCCTCAATCCGCAACCATGAGTGTGGCTCGTGTACTGCAAGACCGCAGTGTAATCGACCCCAGCCTGTCCTCAATCCGCAACCTAAACCAGCACGCAAAACCCCAGGGCGAAAGTGTAATCGACCCCAGCCTGTCCTCAATCCGCAACAGTGAGCCTTCATGGCCGTTGGTCGGAGGGAGTGTAATCGACCCCAGCCTGTCCTCAATCCGCAACAGTTACCCATACCTCATTCCATCGAGTTCCAGTGTAATCGACCCCAGCCTGTCCTCAATCCGCAACCGCTCGTGAAAGATGCCATCCGGCGATCAAAGTGTAATCGACCCCAGCCTGTCCTCAATCCGCAACCTAATGCGGGCAGGCAAGCTACGGCATCTAAGTGTAATCGACCCCAGCCTGTCCTCAATCCGCAACCGTAAAACAGCTCATGGCAGACGATCAAATAGTGTAATCGACCCCAGCCTGTCCTCAATCCGCAACCATGATGCGGTCGTATGTTTGTTGGCTTAAGTGTAATCGACCCCAGCCTGTCCTCAATCCGCAACCGTGGAGCAAAGGGGCCGCCGCTTCGGGCGAGTGTAATCGACCCCAGCCTGTCCTCAATCCGCAACCTACGGGGCGTTCGTCCAGTACGGCCGGAAAGTGTAATCGACCCCAGCCTGTCCTCAATCCGCAACGGTCCGCAGTTGCACCCCCACAGTCGATTAGTGTAATCGACCCCAGCCTGTCCTCAATCCGCAACGATCAGCGTGACGCCTTGAACCTCCTGGCAGTGTAATCGACCCCAGCCTGTCCTCAATCCGCAACAGGTCGTCAACCGCTTCCCGCAACAGACCAGTGTAATCGACCCCAGCCTGTCCTCAATCCGCAACTTGCGCCGGGGCGTTCCGCTGTTTGACTAAGTGTAATCGACCCCAGCCTGTCCTCAATCCGCAACCATGAGTGTGGCTCGTGTA
>CAZGBN010000069.1:0-5607 GCA_964524015.1 uncultured Mucilaginibacter sp. | reverse complement strand
CGTAAAATACACTATTGAGAACTATCGTGTTGAGCAAAAAACCGACTATGAAAAACTAGTATTGGATATTGCTACTGACGGTTCTATCCATCCGGAAGATGCATTAAAAGAAGCTGCTAAAATTTTGATCCAGCACTTTATGCTATTTAGTGATGAGAATATGATGCTTGAGGCTCAGGCTAAAGAAGAAACTAAAGAAGTTGATGAGGAAATTTTACACATGCGTAAAATTCTTAAAACGGAGTTAGTTGATCTTGACCTATCTGTACGTGCATTAAATTGCTTAAAAGCTGCTGATATCCGCAGCCTGGCTGATTTAGTATCATACGATGTGGCTGATATGTTAAAATTCAGAAACTTTGGTAAAAAATCATTAACTGAAATTCAGGACCTGGTTAAATCAAAAGGATTATCTTTTGGTATGAACCTTTCTAAATTTAAGTTAGACGAAGACTAAAAATAAGATTTGAGATGTTAGATATGAGAATTGAGATTTTGGTCTTGTCTCATGTCTCACATCTCAATACTAATAATAAATTAAGCGACCGCATAATTCCGAGGGCTTGACCTAAACAAGAGCCGCCCAACGGTATGCACGTGAAAATTCAAACAAAACAATGAGACACGGAAAAAAACACAATCACTTAGGCCGTACCACCAGCCACCGCAGAGCGATGCTGGCTAACATGGCAACATCGCTTATCTTACACAAGCGTATCACTACAACTTTAGCTAAAGCAAAAGCTTTACGCGTTTATGCCGAGCCAATTTTAACTAAAGGAAAAGACGATACCACGCATTCACGTCGTACTGTATTTAGCTATTTACAAGATAAAGACGCGGTTTCTATATTATTTAGAGACATCGCTCCAAAAATTGCTAACCGTCCGGGTGGTTATACCCGTATCATCAAATTAGAAAACAGATTAGGTGATAACGCGGAAATGGCCATCATTGAATTAGTAGATTACAACACTACTTATTCAAGCGATAGCGAAGCACAAGCTGCTAAAAAATCTACCCGCCGTCGTGGTGGTAAAGGTGGTGCTGCAAAAGCTGCTGCTCCTGCTGCCGCCGCTGCTGTTACTCCTGCTGATGATGCAGTAGTTGCTGATGCAGTAATTGATGCACCGGCTGACGAAGTTGAAGCACCTGCTGCTGAGCTTGGCGAAACTGCTGCTGACGAGATAGAAATTGAAACTCCTGCTTCACAACACGAAGCTGATGAGCATTCTGCTCCTGAAGCACCTGCTGCCGATAACGAAGAGAATGCAGAAAAAGGAGAATAATTTATTCCCTTAGCTAATATTAAAAAGCCCCGCTCATTTGAGTGGGGCTTTTTGTTTATAACATAAATAGCTAACTTCATATAATGGCGACCGATATTATACTTTACATCATTACCTGTGTAAGCTTTTTTTTGCTGGCGTTTATTGCTGTTTTAAATCCCCTCAAAATTAATATAACGGCCAATAAATGGTTTGGGTTATTTTTGTTCTCGGTAGGGTGCATGTTGTTGAATGTGGTTATTTACACCCTTAAGACAGAGGCTGATAATTTCCGGATGATAGCTTTTAATGAACTATCGAGATTTGCAATGGCGCCTGCCTTATATTTAAGTGTGCTACATTATACCTTGCCCAATAAAACTTTTAAAAGCAAAGATTATCTTCATTTCATACCCTTGCTGCTGTTTCTTATGTACCTCGGTCCCGCTGCTGTTGGGCTAAAGGTTAGTTTCAATTGGGCTAACCTATTGCCAATGAAATTTGGTAAAATCATTGGGATAATACTTTCTTTATCCATAAAAGTACAATTGGCGGTTTATTGGCTAATGGCATATCACAGGTTATATCAACATCAAAAAGATATTCAGCAGGTGGCTTCAAACACCAGCGCAGTAAATTTGGAATGGTTGCGGTTTTTACTGTTAGGGTTAGTATTTATGATCGTATTATGGTTCAACACCATTTTCTTTAAAGCATATCTCATTGAAGATATCAGTGCCGTTGGCTATCTGGTAGGGGTGTTATTTATATGCTATTTTTTATTGGCCCAAAAGGAGATATATCCTTACGAAGCAAACGACCTGAACCAAATAGCGCAGGTAATTGAGGAGAGAAAGATTCCATCTGTAAAACTCCGTTTTGCCAATGAACATTTGTACCAGCTTAAAGAAAAGCTGATGCTGCTTATGGATGCTGAAAAGCCTTACCTTGATAACGAATTAGGACTGCCACAGCTCGCTGACGAAATGGATATATCGTCACATGATCTTTCCTATTTATTGAATGAAGGTTTTGAGATGAACTTTTTCCAGTTTATCAATACCTATCGCGTAGCTGAGGCGAAGCAGCTTATGCTTTCCGAACAGCATAAACACCTCAACCTATTAGGCATAGCCTATAGCGCTGGATTTAACTCAAAGACCACCTTCAACACTTCCTTTAAAAAAGAGACCGGTTTGTCGCCAAGTGAATTTATGCGGCAATTCAAAAAGGATGCTATTGCTGTGTTGGATAGTTGAATAAACATGTACGGATGGATAAAACCGAACAATAGTCAGCGTTTGTTGAGATAATATTGTGTCAAAAACAAATAATATGACACAACCATCTAAACTTCAAAACACCATTTGTTGCACACTGGCGGCACTCATTGCCAGTTGCGTTATTTTCCGCGCAAGTTTAAAATATGTTAGTGGATGGCTTTCCTTCAACGTACAATTAACATTGATACTATTAGGTATATTGACAATAGTAATTTATACTATTGTTCAAAAACGGAAAGCGAATAAGATAGGTACCACCGGAAATGACTTTTTCGCATTTTGGCATGGCGTACTGCGGTATTTTCTCGCTTTTGATATGGTGAGTTTCACTCTTCAAAAAGTATTTCATTTGCAATTTGTGATACCGTTAGCGGTGTTAGATACTCCGTTCAGTGAAATGACAGGCGATCAACTGATATGGGGCTTTTTTGGCAAATATTACTCATTTACACTAATAATAGCGGGTATACAGATATTGGGCGCCATATTGCTGCTGTTCAGGCGCACATGGCTACTGGGTGTAGTTATTTTATTACCGTTATTGTTCAATATTTTACTGCTTGATTGGTATTATTGGATAAGTCTGGTGGTGAATATTTATATAACCATCTTAACTATTGGCGCCGTTTATTTACTGTTGACCGAATATGGTAGGCTTGCACAACTGTTTTTAAAAGCAAAGAGCAGTTTACCCGCATTAAGTTTTAAAAATAACTGGCAAAAAACCCTAATTCGGGCTTCGGCGTTACTTATTCCGGTATTTCTTTTATCAACATATAAATTTCCTGAAGCCCATCCTGAAATATTTGGCAAGTATGAGGTGAAAAATCTGCTTATAAGCAAAAGTTCGCAAACCGCGCAACCTTGTCGCGATAGCTTAACTAAAGTTTTTATTGATAACGGTGATTTTGTGTTGCAGTATAATAATGATCATAAACAAATTGTAATAGGCAGTTATAGCTACAACCCGAATACAAAGAGCATTATTGCCAGGTGGCGTTATCCCGCAAACCATCCCGACACTTTATTTGCAAAAATATTACCCGGTAAAACACCTCGAACCAAAATACTAAGCGGACGGATGGGAGTGGATAAGCTTAAGATGGAATTACAAAGGGCAGAGTAGAGACAAAAGCCCTGCCCATTTGAGTGGGGCTTTTTGGTTTTAGTATAATTTTTGAAATTGCTGTATATTTATCTGATTGAAAAAGACCAACCTTGTACTATTTGTTATATCGCTCATTATTGCCATTATACTTTACATTGTATTTGGTAGTAAGCCAAAAGGCAAAGCTTTTAACAACGGTGCACAGTATAAACTTGTTAAAAACTGGCCACAGTTTCCTGATGGATTCACTTTAGGCAATCCTACAGGGATAGGTATAGACAGCAATCAAAATATTGTGGTTTTTCACCGAGCATCGCGTGAATGGCCTTATATTATGTCGATGCCAAAGTCGTTCATAAAGGAGCATACAATTTTAGTACTTGAAAGAGAGACAGGAAAAATCATCCATAGTTGGGGGAATGGCTTATTTGTGATGCCGCACGGTTTAACGGTAGATCGGAATAACAATATTTGGGTAACCGATGTTGGTTTACACCAGGTTTTTAAATTTAGTTATAATGGTAAACTTCTTTTAAAACTGGGAGAAGCAGGCGTTGAGGGTAACGACTCAACACATTTTAATAAACCAACAGATGTAACAGTGGCTTCGGACGGTTCATTTTATGTGAGCGATGGTTACGGTAATAGTCGCATCATCAAATTTTCTGCATCAGGGAAATATTTGTTTAAATGGGGCAAAGCAGGTAATAAACCGGGCGAATTTAATATCCCTCATGCTATCGACCTCGATAAAAAAGGCAATGTATATGTTGCAGATAGGGAAAACGCGCGCATACAGGTATTTACCGCTGATGGAATTTTTCTTAAGGAATGGAAGAATCCCGATTGGGGGGCTATCTGTTCAGTAGTATATAATAAAATAAATGGTAGTTTTACTGCGGTTGATGATGTCGCCATCTTGAAATTAAGACATCAGGGATCAAACATAATGACTTTTGATTCTGCATATACTCAAACAAAACAGTTTGGCCGCGGTGGCTTATATTCGGGCCCACTTTCATGGTATCATGATTTAACGGTTGATAGGGAAGGAAATATATATGTAGGGGATATATTAGGCAACAAACTACAAAAATTTAAGTTATTGAAATAACTTGCGTCTGGTCTTACCATATTCAGATTCACTAATCTATATTAGCCAATCTTAATCATTAATTCCTGCCACTCTGTCACCGTTTCCAACTCAAATTCTGCCTAAATAATACTACTCACCACTCACTATTCACCCATCACCAATAAAAACCTGACAAATTCAAATTGGCACAGGCATTGATAAATAGCTGTAGGTAGTAAACAATCAATCAAGTAAAAAAACAATATAATCATATGTCTAAAATAATTGGAATCGACTTAGGAACAACAAACTCGTGTGTTGCGGTAATGGAAGGTAATGAGCCTGTAGTTATTGCCAACAGCGAGGGAAAACGTACTACGCCGTCTGTGGTAGCTTTTATTGACGGTGGCGAACGTAAAGTAGGAGATCCTGCAAAACGCCAGGCTATTACAAATCCTACAAAAACTATATCATCTATAAAACGCTTTATGGGTAACCAGTTTAATGAGGTTACTAAAGAGGCAGACCGTGTACCTTATAGCGTAGTTAAAGGCGATAACAACACGCCGCGTGTTGAAATTGGCGATAGAAAATATACCCCGCAGGAAATTTCGGCAATGATATTGCAGAAAATGAAAAAAACTGCCGAAGACTTTTTAGGTACCGAAGTTACCGAAGCGGTTATTACTGTACCGGCATACTTTAATGACGCACAGCGCCAGGCTACTAAAGAGGCAGGCGAAATTGCAGGTTTAAAAGTTCGTCGTATCATTAACGAGCCTACTGCTGCTGCATTGGCTTATGGTTTTGATAAAGCGCATAAAGACATGAAAATTGCCGTGTTTGACTGCGGTGGTGGTACGCATGACGTAT
>CAZGBN010000068.1:0-6715 GCA_964524015.1 uncultured Mucilaginibacter sp. | reverse complement strand
GTCCGGCAGCAACCTCAGCGTTGATACCTTCAACGTTTAAGCCAGCCTCTAAACATACATCTAAATGCTCTTCAACAATTTCACGACCGTAAGCATTGTTAGCACCTACTGAACAGTAGTAAGGGCCTTGCGGACCTGGATAACCACCTGCAGGGAAACCCAATGGTTTGTTTGTAGCAGGATCCCAAAGGAAATATTCTTGCTCAAAACCAAACCAGAAATCGTTATCATCATCCTGGATAAGCGCACGGCCGTTTGACTCGTGTGGTTGGCCTTTTGAATCCAAAACTTCGCACATTACTAAATGCGCGTCTTTTCTTTGTGGGTCAGGACATGTAAACACCGGCTTCAAGATACAATCTGATGAGCCACCTGGTGCCTGCTCGGTTGATGAGCCGTCAAAGCTCCAATTGTCAAGGTCTTCTACCTTGCCGCTAAATGATTTTACAATTTTTGTTTTGCTGCGCAGGCTTTGAGTTGGTTTGTAACCGTCAAGCCAGATGTACTCTAGTTTTGTTGCCATTGTTTAATTATTTGTAAAAGTTGGTTCAAATTATACTTTTAGTAATGTTAACGCGTGTTATCACGACAAATTTATATTATTATTTCTATTTTTTACAAATTTTATCACAAAAACGTAAATAAAATGAAAGATTATGCAAATTTATGGCCCAATACAGCCAAATAGCACAACAAAACAACAAAAAAAATACAATCAAATGATTTTCATCACATTTAAAATCAATTATTAAGTATAATTCTTAAAAACCATAAAATCCTCATTATTTATTTATTAAATCAAGAAAATAAAACAAATTGAACATATTTTACACAGTAGGACACTATCAATTTATTTTTTTACTTAATTTAACACATTACGGTCAGCTATTCTATGATTTTTTTCTTAAAATTGCGCCTGTTTAGTTTTCCTCAATAAAATCAAATTAACACCATGAAAATAACTGTTGTAGGCGCCGGAGCTGTTGGCGCAACTTGTGCGGATAACATCGCCAGGAAAGAATTAGCTGAAGAGCTTATTTTATTAGACATCAAAGAAGGTTTTGCCGAAGGTAAGGCTATAGATATGATGCAAACCTCAGCACTATTAGAGTTTGATACCAAAATCAAAGGTGTTACTAACGATTATGCTGCTACTGCCGATTCAGAAGTAGTGGTAATAACTTCTGGCCTGCCGCGTAAACCGGGCATGACCCGTGAAGAATTAATTGGTGTTAACGCCGGTATTGTAAAAACTGTTACCGAAAATATTTTAAAGCATTCGCCAAATACTATCATCATCGTGGTATCTAACCCGATGGATACTATGAATTACTTAACCCTGAAAACTTCGGGCTTACCTAAAAATCGTATCATCGGTATGGGTGGCGCGTTGGATTCTGCAAGGTTTAAATATTATTTGAGCCAGGAGCTTAACTGCTCTCCTGCCGACCTAAACGCGGTTGTTATTGGCGGACACGGTGATACTACCATGATACCATTAATTAACCACGCTACCTGGAACAGCATCCCTGTTACCCAGTTTTTAAGCGCTGAACAACAAGAGAAAGTAGTTAAAGCTACTATGGTTGGCGGTGCTACTTTAACCGGTTTAATTGGTACATCTGCCTGGTACGCACCGGGTGCAGGTACCGCGTTTATGGTGGAAGCTATTGTACGCGACCAAAAGAAACTGATCTCATGCGGTGTGGCCTTAGATGGTGAATACCAGCAAAGCGATATCTCATTAGTAGTGCCTGTTATATTGGGCAAAAACGGATGGGAAAAAATTGTTGACTTTAAACTAAGCGCTGATGAACAAGCTACCTTTAATAAAAGCGCAGATGCTGTACGTGCTATGAACAATGTATTGGTTGATAGCAAATTGATCTAATCAATAACATCATATAACAAAAAAGGCTTTATCGTTTGATAAAGCCTTTTTTGTTAAACATGGTTTACACAACTTAACATATTTCGAATATTTTTTACATCTATATATTTGATAATCAATTTTTTAACATAAAAAACTACCAAAAATGTGTAAACCTTAAATTACAGATAAAATAACATCCGTAATTATTTTGATATCAATGACATATGATGATAAATTTCCAACCACGAGTTACAAACTCGCGTGAGCGAGGGAATTTCTTTTTTACTCACCTTAGAAGCTTATATTTTTTGACCATTTAAGATGATCAATAACAATCCATTTATGATTTTCAGATTTAAGCCAGGCAACCTCCGTATAATCTTCTCTTTTCCAAAGCAACTCCTTAATCTGAACAGTATCCCCCGATTTCAATCTGGGAAACAATTGATATAAATTAGACCGATACTCAGACAACTCAGAATTTGCAGTCAACTCAATTAGTTGAACCTGGTTTGGCTTATGGAGTTTGGTAATCAAACTATGCTCATCTACTCCAAGCAAACTCTTGTCAGTAGCAGGTTTATCGCCACAACCAAATAGGATTAAACAGACCAATAAACTTGTTAGCCATTTCTTAGTGTTTTTCATTATAATTTTGTCTTAATTATAATTAGTCCGGGATTATAAATCCGGACTAACTGGAGTTAAGGTTTGATACGCTACTGAGAATTTGTCCGACATCCCCAACCGATTTCACAACATTTGCCATTTTCAACTATGTCGATAAAATCATAGCCGAATTGATTTATAATTTGCCTTTCTTTTACATCTATTGTGTCTACGCGATCATTATATTGGTTGTCAAAAAATTGTTTTATTAAGACATACTTTTTCTTAATCTCTTTAAGGAAAATGGTTCGCCTCGTGTTTAAATTTTGGTTTAAGTGTTTATTTACACAGTTACAATACTCATTCGCAGCCGAGGCTGGAATGTCAGATTTGCAATTGCTATGCAAACAAACTATAGCTAAAAATAAAACTGTTCTCAAGTATGACTTCATTACAACTACTTAAACTCCCCTACCGACAGATCACTATTAGCCACGGCATCCGTAATTTTAAATTCAACAGATTCGCCTAATAAGCCGGTTACAAAGGTGTATGGTATTTTAATACCTCCGTTTATAGCGCGGTAATCGCTAAACTCGTTTACAGAGGCTCCAGCCACATCGGTAACCTGTTTAACTTTTAAACCTGTTTTGGTGTCATAATAGTTTTTAACCTTTAACCCATCCGGACGGGTTACGGTTACCAGGTAAGCAAATTCGCCGTTTACTATCTGGGTCATTGGGTCAAGATTCAACACATAACCTGGTTTAGTATAATCCAGTTCAGGAAACATGGTATACCGAGCCTTAATTTGGTTTCTAATTGTATTGTCAACTTTAACTGGCTTATTTAGTTGTATGGCGTCTACACTATCGCCATTAATAGCAATACGCATTACTTTAAGGTTCTTAACACTTGGAGCTGTAATTTCCTGCAAGAATAGGTTTGGCGCTTTGTATTTGATACTCATTTTAATTTCTGTACCCTGTATTTTACCACCACCTAATATGGTGACATCTTTTATGGCCCGCACTTTATCGGCACCGCCAATAGCATCTAAATGTGCTTTAATTACACCTGCAGCATTAACACTTGCAGGCACCGGCACCCCACTAAAGGTATTATTATCCGGGTTAACATCAGACAGCTGATGGTCAGGGTCAAGCGTTACTGATATTATTTTTGAGGTTGACTTATATGGAAATGTCCATATACCCCCGCGTTGCCAAATTTCGGCCGGGAGTTTTACGGTGCCTGTTTTACCGTTTTCTTCTTTTATCAAGGCGGTTACCGGTAATGCCATTTCTTCCACGTTCTCAATAGTGATCAAAGAGCCTTTGGATACATCATTATCCGTGTAATTAATAGCACGAACAGCCTGGTCAACTTTCCAGGTGGTAAAGAACCATTCATTCCAAAACCAGCTCAGGTCCTCGCCTACCGCGTTATCCATGGTATGGAAAAAATCCCATGGCGTTGGGTGCTTAAAAGCCCATCGTTTAATGTAGGTTCTAAACGCGTAATCAAAACGCTCCTCGCCTAGTATCTGCTCACGCAAAATAGTTAAACCCAAAGCAGGTTTATTATAGGCCGCATAGCCTAAATAATCGGCCTGAATTACATCCGGAATATTCATTATTGCTTCGGCATCGGGATTAAACATACTTGCTGCGCTTTTATGTTCATCAGGCTTTTCGTAATATTCCCCTTTATTAAATGCCTGGGTTGAACCATGATTAATAAAAGTGTTAAAGCCCTCATCCATCCAGGCATATTTACGCTCGTTTGAGCCCACTATCATCGGGAACCAGTTATGGCCAAATTCATGGTCAACAACATTCCATAATTCGCCGCCTGCTGATTTAGCATCACAAAATACAATCCCGGGATATTCCATACCACCTACTATACCCGCCACATTAGTTGCAGCCGGATAAGTAAACTCAAACCATTTGCCGGAGTAAAACTCAATTGAACCTTTCACATATTCTGTAGATCGGCCCCAGGCTTCGTTACCTGCACCCTCCACCGGGTAAACAGATTGCGCCAACGCTTTTTTACCGCTTGGCAAATTAATACGTGCCGCATCCCATATAAAAGCTTTGGATGCCGCCCAGGCCACATCGCGCGTATTTTTGCAGCTAAAGCGCCATGTTAAAGTTGGTTTAGCCGGATGCCAGGCTGTATTAGCAATATCAGCCTCACTACGGATTGTTATCGTTTTATCACTGGCTTTGGCAGCTGCTAATCTATTTAAAACGGTTGGTGTGTAAACTTCGGTTGGGTTCAACACCTCGCCCGAGCCTACTATTACCAAATTGGATGGTGCGGTTATGCTATAATCAATATTTCCATATTCCAAGTAAAACTCACCTGCACCTTGGTATGGCAACGTATTCCAGCCGCTTATATCGTCATAAACCTCCATGCGCGGGTACCATTGGGCTATCTCATATATCCAGCCATTTTTGGTTTCCAAACGGCCCATACGGTCAGTGCCATACTCAGGAATATCAAAGGCGTAATCTATTTTAATTTGCAGCTTGTTGCCACCCGCTTTTAAAGTATCTTTCAGTCTTATCTGTAGCCGGGTATCGTTTACTATATAATCCGCTTTTTCGGCTTTACCGTTTTTAATAATAATTATTCCTTTTATCTCGTTACCATTGGTGAACGATTTATTAGCAAACCTGCCACCGCTAACCGGGCTGGTAGCCTCGGCCCTTGAATCCTGTTTATAAATATTCTGATCAACCTGCAGCCATAAAAATGGCAAACCATCTGGGCTGTTATTAGTATAGGTAATTAATGCCGATCCACTTAAACGGTTTTTATCCGCATCCAGCGTCACATCCAGTTTATAATCGGCACGATTTTGCCAGTAACGTGTATTTGGTGCACCTCCGGCAGTACGGTATTGGTTTCCTTTATCAACATAAAAAGACGGACTAAAAACTTTATGCTGATCGTATTTGGGTGGCGATGGCTGTGTATCCTGCGCATAAGTGGTGTAGGTGTTTGCGGCCAAAAGCAAGGCGGCTGTCAATTTATAAAATCTCATTGTTAGGTTGTATTTAATTTAAAGGTAGTATAACGGCATTAATTATAAAAATATATAAGCATTGTGCTGCATTATCTAATCAGGAAATATTAATTTAAAATCATTATGTATTATAAATGATGTAATAATTTTTAAATAGTTACTATCACATAACACTTATATTTACCATATCCACTATCTATCACAACAGCGTATGAATGATTTTATAGCCGCACGCTCACAAATGGCCCTCTCCCTGGGGTTTCATATTATATACTCCTGTATAGGCATGGTAATGCCGGTATTTATGGCCGTATCGCACTATAAATACTTAAAAACCAAGGACGAAGTTTATAAAAACATTACCCAGGCATGGAGCAAAGGCGTGGCTATCTTCTTTGCAACAGGAGCTGTTTCAGGTACCATGCTATCATTTGAACTGGGGCTATTGTGGCCAAAATTTATGGAGCATGCGGGCCCCATCTTTGGGATGCCTTTTTCTTTAGAAGGTGTCGCCTTTTTTATTGAAGCTATTGCACTGGGATTTTTCCTGTACGGATGGAAACGCTTTAACAAATGGTTCCATTGGTGTACGGGTGTATTGGTTGGCGTAAGTGGTATTATATCGGGTGTATTGGTAGTAGCCGCTAACGCGTGGATGAATAGTCCGGCAGGTTTTGATTATGTGAATGGGCAGTACTTAAACATTGATCCCATTAAAGCTATGTTTAATGATGCCTGGTTCTCTGAAGCTTTACACATGACTATTGCGGCATTTGCAGCCACCGGCTTTGCGGTAGCAGGCGTACATGCCCTAATGATCTATAAACGGCAAAACATTACCTTTCATACCAAAGCATTTAAAATTGCCATAGCTTTTGCAGCGGCTGCGGCGATATTACAACCATTAAGCGGCGATATATCTGCCAAAAGTGTAGCCGAAAGACAACCGGCTAAATTAGCGGCTATGGAGGCGTTGTTTAAAACACAAACCCATGCCCCATTAGTTATAGGCGGCATACCAGATACAACAACCAAAGAAGTTAAGTACGGTTTAGAACTACCCGGAATGTTGAGTTTTTTGGTTCACGATAATTTTGAGGGCGAAGTAAAGGGTTTAGATGCTATCCCTAAAAATGAGCAACCACCTGTGGCTATTACCCATTATGCATTTCAATTGATGGTGGGTTTAG
>CAZGBN010000067.1:0-10637 GCA_964524015.1 uncultured Mucilaginibacter sp. | reverse complement strand
CAGAAATTGATAATCTTGATATACAAATTTTATCAATATTGATGAAAAATGCGACTACGCCGTATACCGAGATCGCAAAAGAATTAATTGTATCCGGCGGAACCATCCACGTAAGGATGAAGAAACTGGAAGAACTAGGTGTAATAAAAGGTGCCAGTTTGGAGGTCGATCCTCAAAAGCTAGGATATGATATCACAGCGTTTCTGGGTATCTTCCTTGAAAAAGGATCGCAATACAATGAGGCCGTAAAACAGTTGCAAACTGTAAAAGAGATAGTTGAGTTACATTACACCACCGGTAGCTGGAGTATATTCGCAAAAATTGTTTGCCATGATACCAACCACCTGCGCGAAATATTGAACGAGCAGATACAAAGTGTAAAGGGTATACAACGTACCGAAACCTTTATATCATTAGAGGAAAGCATAAAAAGGCAAATTACTTTAGAGCAGTAATTTGTTTGTAGATAAATAGAAAAAGCAATCTTTATGAGATTGCTTTTTTTGTTTAAGCCAATTATTGAGTAAACGCTACAAGCGCCTTATCTATTCTGTTAATCGTTTCTTGCTTACCTAATAACGCAGCAATATCAAACACATGCGGGCCAAACTTACCACCTACCAGCATAATACGGAAAGGCAACATTACATCACCGGTTTTTAATCCTTTTTCTTCAGCCAATGCTTTAAATGCAGTTTCCATATCGGTAGCATTTAATTCACTACCGTTTAGTATATCTTTAAAGGCATTAAAAAACACGGTTTTTTCATCAGTCCATTTTGGTTTAACCGAATTAAGATCATACTCCTTTGGTACTTCAAAAAAGTACCCGGCCTGTAAATAAAAATCTGTCAGTAAAACACAGCGGTCTTTGATCAGATCAATAATGGTTACTAAATAGGCATCATTCTTAATAACAATACCTTTATCCTCTAAAACTGCTTGTACTTTCTGCCTTAAGCTTTCGGCAGTTTGCTTTTTAATCCACTCGGCATTAACCCATTTGGCTTTTTCAAAATCAAACTTGGCCCCTGCCTTGCTAATGCGGTCGATTGAAAATTTGGCTACCAATTCATCCAGGGTATATATCTCCTGCTCGGTACCATCGTTCCAACCTAAAATGGCTAAAAAGTTTATAAACGCTTCGGGCAAAAATCCCATCCCTTTAAAGCCGGGAGCATCCTGCCAATCCATAGCATAAACCGGAAAACCCAGGCGTGCGCCGTCACGTTTACTTAGCTTACCATGGCCATCGGGTTTTAATATCAATGGTAAATGTGCCCATTGCGGCATATCGGCTTTCCAGCCTAAATAATCCCACAATAATAAATGCACCGGTGCTGATGGCAACCATTCCTCGCCCCTAAAAGCGTGCGAAATCTTCATCAGGTAATCATCAACCACTACAGCTAAATGATACGTAGGCATACCATCGGCCTTTAACAAAACCTTATCGTCAATTTGATTTGTTTCAAAACTTACCCGCCCACGTATCATATCAGTAAAACTTACTGATTGATCCTCGGGCACTTTTATACGGATAACATGCGGTGTGTGGGCGTCTAAAAGAGCATCAACCTCATGTTGCGGTAGTGCTACGGAATTGCGCAAGCTGTTGCGGTATGCGTGGCCGTATTGAAAGTTAGGTATTTCCTTACGGTTGCGCTCCAACTCTTCGGCAGTATCAAAGGCATAATAAGCATGGCCTTCCATCACCAGCTTTTCGGCATATTGGCGGTAAAGATTTTTTCGTTCGCTTTGGCGGTAAGGGGCATATTGTCCCGGGTTTACCGGGCTTTCATCGGGTGTTAGGCCACACCAGTTTAAGCAATCAATTATATATTGCTCTGCTCCTTCTACATAACGGTTTTGGTCAGTATCTTCTATCCTCAAAATAAAATCGCCATTATGTTTTTTGGCAAAAAGGTAATTAAACAACGCTGTGCGGACACCGCCTAAATGCAAGCCACCTGTTGGACTTGGCGCAAAACGAACCCTAACTCTTTTATCTGACATGGCGCGAAGATAGTTGGAAAGTCGGAAAGTCGGAAAGTCCGGAAGTGAGAAAATGGATTATCCTTTAAAAAAAGATGTTGAAATTACATTTAAACCCTTCTGTCTTTTCGTCTTTCCGGACTTTCTGAATCAAAGAATTATAATTATACAAACCTATTTACGTTATTTGATACTTGTTATGATAAACGCTTACCAAAATAAAAGACTTTGGAAATACATACTGTTTGTTTTTGCGGTAATTATTGCCGGTGGGTCTTTAATGTATACTAACTATTTGGTAAGAAATATTGCCCAGTCTGAGCGTACGCGTGCGCAATTATGGGCATTAAGTATGAAGCAAAGTATCATAACTGAAGATAACGACTTCTTGCCTTATGTACTTACCGTTAGGGATAGTTCAATAGTGCCATCAATAGTTACTGACGAAACAGGTGAAATCACCACTACAAAAGGCCTGGATCCAAACAAAACATTCATACCATTAGATGAGGTTGAGCAAACCCCGGGAGTGAAATTACCAGTGTATGATCCTGAATATTTTAAGCAAGAACTGGGGATCATGAAGTCTCAGCATGAACCTATTAGGATCACTTTACCCGGAAGCAGTGGCGAGAACTTAATCTATTACAAAGATTCAATATTGCTTACACGGTTAAAGCTGTTTCCATACATACAACTATCTGTTATTGCGGTATTTTTGCTTGTAGCCTACACAGCGTTTAACTCGTCGCGCAAATCAGAACAAAACCAGGTTTGGGTTGGATTAGCTAAGGAAACCGCCCACCAATTGGGTACACCTATATCCTCATTAATGGCCTGGATAGAGTTAATAAAAGATAAGTTTAACGCCGAAGAGGACCCTTTGGTAGCGGAAATGGAGAACGATGTGAAACGGTTGGAAATAGTTGCTGATCGTTTTTCAAAAATAGGCTCGGTGCCTAAACTGGAGCCACATTCAGTTTATGATGTAATAAAAGATTTTGTTGATTATTTTGAAGTGAGGGTAAGCAACAATATCAGTTTTG
This sequence comes from uncultured Mucilaginibacter sp., assembly GCA_964524015.1. GTDB lineage: Bacteria > Bacteroidota > Bacteroidia > Sphingobacteriales > Sphingobacteriaceae > Mucilaginibacter. Next base: position 7,596 of record CAZGBN010000067.1, on the reverse strand, counting down.
AAATGACCGGTAACCGCGATTTAAAAGCCGGGTTAAACATTCCATTATTTGATTGGGTAATAGAAAATTTGCTTAAAAATGCAGTTAACGCCATTGAAGATAAAGGTAGTATCAAAATTAATATATCAACCAATAAGGTGCAGGACCAGGTATTTATTGATATTACCGACACAGGCAAAGGTATACCACGATCAAAATTTGCAACGGTGTTTCAACCGGGATATACTACCCGTAAACGGGGTTGGGGATTGGGACTATCATTAACCAAACGCATGGTAGAGAATTACCACAATGGCCATATTGTTGTGCGCGAATCAGAACTGGGTAAGGGTACAACTTTTAGAATAACCTTAAAACGTATAAGAGATGAGCAACCAGCCGAAGCCTGATGAATTTTCGCCCTTTCACAACAACTACATTAGTAAAGTAGGTGATGGTGATATTGTAACCATATTATCCCAATTAAAAGCCAGCACCTTTAGTTTTTTAAGTACTATACCTGTTGCTAAAGCCGACTATGCATACGCGGAAGGTAAATGGACCATTAAAGAAGTTGTTGGCCACATGATTGATGCCGAACGCACCTTTGCTTACCGTATACTGGCATTTTCGCGCGGGCAACAAGAACTACCTGGTTTTGAAGAAAATGAATATGTAGAAAAATCAACTTTTAATAACCGTACAATAGCTGATCTGGCAGAAGAATTTAAATTGGTAAGAGAAGCTAACTTGTTTCTTTTCCGATCACTGACGCCACAGCAATTGTTATCGACAGGTATAGCTAACAGCAATATAATCTCAGTTCGGGCTTTACTTTATATTGCTGCCGGCCATGAAATGCACCATATTAATTTAATTAAAGAGCGATACCTGTAAAAGAGTCACTAGCTTAGTTGTCTCCAGTTTTATTAGCTTCCTTTTTTTCGATTAAATAGGCTAAAATAGCACCACCCCCACCAAATATGGCCATTAACGCAGGGAATAACGCACCCCAACCTTCATCGATCTTGTTTATAATTGTTGCTATTAGAAATCCCAAACCTACACCTATCACAATTAAACCTAACCGTAACATATAATTTGCGTTAAGCGGCTTTTGGTCTGCCATAGGGTTCATTCCTCTTTCAATCATGCCCATTTTTTCGCGTGACCTTAAATAAAATACCCCAAAGATTAATGCAAAAAAGCTTATTGGTATTAATACGGCAATTGTCATTACTGCTCTATCCATAATTTTATTTTTAAAGTGATTACTGTGTATTTGCAAGCTATGACTACATCATTTAAAAACAGGTTACACCTAATTTACAATTTCTGATGCAAACTATCGGTATATTTACTGATAGGTGTAACCTATATAGGCAACTTGTAGTCACATACCTATATAAATGCAAAGCCAGCTTACTGACATAGAATTGATACAGCAAACCCTGGGTGGTAACCAATCGGCTTATGCCGACTTGGTTAAACGGCATCAGCGCTTTGTGTTTACGTTGGCGCTGCGCTTTTCAAAAAATCGTGAAGATGCCGAAGAAATTGCACAGGATTGTTTTGTAAAAGCATACCGCTCATTAGCGTCTTTTCAGCATCAGTCAAAATTTAGTACATGGTTGTATAGTATTGTATATACTACAGCCATGACCAGCTTGCGAAAGAAACGGGTAGAGACATCATCTATTCATAATGAAGACGAAAATTTACAAATAGACATACAAACAGCTGCATTTGATACTAACCATGCAGAAAATAATTCAAGATCGTTTTACCTTAACCAGGCCATAGAACAACTTTTGCCTGATGATGCCGTAGTGCTTACCTTATTTTATAAAGGCGAGCAATCTGTTGAAGAAATAAGCCAGGCTTTAGGTATAGAAACAAACGCGGTAAAAGTTAAACTATTTAGGGCGCGCCAACGTTTGAAAGAAAAGCTGGAGCGTAATTTAAAACATGAAGCTAAAGAACTGATATGAAAAGCATAGAAGAAAAACTTTGGGATTATATTGATGGTACCTGTACCACCGATGAGCAAAAAGCTATCATTTTATTAATTGAGACTGATAAGCTGTACCAAGATAAATACAATGAGTTGCTGCAGGTGAACAAGGAGTTTACAAATATGGAACTTGATGAGCCATCAATGCCCTTTGCTTTTAATGTGATGGAAGCCATACGTACCGAGCAAGCGCAAAAACCGCTAAAGGCTACTATAAATTCATATATAGTTAAAGGGATTGCTGCATTTTTTATAGTAGTTATTATAGGACTGTTAATCGTATCTCTTTTCTCTATGGATTGGTCTGCCGATACAGAAATCGCGAATAGTTTAAATATCCCTGATTTGAATTCACTATTAAACAGCAGCGTATTAAACATTTTTCTGTTTTTGGATACAGTAATTGGGTTGTTGTTTTTAGACACCTACCTGCGTAAACGAAGATTTTTAAAGCATCAATAAGTTTAAGATAAACTTTATTCCTTAAAAGAATATTATATAATTTGAACAAAAAATCAATGCGTATACAATATTTTGGTATAGTAATTGTTATATAAACAATGAATCGGCAATCTGCCGGTTTAATTGTGATAAGGTTTAGGTTGAAAGCCGCCCGGCGCAAGGCAGGGGCGGCTTTTATTTTATTAAGATTTATCTATCCGCTATCACATTTCCCAGGTCGCGGGGCTTTTCATTAATAAACGGGTTTATCAGCATGGCAATCAAGATCAATAATATACAGCCTATAGCATTGAGCCATAAATAAGCTACTACTTCATAATATCCGCACATACAAATAACTATTTCGGTAAGCACTGCCGCTATAAAAACTGCTGTTCCGCTTATCCTTTTAAAATAAAAAGCGGTTACAAATACCCCCAATATAGTACCATATATAAATGAGCCTAGCTTATTTACCGCCTCCAGCAGGTTACCCATCTGGCTGGCATACAAAGCCATACCAATACATACCAACCCCCAAAATACGGTAGCTATTCGCGAAGCATTTAAATAATTGATTGCTGTAGCATTTGGATTTATCGTACGTTTATAAATATCAACCACGGTAGTTGACGCCAGCGAGTTTAATGCGCTTGCTGTTGACCCCATCGACGCTAAAAATACAATGGCTATTAACAAGCCTATTAACCCGCGTGGCAAATAATGGGTTACAAAATTGAGGAATATATAATTAGTATCGTCCAGGTCGGCCTTATTGCTGTTCTTCTTCATTAGGTCAATACCTTCTTGCCGAATGGCGGCAGCTTCTTTATCAGCCACTTTAAGGTCTTGCTGAGCCTGGTTTATTTTCACTTCATCCTTACTATCCAACGCTACTATAAGTTCATCTGTTTTTTGCTTACGCTGATCAAAAGCCGAGGAATACTTGTCCTCCAAAACTTTATAATCAACAGCATAATTACTTTGTTTAACTTGCTTTACCTCGTATTGATTAAAAAACATAGGTGGCTTATTAAACTGGTAAAAGGCAAACACCAAAATGCCTATAAGCAAAATGCAAAACTGCATAGGTATTTTTATAAGCCCGTTCATGATCAAACCCATCCGGCTTTGCCCTACCGAGCTGCCGGTTAAGTAACGGCCTACCTGGCTCTGATCGGTACCGAAATAAGATAACTGCAAAAAGAAACCGCCTATTATACCGCTCCATATATTATAACGATTGGCAGGGTCAAACTTCCAGTCAATCACATTCATTTTGCCCAGCTTACCTGCCACTTTTACAGCATCAGTAAAACCTACGCCACCCGGCAGTAGTAACACCACTACTACACCTGCGGCAAACATCCCCAAAAAAATAATACTCATTTGCAGCACCTGTGTGTATGACACAGCTTTGGTACCGCCGTAAACCGTATAGCCTATTACCAGTAACCCAATAAACAAGGTGGTATAAACGGTATCAATATCTAATATGGTTGATAGAATTATAGAGGGGGCATAAATAGTGATACCTGTTGATAACCCGCGTTGAACCAAAAATAAAAACGAGGTAAATGCACGGGTTTTAAGGTCAAACCGCTGCTCTAAAAACTCGTAGGCGGTATATACTTTAAGGCGGTGAAATATAGGCACAAATGTAACGCACAATACGATCATTGCCAGCGGCAGCCCAAAGTAGAACTGCACAAATCGCATCCCATCTGAATAGGCTTGCCCCGGAGCCGATAAAAAAGTGATAGCACTGGCTTGCGTAGCCATTACAGATAACCCTACATGGTACCAGGGTAATGAGCGGCCTCCCATTAAATATTGATCAATGTTTTTATTGCTGCCGCTTTTCCATACGCCAAAGGCAACTATGGCAAAAAGGGTAGCACCCAAAACTATCCAATCAATAAGGCTCATTTAAGAATTTGGGTAATAATGGAAAATACCAAAATTAAAAAAACCAGCCAAACAACAACAATGCTGTAAAACTGGTTCCAGTTACGTATAAATGATGGCAGCTCCGGATCAGGCGTCGCCACGTCCTTTAACTAATACATTCAGGAAGAAAGCAGCAGATAAAAGGCCTAAAACAGCGCCAACAATAACATACACAAATCCTTGCTCTATAATAGCGCCAACAAAAATACCTGTAAATATCGCTACCAAATAGTATAAATAATCGTAGCTTTTTTCTTCTGTAGTGTGGTGTTTCATATCTATGCTTTTGTAATGGCAACAAAATTAATGGATTAATTGATTATTCAGCAATTTATACCCGCATTTTTACATAAATTTTGTCGCAACCAACAATTCATGCTAAAGGTGTTCCATTTTACGGAAGTGGAACACTTTGGAACACCTCAATTTAAATATCCCATCTATTTATAACTTTGCTGTTGTATGATCATCGTAATTCAATGTAAGGACCAGGTAGGTTTAGTAGCCGGCATAACCAATGTGCTGGCTAAAGAGCAATTAAACATTATTTCATTGCGCGAGTATGTAGATACTGCTGAGAGTTTATTTTTTATGCGATTGGAGATAGAGGAAGCTGCAGATGCCAATATGCTTGAAAATAAGCTAAAAGGTGTACTTCCTGCGGATGTGATTCTGCATATTAATCCGTTACCATTAAAAAAGGTAGTGGTAATGGTTACCAAAGAATACCATTGCCTTACGGATATACTTACCCGCAACTTTTTTAATACACTTGGCGCATCGGTGCAATGCGTTATTGGTAACCACCCCGACCTAAAAAATATTTGCGAGCGTTTTGGTATGCCTTTCTCGCTGGTATCGCACGAGCAAAAAAGCAAGGACGAATTTGAGCAGCAAATAGCCGATATTATACAACCTTACGAACCAGATTATATAGTACTGGCCAAATTTATGCGCATACTTTCGCCGCAGTTTGTGGCGCAATATCCTATGCGGGTTATTAATATACACCACTCGTTTTTACCGGCATTTGTGGGTGCCAACCCCTACCGCCAGGCTTACGAGCGTGGTGTTAAGTTGATAGGTGCAACTGCGCACTTTGTATCTAACGAATTGGACGAAGGGCCCATCATCGCGCAGCAAATAAACCCGGTAAACCACTCGTTTACCGTAGCCGATATGGTAAAGGCTGGTAAAGAAATTGAAACTGCTGTATTAGCCAAAGCCCTTAAATTGGTGTTTGAGGATAGGGTATTTGTGTATAATAATAAAACGGTGGTGTTTGAGTAATAACCTAATTCCCTTTGTCATTTTGAACATAGTGAGAACATTCTCTTGAGCAAAGCGAAAAAATCCATACAGTGCTTATTAATAGGGTATGTATAGATTTCTCGTTTCACTCGAAATGACAATTATAGTAGTGAGTCAGCGGCACGTAAATTGCAACCACTGTATATCCCTTCATCGGCACATTTTATGTACCTTTATTTTAATTAACTGACTTACTATGCTTAAAGGATTTTTCAACGTCCCGATACCGCAAAACGAACCCGTGCTGAATTATGCGCCGGGTAGTGTAGAGCGTGATACACTTAGAACGGCACTAAAAAACACCCGTATTGCCCAAATTGATATACCCATGTATATTGGCGATAAAGAAGTGCGCACTGATAAAAAATTAGAGATACGTCCCCCACATGACCATCAACGCATTTTGGCTACTTTTTCTGAGGGTGATAAAACGCACGTAGAGGCTGCCATTGATGCGGCACTTGCCGCTAAAGCCGATTGGGAAAACCTGCCGTGGGAGCAACGCGCATCTATATTTTTAAAAGCTGCTGATTTACTTGCCGGACCATACCGCTATAAAATTAACGCGGCTACCATGCTTGGCCAATCAAAAAATGCTTACCAGGCCGAGATCGATTCGGCTTGCGAACTGATAGATTTTTTAAGGTTTAATGTGCATTATATGACCGAAATTTACGGTCAGCAACCATTGATCTCACCCAAAGGTGTATGGAATCGAATGGAACAGCGCCCGTTAGAGGGTTTTGTTTTCGCGCTTACTCCATTCAATTTTACGGCTATTGCAGGTAACCTGCCTTCATCAGCTGCTATGATGGGTAACGTGGTGGTTTGGAAACCAGCTTATACTCAAATTTATTCGGCTAATGTTATTATGCAGGTTTTCCGCGAAGCGGGATTACCGCCGGGTGTTATCAATCTAATATATGTTGATGGCCCGGTTGCAGGCGACGTTATTTTTAACCACCCTGATTTTGCGGGCATACATTTTACCGGATCGACGGCCGTATTCCAAAACATATGGCAAACCATTGGCAACAACATCCATAAATATAAAACCTATCCACGCATAGTAGGCGAAACAGGGGGTAAAGATTTTGTAGTAGCCCACCCAACCGCCAATATCGATGTGCTAAACACTGCACTGGTGCGCGGCGCATTTGAATACCAGGGACAAAAATGTTCGGCAGCATCAAGAGCTTACGTTCCTGCATCGTTATGGCCCGCACTTCAAGAACGTTTAAAACGCGATATTGGTTCATTTAAAATTGGCTCGGTAGAGGATTTTAATTGCTTTATTAACGCGGTTATAAGCGAAGCATCATTTGACAAACTGGCCAAATATATTGATGATGCTAAGAAGGATAAAGATGTAGAACTTATAACCGGCGGCAATCATGATAAGAGTAAGGGATGGTATATTGAACCTACCATATTAAAAGTAAACAACCCTTACTACGTAACCATGTGTACCGAACTATTCGGGCCCGTGCTTACTATATATGTGTATGAAGACAAAAAGTTTGACGAACTGCTGGACATAGTTGATAAAACTTCCATTTACGCGCTTACAGGCAGCATCATAGCCCAGGACAGAAATATAATTAGCAAGGTTACTCATCATCTGCGCAACGCGGCCGGTAATTTTTATATTAATGATAAACCAACAGGAGCCGTAGTTGGCCAGCAGCCTTTTGGTGGCGCACGTGGATCAGGCACCAATGATAAGGCAGGCTCCATGATCAACCTGTTGCGTTGGGTTTCGCCCCGGGTTATTAAAGAAACTTTTGACCCGCCTAAGGATTATAGGTATCCATTTTTAAGTAAAGAGTTATAATAAAAAAAGCCCGATCATTTGACCAGGCTTTCTCTTTTCATTACAACATACTATACTGCGGCGTTCA
>CAZGBN010000066.1:0-11587 GCA_964524015.1 uncultured Mucilaginibacter sp. | reverse complement strand
AAATAAATAAAAACAATGAAATCAATTGCTATTAGCGGTTCTCCAAGAGAGAACGTAGGGAAAAGAGACGCTAAAGAACTGCGTTACCAATCATTGGTACCTTCAGTACTTTACGGTGGGCCAACCCAAACCCACTTTGCAGTGTCCGCAGCTGATTTGAGACCCGTAGTTTATACTCCGGATGTTCATTTCATCGACCTAGACATTGCTGGTGTTAAAACACAAGCTATTATTAAAGACATTCAGTTCCATCCGTTAACTGAGCAGATCATCCACGTAGATTTTCTACAGTTAGATCCTGCTAAATTGTTAACTATGGAGATCCCTGTACGTTTAACCGGTACTTCTCCGGGTGTAAAAGTAGGTGGTAAATTAGTTTTAAAACTACGTAAACTACGTGTTAAAGCTTTACCTAAAGATCACTTAGATGCTATTGAAGTAAGCATTGCTGAGTTAGAAGTTGGTAAATCAGTTCGTGTATCTGACATAACTGTTCCTAATTCAACTATTCTTAATGCTGCCGAAGATACTGTTGTATCTGTAACCACTTCACGTGCATTACGTCAGGCTGAGCAGGAAGCTGCAAAAGGTAAATAATTATCTCTGCGGAGTAATTTTAAAAGCGATGATATTGTCATCGCTTTTTTTGTTTAATGTGATATATTCGCATTCATATAAAACGACATGGGCATAAAGCCTTATTTTGGTAAATTCTTTAAAAAAGCTACGCCAGCCGTAAGGCCGGTGCAAAGCGGCGGCGGTATGAAATATCTGATAGTTGGTTTAGGTAATATTGGTCCGGAGTATGCAGATACCCGGCATAATATTGGTTTTATGATATTGGATGAACTGGCCAAACAAGAGGGAGCAAAGTTCAGTAATATGCGCCTGGCCTATTATACCGAGGTAAGCCACAAAAGCCGAACCCTGCATTTAATTAAACCAACCACCTATATGAATTTAAGCGGTAAAGCGCTTAACCATTGGATGAAGGAGCTAAAAATACCGGTTGAAAATGTTTTGGTCTTGGTGGATGATATCGCCCTACCATTAGGCACCCTTCGATTAAAACCCAAAGGCAGCGCCGCCGGGCATAACGGTTTAAAGAATATTGAAGCGACATTGGGCCATAACAATTATGCTCGCCTGCGTTTTGGGGTGAGCGATAACTACCCTAAAGGCCGCCAGGTTGATTACGTATTAAGTGGGTTTGACGACGATGAAAAACCGGAACTGCCTGCTTTAATTGACCGTTCAATAGAAATGATAAAGAGCTTTGCCACTATTGGTACGGAGTTGACCATGACTAAGTTCAATAAATAAACCTGCTATATTTAACATAGCTGGTTAAATAATGTTAAAAGTTTTTTTAACTAAAAGCGTGACTATATATTGCGGCTTTATTGCCTAAACGCTTATGAAAAAACTTTTACTAACCTTATTGGCCTGTTTGTTTACTATCTTTTTATTTGGCCAAAATACGGAGCAAAATATTACCGTTAAAGGCTTAGTAACCGACTCTGTCACTAATAAAACATTGGGTTATGTTACTATTTTATTACAGGATAGTAAAATTAAATCATCTGTAAAAAGCACTTTAACTAAGGATGATGGTACCTTTGAATTAAGTGCTAAAGAAGAAGGTAACTATCAATTAGCACTGGCTTTTGTTGGATATAAAACCAAAGTGATCGCTATTACCTCGACAGGAGTGATCAATTTAGGTATTATACCATTATCTCCATCAGCTTCTCAATTAAATGAAGTGGCAGTTACAGCTGTAAAGCCATTAATGAAGCAGGAGATTGACCGGATGAATTATGATGTCCAAGCTGACCCTGATAGTAAGACGTTCAGTGCATTGGAAATGATGCGCAAGGTACCCATGATTTCGGTAGATGGAAACGATAACATTAAACTCCGGGGTAGTGGAAGCTATAAAATTCTGATCAATGGCAAAGAGTCGGCATTAATGGCAAATAATCCATCTGATGTATTGAAATCAATGCCGGGTACCAATATTGTAAAAATAGAGGTAATTACCACACCTCCAGCCAAGTATGATGCTGAAGGTTTGGCCGGTATTATTAACATCATTACTCAAAAAAAGGTTGATCAGGGTTATAACGGCTCAATCAACACAAGTTACAATATTGTATACGGCCCGCGCCTTAATTTAAGCCTTACTGTTAAAGAGGGTAAGTTTGGTTATAACGGCTACGTGGGTTATTCGGCGCGTCCTTACCTGGAATCGCCGTTTGATATAAAAACTACTTTTTATAGCCCTATAAATTCATCATTAGCGCAAAACGGATATAATGCAAGCAGCATACATAATACTTTTACAGGTAATGACTTAAGCTTTGAATTGGACAGTTTAAATTTATTTACTGCAACATTTAATTTTAATGCAGGTGCCAGAACCCAAAGTAATAATCAACTTACTGAACAAAGAGATGCGAACTCTGTAATTAGCCAAGCCTACCAATCTATGAATAATGGAACGGGTGATTTCGGTAAATCAGATATCGGTATCAATTATCAGCGAGGATTTAAAAGCAATAAAAATGAATTTTTAACGGCATCTTACAGGCATAGTAACGAAACTTACAATCTTTTTAATGAAATAACTTTTGATAAGCGCATAGCTTACAATGCACCAAATTATAAACAAAATAGCAGAACAGGTGCTAAAGAAAATACTATGCAGCTCGATTACATTAATCCGTTAAAAGTATTAACTATTGAAGCGGGCGGAAAGATAATTTTAAGAACCAGCTATAGCAATTTTGGCAATGATTTATTAAGCAACGGAATCTATATTCCAGACCCCAGCCGCACCAATAATTTTACATATCATCAAAACGTATATAGTGTATATAACTCATATCAGTTAAAGTTTGCAAAGTGGACATTTAAAGGAGGCCTGCGCGTAGAACGCACAGCAATCGATGCCAATTTTTTAACAACAGGCAGCAGCAGTGTTAATCAATTATATAACAGCTTCGTGCCATCCTTTTCTGCTCAAAAAAGTTTAAACCCCAGCAGTAATATCACCTTCGGTTTCACACAGCGTATACAGCGGCCGGGTATAACACAACTAAACCCTTTTATTGACCTTACCAATCCAAAGTACGTTAAAGTTGGCAATCCGGCATTAAAGCCGGCGGTCAATAATACCTTTGAGTTAAGTTATGGAAACTTCGCCAAAGGCTCGGTTAATGTAAGTGCGCATTATTCGTTTGCTAATAACACTATTCAAAATGTTATAAGTGTTGATGGCAATGCCATTACTACCACTACTTACGCTAACGTAGGACAAAACCGAAATTTAGGATTGGACTTGAATGCCAATTATCCAATAACCCAAAAAATGGATATCAATGTAAATGCATCGTTGCAACAAATATGGTTAAAAGGAACTTATAATGGCAGCTTTTATACCAATAGCGGCCAACAGGGATATATTTTTACCACTACCAGTTATAAGTTTGATGATGGTTACCGATTAAGTGCCAATATTGGATTTGATAGCCGCTATGTGATGTTGCAAGGGCGCGACAATTATTGGTTTGATAATACTTATAGCGTATCAAAAGATCTGTTTAAAAAGAAAGCCACAATATCTTTTACGCTCATTAATCCTTTTAGTAAGTATAATAAGATTGATATTTTTACCAGTACGCCAGACTTTAATACCTATAATAAATTCTTTTATTATTATCGTACCGCAAATATTAGCTTCAATTATAAATTTGGAGGGCTAAAAAGTAACATTAAAAAGAATAAACGCGGAATTAATAATGATGATGCCGCTACAACCGATAAATAGTATTTTTACCTCATGAAAGTTTACGGTATCCCCAATTGCAATACAGTAAAAAAAGCGTTAGACTGGTTTAAGGCCAACAACGTTATGTATGAATTTCATGACTTTAAAAAGCTGGGTGCATCTTCCCAAAAACTGGCGGAGTGGGACAGCAAAGCCGGGTACGAAAAGTTTTTAAACAAACAAGGCCTTACCTGGAAACAGCTGGACCCGGCTGTAAAAGATAGCATCAAAACTAAAGCTGATGCATTGCAACTGTTAGAGCAAAAAACCAGCATGATCAAACGCCCGGTGATTGAAGATGGCAATTTTTTGTTTTTTGGTTTCGACGAAGCTATTTACGAACAGCATTTTAAAGGTTGACATATTAATTGCCGGCATTTTTGCATAATTTTACGGCAATTAACAATTAACTGATGAAATTTAACAGATTTGCCGGTACAGTACTGGCCTTATTTGCTGGGATCACTATTGCCCATGCACAACGCGCTGAGGATATCCCCGCCGAGTTGGACTCTACCAAAACCAAATACGATTATCACGAACTTTTCGCGCCGTTTTTTTATACCAAAAACGGAACCGAATACCGTGCCGCATCAGGCGAGCCGGGGCCAAAGTATTGGCAGAATCGTGCCGATTACCAATTATCAGCCACGCTGAATGATAAAACCGACGAAATTACAGGTACCGAGGTTTTAACTTATACCAATAACAGCCAGCAAGCTTTGGGTTTTATATGGATGCAACTGGATCAAAATTTGTTTAAGCAGGATTCACGCGGTAACATTATTGTGCCGGTTATGGGTAGCCGCAATGGAGGCAAGGGCCAGGTATTTGATGCGGGTTATAAAATAAAATCGGTTAAAGTGCTTAACGGTACTGTCGCTACAGCTGTTAAGTTTTTAATTAATGACACCCGTATGCAGGTGTTTCTGCCTAAGGCCATTGCGCCTGCAGGGGGGCAATTAAAACTGAAAATAGAGTATTCTTTTATATCGCCGGATTATGGTTCGGACCGTATGGGCATATTAAAAACAAAAAACGGTAAAATTTATACCGTTGCCCAATGGTATCCGCGTATGTGTGTATTTGATGACATAATGGGATGGAACACCCCACCATATACCGGTCCGGGTGAGTTTTATTTAGATTATGGCGATTACGATATTAGCATAACTGCCCCCGCCAACCATATCGTGGTGTCTTCAGGCGAATTGCAAAATCCTTTAGAGGTTTATACCGCCGCACAGCAAAAACGTTGGGCACAAGCAGCACAAAGTGATAAAACAGTGTTGATACGTACTGCTGACGAGGTTACTAACGCATCATCACGGCCTGCTGGAAAAACACAGTTAACCTGGCACTTTAAATTACGCAATGCTCGCGATGCTTCATGGGGATCATCGGCCGCGTTTATTATTGATGCCGCTAAAATGAATTTGCCCAGCGGTAAAAAAGGAATGGCCATATCAGCCTATCCTGTTGAAAGCGCTGCCGATACTGCCTGGGCACGTTCAACCGAGTATGTGAAAAAATCTATCGAGTTTAACTCAAAAAAATGGTTTGAATATTCATACGGTAACGCAACCGCTGTGGCAGGTATAGTAAGTGGTATGGAATACCCGGGCATAGTATTTTGTGATGCCACACGCGGAAATAAAAAGCTATGGGCAGTTCATGACCATGAGTTTGGGCACAACTGGTTCCCGATGATAGTAGGCTCAAACGAGCGTTTATATGGTTGGATGGATGAAGGTTTTAATACATTTATCAATACGCTATCAACAGAGAATTTTAATAATGGAGAGTATAAAGCGGCTAAAGCGCCTGATCTGCAGGCTTTATCAGCCAGATATACGCCTGTAGGATTGGAGCCTGTTTTAAGCTATCCGGATAATTTAAAAGAGAAAAACACCGGTACTTTGTTGTACTCCAAACCCGCAGCAGGCTTGGTGTTGCTGCGAGAGCAGGTATTGGGTCCTGAGCGTTTTGACCGTGCCTTTAAAACATATATTAACCGTTGGGCCTATAAGCACCCAACACCTGATGATTTTTTCCATACGATTGAAAATGTAGCCGGGGAAAGCTTGCAATGGTTTTGGCGCGGATGGTTTGTCAATAATTATCGATTGGATGTTGCTGTACGGGATGTGAAATATATTGATAACGATGCCGCTAAGGGCGCGTTGATCACTATTGATAACCTGGAGAAAATGGCGATGCCGGTTACACTGGAAATTAAAACCCGCAGCGGCAAAACGGACCGTGTTAAACTGCCTGTTGAAATTTGGGAGCGTAATGTAAGTTGGACATTTAAATATCCATCTACCGAGCAAATTGAAACAGTTACTTATGACCCGGACAATAATATGCCTGATCATAACCCAGCTAATAACGTTTGGAAAAGATAAATGCAAACCCGGTTAATAGCCGGGTTTTTTGTTAAAGCATGTTAAATATGGTGATACTAAAACTATTAACACCCTAAATAAGTTATCTTAACAGAAAATTTGCTCACTATGAAAAAGTATTTTGGAGTTGCTTTATTATTGATAGTTGCTGTTACCGTACATGCCCAGGATTATATTAAAGGCCATGTTAAAGAGAAGGGTAGTGGGAAAAGATTAAGTGACGTTTTTATAAAGGATACGAATAATAAGCAAATAACCTTAACAGATGAAAAAGGTAATTACACTATAAGGGCCGCTGCGGGGCATTTGTTAATTTTTTCTGCACCGGGATACATAGCTGATACCCTATATCTTGTTAACACCCAGCCTAAGTTTATAGAATTGCAACCAATGCCAATGTCATTGGGCGAAGTTAATGTACGGTCAACCAGGCCGGTTTTTGACCCGCGTGCGGAGTACCCGGAGATATATAGAAAAAGTAAGGTATATCCACTTTCACCAAGCTCCATATTTTCAAGAGAGGCCAGGAACGCGCGTAAACTAAAAAAATATTTTGAGCACGAAGAACAGGAACAATACGTAGATGGTATTTATACCAAATTATATGTAAGCAGTGTTGTGCCGCTAAAAGGAAAGGATCTGGATAATTTTATGGGGATGTCTCGCCCTAGCTATCAGTTTTTAAAAGCTAATTCAGGCGGCGAACTTACCTTGTACGTAAATGATCAGTATAAAAAATTCATGGCTTTGTCACCAGAGCAAAGAGCATCCTACGGGTTATCAACCCAATAAAACAAGTAGAGACGCAATACTTTGCGTCTCTAGATGATGTAAAGAGACACAAGGTATTGTGTCTCTACAAAATTTATACGTTTTTAGCTAACCAGTCACCAACTTCGCTGGTTTTGTAGGCTTTGTTTTTTCCGGCAAGGTCCTCGGTAACTACACCTTCAGCTAGTGATTTATTTACTACATCTCTTATAGCTTCTGCCTCAGCTTTTAGGCTGAATGCATCCTCAAACATCATAGCTGCTGATAATACCGTTGCTAATGGATTAGCAATATCTTTACCTGCTGCCTGCGGATATGAACCGTGTATAGGCTCAAATAAGGACGTATGCAGTCCGATTGATGATGACGGCATCAATCCCATTGATCCTGAAATTACTGACGCCTCATCGGTTAAAATATCGCCAAAAAGGTTTTCGGTAATTAATACGTCATAGCTATTTGGCCATTGTACCAAACGCATAGCAACCGCATCAACAAATTCGTAGCTCACAGTTACTTCCGGATAATCTTTTTCCATAGCTTGTACAGTCTGTCTCCAAAGGCGAGAAGTCTCCAATACATTAGCTTTATCCACACAGCAAAGTTTTTTACCACGCTGCATAGCCATTTCAAAACCTAATTTAGCCAGGCGCTGTACTTCTTCCTTGGTGTAGGTACAAGTATCAAAAGCGGTGTTGCCATCATCTTTACGGCCACGTTCGCCAAAATAAATACCACCGGTTAATTCGCGCAGGATGATAAGGTCTGTACCTTCAATACGCTCTCTTTTTAATGGAGAGTTATCAATTAATGAAGGGAACGTAAACGTAGGGCGTACGTTTGCAAACAGGCCCAGTTTTTTACGCATTTTTAATAAACCCTGCTCCGGGCGCACAGTCGCGGTTGGGTCGTTATCATATTTGGGGTGACCAATAGCACCAAAAAGTACTGCGTCAGCAGCCATACATATCTCGTGTGTCGAATCAGGGTAAGGCTCACCAACCGCATCAATAGCAGCAGCCCCTGTCAGGGCTGATGTCCAGTTGATCTCATGGTTGAATTTTGTAGCTACAGCATTACATACTTTAACTGCCTGATCAATTACCTCAGGTCCTATTCCGTCTCCTGCTAAAAGGGCGATATTAAATTTCATTGTGATTTACTTTATTAAGATTTGCTTATATTATTTTTTAATTGGTCTACTTCATTAAGTAAGAAGCAGTGCTCATACTTTAACATACCTATCTTAGGGTAATAATTAACAGCCGCGGGAGCTGATAAAAGAATAAGCCGTGCTAATGGCGAGGCTAACTTAATTTGCCTGATCAATTCTTTTCCAATTCCCTGACGCTGATATTGCTCATCAACAGCCAGATCAGACAGGTAGGTAGAATATGCAAAGTCGCTTAACGAACGGGCAATGCCTACTAATTTACCTTCATGCCGTGCTGTTACGACAAGGTTAGCCCCTTCAATCATCTTTTTTATCCTGTCAAAGTCATCTATCGGGCGGCGTTCTCCTAATGTCGAATTGATGAGGACGCTTCTGAACTCCTCGGGATTTAGATCATTTTCTATGGCGTATTTGATCATTTGCTATTTAAATTATATTCAGCATCTTCTGCGTCGCCTTTATAGCGCAAACCGTTTGGTCCGAATCTAAGCCGCGAGTTATAAATTTACGTTCAGGGGTTTCCCAGGTAATTATGGCTTCGCATAACGCATCCGAGTCACTACCGGGCGCTATCCTTACCGCATAATCTATCAGGTTAGGCAGTTTTAATTGCTTCTTGTCATACACTTTGTTGAGTGCATTCATAAAAGCGTCAAACTGGCCATCGCCTTGTGCATTTTCCTCAAACTTTTCACCATCTATTTTTACAGCAATAGTAGCGGATGGACGAAGACCCATTGAGTTCATTAATACATACGACTCAACTATAACCTTCTCTTCATACAAGTTGCTGTCTAAAACGTCAGATATAATATAAGGCAGATCCTCTTTGGTTACAGTTTCTTTTTTGTCGCCCAGTTCAATAACACGCTGGGTTACTTTTTTAAGGTCGGCATCATTTAATTTAAGGCCAAGCTCCTGTAAATTTTTTTCAATATTAGCTTTGCCTGATGTTTTGCCCAATGCATATTCCCGCTTCCTGCCAAAACGTTCAGGTAAAAGATCATTAAAGTACAGGTTGTTTTTATTGTCACCATCGGCATGTATGCCGGCAGTTTGGGTAAATACGTTATCGCCAACAATAGGCTTGTTTGATGGTATCCTTACGCCCGAAAACGTTTCGACCAATTTACTTACCGAATATATTGATGATTCTTTTACTGATACTTCAACCTGCGGGGCAAAGTCATTAATTACAGCCACAGCGCTGGCTAAAGCGGCGTTACCTGCTCTTTCGCCCATGCCATTTACGGTTAGATGCAGCCCGCTAACACCGGCATTTACCGCTTCTAATACATTGGCTGTGCCCAGGTCATAATCATTATGAGCATGGAAATCAAAATGTATATTAGGGTATTTTGATATAATGGTGGTTAAAAATTTAGAAGTTTCTTCCGGGGTTAAAACGCCCAAAGTATCAGGCAGCATTATCCGTTTTACCGGTTGTTTGGTCAGGAAATCCAAATACTGCAACACATACTCTGGCGAATTACGCATGCCATTGCTCCAGTCTTCCAAATATACATTGGTTTCAATGCCATTTGCCTGAGCCAGATCTATCACATGTTTTATTTCGGCAAAATGTTGCTCGGGTGTTTTTTTAAGCTGATGGGTAAGATGATTTAATGATCCTTTGGTTAACAGGTTTTGCACCTTAGCTCCTGATCTTACCATCCAATCGATAGATACCCCATTATCTACAAAAGATAATACCTCGATTTGATGAGAGTGGTCATTTGCAGCAGCCCAGGTTAAAATGGCTTTTACAGATTCAAATTCTCCCTCAGATACCCGCGCAGAAGCTATCTCGGCCCTGTCTACACGTAATTCTTCCAATAATAATTGGGTAATAGTTAATTTTTCGGATGTGGAAAACGATACTCCCGATGTTTGTTCTCCATCGCGAAGTGTGGTATCCATTATCTCTATTTTCCTCTTTTCCATGTTATTGGATATGACTTGGTATATAAAATTATATAAGGTGAAAGCGTTTCATTTTGATACTATGAAACGCTTTCACCTTATAAATTCATAGTATATTTTAAAACGGAAGTTTTTCTGCAAACTCCTGAATATCACCTTTAATGCTTTGTAAATAGTCAATATCATCAAAGCCGTTAAGCATATTATTCTTTTTGTATGAGTTAATATCAAACGTTTCTTTTTCGCCTGTGGCTAATAAAGTAATGGTTTGCTCAGGCAGGTTTACTTCAAGTTCAGTATTTGGATCCGCATGAATAGCAGCAAATATTTTATCTGCAAACTCCGGACTAACCTGTACCGGTAATACACCAATGTTTAAGCAGTTACCTTTAAAGATATCCGCAAAAAAGCTGGATACTACACAACGGAAACCGTAATCATAAACCGCCCAGGCAGCGTGCTCGCGTGATGAACCTGAGCCAAAGTTTTTACCGCCTACCAATATTTTACCACTATAAATAGGGTTGTTCAATACAAAATCTTGTTTAGGCGTATTATCCGGATTGTATCTCCAATCGCGAAAAAGGTTATCACCAAAACCAACACGTTCTGTAGCTTTTAAAAAGCGTGCAGGTATTAATTGGTCGGTATCCACATTCTCAATAGGTAGTGGTACCGCGGTGCTTGTAAGTATATTAAATTTATCGTAAGCCATTTTATTTAAGTCGATGGTCGATGGTCAATGGTCGATAGTTTACTATGGTCTATCAACCATGGTCCATGGACCTAATTATACCAATTCTTCTATTAATGTTCTTGGGTCGGTTACTACACCGGTAACTGCAGCAGCAGCAGCCACTAATGGGCTGGCCAGCATAGTTCTTGAACCCGGGCCTTGTCTTCCTTCAAAGTTTCTGTTTGATGTACTTACCGCGTATTTACCGGCCGGCACTTTATCATCATTCATAGCTAAGCAGGCAGAACAACCCGGCTGGCGCAATTCAAAGCCGGCCTCGTGTAAAATATCCAGTAAACCTTCTTCTTTAATTTGAGCCTCTACAATGTGCGATCCGGGTACTAACCATGCCGTTACATTAGGTGCTTTGTGTTTGCCTTTTATAAGTGATGTAAACGCCCTGAAATCTTCGATACGTCCGTTGGTACAGCTTCCTACAAATACAAAGTCAACCGGTTTGCCTATCATGCTTTCGCCTTCATGGAAACCCATATAACCTAATGATTTTTCGTAAGTAGCAACACCACCTTCAACCTGGCTGGCATCAGGTATCTCATGTGATATACCCATACCCATACCCGGGTTTGTACCGTAGGTGATCATTGGCTCGATGGTAGAACCATCAAAGCTTAATTCTTTATCAAATACAGCACCTTCGTCTGTTTTTAAAGTTTTGTAATAAGCCAACGCTTTATCCCAAGCCTCGCCTTTAGGGCTAAACTCGCGGCCTTTTACGTAGTTGA
>CAZGBN010000065.1:0-11897 GCA_964524015.1 uncultured Mucilaginibacter sp. | reverse complement strand
TCGCCATGTCGTTCGCGCGCCGGATGCCGTGGGCCTACCGGATCGCTCGCGACCGCGCGATGAAGCCGGTGACGCTTCCGGGCCGCGCGCCCAAACCCGAGACCTACATCGAGCGCCTGCGCCGCACTGACCCGATGGTCGCCGAAGTCGTCGGCCCGGTCATCGACGGCATGTTCGCGATGGCGAGGCTCGCCGCATGAACCGCGACAAGTCCGAGGAATCCGCGATGCGCTGCATCGCAGCCGTGATCGGCGGCCTGGTGCTGTCGATTCTCTACTGCATCGGGATGGCGCTCGCCGTTCCCGGGTCCATGAACTAGGAGGCCGTATGTCCGCTGTCATCCAGTTGCCGAACCCGATCAACCTGCGCGCCGGGATGGAAGCGGTGCGCGAGCGCGCGAGGTCGATCAACGCGCCGACCGATTCCCTGCGTCGCGCCCTGGGCGTGCTGCTGCGGGAAATGCAGTCCGGTCGCAGCACCGCGGCATCCGTGGCCGTGGCGAACAGCGAACTGCGGGCTCCGGCCGCGAACGTGCATCGCGGCTACCCCACTCCGCCGAGCGCTGCCTGATGGACGCGCAACCGAACGCGAAGGCGCTGGAACTGGTGTTGCAGGCCGTGCCGTACCCGCACCTGATCCGCGACATCGACCTGCACACGCAGCCAGACGTTCTGCGGTTCACCTGGCGCGGTTCGCGCTATCGCGTGGGCGAACACCTCCACGTCGAGGAAGTGGACGGTGATGTCCTCATCGGATCGGACCTTGCGATCCTGATGGAGCGGACGATCCGGCTCGCTCATAGCGCGGTGGCTTCGTGCCGCATGGTGCTGCCGGCATGACTGTCCTCGCGCGCCGCCTGCGCCTGCTGCCGAAGTCAGCTGCGCCGATCCGCAAGCCCGGCACCTGGGGCCCGCTCGCCGAACCCGTCGACCCGACCGACACGCTGCAGCGCATGCGCGCGCAGTCGCTCCTGTCCGGCTTCCAGTTCCGCGACGGCAGCACCTGCTGTCCGCCGCTTTCCCTCGGCCAAGCGCGCGACGTCCTCGCGTGGGCCACCCACGTCGTCAAGTAGGAGCCCCGCATGTTCGGCCTCACCGACCACAACGTCAGCGTGATCAACCTCAATCTGCGCGTCGAGAAGCATGGCGACGAACGCAAGCCCGCCCGCGACATCAGGATCGTGGCGGACATCAGTTCCGAGCGGCTGAACGAGATCAGCCCCGGGCTGTGCGAGTCGCTGTTCCGCAAGCCTGGACCGGGCGACCAGCTGCCGCTCGTGGAAGTCGGCAAGAAGCCGGAGCCTGGGTTCACCGCCCTGAAGCATCCCGGGCTGGAGCCGTCGCGCATCAAGCAGAAGTTCCCGGGCTACGAACTGCAGCTGGTGCCGCCGACCGGCGATGCCGAGGACGCGCTGTTCCTCGCCGATGTCGAGGTCAAGAACTTCACCATCGAGCCGCACGAAGGCGGCTCCACGGCCGTCACGTTCACCGCGTCCAGCCTGGTCGACGAGGACGAGATCGCGGCGCTGCTGGCGTTCCTGCGGGACGAGGACGCCGTCGCCACGCTCACGCCGCCGAAGGCCGCTGCGCCGTCGGGCGAGAACAAGGAGGCCGCGTGATGCGTATCGAACTCGGCCACACCTACACCGACAGCATCACCGGCTTTCGCGGGATCGCCATCGGCCACTGCATCTACCTCACGGGATGCAACCAAACGCTGTTGCAGCCCACCGGCAAGGCAGGCGCGACGAAGCCGGAGTCGCATTGGTTCGATGACCAGCGGCTGCAGCACTACGACAAGGCGAAGGCGATCAGCCTCGACAACGGCAAGACGCCGGGCTGCGACAAGCCCGCTCCGAAGATCTGATCCCCCGAGCGCGCGTATCCCCACGCGCGCCCAACCCCGTGCGCCCAAATCGCACGGATGAAGCCGTCGCCAACGCCACTCCCCCGGCATGAGCGACCCCGGAGGCCACCGGGACTTTTCCCACTGACGACGAGAGCCACATGGACACCACCAGCATCAGCACCAGGCCGATCCCGCTGCAGGACGTGAAGTCCTCGCAGATCCATTCCATCGGCCACGACCCCGAGACGAACACGCTCGCCATCCGCTTCTACCGCGGCTACGGGCGCGAGCAGCGGCCTGGCTCGCTGTACCACTACGCGAACGTCGACGCCGCAGCTTTCGCTGCGTTCCGCGACGCCGAATCGCTCGGCCGCCACTTCGGCCAGCACATCAAGCCGTGCGCCGACAAGTTCCCCTACATCAAGGTCGCCGACGACGCCGGCGCCCAGCGCGCCGCAGCGTGACCGCCATGACGAACCCTACCGCCCAGAAGCGCGAAGGCGCGCTCGTCACCGCGGAACAGGCGAACGCCATCCGCACCGCCCTGAAGACCAGCCTGTACCCCGGCGCGTCCGATGCGTCCGTCGACATGGTGCTGGCGTACTGCGAGGCTGCCCGCCTCGATCCGATGCAGAAGCCCGTGCACATCGTCCCGATGTGGGACGGGAAGGCGCGCGAAATGCGCGACGTCGTGATGCCGGGCATCGGCCTGTACCGCACGAACGCCGCGCGCACCGGCCAGTTCGCCGGCATGAGCGAGCCCGAGTTCGGTCCGATGGTGACCGAGCGCGTCGGCAACAAGGAGGTCACCTATCCCGACTGGTGCAAGGTCACCGCGTATCGCCAGCTGCCGTCCGGCCACATCGCCGAATTCACGGCGGTCGAGTACTGGATCGAGAACTACGCGATCAAGGGCGGCAAGGACCAGGACCAATCCCCGAACGCGATGTGGTCCAAGCGCGTGCGCGGCCAGCTCGCGAAGTGCGCGCAGGCCCAGGCGCTGCGCATGGCCTTCCCCGAAGCCGTGGGCGCGGTGCCGACCGCCGAGGAAATGGAAGGCCAGCAGATCATCGAAGGCGAGGCCGTCGTGGTCGGGCGCCAGCCGCCGGCGAAGAAGGAACTGCCCGCCTACGCGCCCGCCGACTTCGACGCGAACCTGCCGAAGTGGCGCGAGCTGATCGCCGCCGGCAAGAAGTCGGCCGAAGACCTGATCGCCACGCTGCAGACGAAGGCGACGTTCACCCCCGAGCAGCTGAAGGCGATCCGCGAGCCGGCACTGACGGCTGCGCCGAAGGCCGCGCCCAACCCGGACTTCCCGCTCGAGGATGACGCCGCGACGGAGGGCCAGGCATGAAGACCTTGACCCTGCTGCAGGGCAGCAGTGAGTGGCTCGCCCACCGCCGCACCGTGCGGAACGCCAGCGACGCCCCGGCCATGATGGGCGCGTCGCCCTACGTCAGCCGCGCCGACCTGATCCGCCAGCGCGCGACCGGCATCGAACGCGAGATCGACGCGCCGACGCAGGCGCGCTTCGATCGCGGCCACGAAGTCGAGCCGGCGCTGCGCGCGCTGGCCGAGAAGATCATCGGCGAAGACCTGTACCCGGTCACCGGCGTCGCCGACGACGGCTACATGGGCGCCAGCTTCGACGGCGTCACCCTCGGCGAGGACATCATCTTCGAAGCGAAGCAGCACAACACCGAGAAGCGCGCCTGCATGTACCGCGGCGAGATCCCGCCGGCCGACTACTGGCAGGTGGTCCAGCAGTTCGCGGTGTGCGCCTCCGCCACGCAATGCCTGTACCTCTGCGGCGACGGCACCGAGGGCAACACCGCGCAGCTCTGGATCGAGCGCGCCCAGGTCGAAGCGGACATCCCGAAGCTGATCGCCGGCTGGTGGCAGTTCGACGCCGACGTCGCCGCCTACCAGCCCGAAGCGCCCGCCGCGCCGGCGGCGGTGGGCCAGGCACCCAAGTCGCTGCCCGCGCTGTCGGTGGTCGCGCGCGGCATGGTCGAGCATTCCAACCACCTGGAGTTCCGGGTGCAGGCGCTCGCGGCCATCGCCGCGGTGAACCGCGACCTGCAGACCGACGACGACTTCGCGACCGCGGAACTCACGGTGAAGGCGTTCAAGGCCGGCGAGGACATGCTCGAGGCGACGCGCGCCCAGATCCTCGGGCAGATGGCCGACGTGAACGAGGTCATGCGTACGATCGACGACGTGCAGGCCGAGCTGCGCCGCGTGCGCCTGGACCTCGACAAGCTGGTCACCCGCGAGAAGGAGTCCCGCAAGACCGAGATCGTGCAGGCGGGCGTGGACGCGGTGCGCGCGCACTACACCACGATCAACGCCACGCTGGGCGCGCACGCGCTGCAGCAGCCGTCGACCCTGACCTCATTCATCGCGGCCGCCATCAAGGGCAAGCGCACCATCGCCACGATGCGCGACGCCGTCGATGCGGCGGTAGCCCAGCTGAAGATCGACGCCAGCCAGGTCGCCGAGCGCGTCCGGGGCTGCGTCGCGGTGCTGGGCGAGTTCGCCGAGCACGCCCACCTGTTCGCCGACCGCATCCAGCTGTGCGCGGCGAAGCAGCCGGACGACCTGCGGAACCTCGCGCAGGCCCGCGTCGCCGAGCACCAGCAGCGCGAAGCCGCGCGGCTGGAGAAGGAGCGCGAGCGGATCCGGCAGGAAGAAGCCGAACGACTGGAGCGTGAGCTGGCAGAAAAGGCGGCCGCCGATTCGTCGCACGGCATCGCAACCGCAGGTGGTGTTCCCGATAGTGGTGAAGTCCCTGATCGCGTCCGGCACATGACCGGCTCCGGGAGCCACGTACAGGGTGCCGGGATGCCTGCGGGCGATGGTCCGACGACGGCGGCGGCCGCCACCGTTACCGCGTCGCCTCCGTGCCAGAACTTCGCACCGGCAGCACGCATCAAGCTCGGCGACATCAATGCCGCGCTGGCGCCGCTGTCGATCACGGCGGACGGCCTGACCTCCCTCGGCTTCAAGCCGGTCGCCAGCCGCGGCGCGGCGAAGCTCTACGACGGCGCGGACTTCCCGGCCATGTGTCGCGAGCTGGCGCGGGTCATCGCCGACGCGCCGACGCAGCTGGCGGCGCTCGCCGAGGCCGCGTGATGCCGAAGGCCGGCCAGGCAATCAAGCCGCGCATCTCGCTCGGCAAGCGTCCAGAGGATTGCTGGCGCTGGCTTGGCGCGGCGACGCCGGACGGCCACGGGAAGCTCACCTTCCACGGGCAGGAAGTCATGGCGCGCCGCTGGCTCTGGGAGCAGCTGTTCCGGCCGATCCCGAAGGGTCTGATCGTCTACAGCACCTGCGGCGCGCGCGACTGCATCAACCCGCACCACATGGCCTGCGGCTACATGGCCGACGCACGGCGCAACGCCTGCGACACGAAGCTGGTGCCGGCGGACATCGCGCGGGTGCGCGCGGCGAAGGATGGCGCGACGGCCGCGACGGCCGGGATCCTCGCCGACCAGCTGGGATGCAGCCCGAACACGATCCGCGACATCTGGCGCGGGACCACCTGGGCGCGCCGTCGTCGGCACACCGCCCCAAACCAACGCAGGGAGAACGCTCGTGGCTGATGCTCGAGTGAAGCGGCAATGGCGCCTCGGCAAGGGTGGACAGCAGGAAGTGCAGTGCAGTTCCTGCCTCTGCTTCAAGCCAGCGACGCGGGAGTATTTCTACTTCGGCGGAAAGAACGGGTGCAAGGGGCCGCATTCGTGGTGCAAGCCCTGCTACGCCACGAACTCGGGGCGCCAGCCCGGCGGCATGCGGATGGCCGAGGCGCCGCCCGAAGTGCCGGCGATTCCGTACATCGGCCCTGCATTCCATCGCGGGACGCTGGTGCCGAGCCTGGGCCTGATCGCGGAGGCGGCATAGATGGCTGACGGCACCCAGCGCGGCATCACCGCGATCGACCTGTTCGCGGGCCTCGGCGGATTCAGCGAGGGCGCGGAGCAGGCCGGCTGCACGGTCCTGTGGGCCGGCAACCACTGGCCGGCCGCGGTCGAAACCCACGCAGCCAACCATCCGACCACGGCGCATGCCTGCCAGGACCTGCACCAGCAGGACTGGACGCAGGTGCCGGCGCACGACCTGCTGCTGGCTTCGCCGGCATGCCAGGGTCACACCCCGGCCCGCGGCAAGGAGCGGCCGCACCATGACGCCTGCCGCTCGACGGCGTGGGCGGTCGTGTCCGCGATCGAATGCCACCGCCCCGCGGCGGCACTGGTCGAAAATGTCCCTGCGTTCGCCTCGCGCTGGGTCCTTTTCCCGGCGTGGTGCTCCGCGCTGCAGGCGCTCGGCTACTCCGTGGCGCCGCACATCGTGGACTGCGCCGACCTGGGCGTGCCGCAGCATCGCGAGCGGGTGTTCGTCGCGATCACCCGTAGCAAGCATCCGATCGAGCTGCGCCTGCCGACCGTCGAGCACGTCCCGGCCGCGAGCATCATCGACTTCGACGCCGGCCGCTGGTCGCCGATCGACCGGCCAGGCCGCGCCGCGGCGACGCTGTCGCGGATCGCCAACGGACGCCGGCAGCACGGAGACCGCTTCCTGACCGCGTTCTACGGCGCCACGAAAGGCGGCCGCGGACTCGAGCGCCCCATCGGCACGATCACCACGCGCGACCGCTGGGCCGTCATCGACGGCGACCGCATGCGGATGGTCAGCGTCGACGAAGCCCGGCGCGCGATGGCGTTCCGCGACAGCTACCGGCTACCCGCGAACGGCCGCGAGGCCATGCACATGCTCGGGAACGCCGTGCCGCCGCTCGCGGCGCAGCGCGTGATCGAAGCGCTGAGGGCCGCCGCATGAAGGAGCGCCCCATCCTGTTCAGCGCGCCGATGGTGCGCGCCATCCTCGCCGGCACGAAGACGCAGACGCGGCGCGTGGTGAAGATCCCCGGCGTGATGCCGCACACGAGCTTCGTGATCACGCATCCGGAGGAAGAAATCATCCGGTTCGATGACGGCACGTTTCACTACCTTTCGACAGCGGCCATGTCCGGCCCATACGCATGCCCCTACGGCCAGCCCGGCGACCGGCTGTGGGTGCGCGAAACGTGGCGGCACACATGCGACTCGCTGGAAGAAGCCCGCGCCCTCACCGAAGACATCACCAGCGGGACGGCGGTCGACTATCGCGCCACCTACGTCGATGAGCTGATGCGAAACGGGCCGATGGCTCGCGCCGACGCCGAGGAATGCTGCAGGTGGGAGACGTGGAAGCCGTCGATCCACATGCCCCGCTGGGCCTCTCGCATCCTGCTCGAGGTCACCGACGTGCGCGTGCAGCGGCTGCAGGACATCAGCGGCTCGGATGCGCGCGCCGAGGGTGTCGAGCGGATCCATTGCTACGGGCCTGATTGCCCCGATGGCGAGGATGGATGCAATGCGCGCGGCTGCTACGGGGCGCGCGAACGATTCCATGAGCTGTGGGACTCGATCAACGGCGCCGGCGCATGGGGCGCGAACCCGTGGGTCTGGGCGCTGAGCTTCCGGCGGGTGGCGCGATGAAGACCGGCCACCTCACCCCGCGCCCGATGCTCAATCGCGGCGAGAAGTCGATCACCTGGGCGCGGTCTATCCCGCCGGCGAACGTGTCCGACGGCATCACCTACAAGCTGGCGAAGCGCGACCTCGACGGGAAGATCGTGCAGGTCACGCTCACGTTCTTCCGGTCGCATAGCCGGGACGCGATCGCCAGCTCCGTCAGATCTGCGCGGAAGGGCCTGCTGTCCACCGTCGACGATCGCGACATGGTGATCCTCGGGCTGACGGAGGGCATGGCGGCATGACGGACGCCTACCGCCAGTTCCTCGAGGCGAAGATCGACTTCGATCACGCCTGCGGGTTCGATGTGCCGCTGGAAGAGATCGCGGCGCGGTTCCCGCTGCTGAAGCCGCACCAGCTGGCCATCATCCGGTGGGCGGTGCAGGGCGGGCGCCGGGCGATCTTCGCCGCGTTCGGCCTCGGCAAGACGTTCATGCAGCTGTGCGCGGTCGACCTGCTGACGGCGCGCGCCAGCGGCCCTGCCCTGATCGTGGTCCCCCTTGGCGTCCGTCAGGAGTTCATCCGCGACGGCGAGAAGCTGGGGATCGCGGTCCGCTTCATCCGCACCGATGCCGAGATCGACCCCGACTTCGCCGGCATCCACCTGACGAACTACGAAAGCGTCCGCGAGGGAAAGATCACGCCCGCGCGATTCATCGTGGCCAGCCTCGACGAGGCGAGCGTGCTGCGTTCCTACGGGTCGAAGACCTATCAGGAGTTCCTGCCGCTGTTCGACACCGTGCAGTTCAAGCTGGTGGCGACCGCGACGCCGTCCCCGAACCGGTTCAAGGAGCTGATCCACTATGCCGGCTTCCTCGGGATCATGGACACCGGCCAGGCCCTGACCCGCTTCTTCCAGCGCGACAGCACGCAAGCCAACAACCTGACGCTGTACCCGCACAAGAAGGCGGAGTTCTACCTGTGGCTGAACTCGTGGGCGGTGTTCCTGCAGCGCCCGAGCGACCTCGGCTTCAGCGACGAAGGCTACGACCTGCCCGAGATCGAGGTCGTCTATCACGAGGTCGCGGTCGACCACACCACGGCCGGCGTCGATCGCGACGGTCAGTCGAACATGTTCCGCAGCGCGGCGCTGGGCGTAACCGATGCCTCGCGCGAGAAGCGGGACACGCTCGACGTGCGCGTGGCGAAGCTGGCGCAGATCGTCAACGCCGCGCCGGAGGATCACTTCATCCTGTGGCACGACCTCGAGGACGAGCGCCGCGCCATCAAGGCGGCGCTCCCGGAGGCCAGCGAGGTCTACGGCTCGCTCGACCTGGACGGGCGCGAGCAGCGCGTCATGGACTTCAGCGACGGCCGCACGCGCCTGCTGGCGACGAAGCCGCGCCTGTCCGGATCCGGTTGCAACCTGCAGCGCCATTGCCACCGCGCCGTGTTCGTAGGCGTCGGCTTCAAGTTCAACGACTTCATTCAAGCCTGCCACCGCATCCAGCGGTTCCAGCAGACACACAAGGTCCGCATCGACGTGATCTACGCCGAGAGCGAGCGCGAGGTCCTGCGCACGCTGCAGCAGAAGTGGGCCCAGCACAAGGAGCTGACCGAACAGATGAGCGAGATCATCCGCGAGCATGGCCTGAACCACCTGCAGATGGCCGACGTGCTGAAGCGCTCGATCGGCGTCGAGCGGATCGAGGTGACCGGCGAAGGCTGGCTGGCCGCGAATAACGACTGCGTCGAAGAGACGCGGGGCATGGACAGCAACAGCGTCGACCTGATCGTGACGTCGATCCCGTTCGCGAACCACTACGAATACACGCCCAGCTACAACGACTTCGGCCATACCGACAGCAACGATCACTTCTGGGCGCAGATGAACCACCTGACGCCGCAGCTGCACAGGATCCTGAAGCCTGGCCGGCTGTACTGCTGCCACGTCAAGGACAGGATCCTGTTCGGCAACGTGACCGGCGCGGGCGTCCCCACGGTGAGCCCGTTCCACATGGAAGCGGCGATGCACGCGATGCGGCATGGCTTCGACTACATGGGCATGATCACGGTGGTCACCGACGTGGTCCGCGAGAACAACCAGACCTACCGCCTGGGCTGGTCGGAGCAGTGCAAGGACGGCACGAAGATGGGCGCCGGGTCGCCGGAATACATCCTGCTGCTGCGCAAGCCGCAGACCGACCGCACCCGGGGCTACGCGGACGTTCCGGTCGTGAAGGAGAAGGCGAAATACACCCGCGCCCGCTGGCAGGTCGACGCGCACGCCTTCTGGCGCAGCAACGGCAACCGGCCGATGACGCCGGAGGAACTGGCTGCGCTGCCGGCGGACGTGATGTCCAACCTGTTCACCGAGTTCACCCTGCTCGACGTCTACGACTACGAGCACCACGTCAAGGTCGGCGAGGAACTGGAAGCGCGCGGCGCGCTGCCGGCGACGTTCATGTCGCTCGCGCCTGGCTCGCACCATCCCGAGGTCTGGCACGACATCAACCGCATGCTCACGCTCAACAGCGAGCAGAAGCAGAAGGGCTGGGAGAAGCACGTCTGCCCGCTGCAGTTCGACATCGTGGACCGGCTGATCGTCCGCTATTCCAACCCGGGCGAGCTGGTGTTCGATCCGTTCGGTGGACTGATGACGGTGCCGGTGCGCGCGCTGCACCTGGGCCGCAAAGGCCGCGGCGTCGAGTTGAACCCCGGCTATTTCATGGATGGGGTCAAGTACCTGCAGGCGAAGGAACGCGAGAAGGCGATGCCGTCGCTCTTCGACACGCTGCCGGCGATGGACGAGGCGGCATGAACCAAGGCGAGCTCATCCCCAAGCCGCGGCGCCACTGGCGCATGAAGCAGGCGCCGAAGAATGAAGTGCGCCGCGAGCGCGATGTCGCCCGCGCGGAGCTGGCGTTCCACCTGACGCCGACATGGTGGCGGTGGTGGCACCGCGCCTACGCGCGCGTCGTCGAAACCGATCCCGAAACTGCGGCTGCGATGCCGTCGATGGAGAACCTGACCGATGGCACCTGACACCACTCCGAAGCTGACGCGAATCGCGGCCAGCATGGACCGAATGGGGAAGCTCGGGATTCCGGTAAAGGCCGAGTGCGTCCAGCGATGGGCTGACGAGATTGCCGCCCTCGCCTCGCCTGCCCCGAGCGCGGGTGTGGGGGTGGATGCGATCAAGGTGGCGGCGATGCGATGCGCGCGCCGTGCCTACGGCTTCTGGCGCGGCGGCGACAACGGATCGGGCGAGGCATTGCAGTATTTCGATGGCGGCTACGCAGGGCGCGAGCGCGATGCCACCATGTACGAAGCGGAGATTCGCGCCGCCCTCTCCCAACACCCCGCAGCCCCGAGCGAGGAAGGCGGCAGATCACCTCGAAGCATCATTGACGACTTGGACAACCTCGACAGCCAGATGCGCCACCTACACGGCGTAAGCATCGTAAACGGCGAGCGCCGCATTACCCCGGAAGGGCTGCGCCTGTCGGTGATTCGGAAGGCAGGGCACGCGGTCATGGATACGCCGGCCGGAAGCAAAGCAGGTTGTAGTTGTTGCGGCGAAACATTCACCCATGTCATCGCATTTGAGACCCTTCTCATTTGTGATTCGTGCTGGGCGAAGGCCAAAGAAACCGCAGAAGCCCCGAGCGTGTCACCTGCCGAACAGGAAGGCGTATGCGCGAAGTGTGGCGCTCCTACCGACCCTGACTGCGGACACCTTGGCGACTGCTCGCCTGCCGTGGCGGGGGATGGGTTGGACCCGCCAGTCGAATGCCAACGCGACATGCTCGCCGAGGCAATCCGCAATGCCGCTGTGAAGCGCGGGATTGTGCGCGCGGACGCATCCCTGACCGGCCCGATGCTGCTACTACTGTGCGAAGACCTCGCCACCAGCGAGGCCAGCAGCGCGCCGCAGGGTGAGGCTGTCACGGTCGAAACAGTAGGGTTCGTCCGCAAGAATAGCGATGGCGACCTCTACGTTGACTGGACGCCGGAGGGCGGCATCCATGCACTGGGTGAGGGGTGCGAGTTGATCGCGTCCGCCGTGAAGCTCACCGACGACACCGGCGCAGGCGAGGTTTACACCACCCCACCGCCCGCACCCGCTGCCGAGCAGGCTGCGGATCCGTTCCCGGATCTGCGCAATCTTGTGGACGACTGGATGGAGCGCGGCAGCATCATGCCGAGCGACGACTTCGCACGGGAACTACAGGCGCTACTGGACAGCATGACGGGAGACGACATCCGCGCACTGGTGTACGCCCGGCAGCAGGACAACATTCGGATTTCCCGTGAGGATGACGCTGCCGAGCAGCCGCAGGGGGAGATGGTGCTGGTGCCGAGGGAGCCGACGGACGAAATGCTGGACGCCGCGATGGCTGCGGTCAAAGCGAACACCGTCATTCTCGACGCCGGCCCCGCGAAGGGCGCAACGCTGGTTCGTGACCCGCATTACCACGTCTACCGCGCCATGCTCTCCGCAGCGCCGTCGCGTCCTGTGGTGGATGAGGC
>CAZGBN010000064.1:0-11901 GCA_964524015.1 uncultured Mucilaginibacter sp. | reverse complement strand
TAGCGTTACACACCTCTCCGAAAGGGATTGCAAATTTACAAATATTTAATGCCCCGCAAAATTTTTTATCAAAAAAAATCGGCAGGTTTTAAACCGGCCGATCAGTACTATATTTTATAGTTGATTTATATTTAAAATTCGTCTTCCTGGGCAGCTAAAACTGCTTTTTTAACTGCTTCAGCAGCAATCACTTTCTTGGTTTTATGTTTTTCAATTTGTTTACGAAGGCTCTCTACCGCTAAATCGGTTGCTTCTTCAAAAGTTTTACACTGTTCTTTAGCAAATAACTGGTTACCCGGCAGCATAATTTTAATTTCAGCTATCTTATTCGCTTCGTCTTCTACATTTTCCAGCTTTAAATAAACTTCCCCGCTTATAATATGATCATAAAAGGTCTCTAACTTATCTACCTTTTTTTGAATAAACTCCAATAATCCCTTGTCTGCAGTGAAATGAATTGATTGCACAGTAATTTTCATGTTTCCTCCTTGTTACGCCTTTGGATGGGCTAGTTTATAAATAGACTTTAATCGTTCAACTGAATTATGGGTGTAAATTTGAGTAGCACTCAAATTGGCGTGGCCCAGTAATTCTTTTATTGCATTTAAATCGGCACCGTTGTTTAACAGGCTTGTGGCAAAGGTATGCCTTAATACGTGCGGGCTTTTTTTATTTTGGGTTGATATGTATGATAGATATTTCTGCACCGTCAAATAAATTAGTTTGGGGTATGCATCCGCTCCTTTATTTGTAACGAATAATGTTAATGATTTGTTATCAAAATTTTCACTTTTTTTTAACTCAAGGTACTTTGTTACCAATAATTTTAATTCGTTATTTAATGGTACTATGCGCTGTTTGTTGCGCTTACCCAAAACTTTAATGGTACCTTCATAAATATTAATGTCGGGTTCTTCAATTCCCAGCAGTTCGGCTAACCTTATACCTGTACCAAACAACATTTCAATTATCAGCTTATCGCGTGTCCCTTTAAAATCTTCGGTAAAAACCTCGCTGTCATCTAGCATATGTGTTAGCTTGACATCTTCCACTACAACAGGCAGATTTTTAGGGATTTTAGGAGCAGTAATTTTTGATGTAGGATTAACGGTTATCAGCCCATCCTGCAATAAAAATTTAAAGTATTTGCGCAGGGTAGCTATTTTACGGTTAACCGAGCGTGCAGTAACCTGCTGGTTCATCAATTCAACCATCCAGTTACGTATCTGGTAATGGGTGATTTCTGACGGATGGGTAACGGTTATTTCGGGATGATTAAGGAAATGCATAAACTGATCAAGATCAGATTGGTATGCAGATACCGTATGCGGAGAGTATCGCTTTTCGAATTTAATATATTGGATAAAACGATCTAAAAACATAAAAACTATTTGTTCATCCCTTTAATAATGGAATGTACAAATAGTTTTTTATATGTTATCAGAAAATACTGAAATTCTTTTTTTAGAAAGAATTAGACAGTAGCATCCAAGTTCATGTTCTGTTTGTAGATGGCATGTTTAATCTCATGGCGACGTGCTACGGATTTTTTCTCAAATGCCTGGCGACTGCGAAGTTCTCTTAAAACACCTGTTTTTTCAAATTTCTTCTTAAAGCGTTTTAGTGCCTTGTCTAATGATTCGCCGTCTTTTACGTTGATAATGATCATAATTTCCTACATACCTCCTTTCAGGGACGGCAAATGTAAGTATAATGTTTTGATTTACAAACAGGTTTTACAACAACATTGATAATATTTGCTGTACTAACTTATCCATGATGACAGGATTGACCATTTTACCCATTTGCCTTTCACTTTTTTATAAATAGCTACCTGCCCCTCGCCGCATAAATCACCACAACCGTAATCATAGTAAAACAAGCAATATGTATCGTTTCTGAAAAATATGGGTAAGGTAAAACTATATATCCTGTCTACACCTTTATTTCTAAAGTAAGTCCAGCCATCAAACATTCTGTCGATTATACGCCTGTCAAAAACCCTTCTCACACTATCAGCAGTGATTAATTGTGCATCCAAAACAAGTCCTTGATGCCAGATATACTTATTCATATTATCAATTGCAGTATTAATATAGGCTCTTTCTTTTTTTGTGATCGTTATTGAATCTGCTAAAATTTGTTGAAAACGAGCTCCAACCGGTAATGGGAGCATCTTATAAGTATCTTGCCTTGAAACCCTACTTTTATTGCCAACATTATCTAAGTATATTAAACTATCAGTACGCATACTATAAATAATGTCATTTTTATTAGCTTGCATAGCTTCACTCATCATAGAAACTCCTGACTTACTAATGCTATCTTGATAAACACGTTTAACCTTTGGCCGCGGATCTTTAGCCAGATTGTAACGAACAAGCATTTCGCTGACAGATATACTATCGGCAATATCTTGTACTATGATTATTTCATTAATAAATGCCTTAGCTTTAGGGTCATTTTGCGCGTTTGCATGATAAGCTACCAGGCAAATCACAATAGCTATTAAGATGGATTTCATATTTGAGATTTAGGTTATTCTAATATAACAAAAATCTAAATACATATATTGCATTACATGAGCATTGAAATAAAAGAAACCAAAGACATTAAGCAAAGCGATGTAATTGAAATTTATAAAGCCAACAAGTGGTCGTCTGCCCAAAAACCTAATGAACTATTTAACGCTTTACTAAACTCACATACATTACTTACTGCCCTGGCATAATGAAAAATTGGTAGGCATTGGCAACGCCATATCTGACGGCTATTTAGTGGTGTATTATCCCCACCTGGTTATTCACCCTGATTATCATGGAAAGGGTATTGGCAAATCCATATTGAATAAGTTCCAGAAAAAGTATGGCAATTTTCATCAACAAATTTTAGTTGCTGATGGTGGCGCGATTAATTTTTATGAAAAGTGCGGCTTTGAAAAAGCGGGCGAAACTAAATCAATGTGGATATATAAAGGTAATGATCACTAACAATATAATTCAATACCGCAAGAATCGGGTTTTACGCCATACTACATTCGGGTAAATTTGTGTTACAAACAAAAGGTTATGGAAACGCAAAACGAAATTGACTATAAAAGGATAGCCGAAGCAATAGATTTTTTAAAACTGAATTATAAACGCCAACCCACACTGGATGAAGCTGCGCAACATGTAAACATGAGCCCGTTCCATTTTCAGCGTATGTTTAAAGACTGGGCAGGTGTTACCCCTAAACAATTTTTACAGTACGTTAGCATTGAGCACGCCAAAACTATATTAAAAGACAACCAGGCCTCGCTGTATGATGTTGCTTATCAAACCGGCCTTTCAGGTACCGGAAGGTTACATGATCTGTTTATTAAGGTAGAAGGCATGACACCGGGTGAATATAAAAATGGCGGTGAGCAATTGAATATTAATTACAGCTTTGCCGATAGCCCGTTTGGGACTATCTTGGTAGCATCAACAAATAAAGGAGTATGTTACATGGCTTTTGCTGATAATGGTCATGACTATGCTTTTGCTGATTTGCAGCACCGCTTTCCTAAGGCAACTTATAACAGATTATTAGATACCATACAGCAAAACGCACTTT
Source organism: uncultured Mucilaginibacter sp. (assembly GCA_964524015.1). Taxonomy (GTDB): domain Bacteria; phylum Bacteroidota; class Bacteroidia; order Sphingobacteriales; family Sphingobacteriaceae; genus Mucilaginibacter. Next base: position 8,304 of record CAZGBN010000064.1, on the reverse strand, counting down.
TTGTGTTTACCCAAGACTGGGGCAAGCTGAGCCAAATAAAATTACACCTTAAAGGAACCGATTTCCAGATCAAAGTTTGGGAAACCTTGCTAAAAGTACCCATGGGTAATTTGGTTACCTACGCAGGTCTGGCAGATAATTTGCAAAACCCCAATGCCCACCGTGCGGTAGGCACAGCGGTTGGCAGTAACCCGGTAGCTTTTTTGATCCCTTGTCACCGGGTAATTAAATCAACCGGTGAAATTGGGCAATATCATTGGAGCGCACAGCGTAAAAATGCCATGATTGGCTGGGAGGCCGCAAAAACATCTGCTATAAAATAATGATCTGTCATACTGAATTAGGTAATACCGCTTTCTCGCGGTTCAGGACATTGCACTCGTTGATTGCTGTTGGCAAAATCACCTTAGCAGGTTATAAAAAAACTAAAATTTATGGCACACTTGCTTGCAAGGCAGGTAAACGCATGCACACAACAAACCGGGTTTTTTTTTCTAATGAACAGGAAGCTTTAAATAAAGGTTACCGCCCTTGCGGAAACTGCATGCCCGAACAATACAAAATATGGAAACTAGAAAATGAAAAAAATAAATAATCTGCTGCCTTACGATGGCGAAGTAAACTATTACGGCAAAATAATGAGCCTGCAAAAGGCTGATGCATACCTGGATATTTTATTAAATACTATACAATGGAAAAATGATGAGGCCGTAATTTTTGGCAGGCACATCATCACCAAAAGAAAAGTGGCATGGTATGGTGATGCTGATTATAGTTACACCTACTCTAATACCACTAAACAGGCATTAACCTGGACCAAAGAACTTTTAGAACTTAAAAACCTCATTGAAGAATTAACAGGAGAAAAATACAACTCATGCCTGCTTAATTTATATCATACAGGCGATGAAGGTATGGCATGGCACAGTGATGATGAAAAATCATTAGGTAAAAATACATCAATAGCATCATTAAGCTTTGGGGCCGAACGGAAATTTGCTTTAAAACACCGGACAAATAAAGAGCCGGTTTCTCTAATACCTGAAAACGGAAGCTTATTGGTAATGAAAGGTGCTACGCAAAGCCACTGGCTTCATAGTTTACCCAAGTCAAAACGTATCATTATGCCCAGAGTAAATTTAACATTCCGAACAATGGTAATTTAACGTCTTGCCAATAGGATCTTGAATATCATTCGCATTGTTAGTTGATTGTAGCTAATTGATAGCTTTATGCATTATATTTAGCTTTATAGCCATCGCGCAATACGCTTACCAATAAATCAAGTTTAACTGGTTTTGAAACATAATTATTCATACCTGCTGCATAGCATTCATCACGATCCTCGGGCATGGCGTTGGCTGTCATAGCCACAATATAAGGCTGGTCAATATTATCCATGCTACGTATGCGGCGCGTGGTTTCCAATCCATCCAACTCAGGCATTTGTATATCCATCAATATAATATCATACATCTTTTTAGCTAACTCGTTTAAAACCTCCTGACCATTATTAACCAGTTTAGCTTCAAACCCTAGTTTTTCCAAAATCCTCATAATAAGTTTTTGGTTTATCAAATTATCTTCGGCAACCAATATTGTGGCTGGATTTTCTGTAGCAAAATCAACCGATAAAACCGAGTTGCTAATTGTTCCATTATTGGCCATATATTGCTTATGCTTAAACTCGTTTTGTATGGCCATACTAAGGTGGTGCTGTTTAACGGGTTTAGTTAGCGTAGCAGCAAACAAATTAGGATAATTTTTTTGCGTTTCGTTACCTACCGAACTTAGTAAAATTACCGGTAAGTGTGGGTACAATTTTTTAATTACACGGGTAAAGGCAAGGCCGTCCATTTCGGGCATTTGCATATCGGTAATTATCATATCAAAAACTTTTCCGGCCTTTAAAAGTTCCAATGCTTCGGCTGCCGAGTGTGTTGAAACTGCATGCAGTTTCCATATTTCTAATTGCGACTTTAATACCTTCAGGTTAGTGTCATTATCGTCAACTATCAGTATATTCTTACCCTCAATATCCGGAAGCGTAGATGCTTCTAAACGGTCATGCTGTAAAGCTTCACATTTTATAGAAAATTTAAATTTAGTGCCTTTATTTTCTTTGCTTTCTACTGTAATATCACCTCCCATTAATTGAATAAGCCGTTTACTAATAGCCAATCCTAATCCTGTACCGCCATATTTACGTGTTATTGACGAATCTACCTGCGTAAATGCTTGAAACAATTGCGTTAATTTTTCCGGCGGAATACCTACACCTGTATCAGCAACTTCAAAAGTCAGCTCCAATGTGTTACCCTTTTGTTCTGCCAATGTAACATTTAAAAAAACCTCTCCTTCGTGTGTAAATTTAATGGCGTTACTTATCAGGTTAATTAGTATTTGTCGTAAGCGCATGCCGTCAGCTATTAAAAGTGAGGGCAAACGGTGGTCTATCTGGTATATTAAATCCACATTGGTTTCGGAAGTTTTCCTCGCAAACAGGTCAAATACTTCTTCAATACATACCCTCAACTCAAATTCATGTGGGTCAAGATCCATTTTCCCTGATTCGATCTTTGAAAAATCAAGTATACCATTAATAACATTTAACAAAGCCTCGCCGCTATGAATAATAGTTTCGGCGTATTCATGCTGCTCTTCATTCAATTTAGTTTCGCCAAGTAATGCCGCCATGCCTATAACACCATTCATTGGTGTACGTATCTCATGGCTCATGGTGGCTAAAAATATACTTTTTGCTTTGTTTGCCTGTTCTGCATCTAACCGTGCCTGTTCAGCATCTGCACGGGCTTTTTCTTCCTGCAAACGCTGTTCATACAACTCTTCATTTAAAACTTGCAGTTCTTCGGTTTGGTCTATCAACTCACTGTTTAGTGTTTTCAGGTCTTCTGCTTGCTTAAGTACCTCTTTTGTACGTTCCGTTACCTGCTTTTCAAGCACAATTTTTTGGGCTCTGATGGTTCTTACCCTATAATTATATATAACATATAAAACTAAAATAATAAATAATGCTACCAGTAGCCTAAACCACCAGGTTAACCAAAAAGGAGGCAATATGATAACCCGTATGGAGATACCCTTCTCGTTCCAAACACCATCATTATTAGCGGCCTTTACCTTAAATGTATATTCGCCGGGATTAAGATTGGTATAAGTGGCGCTGTGCTGATTACCTACATAATTCCAATCCTTTTCAAAACCTTCAAGGATATAGGCGTACTTATTATCTTCCGGCACTGTATACTCTAAAGCCGAAAATTTAAAAGTAAATATTGATTGTTTATAATTTAACGTGATAGTACGCGTATCGGTGATAGATTGCTTTAGCGGCGAGTTAGCAGCACCCGCAATTACCGGTTTATTAAATAGTTCAAATGCGGTTATAACAACAGGAGGGATATTTTTATTTTCAGTTACAGATTCAGGAACAAAAGTGTTAAAGCCGTTTATCCCACCAAAATAAATTTCGCCTGAAGAAGATCTAAACCCAGAATTTAGTTTAAACTCATGATTTTGCAACCCGTTTTTAAGTGTATAATTTTTAAATGTGTTTTTAGAAGCATCAAAACGGGTTAGCCCCATGTTTGTGCTTAGCCACATATAATCCTTATCACCATCAACTATACTGTAAATGTTATTATTGGCCAGCCCTTGTTCAGTTGTATAGGTTATAAATTGCTTTTTACCGGGGATATACTTATTTAACCCGCTACCTGTACCTACCCATACATTTCCCTTTTTGTCGCCAACAATGCAAAAAATAATATTGTTTGAAAGGTTACTATTATCCTTATTAAGTCGTGTTACCGTTTTAGTTGCCGTATGATAAATACTTATACCTGCATTATAGGTACCAATCCACACGTCACCATTTTTATCCTCATAAAAGCAACGTATTACATCGTTGGCTATTGTTTTATCGTTATTATACTCACTCCTTAATTTGGTGATTTTTTTCATTGATGGGTCTAGTATATTAACACCACCACCATTAGTTGCTATCCACAAATTATCTTTGCTATCCTCCATCAACGCAAACACGCTTCCATTTGATAATTGATTTGCGCGACTGCCTTTGGTAAAATTGGTAAATGATTTTTTATTAATATCAAAAAGATCTAACCCACCACTATAAGAGCCTATCCATAAACGATTACCTTTTTTGCTTTTTAATAAAGCAAGTACATTGTTAGCTGATAACCCATTCCTAACCTTTTCCTCATATTGATAATAGGTAAAAGTGTTACTTTTTTTATCAAACAAATTTAATCCTCCACCGTCTGTACCTACCCACACGTTCCCATTCCCGGCATCTGCAAATGAAGTTACCTCTTTGGACGATAAGCCCCGCTTATCACCATACAGATAGCGGTATACTTTAAACAAAGTCAGACTTTTATCGTACATGCTTATGCCTGCCGAACTTGCACCCACCCATAGTGTACCTAAATTATCAACAAGTATTGATCTTACCGATGTTCCGCTTAAACTGGTATTATCAGCAGGAGAGTGTTTATAGGTAGTAAATGTGTTATGGCGGGTATTATAAAAATCAAGTCCTTCTTCTGTACCGATCCAGAAATTTCCGGCTCCGGTAGGTGCAATAACATGGATGTTATTATGACTTAAACTTGAGGTATCATCCTTTTTATTTGCATGGTGCTCAAATATGCCGGTTTTAGTGTTAAATATATCCATACCCGCATCATCGGTTCCAATTAAAAGCCTACCATTTCCGGCATCCGCCAAAGCTTTAATATAATTACTACATAGCGTATTTTTATCAAGCGCATTATGATAGTAAGTAGTAAATTTTCCCGTTTTATCATTATATAGATTTAAACCCTTGTTTGTGCCTATCCATAAGCGTTGCAGGCTATCTTTATAAATTCTGGTAACCCGTGTATTACTTAAACTTCCCGGTCTGCCATCAGCCTCAAATCGTGTAATTTTATTGGTTTTAATGTTTAAAAGGTTAAGATTTATATATGTACCAACCCATATATTGCCATTATCACCCTCGTATATAGTGTTAATACTTGCATTAGTAAGTGTGTTTGGATCGGCCGGATTACTATAATAATTTATAAAAGTATCATTGGTGCGATTGTACCTGCTCAATCCTTCTTTTGTGCCTATCCAAATATTGCCAGCTTTATCTTCATATAGGGCACTTATACTATTACCCGCTATACTCTTTTTATCATTTAAGTTTTTGCGATAAATAGTAAAGCGGTAGCCATCGTATTTATTTAAACCATCCTCTGTACCAAACCACATAAAGCCATACCTGTCCTTTATGATGCTGGTAACTGTACTTTGCGAAAGACCATCGCCGGTATTTATATGAGTAAATTTTACATTTTGTTGCCCGGATAATTGATGCTGAGCATATAAATTTTTGCAGCAAAATAATGATAATATTAAATATACTGCCAGTATTGGTTTAAACCTACTCATTAAAAATTGCCCACAAATTTTTGATTTATCATTGGCTAAACCTGTCATTAATATATTAGTAAATTTATTATCCATTTAGGAAATTGGTAATGATCTGTTTACGAAAACAATATCAAATATGTTTTATAACAATATAATATATACTGACTTTAATAAACGACAGGTATATGCTTGGTTTAAATGGTTAATGTAAATATATTAATATATGTATAAATATATCTATCCTATAAGTTAATAAACATAATGGGACTTATTACAACAAAAACATCCTCCTCAAAAGTCCGCTTGTTGTAATTAGTTGTAATTATATTTGGTAGCGAGAATACCCTTATCATAAAACCTAATCAATCATCAGCATCCCCATCAACAATACCTTACCAGCGGCGATAGGCAATCTAACCTGATTAATGCCCAATTAAGAAAGCATTTAAATCTTAACTCTTTATTCTTGTCTCTTGCATCTAGTACTCTGCTAAAACAATAATATTATCATTTATGGGTTCAATACGTTCGCGGCCCTTTAAAAAGCCCAGACCTACTACAAATGAGAAACCTGATACAATACCTCCCATTTCCTGGATCAGGTCACTAGCGGCAGTAACAGTGCCTCCTGTAGCTAACAGATCATCATGTACTAATACATGCTGTCCAGGTTCAAAGGCGTCGGTATGCATTTCAATTACGGCCGTACCATATTCCAATTTGTATGCCCGTTGCTTAATGGTATAGGGTAATTTACCTGCTTTACGCACGGGTACAAAAGGCACTCCAAGTTTAGTAGCTAATGTTAGTCCAAATAAAAAACCGCGGCTTTCTACCCCTGCCACTACATCCACACGGGTGTACTTTAGTTTTTCAACAAAGGCATTCAATATGTTTTCGCATAAAACCGGATCCTTTAGTATAGGTGTAATATCTTTAAAAACAATACCCGGTTTAGGGAAATTCGGGATATCACGTACGGCGGTTTTAATTTGTTCTTCTACCATTTAAAAAACTATATAAGGTTCAATTTTACGCAAAATATCGTCATTAAGTATTACTATATTTCGCATATCAGCTATACTGTTATAATTACCATGTTGGGCGCGGTACTGTATAATGGCGTTGGTTTGTTTATTAGTGAAATATGGGAAGCGCCTTAGTCCTTCAAAATCAATTTCGTTGATTTTTAGTTTGGTGATTCGAGCAGGGTTGATGTTGATTTGGTTTTTAATTTGTTCATACTTCTCCTCATCAACACCATAAACTTCTTTTAACTGCTCCTTATTTAAAAATCCACCTAAACGCTTTCGGTATTCCAGTATCCGTTGGGCGAATGCAGGACCAATGCCATTAATGCGGGTGAGTTTGGCAGAGTCGACACTGTTCAATTCAACAACTATATTTACCTTATCGCCGTAACCATCAGGAATATCAATATATGGTGCTAATCGCCTATAATCATCAGACGTAATAGCATATATTTTTTGTACATCTTGCTTTTTGTAGAATCGCCCGCCTTTAGCTTCGTAGTGTTTAATAGTTGCTATTTGTTTTTCGCTTAGCCCCAATTGCTGCCACTTATTAGCAGGTAAGTTATTAGGATCAAATTTGAATAATACCGGGTTGGCTATTTTCTCCTCCGAAAACCCAGGGTTGTCATACTTACCCGAATTAAGCAAGGCTACAGCCTTATCAAAGTTTTTAAAATCTGTTGGTGACTCTTTACGGAAGTATTGGTAAACATATGGTGCTGCCAATATTAATAAGATAAGGATAAGTAATACAACCATCCCGTTCCATTCTTTTTTGGTGATGGACAGATAATTCTTTATTGCTTTGGTTGCCTGCTTCAAATCAACCGTTAAAATAGGAAATTAGTACTTAATATTAAACTTCTTCAATATCAAACTCAACAGCCATAGCGGGCTAATCAGCAAAAACCTAAAATCCCAAAACAGCAGAGGCTTTTTACCCTCCAGCTTATAGCCTATTAACTGCAATATGTTGGCCGTCACAAAAAGGATAACACAAACCTGCGGCAATATCATGCCTCCCGATTTTTGCCAGTACTCTAATTGTATGATCAAATAGGCAAAACCGAATACCATCAACAACATCAAATACGATAGTATAGGCGACAACCGTTGGTAATAATAAATACTGAAGGCAATTAAAAATGAGCCCCAATTTAAATAGCCGTTATACCTACCTAAAAATTCCAAATGCGGAAAGGGTAACGACCAAACAAAAGCCAATATACTAAATGAAATAACCGGGATACAGATGTAATTAATAACCCTGTTTACCGGGTTGGTATGATACTCATTGTATTTATCAAAGTAAACATCAATGGGGCGCTTTGGTTGGGCTGGTGCTTTCATGGTACTAAAAAAGCGATGACTTAGCCATCGCTTTACAAATATAGGTTAGTATATAATTACTTAGCAAACGCTACCGAACGGGTTTCCCTGATAACGGTAACTTTAATCTGGCCCGGATAGGTCATTTCGGTTTGTATACGGTTTGATATATCGGCTGCCAATACTTCTGATTGGGCATCACTTATCTTCTCGCTCTCAACCACTACACGTAACTCGCGGCCGGCCTGTATAGCAAACGTTTTTTCAACGCCAGGGTATGACATGGCCAGCTCTTCCAGTTCTTTTAAACGTTTGATGTAGCTTTCAACCACCTCGCGACGAGCACCGGGACGTGCACCTGATATAGCATCACAAACCTGTATGATCGGCGATAGCATGGAGGTCATTTCAACCTCGTCATGGTGGGCACCAATGGCGTTACAAACTTCAGGATGCTCCTTATATTTTTCGGCTA
>CAZGBN010000063.1:0-11985 GCA_964524015.1 uncultured Mucilaginibacter sp. | reverse complement strand
GCGGTGATTTTGCTCCCGAAGCGGCAGTTTTAGGGGCAATTTTGGCTTATAAGGAGATTTCTGATTCAAAGCTGGTACTCATTGGAGACAAGGATGTAGCTGTAAAAATATTGCAGGACAATAATTTTGATCCTGCAAATTTTGAATTTGTACACACTACCGAAGTTATTGGTATGGGTGAACATCCTACCAAAGCTATTGTTCAAAAACCAAACTCAAGCATTACGGTTGGGTATAATTTGCTAAAAGAGGGCCAAATTCAGGCATTCTCATCAGCAGGTAATACCGGCGCTATGTTGGTTGGCGCTATGTTTAGCGTAAAAACTATTCCTGGCGTTTCGCGTCCCGCTATCACAACTATTGTACCTAAGCTTAAAGGCGGCTTAGGTGTTTTATTAGACGTAGGTGCAAATGCCGATTGCAAGCCCGATAATTTATTGCAGTTTGGTATTTTAGGCAGTTTGTTTTGTGAACTTATTTATAATGTTAAAACCCCAAGGGTTGGGCTTATAAATATTGGCGAAGAAGAAGAAAAAGGCAATATGCTTAGCCTTGCAGCCTATCCTCTACTTAAAGAATCAAAACTTATAAATTTTGTAGGTAATGTCGAGGGTCGTGATCTGTTTACAGATACGGCTGATGTATTTGTATGCGATGGTTTTACAGGTAATGTTATTTTAAAACTTGCCGAATCATTTTATGTAATTTCATTAAAAAAGGGCTTTAACGACGAGTTTTTTAACAAGTTTAATTATGAACAATACGGCGGCAGCCCAATTTTGGGTATAAACGCGCCGGTTGTTGTAGGTCACGGAATTTCAAATCCTGAAGCAATAAAAAACATGGTGCTTTTATCAAAAAATATGATTGAAAGCAACCTGGTAAATAAAATGCAGCAGGCTTTTCAATAAAAAAACTAAATATGAGTAAAATTCATGCTGCTATTACTGCAGTAGGTGGTTACGCCCCCGAGTATATACTCACTAACGACGAGTTGTCGCGCATGGTGGATACCAATGATGAGTGGATAACCACCCGTACCGGTATCAAAGAACGACGGATATTAAAGGGCGAAGGCTTGGGAACATCTGACCTGGCTGTACCCGCAGTTAACGAATTACTACGCAAACGCGGCATCGGTGCCGAAGAAATTGACCTTATTATTTTTTGTACAACCACACCTGACATGCCTTTCCCGGCTACAGCTAATGTGTTTGCGCATAAAATTGGCGCTGTAAACGCCTGGGGTTTTGATATGCAGGCAGCCTGCTCGGGCTTTGTATTTGGCCTGGCTACCGGCGCGCAATTTATTGAAACCGGTAAACACCAAAAAGTATTGGTAGTTGGGGCCGATAAAATGTCATCAATAGTTGATTATCAGGACCGTGCCACTTGTATCATATTCGGTGATGGTTGCGGCGCGGCATTGCTTGAGCCTAATACCGAAGGGTATGGTGTTATTGATACCGTTTTAAAAAGCGATGGTTCTGGCATCCCGTTTTTGCATATGAAAGCTGGTGGGTCAATAAAACCTGCAAGTCATGAAACTGTTGAGGCCCGTGAGCATTATGCTTACCAGGAAGGTAAAGCTGTATTTAAATTTGCAGTAACCAATATGGCCGATGTAGCCGCCGAAGTAATGGAACGCAATAATTTGGTGGCCGAAGATATTGCATGGCTGGTACCACACCAGGCCAACAAACGCATTATTGATGCAACCGCAGCACGTACCGGCGTTAGCGCCGATAAAGTAATTGTAAATATTGAGCGTTACGGTAATACTACAAATGCCACTATACCACTATGTATATGGGAGTGGGAAAAGAAATTTAAAAAAGGAGATAACCTGATATTGGCCGCTTTTGGCGGAGGCTTTACCTGGGGGGCCTTATATTTAAAGTGGGGTTACGATAGTAAATAATGTGCAGATGTGTGGATATGCAGATATGCAAATGCCATAAATTTAAATTGAACATTATAAAACAAGAATTGTTATTACCTAATTACTAATAATCTAATAAAAAATATTCTGCACATTTGCACATCAGCATATTTGCACATTAAATAAAACCATTATCCAAAACCAACAAAATCTAAACATGGATATTAAACAAATTCAGGAGCTTATACGCTTTGTTTCTAAATCAGGCGTAAACGAGGTTTCGTTAGAGCAAGATAATTTTAAGATCACGATTAAAACCAACCAGGCGGCCACGGTAGTAAATGCCACTATTCCGGCTCCGCAAGCTATAGCTGCAGCGCCTGTTGCTGCTCCGGCACAAGCAGCTCCTGTTGCTGCTGCACCTGCCGCAGCCGATACGTCAAATTATATAACTATCAAGTCGCCAATGATTGGTACTTTTTACCATTCACCAACGCCTGAAAAACCTGCATTTGTTAATGTAGGCGATGAAATACAAACCGGAACTGTAGTTTGCATTATTGAAGCAATGAAACTATTTAACGAGATCGAATCAGAAGTGTCTGGCCGTATCGTAAAAATATTAGTTCAAAATGCATCACCGGTTGAATACGACCAACCTTTATTTTTAGTAGAACCTATTTAAGATGTGCAAATGTGCAGATGAGTGAATGTGCAAATAATAAGCGCGTTCAACAACATCTGCACATCTGCACATCCGCATATTTGCACATCTTAAAATTATGTTTAAAAAAATATTAATAGCTAACCGTGGAGAGATTGCCCTGCGTATTATTCGCACCTGTAAGGAAATGGGTATTAAAACAGTAGCTGTATATTCTACTGCCGATAGAGAAAGCTTGCATGTGCGTTTTGCAGATGAAGCCGTTTGTATTGGTCCTCCCGCAAGTAAAGATTCTTATTTAAATATTCCTAATCTTATATCGGCAGCCGAATTAACCAATGCGGATGCTATACACCCGGGTTATGGTTTCTTGTCTGAAAATGCCAAGTTCTCAGCTATCTGTGCAGAGTATGGTATCAAGTTTATTGGTGCCACTGCAGATCAGATCAACGCTATGGGCGATAAGGCATCAGCTAAGGAAACCATGAAAAAAGCGGGCGTACCTACTATTCCCGGTTCAGAAGGTTTATTATCTGATGTTAAGCAAGGTATTGCCATATCAAAAAAAATAGGCTACCCAGTAATATTAAAAGCAACTGCCGGTGGTGGTGGCCGTGGTATGCGTATTGTTTGGAAAGATGAAGAGTTTGAAGCTGCCTGGGATTCGGCCCGTGCCGAATCAGGTGCCGCGTTTGGTAATGATGGTATGTATTTAGAAAAATATGTACAGGACCCACGCCACATCGAAATACAGGTAGTAGGTGACCAGTATGGTAAAGTTTGCCATTTATCCGAACGTGATTGTTCTATACAGCGTCGTCACCAAAAATTGGTGGAAGAAGCCCCATCTCCTTTTATGACAGAAAAACTGCGTAAAAAAATGGGCGAGGCAGCTATTAAAGGCGCAAAAGCCGTAAAATATGAAGGTGCCGGTACAGTAGAGTTTTTGGTTGATAAGGACCGTAACTTTTACTTTATGGAGATGAATACCCGTATACAGGTAGAGCATCCGGTAACTGAAGAGGTGATCAACTTCGATCTGATAAAAGAACAAATTAAAGTAGCTGCAGGTATACCTATATCAGGTAAAAATTATGAGCCAACAATGCACGCCATTGAGTGCCGTATTAATGCCGAAGACCCTTTTAATAATTTCCGACCTTCACCGGGTAGGATAACTAACTTCCACTCGCCGGGGGGACATGGTGTACGTATTGATACACACGTTTATGCCGGATACACCATACCGCCTAATTATGATTCAATGATAGCTAAGGTTATTTGTTGCGCTCAAACCCGTGATGAAGCTTTGAGTACCATGGAACGTGCATTAAGTGAGTTTGTTATTGAAGGTGTTAAAACTACTATACCATTCCATTTAAAATTGCTGAAAGATCCAAACTTTAGGGCGGGTAATTTTACCACTAAGTTTATGGAAACGTTTGAGTATTCGGAATAAACAATAAATGAGCGATAACAAAATAGTAAAGGCGATAAAGGAAAAGGGTAAAACCCTCGAGTCAGAAATGTCATTTTTTGAGCATTTGGATGCTTTAAGGGGGCATCTTATCCGCGCTGCTATTGCTATAGTTATATTTACTATGCTCGCCTTTTATTTTTCTGATTTTCTTTTAGATAAGATAATATTTGGCCCAAAGGAAGCCGATTTTTGGACATATCGACAGATGTGTAAAATTGGTAACTGGTTACATATGGATGGGTGGTGCGTATCTAAGATAGATGCGAAAATTGTAAGTTCAGAAATGGCCGGTCAGTTTAATTTGCTGGTCAATTCTTGTATAATGACAGGTATCGTTTTAGGTTTCCCATACCTTTTATGGGAGTTATGGCGATTTATTAAACCAGCCTTGCACGAAAAGGAGAAAAAAGCAGCATCAGGATTTGTTTTTTATGCTTCTGCATTATTTATGCTGGGCATTTTGTTTGGTTATTTTATAATAGCTCCTTTGTCTGTTAAGTTTTTATCGGGCTTTAAAGTAAGCAATGCTATTGAAAATCTGTTTACAATTGATTCGTACCTGTCTACAGTGCTTACACTTACATTGGGTACAGGTATTGTATTTGAGTTACCTATACTAATATACATATTGGTTAGCCTGGGTGTTTTAAACGCAGGATTTATGCGTCGCACGCGCAGGTACGCAATTGTAATTATTTTAATAATTGCGGCTATCATTACCCCAACGCCTGATGCTATAACCATGAGTGTAGTAGCTTTCCCGCTATTAATATTATATGAAGTAGGTATATGGGTAGCTGTATCCGTTGAAAAACGCAAAGCCAAAAGAGAATTAATGGCTACTTAGCCACGATATAGATTATGAAAAGCAAATTAAAAATTGCTATCGGCGCAGACCATGCCGGATTTGAATACAAGCAAGCCTTACAAGAGTTATTATCTCAAACGCACGAAACCAAGGACTTTGGTACTTACTCTGCCAACTCGGTTGACTATCCTGATTTTGCGCACCCTGTTGCCAACGCTGTGGAAAGTGGCGAATTTGACTTAGGTATATTGGTATGCGGCAGTGCCAACGGCGTTGCTATTACGGCTAATAAGCACCAGGGCATACGTGCCGCTATTTGCTGGCAGGAAGAACTGGCGGTTTTAGCCCGCAGCCATAACAATGCTAATATAGTTTGTATCCCGCAGCGCTTTATCACCCTTGAAGAAGCTAAAAAAATTATACAGGCCTTTTTAACAACTGATTTTGAAGGCGGACGCCATGCCAACCGGGTTAATAAAATGACTTGTTAAAAGCTGAAAGCTTAAAGCAAAAAGGTATTTAAAATTTAAGCGATAGGTAAACCCTATCGCTTTTTTTATTTAAGGGTGTTTTTATAGGTCGAAAAAATTTATCTTCGCTATATGGGAACCGTTGCTGAAGAGTTTTTTATAGACGCTGACAATAAAGCATTTGATATAGATCATCGCCGTATTATCAATTACAATATTGGTAAATATGACGCGGCTGTATCAAGAGGTTTATCCCGAATAATCAATATTGATAATGCCAAACGCCGCGGCCATGTCATCAAATGGAAGATGATGGAGAACCTGGATAAGGTTTTACCGGAGTTTGAGGCCAACTTTCAAAAGCGTGGCGGCAAGGTAATTTGGGCAAATGATGCCAAAGAAGCTAATGCCGAAATTCTTAATATCCTTAAAAAAGTAAATGCCAAAGCCATTATCAAATCCAAATCAATGGTTACCGAAGAAATTCATTTAAATGAGTTTTTAGAAAGTAATAACATTGAATCTCTAGAATCTGATCTGGGTGAATATATTGTACAGCTGTTGGGCCAAAGGCCATACCATATTGTTACGCCGGCCATGCATCTTTCAAAAGAAGATATTGCCAAATTATTTCATGAACGATTTGATACTCCGCCCGATGCTACGCCAGAGCAATTAACCCTAAAGGCTCGTGAACTGCTTCGCGAAAAATATTTACAGGCTGATGTAGGTATAACCGGTGCCAACTTTATTATTGCAGATACCGGTAGCATTGCCATTAGCGAGAACGAAGGTAACGCGCGTTTAACTACCACCTTCCCTAAAATACATATTGCCATTGTGGGTATCGAAAAGGTTATCCCTTCAATGACCGATCTTGATTTGTTTTGGCCCATGCTGGCTACGCATGGTACAGGCCAAAATTTAACGGTATACAATTCTATTTTTAGCGGCCCGCGCCAACTCGGCGAAACCGATGGCCCTGAAGAAATGTATGTGATATTATTGGATAATGGACGCACTAATTTGTTGGCTCAAAAAGACCAGCGACAAGGGTTATATTGCATTCGTTGCGGCGCTTGTTTAAATGCCTGCCCAGTTTATAAAAATATTGGCGGTCATACTTACAACACAGCATATAGTGGGCCAATAGGATCAATTATTACTCCGCATTTGCAGGGAATGGATAAATTTAAGCATTTAAGTTACGCATCAAGTTTATGCGGCAAATGCAGCGAAGTTTGCCCGGTAAAAATTGATATACATAAAATGCTGCTGCTTAACCGCCGCGACGCGGTAGATCAAAAACTGGTGAGCAGCAAAGAGCGTTTTGGCTGGGCCATGTGGAAGCGAGGAATGCTGAGCCGCAAGCTGGAAGACTTTTTTAGCGGCAAAACCAAAAATTATTTTATAAAATTGCTATTTAAAATGAGTTGGGGTCGATTTAGGGGAATGCCTAAAGTAGCCGAAAAATCATTTACCCAACTTTGGCAGGAGAAAAACCAGCAGGAGAAGAATTAACATCACCTATTTTATTGAATAAAATTTTAACCAGGCAAGGCTCTGTAATGGATAGCTTTGCCCGCTTTTTTTTAGTTTGTAACGAGTAGATTTAATGATTTTTGACAGGCAAAATTTGGATCACAATATGCTGGTGACTTTATATAAAAAGTTGCTGTTTACGCGTATTGTCGAAGAAAAAATGCAATCATTGGCACGTTATGGAACTATTGAAAAATGGACATCTGCAATTGGTGGCGAAGCCATTGCGGTAGGAAGTACGCTGGCATTAAGTAGTGATGACTATATTTTACCTACGGATAATTTAGGAGTATTTATAGCCCGTGATGTGCCGTTTGTGCGATTAATGGGCCAATGGCAGGGAAAGCCATCAGGTTATACTAAGGGCAGAGATACCTCATTGGGCTTTGGGTTGCAGCATTATAAAATAATGGGTTCATCGTCTCATTTACAGGCGCAGGCATCAGTAGCTAATGGTATAGCCCTTGCTGATAAACTGGATAAAAAGCAACGGGTGACCTTAGTATTTGTAGATGAGTGTGCTACCGGCCGCGGCGATTTTCACGAGGCTTTAAATATTGCCGCAGTTTGGGATCTGCCAGTTATTTTTTTGGTAGAGAATAATAGCGCGGCTTTACATACCCCAAATGAAGAGCAGTACCGTTGCGAGCAATTGGTTGATAAAGCCATTGGTTATGGTATAGAGGGACGGCACATTGATGGTAATAATGTGTTGGAGGTGTATAATACTGTTAGTGAAATAGCCAACGAGATACGTCAAAACCCGCGTCCGGTTTTGTTGGAGTGTGTAACCTTTAAATTGCCGCAGTATGATGAAGAAAGTTCGGCTGCTATTACCCAGGAAATACTGGATCATTGGCAGGCAAAGGACCCCGTAAAGAACTTCGAGAAATTTTTGCTGCCCGAGGTGTTGAGCCTGGAATGGATATCCTATTTAAAAAGTGAGTTTACTATTCAGGTGGATGCCGAAGTTGGGCGTGTGTTAAATGAGCCTGATATACAATCAGACACTGATACCGAATTGAAAGATGTGTATCGGCAACACGCATTGCCGCCCAACCTGCCATCCAAAACCCCCTTAGTAGTAAAAAGTTATCGCGATTCTATAAGCGATGCTTTAAACTTAAGTCTGGCCAAATACAAGAATATGGTGGTATTAGGACAGGATATCGCAAATATTACCGGCAGCAAAATAATTGATGAATTATTAGAGAAACACGGCAAAAACCGTATTAAAAATAAGCCGGATTGCGAACCGGGGATATTAGGCACGGCAATGGGGCTGGCTTTAAATGGTTACAAAGCCATTGTTGAAATGCCAACTGCTGATTGTATAAGCAGTGGCTTTAATCATGTGGTGCATAACCTGGCCAAAACGCATTACCGCTGGGGGCAAAATATAGATGTGGTGGTGCGCATGCCGGTAGGATCGGGTGTAGGATCAGGGGCATTTAATTCGCAAACTAACGAAGCCTGGTTTACTAAAACACCCGGGTTAAAAGTAGTTTATCCTGCACTCCCGGTAGATGCCAAAGGACTGCTGATGGCCGCTATTGACGACCCTAACCCGGTACTGTTTTTTGAGCATAAATACCTGTATGAGAATTTAACCGGGCAATTACCGGAGGGCGAAAACTACATCGAGATTGGGAAAGCCCGTATTGTTAAAAAAGGCGAATGGGCAACTATAATTACCTACGGAATGGGTGTGCATTGGGCATTGGAATATCTAGCCAACCATCCCGATTATTCCATTGAGATCATCGATCTGCGCAGCCTGCAGCCCTGGGATAGGGAAACTGTGGAGCAAAGTATTAAAAAGACCAATCGTGTTTTGATATTGAATGAAGATACCTTAACCACCGGCTTTGGTGCCGAAATAGCCGCGCACATTACCCAGCATTGGTTTACCCTGCTGGATGCCCCTGTAATGCGCTGTGCCAGCCTGGATACGCCTGTGCCAGCCAATAAAGATTTGGAAGCACAGTATTTTGCAAAAGCAAGGTTGGAGAAGGCAATGGATGATCTGTTGACTTTTTAAAGCTAGACTGTCATTGCGAGCGGGAAGTGCGGGGTCGCAGCGAGCGAAGCAATCTCGTCGCTTTATTAATTAACACGACGAGATTGCTTCGTCGTACCTCCTCGCAATAACATAGGTTTATTAATTACCCTTCCACCAACTCCACCTCAGCCACCGGACTAAACAAATAAACCCGTTTAGTAGCTACCTCAATACACTTATAACGTTTACGCAGTTTCTCTTCTTTACGGAAAATACGTCCATCTTTTAATTTAAATACAGCCTTCATTGGTAGCTTTTCTACTGTATGGATATCCTCTTTAGGGGCATCATATTTACGCAGGGAGCGGTATAGGGTAAGGTCGGAGCAACTGGAAGCGGCAGGATTATTCAAATAACCGGTAATAGCCTTTTTAACATCCGCCGGGAAAATATCTTTTTCAAAAAAAGGTTGCATCATTTTTTTGAAGTTGTTTTTCCATTCGGTACCGTGCGGCTTGGCTTTATGTTTATGTTCGTTCCAGGTATGCAGGTGTGCAAACTCGTGCACAGTAGTTACTAAAAACGCGTAGGGGTTAAGATCATAATTAACAGATATGCGGTGCCCTTTGCCCGAGTGGGGTGCACGGTAATCGCCAAACTTGCTGCCACGGTTGCGCGAGATCTTAAACTCGCAATTAAAGTAGTCTATCCAGCGGCCAATAAGCGGTGCCGCATCAGGCGGAAGATACTTTTCTAAAACTTTTACTTTATCCAATGTTACCTCTGATTCAAAGATACTTGTTTAGGTATAAAGGCGAAAGCAGAAAGGTAAAAGGTTTGTAATGTTTATTAATCGATTTGTCATCCTGAACGTAGTGAAGGATCTATCGAGCGACGATTGCAATGTTTTGAGATTCTTCGCTATGCTCAGAATGACAAGAGGGAAGCGTTTAGCCTATTTCAGTAACTGATAAGCAATAAAACTCGCTACGTAGGCTAATACGCCCATGTAAGCGAATTGTATGGCCGGCCAGCGCCAATCTTTGGTTTCGCGGTAAACTACGGCTACGGTGCTGGCACACTGCATAGCAAAGGCATAAAACATCATTAAGGAGAATGCCGTTGCCAAAGTAAATACCGGCTGCCCTGTTTGCGGGTTTTTGGCCGCATGCATTTTTTCTTGTACCGATTTTATCTCGTCATCACCGCCATTGGCGCTGTAAATGGTAGCCATGGTGCCTACAAAAACTTCGCGGGCAGCAAATGAAGTAATCAATGCTATACCTATCTTCCAGTCAAACCCTAACGGACGGATAACAGGCTCAATTACATGGCCCAATACACCGGCATAAGAGTTCTCCAGTTTTTCGGATGATATAGCCAGATTAATCTTTTCGGGCGTTAATGTTTTGGTGTATTGTGGCTGCTGATATTTTTGTTCTATTTTTTTAAAGCGATTACCCGGTCCGTAGGAGGCCATTACCCATAGTATGATTGACACGGCGATGATAACCTTGCCCGCTTCAAATACAAACGTTTTGGCGCGCTCATACATGGAGAAGATCACGTTGTTCCAGCGTGGCATGCGGTAAACAGGTAATTCCATAATAAAGTAACCGCGCTCGCGGCTCTTTAAAATAAGCTTGAATACCCAGGCTACTACAACTGCCGATACCAGGCTGAATACATACATCCCGGTTAGTACCAGCCCTTGTAAGTTAAATATCCACCATACATTTTGGTTAGGCACCACCAAAGCAATAAGTAAAGTATACACCGGTAAGCGTGCCGAGCAGGTAACCAATGGCGTCACCATGATGGTGATCATGCGGTCCTTCCAGTTCTCGATGGTGCGTGTACTCATAATGGATGGTACCGCGCAGGCAAAACCGCCAATTAATGGCACTACCGATTTGCCGTTAAGGCCAACTTTGCGCATTAGCTTATCCATCATAAAAGTAACGCGGGCCATATAGCCGGTATCTTCCAGGATAGATATAAAAGCAAACAAGATGGCGATTTGAGGGATAAACACCATCACACCGCTTAATCCGGCTACTACACCATCAACCAGTAAGCTAGTTAAAGGCCCGGCAGGTAAGGCGCTGTTTAATGATGATTGTACCCATACAAACAGGTCTTCTATCAGTTCCATTGGATAGGCCGACCATGCGAATATCGACTGGAACATAAATAGCAGTATACCAAAGAAAATAATGAAGCCAAATACTTTATGAGTGAGTATTTTATCTATTTTATTACTATTTGATTCTTCATGCGCGGTATCAGGAACTTTAACTGTATCGTATAGCAGGTCGTTAATAAAATTATAACGGGCAATGGTCTCTGCTCCCTGTGCCTTTTGCGAATGGAAATCATGTACTTTTTCCAACTCCTCAATTCTATCTGATTGCTGTGGAGTTAAAAATTTTAGATGCTCGTGCTGGTGTGCCAGTTGTAAGGCAAAGTAGGGGTTATCAATTTGCAGTTCCTTACTAATATCGGCTATTAATTGCGGAGCAATGGTTTCTACATCAATACTTACATCCTGAAAGGCCACTTTATTGGCATACGCTATAAATAGCTTTAACGAATCTATGCCTTCACTTTTGCGTGCCGAAATAGGTACAACCGGTACGCTCAGCCTTTTGGCAAACAGGTCAACATCTATATCAATACCTGCCTTGTTGGCCAGGTCGATCATGTTTAAGGCAATGATAACCGGAATTTTAAGATCGGCAACCTGGGTATATAATAACAGATTTCTTTTTAAGTTGGATGCGTCCAGAATGACTATAACCAGGTCGGGTTTGGATGGGTTAGACTCATCGGCTAAAACAGAAAACACGATAGATTCATCCTGACTTTTTGGATAAAGGCTGTAAGTACCCGGAAGATCAATGATTTCGGCTGTGCGGCCATCAGTTAACTGGCAGTAGCCAACTTTTTTATCAACAGTAACACCCGGAAAATTCCCGATTTTTTGATTTAACCCGGTGAGTACGTTAAAAAGAGTTGATTTACCGGTATTAGGGTTCCCTACAAGTGCAACTCGTATATCTGCTTTCAAAAATGAAATTTAAAAAACTACTGCAATATAATGGTTGAAGCTTCCTGTTTGCGCAGGCTAAGCTGGT
>CAZGBN010000062.1:0-12701 GCA_964524015.1 uncultured Mucilaginibacter sp. | reverse complement strand
AGGTTTAGGTTGAAAGCCCCCAGCAGCGAGTGCAAGGGGGCTTTCTTAATTTATAGGGCCTTGTATTTTACTATTTTTTGATACCCTAATGAGTTTAAAAGAAGAACTATATAAGCAGTGTTTACAATACGTGCAAACCCGTATGGATGCTGCGCAGCAGGGTATTGACGAAGCCCAACAGGCATCAAAAGACGACACCAAAAGCAGCGCAGGCGATAAATATGAAACCGGCCGAGCCATGATGCAGCAGGAAACCGACCGTAATATGGCGCAGTTAAATGAGGCCAATAAATTAAAAGTAGCGCTAAACGCTATTAACCCCAGCATAGTACATACTACTATTGATACCGGCAGCATAGTTAAAACCAACAATAGCAATTTCTATTTAGCTATAAGTGCAGGTACACTTAATGTTGAGGGCGAAAGTTATTTTGCCATTTCACCGGCATCGCCTATAGGATTTAAATTGAAAGGTTTGAAAGTAGGTGATAGGTTTGAGTTGAATGGGAAGGGGTATTTGATAGAGGAAGTTACATAAACCCCACCCAACCCTCCCCGAAGGGGAGGACTTAAGTATAATTTAAAATAAAAGTCTCACCTGCTGGGGGAGATTATTCACTGTTATTGTTTATTTGGTGTTCATGAGGGCTACGCCGTTTAGAGGGGGTGTATCCCCAAACCCACATCCTCACTCAACACATACTTTCCATCCACAAACTCCGGTGTTTGGTAAGGATTATTGGTGGTTAAAAATGGGCCGTCAATATCCGCCCAATCGCATTGTGGGGCAAGTGCGGCAGCGGCTAAGGTGGCACAACTAGTTTCGCTCATGCAGCCTATTAATATTTTCAGGTCAAGTTCGCGGGCTTTGGTTATCATTTGCTGTGCCTCATAAATCCCTGCCGATTTCATCAACTTGATATTGATGCCGTGATAAACACCCTTGGCTTTTTGTACATCTGCCAGGCGCTGTACCGCTTCATCGCCAATTAATGGCAGCGGGCTGTTTTCGGTTAGCCAGGCATTGCCATCAATATCGATCTTATTCATGGGTTGCTCAATAATCATTACGCCCTGGCTATGCAGCCAGTGTATCAGGTCGAGCGTTTTTTCTTTATCGGTCCAGCCTTGGTTGGCATCAACATATAGGGGCTTATCCGTTACCTGTCGTATGGTTTGTATAAGTTCACGGTCGTTATCGCGCCCTAACTTTACTTTGATCACTTTAAAATCTCCTGCTTCCTTAACTTTTTGACGGATAACTTCGGGCTCGTCTATACCAATGGTAAAACTGGTTACCGGCATCAACGCAGGGTTACTGCCCAATAGCTGCCAACAGGGTTGTTGTCTGATTTTACCGTCAAGGTCATGCAAGGCAATGTCAATGGCGGCTTTTACAGCAGGGTTACCCGGTGCTAAACTGTCCAGGTAATTCAATATCGCAGCAAAATCAAAAGGATATGTAAACTGCCTTACATTCACCTGGTGCAAAAACTCGGCGGCACTATCATGGCTCTCGCCCATGTAAGGCACCATTGAGGCTTCACCATGCCCCATATAGCCCTCGTATTCAATTTGTACCAGCATCAACGGTGTTGAGGTACGCGAAAATTTAGCTATCGTAAATGGATGCTTTAATTGAAGTTCATATGGAATATAGGTGAGACGCATAATGAACTAAATATATTGATTTAATACGACTATAACGACTTGTCATCTCGAAACGGAGAAATCCATACACTGGGACTTACGCGTGTATAGTTTTTTTCGCTATGCTCAAGAGATAGTTCTCGTTATCACTCGAAATGACAGAGGGGTTAAAATACATCCCCCGCACTTTATTATCTTTGCCCTTATGCCGGCACAAATATATGCTCCGTTCGAGGTATCAAACTTTAGTAATAAAACCTGCTTTTTAACCGGGCAGCCCTTAAACAGCGAGGAAGAAAAAATACAGGTATTTCCGCAATGGTTAATGAGCCGTTATGAGTTGGAGGATAAAGCTTTCAAACTGCTGGACGAAAGCATGGCCACCTACAAGGACTTGAAACTGCCATGTGCTGCACATATCAACGAACAATATTTAGAGCCTTTAGAGAACGAAATAGCTGCTGCTTTTGAAACAGGTTATGAGGCGGTTGAAAATTTGGACGAAACCAAACTATTCCAGTGGGCAGGTAAATTATTGTACGGTATTATTTTTAACGAGATACAATCGGGCATTAGGCAGCAATATGCAAAGGGCGAGGAGTTTAATATTTCGCAATCTATCATCCATAAATTCAGCCACCTGCATTTAATGCTGCAAACACTTAATTTACCAATTGAGCTGGATGGATTTAAACCATTTAGCCTGTTTTTATTTAAGGTGGATAATAATGAGCAGGAGTTTGGCTACCGCGACGAGATCAATACCTTAACGTTTGCCTTGCGCATCAGGGATTTTGGCCTGGTTATTTGTTTGCAGGATAATGGAGCCAATAAGCACTATCATAAAGAGATATTAGAAAAAATACAGGACAAGGTTTTACACCCTATACAATTTGAAGAGTTTAGCGGGCGGGTTTTTTATTCGGCATATTTATTTAACCGACTACCCGAATATAATATTATGCCTGTTGGCGATGAGGTTTACATTGAAGCTATGCCCCTACGAGGCATGAGCACCAAGTCCCTATTTGACGATTGGGTAAATAAAATTTACGGGCAAGTGTTGGAGACCTTTTGGAAAAACTGGGGATTCCTGCTACTGGAGATCATCAAAAACCCTGAGCAGCCCATGAGTTTTTTATTTGATGAAGAGGGCCGATTTATTGATGCCGATACTATCCAATTGCCGCGCTAACCTGGTTAAAAAAGTAAGGAATTACTCCCGGATAAAGTATTATAGTAATAGCTAAACCGCTAAGCGCGCCAAATAAGTGCGCATCGTGGTTAATGGCATCCTGCGAATGTTTTGAGGCGTAAGTACAATACACCAAATACAGTACGCCAAACAGTATAGCCGGGATAGGAACAGGTATGGGTATGATCATCATCTTGCTCATTGGCGAAAACAAAATATAGCTGAATATCACCGCGCTTATTGCGCCCGATGCGCCCAGGCTATGATACCAAAAATCGTTTTTATGTTTTACTATGGATGGAATATCGCTTAGTATCAAACTTAAAATATACAATACCGCGAATTGCCAATGCCCGATAATTCCTTCCAGCTGAAATGCAAAGCAATAATAGGATATCATATTAAAAGCCAGGTGCATCCAATCCTTATGTATCAGTCCGGAAGTTATTACTGTATATAAATACTTACCTTTTGATACGCTATATGGATGCAGCATTAATTTACCATACAGCGTCTCATTACTAAATGCCATGATGGTAGTAATTAGCGTTAAAACAAAAATTACTGATGCTACGGGAAATAAGGTGATGTATTGTTCCATTAAGTATTAGGTTGTATTTCTGCTTGTATCTTTTTAGATAGTCCTTTAAAAACTTGGTCGTACGAGTGGTCTATCATTTCGCAAAGTTGTTTGCGGGTTAGGGTGCCATCCATGTAAACGGTGTTCCACAATTTTTTATTCATATGGTAGCCAGGTATTACTTCCGGATGATGTTCGCGTAATTCAATAGCCAGTTCGGGGTCACATTTAACGTTAAAACTATTGCCGGCTTGTAAGCCCGTTAATAAAAATAGTTTGCCGCCAACTTTAAACACCAAAGTATCCTCACCAAAAGGGAATCCTTCTGTTGCTCCCGGCTTAAGCAGGCAATAATCGCGCAACTCTTCTACGTTCAAATTGTTAAAGGATGATAAAGTGTCTGAAAATTTAAGTAATTATGATGTTACAAATATAAGATTATGGATTTTACATCGCACCTCAATTTTACAGTTAAAGAACGGTTTTTGCGTTATGTTGGTATAGATACCCAATCGGACCCCAACTCTGATACCTATCCATCAACAGAAAAACAAAAAAACCTGGGCCGATTATTGGTTGCCGAGCTGCAGCAAATAGGTATAACCGACCCGCATTTGGATGAGTACGGCAATGTATACGCTACTGTGCCATCCAATAGCGATAAAGATGTCCCTGTAATTTGTTTTTGTTCGCACATGGATACCTCTCCCGATTGCAGCGGCGAAAATGTAAAACCCATGGTACATCAAAATTATCAGGGAGAGGACCTGGTACTGCCGCATGACCCGTCACAAATATTAAAAATGAGCGAGCACGCCGACCTGAAAAATCAATTAGGCAATGACATTATTACCGCCAGTGGGACTACTTTATTAGGGGCCGACAACAAAGCCGGACTGGCCGAAATTATGGATGCTTGCTACCAATTAATGAGCCATCCCGAAATTAAGCATGGCGATATCCGGATACTATTTACGCCTGATGAAGAGATTGGCCGAGGGGTAGATAAGGTCGATATTAATAAGCTGGGCGCTTATGCAGGCTATACCATGGATGGCGAAAGCACGGGAAATATGGAGAACGAAACTTTCTCGGCAGATGGAGCGAAACTGATCATCAACGGTGTAAGCACCCACCCCGGTTTTGCCAAAGGAAAAATGGAGAGCGCCATTAAAATTGCAGCATCTATTATTGCCAAATTACCTAATGAACTGTCGCCGGAAGGAACAGAAGATATGCAGGGTTTTGTACACCCGGTAGATATTAATGGGCATGTAGAAAAGGCCACGATTGATTTCATTATCCGCGATTTTGATGAAGAAAAGCTAACAGGCCATGCCAACGCTATTCGCAAAATTGCTGATGAAGTATTAAAAGATTTTCCTAATTCAAACTACCAACTGGATGTAAAACCACAATATCGCAATATGAAACAAGTATTGGATAAGCATCCGCAAATTGTAGACTACGGCATGGAGGCCATCAAACGCGCCGGACTGGAAGCCAAGCTATGCAGCATCCGCGGCGGAACGGATGGTTCGCGTTTATCATTTATGGGATTACCCTGCCCCAATATTTTTGCCGGCGAACATGCCTTTCATGGCAAGCAGGAATGGGTATCAGTACAGGATATGCAAAAAGCAGTAGAAACCATTTTGCATTTATGTATGATATGGGAGGAGCGGAGTAATTAAAACCTTATTGTCATTGGGAGCGTAGCGTGGCAATCGCAAGGAGAAAGGTAGACGACATACAAAGTTCGCGATTGCCGCGTCGTTCCTCCTCGCAATGACAAATTAATTATTTCTTTATTTCAGATTATTGCACTTATTGGCTTCATACCATTTTAACCATTGGTCCTTATCTGCCCTAAAAGCCGATAGATCTTTATAGTCTGTAGCGTTAGCAGGCACTTTGGTGTATTTGTTTAAAAATGCCAGTGCTTCTTTAAAATCAGCTGTTTTAACAGTATGTGCTGTAGCAGTTATATTTTCATTTGTATATTTTTCTGCCACAGCTATGTGGTCAAAAAACTGCGTTTTAAATTTTAGGTTTTCGTTGCAGGCTATGCTACCTTGTGCGAGGCTGGACACACGGGTATTTGCGGGAATAGTTGAAATAGCACCGGCAAGTGTGGCCTTTTTAGTGGTTGTTCCAAAACCGGTAACTACAACCTCATTTAAGCTATTGCCATCTGCTTGCAATGCGATATTTAAATTGCTTTGATCGCCAACTTTAACCTGCTTAGGGCTATAACCAACATAGTTCACTGCCAGTAGGTCCTTATTGGCAGGCAACTCAATTTTAAAATTGCCACCCACATCTGTTGCAACGCCAGTACCAGTCCCGTCAACTTTAACCGTAGCGCCAATTAATGGGGCACCTTGTTGGTCCAGCACTTTCCCGCTAACAGTACGCTCATTTACCTGTTTTGCATTGTCAGTTACATCTATTCCGGCCATGCGGCCTGCCACCCTACTTTCAATGGTTACCGGGCTTGCTATTGTTACTTCTTTTAAGACGTTATCAGCTTGCACAGGTGGTTTATTTACCGCCATGCGGTTATCAATTGTATCTGCTCTGTAAATGTTATTAGCCTCGGACACAGGGTCAATGATCATATCGTTACTATTAATCGAAATATTAACAGTAGGCTTATGATTTAGCTTTGCTATTAAGCCTGCTTTTGTGTTAGGAGTAACGGTATCAATAATCGCGGGCTTCTCTACCAGTATATTGTCCCGCTTTACATGTATTTTATGATTCGCTATATTTTCAATCTTATTAGGTGTGCGGGTTAACCACCACCCACCAATACCCAAAGCTATTAGTAAGCAAGCTGCTGATAAATATTGATAAAGCGGAACTACACGTGCTTTTTCTTTTTTGCTGATACGTTCCTTGATCAGGCGGTCAATTGCGTCCAAATTAGGCTGGTGATTTTCACTGCTGCTTTCCATTCCGCTTATCATATCCATTAAAAAAGGATCATCCTGTGCCTGGCGCTCCAGTTTGTACATAGCACGGGCATCAAGTTCCCCATTAAGGTACTTCCGTATTTGCGATATGTCGGGTCTGTTAGCGCTCACCGTTCTTCTCCATACAAATTTTTAAATTCCGTTTGCCGTTTTGTATATAGCTTTTAACCTCGTTTAAAGTATACCCGGTTATATCGGTAATCTCTTTATAACACTTTTCATTATAAAAAAACAGGTCTACACTTTGTTTTTGTGCTTCCGGAAGTTTATCCATACACTTTTCAAGTAAAGTTAGCTGCTGTTCTTTATCATTACTATCAAGATGCAAATCTGCCGGTAATTCCATAAAACTATCAAGCGTGGTGTATTCCATTTTTTTTGCCGCCCTTATTTGCATTAAACAATAGTTGCGGCTTAAAACGTATAGCCAACTGCTAAATTGTTTTATTTCCTGCTTATTAACCTTTGTAATTAACTCCTCAAATATCTGCATTACGGCGTCCTTACTTTGTTCGCCATCCAGCAAATACTTATAGCAAACGTAGTAAACCATTGTGGAGTAGTTTTGAAACAACTCTGCCAGTATAGCTAAATCACCACTCTGCCGATAGCGACTTAATAGCGCACCGTCATTATCCGGATCATTCTTTTTTGAGTTGTTAAACCAATTCATTTACAGGCTCAAATTAATTTTTTTAAATGGTTTATGGAAATTGGATAAATGCTGCATCATTCATAAAAAAATTTAAAGATTATGAAAAAGACCTTATTATTTATTTCAATGCTGGTAATCCTAACCGGGTTTAGGGTAATAGCCAGCCGTACCATAAGCGGAAATGTTTATGATGATAAAAAATATCCACTGGCAGGCGTAAATGTTCATATTGAGGGCTCAGGTAGTGGTACTACTACAGATACTTATGGACATTACACCATTGTTATACCCGATGGGAACATAAAGTTGGTATTTACTTATGTTGGATACCACAAGCAAGTTATAATCATTGGTAAAGAAAATACTTTAAACATAATACTTAAAGCAGACAACGCAAGTTTAAACGAGGTTGTTGTTACCGGTTTTGGATTGGCTACTAAAAAGGCCACACTTGTCGGTGCTATTTCAACTGCTTCCTCAGATAACCGTATGTATAGAATGTATGCCCCGGTATATGATAACCAAAGTACCGAATCTTATGGGCACATTAATGAAAATAAATTTTTAAATCCTCAAATTACTCCGCTATCTACCTTCGCGGCGGACGTTGATGCTGCATCGTACAGCAATATGCGTCGTTACATCAACAGCGGCCAAGTACCTCCTAAAAACGCCGTGCGTATTGAAGAGATGGTAAATTATTTTAAATACAACCTGCCTGAACCAACCAATGGGGCACCGGTAGCCATACATACAGAGTTGGCTGCCGCCCCCTGGAATACACAGCACCAACTGGTGCGCATTGGCCTGAAAGCTAAAAACGTAAAGTTGGATAAACTGCCTGCTTCAAACCTGGTGTTTTTGATAGATGTATCCGGTTCAATGAATTCATCTAATAAATTGCCGCTGGTAAAATCATCTTTAAAAATGCTGGTTGACCAGTTAAGACCAATTGACCATGTTGCGATGGTGGTATATGCAGGTGCGGCAGGTTTGGTGCTACCTTCAACCCCCGGCGACCAGAAAGTTAAAATAAAAGATGCCATAGATAATTTAAATGCAGGCGGTTCAACAGCGGGTGGCGCGGGCATTAAACTAGCCTATAAAATTGCCCGCGATAATTTTGTGAAGGAAGGCAATAATCGCATCATCCTGGCTACTGATGGCGACTTTAACGTAGGTGCATCCAGCGATGATGATATGGAGCAACTGATAGAGCAGGAACGTAAAAGCGGTGTAAGTATATCCATACTGGGCTATGGTATGGGTAATTTAAAGGATAGCAAAATGGAGCGTATGGCAGATAAGGGCCACGGCAACTATGTGTACATTGATAATATTACCGAAGCCACAAAATCCATGGTATCTGAATTTGGCGGAACCTTGTTTACTGTAGCCAAAGATGTAAAAATACAGGTAGAGTTTAATCCTGCTAAAGTGCAAGCCTATCGTTTATTAGGTTACGAAGACAGGTTATTAGCCAAGGAAGATTTTAACGATGATACCAAATTAGGCGGCGATATGGGTGTTAACCATACCGTTACTGCTTTGTATGAGATCATCCCGGTAGGGATAAAGGATGGCTTCGGTCCAAGCGTTGACCCACTAAAATATCAAAAAACCGATGCTAAACCTGTAAATAATTCATCTGAAGTGATGACAGTTAAATTCAGGTATAAGGATCCACAATCTGAAGTAAGTAAAATGGAATTGGTAACTGTTGCTGATAAAGTAGCTGATATCAACAAAACATCTGACGATTTCAGGTTTGCCGCTTCGGTGGTTGAGTATGGTTTATTGCTGCGCGACTCGCAATTTAAACAAAACGCCAGTTTTGACCACCTAATCGCTATGGCCAAAGCCGCTAAAGGACAAGACGATGATGGCTACCGCGCCGAGTTTATTCGCCTTGCCGAAAGCGCCAAGAATTTAATGAAAACAAATGTTATAGCCGAAGCCAAATAATAGTTTAAGTCACTGCGGGTAATTATCGCAGTGACTTAATTATTTCTCCGCCAGTAAATGATCCGTTAAATTTTCAAACTCCTCAATAAATTCAGTGTAGTATTTGCCCGTGCCCGGTCCGTTAAAGCCGGTATGTATTTTACGCACATTGCCTTTTTTGTCGATGATGATGGTAGTAGGGAAACCCAGTACATCCTTCAACATCGGCAGACTTTTTTCCGGATCGCCATTACTTGGGGTATAGCCGGTAATTAGCAGTGGGTACGGAATATTAAACCGATTCTTTAATTGCAGTAAGGATTGTTTCGACTTGTCAAAGTCCTTAGTACGCTCATAGGCCAGGCCAACAACCTCTACACCTTTAGCATGGTATTTTTTATAGTAGTTGATCATGTAGGCTGTCTCATCCATACAATTAGGGCACCACGAGCCTAATATCTGCACAATAACTACCTTGTTTTTAAAACGGCTATCGCTCAATGAAACCTTACGGCCATTCAGATCCTTAAAACTAAATGCAATTTTTTTATAACCGGGTTTCAATGCCGTAAGCGAGTAAGCATCCGGTAATTTGGCGTTGGCATTGCGGGTGGCGGTCCAGTTGGTTACGCTGGTTAGGCCCGCGTAAATTTTGCCGTTGGTTATTTTATTATCCGTAATGTTGGCGGTAAACAAATAATTATGGTTGCCATCAAAAGCAGATAGGTATAACCTATCGCCATTAACCACACCTTCCAGGTAGCGGTAATCCCCAGTGGTGGTTAAAAAAGTGCCGGTTAGTTTAACACCTGTTTGCTTAAACTCGCCAACGGTATTGGTTTTTTTGCCCTCCTTATTTACAAAAACAGCCGACCATCTGCCTGATATATTAGCTTTTGGAGTGGCTACCTTTTTAAAAAATCGCCACGGGTAGTTAGGTATGGCGCTAAAATTCATCGCCACATCATGGTCGCCTAAATGGCGTATCCACTTGCCCTGCAAGCTGCCATTGGTTTGCCTTAGCCTAAACTCCGAATCAAACAAAGGCATCCTGATAAAAACCGAATCTTTTTGATAACTAATAGCATCAACCTTAAAACGTTCATCGCCATTAATAATAGTTAGATGGGTTTTGCCCGCCACGGTTTTTATTGCGAAGTTAAACGGGATCTCCCTGCCTGCTTCAGTTTTTAATACGCCACGCCATATGCCGGTAGACAAAGGTTGAGCAAGCCCAAAAGTGGATATCAATAAAAAGAATAACAGCAGTTTAATTTTCATGGCAGCAAAGTATATATTCAAATATAAACGCTGAGAGGATCTTAATTGTCATTACAGTAGCACAATTAATTCACACGGATTAGTAAAACGATGTCGACATGAGTCTAAAAAAATCAGCATAAAAAAAGAGAGCTCTTTTGAAGCTCCCTTTCCCCTAATTAATTTAAACTATTGATTAAACCCAAAACTAAAGAACGTAAATAACTCAGCTTGGGCGTCTGAGAATTCTAACTGGTAATTTTTGTTGTGTTAATTTTCATTAATTATTTTTCTAGATATTGTAGGATCAAGTAGTGTATAACAAATGTAGAGCCCAAATGCAGTTGCCACAATGACTTATTCGTCAGTTTTTTGAAATATTATTTTTACCTTTAAAATAATAAATAACATTAAAAATAAGGCTATTACAATATGTTACTTACTGATTTTGAATATCTTGACAAATCTGACATTGCCTTTAAAAAGAAGGTGGCGCTGCAAATAAAGCGCCTGCGCAGGCAAAATGGAGTAACACAAGAAAAATTTTATAGCGATACCAATATTAATATTGCCCGGCTCGAATCCGGTAAAATAGACATACGGATAGACACTTTGCGTAAAGTTTGCTACTACTTTGATGTATCGCTTTCGGGCTTTTTTAGGGGAATATATTAATAACCCATTGTTTTGCGGTAGGCCTTAATGGCCCTTAAAATACTTTGCACCACTTCCTTCTGTCCATCGGCCGAGTTTAGGTACTCTTCCTCTTCGGGGTTATTAATAAAACCAACCTCAACCAATACGCTTGGCATGCCGCTGTTGGCCAGTACATGCAGGCTTTGCTCCTTTACCCCTTTACTTTTACGGCCATCAGTATCTGTAAACTCTTTGCTTAACAAACTACCAAACAGGATGCTTTGCTTGCGGTATTTTTGCAGGTACAGGTTATTAATAATGGCCGTGGCCGGGTCGTTGTCATCGTATTTTTTGTAAACCGATTTATCCTTCTCATACTCAATAGAGGCATTCTCGCGGATGGCCGCCAGTTGCTCGCCCACACGGCTAAATTTGTACACCAAAACCTCTACTCCATTTTGCTTGTTGGCGCGTGCAGCCGTACCCTCGGGCGAGGAGTTTAAGTGGATAGATATAAACAGGTTGCCCTTATTGTTATTGGCAATATCTGCCCGGCGGTGCAACTCAATAAAAGTATCATCGTTACGGGTCATTACCGTTTTAACATCGGGCAGATCCTCATTAATGGCTTTTTTTAATTTTTGGGCCAACGCCAGCGCCACATCCTTCTCGCGGCTGTAGTTGCCGTGCGCACCTGGGTCTTTACCACCATGCCCGGCATCAATAACAATGGTTTTTAGTCTAAAGGTTGATTGTTTAGAAGTATCCTGCGCGGTAACCTTAAAACTCATCAAAGCCAGCAGCAGCAACAGATTAACAACAATACGGTTTAAACGCCAGGGGGAAGTATTCATTTTAAATTAACAAGTATTGGTAGTTAAACTCCGTAAACCGCCAATGGTTTATTTTGGGCAAAATTAACAACATTTACGGGATTGGTAAAAGTATTTGAAAAGCAAGGTTCTGCGCGTTTGGGCTGCGATAGCCCCGCTGTACACTTATACACCGCAGGCCTTCGCGAAGGTCGGTATCCGCTGCTATCGGGTTTAGAATGCAGGTATCTATAAAGATTCCCTCCTCAAATGAGGAAGGAATCGATTAACAATTATATCTTTTCTTTTACAAATGAAGATACTGTTAAGCGATGTACGCCTAATATTCGGCTAATAGCGCTGTACGAAACTTTTTTATCCAATAATTCTCTTATCCGTTTTTCGTGCCCGGTTAATTTAGTTTTAGATGATTTCCGACCTTTAGGTCTGCCGAGTATTACACCCTCTGCTTTTTTACGAGCCAGTGCTTCCTTTGTCCTTTGTGAAATTAAATTGCGTTCAATTTCTGCGGATAAGCCAAATGCAAAGGCTAATACTTTTGAATTAATATCACTTCCTAAACGATAATTGTCTTTAATTGTCCAAACCTCAATATCCCTATTCATACATTCATTTAGTATGCCCATAATCATCAATAAATTTCTACCTAATCTTGAAAGCTCCGAACAAATAAGGACATCACCTTTTTTCATTTTTTTTAAAAGTTTTCCAAGTTTTCTGTCTTGAATATTTTTTGCACCTGAAATAGTTTCTTCAATCCATTTATCAACTACAAAAATATTTTTTTCGCAAAAGTTGTTGATTTCGAAACGTTGATTTTCTATTGTTTGCTTGTCTGTGCTTACCCTAATGTATCCGTAGGTCATAGTGTGATGATTTTAAGTGAATAGATGTTTAATTTAAATCGAAAGTGCATAAAATAAACCTATCCAATTTTTATAGCATGTTATAAGAGCGATTTTCTTATGCA
>CAZGBN010000061.1:0-13342 GCA_964524015.1 uncultured Mucilaginibacter sp. | reverse complement strand
TGCGTTGTGGTTGGTTAACAGGAACTACCGGCAAATCAATCATAAAACAAAAGTATGCAAAAACCCCCTAATGCCCTAAAGGGGGAAGATAAATATTAGTATTATTGAGAATATTACATTTTATTGATAGAGCACCTTTGAAAGATATTAAATTTGCTGGATCAATAAATTCGAAATAAAAAACATGGCAACCATACATACTACCTACCTTGGGGGACTAAGAACCGAAGCTACCCACTTACAATCGGGCACTAAAATTATTACTGATGCACCTACTGATAATAAAGGTAAAGGCGAAGCATTTTCGCCAACGGACTTACTAGCTGAGTCATTAGCCGCATGTATATTAACCACCATGGGCATAGCTGCCGATGTGCATGGCATTAATATAGATAATACAGAAGCCGAGGTTACTAAAATAATGGCGCAAAACCCACGCCGTGTGGCAGAAGTTGTTGTAAACCTAAAGTTTCCGCAAACTTATGATGACAAGCAGAAGAAAATACTGGAACATGCTGCGTTAGGCTGCCCTGTTGCAGTAAGTTTGCATCCTGATGTGGTGAAGACAATAAGTTTCGGTTGGTAAAAAGTTCTTGTCATTCTGAGCATAGCGAAGAATCTTGTCAAAGCTATGCGAGGCGTATAAGATCCGTCGCTATGCTCAGGATGACAAGTGGAGATTATTGAATCACCGTCAGTGCCTCATCAATAGATATACCGCCGTGCGATTGGTCCAATATGCACTCGCCATCTTTAATTAAAAGTAATTGGGGCGATTCGTGGTAAACATTAAATTGCTGAGCAATTTGGTTTGATATTTCGCGGTATTGTATCAGATCCAAGAAATATAATGGCAATTCTTCAGGAAGCGAGTCCCAATCTAATTCAAAACGTCTTTTTGCCATCATGCTGATGGAACAACGGGTGCTGTGTTTAAAAATTATACTATAACCCGGTGATTTTTTTATTTCGTTAAGCTGATCTGTTGATTGCAGTTGTGTCCAATTCATATACTTATAATGCTCTCACAAAATTACAACTCAAAGCCCGGTAAGTTTGGCGCGAATTTTAAAAATGACATTTAACTGTTAACGGCCGCCGCGCGGATAAGAACCGTATGCCGGGCAAAGTTTGTTTGAGCAAGAAGCAAGGCTACCTATGGCAAGAGTAGCTATCAGGGCTATGTAGATCAATTTTCTCATATTGTAATTATACGAATTATACAATTAAATTGTTAGCTAAGCTAATCATTTTTATAGCAGTTACAGCGGCCTCGTCGCCTTTATTGCCATGTTTACCACCAGAGCGGTCAATAGCTTGCTGCTGATTATCAGTGGTTAATACCCCAAATATAACAGGCTTTGAATATTTTATGGCAACATTGCTTAAGCCATTGGCTACTGCATTACAAATAAAATCAAAATGTTTGGTTTCGCCTTGTATCACACAACCCAGGCATATTACCGCGTCAAGCTCACGGCTTTTTAATAGCATATCTGCACCGGCAGTTAACTCAAAGCTACCGGGTACGGTATGGCTAAAAATATTTTCAGGTAATGCGCCGTTGCCAATCAAAGTTTGATATGCTCCCTGATATAAGGCATTAGTTATTTCGGTGTTCCACTCTGAAACCAAAATGCCAAACTTATATGCTGCCGCAGATGGTATAGCCGCAGTGCCTGTAAAATCAGATAGATTTTTTAAATGAGAAGCCATTTTTGATTTCGAATTTTTGATTTCGAATTTCGGATTTACAAGCGGACAATATAAATCCGAAATTGAACATCCGAAATCCGAAATTCTTTTAAAGTTTCGCTTCCGCGCGAGCTATATACTCGTCTATACTTTGCGCTTCGGTGCTTTCAGGATAATCTGTTTTTATGGTTTTATAAGTTTCACTTGCTGATTTATTATCATTAGTGGCTTCATAAACCAATCCCAATTTTTTCAAATACATTGGCGATAAAAATATATTTTTTGATTTATCAATCGCCTTTTTAAAATAGGTTTCTGCTTTATCGTAGTCTTTTAACTCCACGTAAGCATCGCCTGTATTACCTAAAGCCTGGGCAGCTATCATGCTGTCATCGCCCCTGTAGGTAGTTAAATTCTCAATAGCCTTACGAAACTCGCCTTTATTTAAATAAGCAACACCTAAGTAATAGTATGCCAAATTAGCCGCTTTGGTATTGCTGTAATCGCTCACAATTTTTTCTAATCCCGGGTAGCCGGCATCACCTTTAATCGCCTTATCCCATTCTTTTTTGGCCCAAAAATCTTGCGCAACATACATTTGGTTAGTTGCATCAACTTCACGCGGCGCTAAATATAATTTTTGATAGGCTATATATATTATGATCATAGCCACAATAGCCGCAGCTATAAATGTTAAGCTTTTTTGATTATCGCGCACAAATCTTCCGGTTTGTCCAAATTCGGCATTATTAGCACTGACGTTGGTAGTCGCTTGGTCTTTTGACATTTCTATTGTAAATTAAAGTTTGCAAAACTACATTATTTAAAAAGTTTTAGCAATAGCTTTTTATTTTAATACGTTTTATAGTAAAAAGCACCATTGTAAAGTGCTAAATTTGAAGCACGCGTATATGTATCTGCAACAACTATCAGTTATCAATTTTAAAAATTATGCCCAGGCCGAATTAAGCCTTAGCGAAGGCGTAAATGCCTTTATGGGCAATAATGGCGCGGGCAAAACCAACTTGTTGGATGCTATACATTACCTATCATTATGTAAAAGCTATTTTAACCCTATTGATAGCCAACAGATAAAACAAGGGGCCGATTTTTTTATCATCACCGGCTCATTTAACCGCGATGATAAGCAGGAAGCTATTGCCTGCTCGGTTAAACGCAATCAAAAAAAGCAGTTTAAACGCAATAAAAAAGATTATCAGCGCCTGGCAGATCATATTGGGTTATTGCCCCTGGTGATGATATCGCCTTATGATATTAGTATTATTATTGAGGGCAGTGAAGAGCGGCGCAAGTTTATTGATAATGTAATATCGCAAACCGATAACCACTACCTTGATGAACTGATAGCTTATAATAAGGTGTTGATAAATAGAAATGCGCTGTTAAAAACCATTGCTTCTACAGGTAGGTATGACCCTGGGCTATTAGAAGTAATAGACGAACAACTGGTAGCATCAGGCACCCGCATTTTTGAAAAACGGAAGGCATTCATGGAGGAGTTTACCGCCATATTTAATCAGCACTACCAATTTATCAGCGGCGATGCCGAGTTGGTATCCTTAACTTATGAGTCGCAGTTATTACAAAACGACCTGTCTGACCTGTTAAAGAAAAACATTGAGAAAGACCGCGTTCTGGAAAGAACTATCTCTGGCATCCACCGTGATGACCTGCAATTTTCAATACATGGTATGCCTATGAAAAAATTTGGCTCACAGGGCCAGCAAAAATCTTTTCTGATAGCATTAAAATTAGCGCAATACAGTTTCTTAACTCAAAAAAAGGGATTTAAACCCTTGTTGTTGTTAGATGATATTTTTGATAAGCTGGATGACCTGCGTGTAACCAAGCTGATGCAAATGGTATCAAATAATAATTTCGGACAGGTATTTATTACAGATACAAGTACTTCAAGGGTAGAGAATATATTTACTGATATTAATGTGCCTGTTAAACTATTTAAAGTTAAGGAGGGCGAGATAAGTGCGTAAGGCCAACGATAAATCGTTAAAGGAAGCTATTGAGCAAATGATGCAGGTTTATAAAATTAAACGCAAGTTTGATGAAACCGGAATAATTGCACATTGGCCTAACTTTGTAGGTAAAGCCGTAGCTAATCGCACTAAAGAACTTTTTATCCGCGATAAAAAGCTTTTCCTGCGTATAGAATCATCCGTAATAAAAAACGAGTTGATGATGATGCGTGCGAAGATAATTGACAAAATAAATGAGGAGGCCCAAAGCTTACTGATAGAGGAAATTATTTTTCTTTAACCTCCGCAAAACAAAAAAGGTCCAAACCAATTTGGCTTGAACCTTTCTCATTAAAATTAAAATCTTAAAATCTTTCGAACGCCGAGAAAAAGAAATTACCTTCTATAGCGGCATTCTCATCAGAGTCAGAACCATGTACCGCATTGGCATCAATTGACTTAGCAAACAAGTTACGGATAGTACCCGGCTCAGCTTTTGACGGATCAGTAGCGCCAATTAATTTACGGTAATCTTCAATAGCATTGTCTTTTTCTAATATAGCCGCTACAATAGGGCCTGATGACATAAACTCAACCAGGGCTTTATAAAAAGGGCGTTCTTTGTGTACAGCATAAAATTCGCCGGCTTTTTCTGCGCTTAGCGCAGTGTATTTTAAAGCAACTATTTTAAAACCGCTTTTGGTAATCTTATCTAAAATAGCACCGATGTGGCCATTGGCAACAGCATCGGGCTTGATCATTGTAAATGTTTTATTATTTTCCATGTATATTATTCAATTGCCGCAAAAATAGGGTTTTAAGCCCGAACGCTGAAACCTTTTTTTATTATAGTAATTGGTTTATATTAATTTATTTTAGCTTTGCAACTCTTTTAAAATTTGAATGTTAGACTTAGTCTCACTTATTGACCTTTTAGCGACGCCGCAACACATCGTAATTACTACCCATCATAAACCTGATGGCGATGCTATGGGCTCATCATTAGGTTTATATAATTTTCTGATACAACTTGGCCATCATGCTAAGGTTATTGCCCCAACGGATTATCCGGATTTTTTAACCTGGATGCCGGGCAATGAAGAGGTTATTATTTATACCGAAAACACACAGCAATCGGCAGAACTAATAGCCAATGCCGCACTAATTTTTTGCCTTGACTTTAACAACCTAAGCCGCATTAATGAAATGGGCGAATTAGTTAGAGAAAGTAAAGCATTAAAAGTGATGATAGACCATCACCTGGAACCTGAAGATTTTGACGATTACCGACATTGGGATATCAAAGCCTGTGCTACAGCCCAATTGGTATATGACTTTATTGCCAATCAACTTAAACATAAAGAGTTAATAAATGCCGACGTAGCCACCTGCTTATATACAGGTATCATGACAGATTCTGCTTCATTCAGGCTGCCAAATACTACATCGGATGTGCACCGTGTGGTTGCCGACCTGATTGACGCAGGGGCGGTTAACTGGCGCATACATGAGTTGGTTTATAACAGCGCTTCCGAAAACCGACTACGTTTTTTGGGCCATTGTTTAACCAATTGTTTAGAGATACTGCCTGAATACAATACCGCGATAATTGCAGTTGGCAAACAAGATATTGAGAAATATGACGTTAATACCGGCGACACTGAAGGTATTGTAAACTATGCACTATCAATAGCTAGTATACGTTTAGCTGCTTTTATTGTTGAACGGGAGGACAAGGTGAAACTTTCTTTACGTTCAAGAGGAGAGTTTCCTGCAAATGAAATTTGCAAAAAATATTTTAACGGCGGCGGTCATCGCAATGCAGCAGGCGGCCAATCAAATGACAGCCTTGATGCGGTTATTAATCAATTTAAACTAATTTTACCAGAGTATAAAAAACTATTAATACAATAAAAATGAAAAAAAATTTAATGTTTTTAACACTTGCCGCAGCGGCGTTAGCAAGTTGTAATGGCGGATTTAAAAAAGCAGATGGCGGCTTATTATATAACATCCATACCGACAAAAGTACACCGGTTATACAAGTAGGTGATTTTGCAAGTTTAAATGTTGTAGCAAAAAATGATGGCGACTCTGTGTTATTCAGTACTTATGAATCGGGGCAACCACAGTATTTGCTTTTACAAAAACCTGCATTTAAAGGTGATATTTATAGCGGCCTGGCGTTATTAAGCGAAGGCGATAGCGCAACCATTAAGCTTGCGGCTGATTCAATATTTAAAGGTGGACAAAGACCTCCAAATTTTAAAGGCAAATACATTATTTATGATATTAAAGTAGAGAAAGTTATTGCCAAAGGAAAACTAACCGACCAGGTATTTCAGGGTAATGTTACCAGTTACATTAAAGCTGCAACAGATGCTGTAAAAACCGGCGAACCTAAAAAGATAGAAAGTTATATAGCGGGTACAAAATTAAACTTTGATAAAACCGCATCAGGCTTACGTTATATCATTACCAAGCCCGGATCAGGCCCTGCCCCGGCAGTAAATGATACTGCAGTTGTATGGTATGTAGGTAAGTTTTTTAATGGAAAAATATTTGATACTAACATCAAAGCCGAAGCTGAAAAGGCTAAAAACGTTAATCCGGGTGCACCTTACCAGCCTATACGTGTAGCTGTTGGCCAGCATAATGTTATACAAGGCTGGGACGAGGCTTTACTATTATTAAACAAAGGTGCAAAAGCAACTTTAATAATACCATCAAACTTAGCATATGGCGAACAGGGTAACCCACCTGTAGGCCCATTTACTCCACTTACTTTTGAAGTAGAAATAGTTGATGTGATTAAAGGCACAGCACCAACCGCCGCAAGTCCGGCAAAAAAATAATTATTAAAACAATATAGCCTTCCTGTAAATCAGGGAGGCTTTTTTAATTATGAAAAAATATATTTTATCTCTTGCAATCATCGCGCTAGCAATTAGTGTAAATGCCCAGGCCCCGGTTAAGGTTACTGCAAATGGTACGCAATGCCAGATACTTACCACCAACAACGGCAGAAAAATAAAACTGGATGATATCATTACCTTCCACGTAGTGCAAAAAACTGCTAAAGATTCCATACTTTTTAGCAGCTACAAAACAGGTAACCCGGTACAGGTTAAAGTGCAGGAAAACGGCGATTTAATGGACGTGTTTCCTCTATTAGCCGAAAAAGACAGTGCTTTAGTTAAGATCAGCACCGATTCAATATTTAAAAATAATGAGGCACAGCGCCCTGCATTTTTACCTAAAGGCAGCTTTATATCTTGCATAATCAAAATTGAAAAGGTACAATCATTAGATGAAGCCATTGCCGAAAGAAAAGCCATGATGGATGGTTTAGCAGCAAAAGAAACTGCCGACATGAATAAATTTATTGCGGATAAAGGCTTGATTTTAACCACTACCCCATCAGGTTTAAAATATAAAATTACTGCGCCATCAATAAAACGCAAGCCGGTTGCCGGCGATAGCGTACAGGTAAATTATATTGGGCGTACCGTTGATGGTAAATTATTTGACACCAGCATTGAGGCCGAAGCTAAAGCCGGCGGATTAGTACAACCGGGCCGCACTTATGAGCCTATTGCTTTCAGAGTAGGCCAGGGTATGGTTATCCCGGGTTGGGATGAGGGCCTGATGTTATTAGGCGAGGGCGCTAAAGCAACCTTTGTTATCCCATCAAAACTAGCCTATGGCGAACGTGGTGCAGGCGAAGATATCAAGCCCTTCAACACCTTAGTATTTGATGTACAGTTGATGAAGGTTATCCCTAAGCCTGTGGCCAAAAAAACTATTGCAAAAAAATCAACCACAACGGCTAAGAAAACCACGACCAAATCAACAACGGTCAAAAAAGCGGCGGTTGCACCAAAGAAAAAAAGCTAAACAAAAAGCCTTCTGTAACCCAGAAGGCTTTTTTATTTTTGCACTATGTTGCTAACGGACACCCATACCCACCTGTATTACGAAACCGACCCACAAAAACGGGCCGACTTAATGCAGCGCTGTTTTGATAACCACATCGATAGGTTGTTTTTACCCAATGTAGATGTGGAATCCATACCGCAGGTGTATGATCTGATTAATGCCTACCCAACTAACTGTTTCCCTATGCTGGGGCTTCATCCCTGCTCGGTTAAGGACGACTGGGAGCAAGTATTAGCCGACATCAAAGCATCGCACCAAAACCATAAGATATACGCCATTGGCGAAATTGGGATCGACCTGTATTGGGATAAAACTACCCTGCCCCAGCAAGTAGCCGCGTTTAAGCAGCAAATTGCCTGGGCCAAAAGTTTGCAGCTGCCTATCGTAATCCATTGCCGCGACGCGTTTGATGAGGTTTTTGAGGTATTGGAGCAAGAGCAGGGCGACGATCTGCGTGGCATTTTCCATTGTTTTACAGGCAATTTGGAGCAGGCGCAAAAGGTTATCAGTCTGGGTTTTTACCTGGGGATAGGCGGCGTAGTAACCTATAAAAATGCCGGACTTGATAAAATTTTACCGCAAATTGATTTAAGCCATATCGTTTTAGAGACGGATTCTCCGTATCTTACACCCGTTCCGCACAGGGGTAAACCCAATGAAAGTTCTTATTTGATTTATGTTGCCCAAAAGGTAGCCGATGTTTACCAAACTAGTTTGGAGGCAGTGGCCGACATCACTACGGCAAATTCAAAGAAAATTTTTGGTGTGTGAGGACGTTATTTGTTGAAGCTATTACTCTAATAACCCCGACCTTATGAGTCAAATACTTATCATCTATACCGGTGGCACCATAGGTATGATGACCGATCCGGTTACCAAAACGCTCAAGCCTATCAACTTTGAGCAGATAATGGATAATGTACCCGAATTGGAGAAACTAAACTGCAAGATCAAGGTACACTCGTTCGAAGAAATTATTGACTCATCAAACATGAACCCGGCTATTTGGAGCCAGCTGGCAGGGTTAATTGAAAGTAACTATGACACGGTTGACGGTTTTGTAATTCTGCATGGGTCTGATACCATG
Source organism: uncultured Mucilaginibacter sp. (assembly GCA_964524015.1). Taxonomy (GTDB): domain Bacteria; phylum Bacteroidota; class Bacteroidia; order Sphingobacteriales; family Sphingobacteriaceae; genus Mucilaginibacter. The sequence goes on along the minus strand of CAZGBN010000061.1, from coordinate 4,627 downwards.
TCATTCACCGCGTCGGCGCTGAGTTTTATGCTGAAGAATTTGGCCAAGCCGGTTATTTTCACCGGGTCGCAGTTGCCTATAAGTGCTATCAGGACGGACGCTAAGGAGAACCTGATGACGGCTATTGAGATAGCCAACGCCAAAAAAGGCGATCTGGCCCGCGTGCCCGAGGTTTGTATATACTTTGATTATAAGCTATTCAGGGCCAACCGCTCGTTTAAATATAACTCCTCTAAGTTCGAGGCTTTCCGCTCGCCTAATTACCCTATTTTGGCCGAGTCTGGCGTGCATTTAAGGTTTAGCGTGAACGATATACGCGTACCCAAGCCCGATGATAAACTGCAGGTACACAAAAACCTGGTGAGCGATGTTGCCGTGCTAAAACTATACCCGGGCATTAGCCCTAAGGTGGTTGAGGCCGTTTTAAATGCCCCTGTACGCGGCATAGTGATGGAAACATTTGGCGCTGGCAATACCACTACCGACCAATGGTTTATTAACCTGTTGGATGCAGCCATACAAAGCGGCAAGGTTATACTGGACATCTCACAATGTAAGGTAGGCACGGTTGAGCTGGGCCGCTATGAAACCAGCAAGCATTTAAAGGATATTGGTGTTGCCAACGGCTACGATATGACCTATGAGGCCGCCGTTACCAAAATGATGCACCTGCTTGGCCAACTGGACGACCCCAAAGAAATTAAACGACTTTTAGAGACCGACCTGCGCGGTGAATTGACGGTGTACTAAACACTACCTACTTGTAATAATTTATGGCGCCCCCGATGGGGCGGGCTATCCGCTCATACGGCGCGAGGCATTAAGCTCAGGCCGGTATCCGCTGCTATCCCTAACGCATAGCCTTCCCTCCATGTCATTGCGAGCGTAGCGTGGCAATCTCCTGAGATAGGTAGTCCGAGATTATATCATCGTCGCGCTCATTCGCCGCAGGAAAGGCTGTTACTTTTGGCTTGATTCAAAAGTAACCAAAAGATCAAGCCGGAAAAATCCTTCCACCCACAGGCAAAACACCCTGGCCCGCGTTTTCCGTCAGGCCTTTGCCCGCTCTCAAAAAGTCGTGCCTAATTATTTCGGCATCTCATAAAAATTGTGGCTTGGTTTTGCTTAACAACTACGGGTATTTTTTTAGACAATAATATTCAGTATAATTGAGTATTCTTACTCAGCCTAAATGACCATTTCTATAACCGATCTTACAGCCAGTCTTAATAAAGCTTACCGTTTAATAAGCCCCCGACGAGTTGATCTTGACCAGTTTAAAAGAAATTTAAAGCATTTACTAGGTTTGATTGATGAAAAGGAAAGCGAAGAAAATGTAAAAATTCATTTAATGGATTTTTTAAAAAATACATTTTATAATCCTGATCATTTAATTGCTACTAAAGGAAAAACCGATTGTGTTATTCATTTAGGTAAAGATTCCTCAACATCTGCGGGCGTGCTATTTGAGGTTAAGCGTCCAACCAATAAGGCTGACATGGTTACCCCAACTAACCTGAATACCAAAGCCATGCATGAGCTTATCCTTTATTATCTTCGCGAAAGGACAAAGGATAAGAATAACTCACTAACCCACTTGGTAATAACCAACATACATGAGTGGTTTATTTTTGATGCTACCATATTTGAGCGGATATTTAATGAAAACAAGCAACTTCTAAAAACCTATACCGAATGGGAGAATAAACAAAAAGTAAGTAGTTCTACAGACCATTTTTATAAAGAAATAGCTAAGCCATTTTTAGATTTATTTGATAAGGAAATAAGCTTCACCTATTTTGACCTTAGAAAATTTCAACCGCTATTAGATGATACGAATAATAACGACAATGAATTAATACCTCTTTATAAATTTTTCACTCCGGTTCATTTACTTAAATTATCTTTTCTTAATGATAGCAATTCCTTAGATAAAGGATTTTTTTCCGAATTATTACACATTATTGGACTTGAAGAAGTTAAGGACGGAGGTCGCAAAATTATTCAGCGTTTACCAGTTGCCAAACGCAACCCTGCTTCATTTATTGAAAATACGATCAATATTCTAGAAGTTGAAAACGCGTTGCGTAAAGTACCGTCACAATATATTCAAGGTACAACTACAGATGAGCAATTATTTAATGTTAGTTTAGAGTTAAGTATAACCTGGATAAACAGGGTACTATTTTTAAAACTGTTAGAAGCGCAGTTAATTAAATATCACAGGGGCGATAGAAAATATCGCTTTCTGAATCAGCAGGTTGTAAATGATTATGACGAACTGTATAAATTGTTTTTTCAGGTATTAGCTAAGCAGCCTAAAGATCGCAATCCGCATATTCAAAATAAATACAGTCACATTCCATACTTAAACAGCTCTTTATTTGAATTTTCGGATTTAGAGGAGTGTACCATTAAGGTTAATGCGCTTGATGATAATTTAGTTATTGACCTATACGCCAGTTCTGTTTTAAAAAAGGGAACCAATATTCAACCCGTTTTAACTAAAAATACGCTTCATTATCTGTTTGACTTTTTAGATGCTTACAACTTTGCTTCGGTAGGTAAAGAAGAGGTGCAGGAAGAAAATAAAACCATTATTAATGCGGCCGTATTGGGTTTGGTTTTCGAAAAAATAAATGGTTATAGAGATGGCTCAATATATACGCCGGGTGCGGTAACAACCTTTTTATGTAGAGAAACTATACGCAAGGCAGTTATTAAAAAATTTAATAATAATTATGGCTGGACTTGCGAAACCATAATTGATCTAAAAAATTATTTAAAGGATAAACGTAATACTAAAGATATATTAGCATTTAATGAAATAGTAAACGACACAAGGATAGTTGACCCGGCAGTAGGGTCCGGGCACTTTTTAGTGTCAAGCCTTAATGAGTTAATTAGCATTAAATCTGAGTTGGGAATATTGGCAGATGAGAGCGGGGATCGGTTATCGGAAGTAGAAGTAAGTATTGCCAATGACGAGTTAGTTGTAAATTATATTGATCTTAAATTTTTTGAATATACCGTTGAAGAGTCAACCGGTACAGCTAATATAGTTGCGCCGCTTAAACAACGTATACAGCGTACGTTATTTGAAGAAAAACGTAAAATAATTGAGCGTTGCCTGTTTGGTGTTGATATTAACCCTAATTCTGTTAAAATATGTCGCCTGCGTTTATGGATAGAATTATTAAAACACACCTATTATAAGCCGGGTAATTATCTGGAATTGGAGACCCTACCAAACATTGATATTAATATTAAACAGGGAAACTCGTTATTAAGCAAGTATGCTTTAACAGAAGACCTATCGGAAGTATTTAAAAAGCAAAAGTTTAGTATTTGGGACTACCGCAATGCAGTACAAGCGTATAAGGAAGAATCTGACAAAGAAGCCAAAGAAGAATTTAAGTCATTTATTAAAAAGATAAAAGAACAGTTTCATGAAACTGTAGGCAGACGCGACCCTCGTCGTAAAAAGCTATCGGAACAGCGCGGAAACCTGGCTTTGGCACAAAACAATTTCGATTTGTTTGGGCAAAAGCGTACTGAAAAGGAAATGGAAGTTGAAGTACGCCGTATAAGTACGCAAATAGAAAAAATTGAAACCGAAATCAAGGAAATTGAAAATAACGCGGTTTATAAAAACGCCTTTGAATGGCGGTTTGAGTTTCCGGAAGTGTTAGATGATAATGGGGATTTTGAAGGCTTTGAAGTGGTTATTGGTAACCCACCTTACATCCAATTACAAAAAATGGGTGCTGATGCCGATGTGTTGCAAAACTGCGGCTACGAAACGTTTACCCGTACCGGAGATATTTATTGCTTGTTTTATGAACAAGCGATAAGGCTACTCAAACCCGGTTACTTCTTTGGATACATTACATCAAGTAAATGGATGCGTGCTAGTTATGGTGAAACAATTCGTAAATTTTTTCTTGAAAGAACTAACCCTTTATTGTTGGTCGATTTCGGAGGATATCAGGTTTTTGATTCGGCAACAGTAGATACGAACATCTTAATTTCTCAAAAATCTCCTTATAACGGAGAAACTAAAACTTGTCTTTTAGATAAAAGTTTAGGCAGTCTAGAAAAAATGAGCGATTTTCTTATGCAGTATAGTAGTAATTCTACTTTTTCAGGTTTTGAAAGTTGGGTTATATTAAGCAATATAGAACATCGAATTAAGGCTAAAATTGAATCAGTAGGAAAGCCCCTCAAGAACTGGAATATTAATATTTACCGTGGAGTTTTAACAGGTTATAACGAAGCTTTTATTATTTCCGGTGAGAAAAAAAATCAACTTATTGAAGAAGACCCTAAAAGTGCAGAAATTATACGACCCATTTTAAGAGGGCGCGATATAAAAAGGTTTTCTTATGAATTTAATGATATTTATATTATAGCGACATTTCCAAGTTTAAAAGTTGATATTGAAAAATATCCAGCTATAAAAAAGCATTTATTAACTTTTAGCTATGACAGGTTACGACAAACAGGAGATGTCGGGGCGAGAAAAAAAACTAATAATCAATGGTTTGAAACACAGGATTCAATAAGTTATTGGGACGATTTTAATAGACAGAAAATCGTTTGGATAGAACTTGCTGATAAAGGGCGG
>CAZGBN010000060.1:0-13344 GCA_964524015.1 uncultured Mucilaginibacter sp. | reverse complement strand
AGCTCAAATGGGAGAAATCTCAATAAAAATAAATATTGCTGACAGAGTTTACCCGTTAAAGGTGAACATGGAGGAAGAAGAAATAATACGCAGGGCAGCTAAGTTGATTAACGATCGCATAAAAGAATATCAAGACAATTATGCGGTAAGGGATAAGCAGGATTTGCTGGCAATGAGTGTGTTGCATTACGCTACATCATCATTAAAAGCAGAAAAAAGAGTTACGGTCGAGGATTCGGACGTGGCTGAAAAGGTTTATCAGTTAGATCATTTACTGACCGAGTTTTTCTCGAGGTAATACGTTCTTATATATCAGAGCCATTAAGATTTAACCGTAGTTAAATTTTAGTTCACTATTAAAAACTTAACGCTTCAATATCAGGCGGACAAGAAATAGGGTATGCGTTAATGCTAGCACTAACGGTAACCTGGTCCAATAATCTGAAAAAGAAGTTTGACAATAATGAGCTTAAAATTTAGTTGCGGTTTTTTTATTTATATATAACCTAAAATAATGAATATACTTTACATAATTATAGGGCTACTGGTAGGTATCCCCACCGGAATCGTTATAGGACGATTTCTGGTAAAAAAACTCTTTAAAGATCAGGAAGCATCGGCACAAAACAAAGTAAAAAAGATACTTAAAGATGCCGAGAACGATGCCGAGATACTAAGAAAAAACAAGTTACTGGAAGCCAAAGAGCGCTTTTTGCAAATGAAGGCAGAGCATGAGCAGGAGATAAATAGCCGCAATAACGAGGTGCTGCAACGCGAGAATGGCATTAAGCAAAAAGAACAATCATTAAACCAGCGTATTGAGAACTTTACCCGTAAAGAAGCCGAAATAGACAACGTACGTAAAAACCTGGAGCGCCAAACCGAAATTGCGGTTAAAAAGCAGGAAGAAGTTGATGTATTGAAGAACCAACATGTACAGCAATTGGAAACCATTGCAGGCTTATCTGCCGAAGATGCCAAAAATCAGTTGATAGATAACCTGCGCGAAGAGGCCCGTAGCAAAGCTATGGTGCAGATAAAAGATATTGTTGATGAAGCCAAACTTACAGCTACCAAAGAGGCTAAAAAAATAGTCATTCAAACCATTCAACGTACCGCTACTGAAAGCGCTATTGAGAATACGGTATCTATTTTCAATATTGAAAATGATGAGATAAAGGGTCGTATTATTGGCCGTGAGGGACGTAACATCCGCGCGCTGGAAGCAGCTACCGGTATTGAAATTATTGTAGATGATACACCGGAAGCAATTATCCTATCAGGCTTTGACCCGGTAAGGCGCGAGATAGCCCGTTTGGCCATGCATCGTTTGGTAACCGATGGTCGTATTCACCCGGCACGTATTGAAGAGATTGTTGCCAAAACCAAAAAGCAAATAGAAGAAGAAATTGTTGAGATAGGCGAGCGTACAGTTATCGACTTAGGTATTAACGGGCTACATCCTGAACTGATACGTATGGTTGGCCGTATGCGCTACCGTTCATCGTACGGACAGAACTTGTTACAGCACTCGCGCGAGGTTGCTAACTTCTGCGCCACTATGGCTGCCGAGTTGGGCCTTAATGTAAAACTGGCTAAACGTGCCGGCTTACTGCATGATATTGGTAAAGTGCCTGATGATAACCCGGAACTGCCACACGCAATTTTAGGTATGCAATTAGCCGAAAAATATAAGGAGCATCCTGAAGTTTGTAACGCCATTGGTGCCCACCACGATGAGGTAGAAATGACCTCGATGCTATCACCTATCATACAAGTTTGTGATGCCATATCAGGTGCACGGCCAGGCGCACGCCGCGAGGTGGTTGAAAGCTACATTAAGCGTTTAAAAGAGTTAGAAGAGTTGGCCATGTCATATCCTGGTGTTGAGAAAACGTTCGCGATACAGGCAGGCCGTGAGCTACGTGTAGTGGTTGAGAGCGAGAAAATAAGCGACGCGCAATCAGAAGTATTGGCGGCTGATATATCCAACCGTATACAAACCGAAATGACCTACCCTGGCCAGATCAAAGTTACCGTTATCAGGGAAACCCGTTCGGTAGCGTTTGCGAAGTAATTATATACTAACCTATATTTGTAAAGCGATGGCTTAGCCATCGCTTTTTTCATAACATGAAAGCACCAGCCACACCAAAGCGCCAACTTGATATTTACTTTGCTCAATACGATGCATACTATACCAACACGGTAAATAGGGTCATCGGTTATATCTGTATACCGGTAATTTCATTTAGTATAATGGCGTTTGTATGGTCATTACCCTTTCCTGATCTGGCATTTTTGGGTACTAAAAAGGGATTTTTAAACTGGGGCTCGTTTTTTATTGCGTTCACTATTTATTATTACCAGCGTTTGTCCCCTATATTGTCCTATTTAATGTTATTAGTGGTAGGTGCATTTGCTTATTTTATAGTACAATTAGAGTACTGGCAGCAAGCAGGAGGAATGCCATTGCCGCAGGTTTGTGTTATACTTTTTGTTGCGGCCAATATTTTGCAGTTTATAGGCAATAAGTTGGAAGGCAAAAAAACCATGCTGTTTTTTGATTTTAAGTTTTTATTAATCAGCCCGCTATGGTTATTAAGTTTAATATTGAAGAAATTTAATATTAAGTACTAATAATAACTCTAAAATGCAGCAACATGCTTCAATATAGACTTATTTGCTGCAACTGAAGACAGGTATAATTTACTCAAACCCCAAAAATTTCCTGATTCTGTTAGTATTATGTCTGGTATATTATCACCATCAATATCTCCTATAAAATCAATTCTGACGTCGGAAAGAATTTCGGCGTCATTAACATCTCCAAAACTATTTGAGGATATCAGTACTTGATTTAATGTTAGTCCCTTAACATTTGCGGTCAGAAATAATTTATAGTTGTTATAACCATTTTCTACACTATCCATTTTATTTCCAGTAGCATAAAGCGTATAGGCAGTTCCCTTAAAATCAAATTTCTCTTTTTGTCCTGGATATAATATTTGTCTTTTAATATCCACTGTTTCAATAGGACCGTTGGCAACGTTCAAACCAGTTAACAAATATCGGACATCCTTGTCGGTAGATGACATAAATAATCCCATATATCCCTCATCCTCGGAGCCTTCAGGATAAAGCTGTCGTTTTAACTTTATTTTAGTGTCTTGCAAATAGTAAGAATTATTTTTAAGGGTTAAAGCTTTCCAAGGTAATTTGCCCAGAGTCGGGTTTGCTTCGATGCCTTCACCATTCCAAAACATGTGAATTTTAAATGTAGTATCTAATTTGCTTTCTTTTACTTGAATAGTATCGGTTGATGCGGCTTCTGTTTTGGCAAATCGTATAGTTGTGTCAGCCTTCTTTTTATCAGTTTTCGTATTACATCCAAATAAGATTACGGTGATTATAGGTATTATAATTTTGCGCATAGTAAATATATTGACAATCAAATATATAAGACTTTAAGTACATGAATAAAATTTATTTCTTATTCCTTTGACTATGACTTTGTCGCAAACTCTTCGTCGGTAATTATTCATAATATTCAGATGACTGGAAATAGGGCGAAAATTTCCTATTTTAACGGTTGATTTGAAGCAGCCAACCAAAGCCATAAAGAACTATCTATCCGTTACGAAAAAAGAATGGAACGGAATGGTGGTGCTGGTTATCATCATATTGTTGGTTTTAGCAGCACCTTACATCTACCAATACTTCTATAAAGATACCCCAGCCAATTTTAAAGACTTTGATAGAGCGGTGGCGTTGCTTAATTCAGGTAAGGATAACAGCCTATCTGATAATAAAATAGCCAAACCGGTTTTATTCAAATTCGATCCTAACAACCTGCCTGCCGAAAAATGGCAGCAGCTGGGTTTAAGCGAAAAGCAAATCAGTACCATCAAAAATTACGAAGCCAAAGGCGGGCGATTTTATAATAAAGCAGATGTACAAAAAATTTATGCCATTACTGCCGATGACTATAAACGGTTAGCGCCTTATATAGATATTCCCGAGGGCTACACCTATAAACCAAATGTTATTATTGAGCTCAACAGTGCCGACTCTGCTAAACTAACCCGCATTAATGGTATTGGTCCGGCGTTTGCGCAACGGATATTAGAATACCGCAAGCGTTTGGGCGGCTTTTTAAGTAAGGAGCAGCTAAAGGAGGTGTATGGTATTGATGAAGAAAAATTCAATCAGGTTAAAAATCAAATCACCGTTGAACCCGCTCACATCACCAAAATAAAAATTAACCAGGTTGATTTTGAAGGATTAAGACGCTTTCCGTACCTCACCAATAAACAAACTAACGCCATTATACAATACCGTAACCAGCATGGCAATTATAACAACATAGCCGATATGCGAAACATTATGATACTTGATGAAGTTATTTTGCGTAAAATTGAACCGTATATAGTTTTTTAAAATGATAGAAGAGCAAATTAAAGCGTCAGTACGTGATATTCCTGATTTTCCGAAACCCGGAATTGTTTTTAAGGATATTACGCCCATATTGAAAGACCCCGTTTTATGCGAGAATATATTGAATGCTTTTGTGGAGAAACTAAAGTACACCCGCGTTGATGTGGTGGCAGGGGTAGAGAGCCGCGGTTTTTTATTTGGATTGACTTTAGCCACCAAATTGGGTGTGCCTTTTGTGCCTGTGCGTAAAGCAGGTAAATTGCCTTTTACCATTAAGCAACGAGCCTATAAATTAGAGTATGGTACGGCCGTAATTGAAATGCATACCGATGCGTTTGAGCCCGGCCAGCATATATTGATACATGATGATCTGTTGGCTACAGGGGGCACGGTAACTGCCGCCAGTGACCTGATACATGAAATGGGTGGTATTGTGTCAGGCTTTTCATTTGTAGTGGGCCTGGGCTTCCTAAATGGCCGCGAACGCATTGAGCCTATAAATGATAATATTATTGTATTGGCAGAGTATTAATATTAGAGTCAAGAGCCAAGAAGCAAGAGTTAAGATTTCAGCATCTTGATTCTTGCTTCTCCAATTATTCTATTGGCAAAGTAAACCAAAAAGTACTCCCATCACCCAGAGTACTATCGGCAGCAATTTTACCGCCATGGCGAGTAATTATTTCTGAACTGATGTATAATCCTAAACCCAATCCTGAAAATTGATGTCCAAGTGCATCCACACGGTAATAGCGGTCAAATAAGTGTGGTAATTTATCAGGATTAATACCTATGCCAAAATCACGCACTGATACAGTAATATTATGTTCGTCGCTGCTTATAGATATCTCCACTTTTTTGGCCTGTGGCGAATATTTAACCGCGTTATTTAATAGGTTTACCATTACCTGGTCTATACGTCGGTAATCCGCGTCTATCATCAAAAAATCAGATCCTGTTATAACAAATTCATGGGTGCCAGCGGTATGTATATGCTCGCAGCAATCTTTTATTAACTCTACTATGTTAAAGCGGGTTTTATTTAATGCTAATTGTCCCTGCTGTATTTTAGTAACGTTTAGCAAATCATCCAACAAATGCACCAGTTTATTTAAGTTATTGCTGGCTTTGTTGATAAATAAGGAAACTTTATCAGGCAGGTTCTCAGTTTTGGTAAACTTTTGCAATATCTGCATGGATGCGCTTATAGAAGTAATAGGTGTTTTTAGCTCATGGCTGGCTACACTTATGAATTCATCCTTGCGTAATTGTAACTGGTAGTCTTCGGTAACATCTTCTAAAATGCCACTAAAGCGGGTAGCATTACCTTCACTATCAAACATGGCCTTACCTTTTGCCGCTACTATGCGCTTAATTTTATCTTTTGGGTTTTGAATGGTATAAACTATACCATAATTACCGTCTGATCCTTTTTCAAGAGCCTTAATTATGGCATCGGTTACTTTAACCCTATCTTCTTCAACAATAACTTCAAGGGCATCTTTCAGGTCTACCTCATGTTGTTTTTCAACACCAAACCAGGATTTTAACCGGTCATTACCAATGAAATGGTTGGTTTTTGGGTTAAGGTCCCATGTACCTAATTCGGCAGATTCAATAGCAAACTCCAACTCCTTTTTGGCATCCTGTAATTCGTTAAATGATTGTACCTGAGCGGTAGTTTCGGTACAAACAACTAATACACCACCAGCTTTACCGGTTTCGTCAATTACCTTGCTGTAGCCAAAGGTCCAGTAAACATCTTCCAGTTTATTGTTTCTATAAATAGGTATCAATTGGTTTTCGCTCCAGGTTGGTTCTCCTGTTGTAATTACCTGGTCAATTAACGGTTTTATCACTGGCCATATTTCGGGCCAGCACTCTACGCCGCGTTGCCCTAAAGCAGTAGGATGTTTGCCATTATTTCCTAAACTTGGCCGGTAAGCATCGTTGTAAAATTGTATCAACTCAGGCCCCCACCACAAAAACATCGGGAAACGGGAGTTTAAAATAATACCAACAGCAGTTAAAAGGCTTTGCGGCCAGGTATCAGGGGTGCCAATAGAGGTTTTAGACCAATCAAATGACCGGGTTAATTCGCCCATTTCGCCGCCGCCGGTAAGATAATTATTATAGGATGATATTGATTGATCAGGCATTAAGGTTCATATCTTTTGGCAATAAATATAATGACATCAAAACGAACTTTTTGTAAGAATGTTTTGTATTTGTTCGGATTGCTATATGAGTAAAATATTATATGATATTAGTTCATATATATTAATATATTTACTATTAACCATTATAGCCAGGTAAATAGGTAGTTAATTGCATTTTTAGTGCGTTTTTATATTATATAAAACATATTTGATGCCGTTACCGTAAACAAATCAATACCAATTTTTCCTAAATGGATAATAAATTAACAACAATATTGCTGATGGGTGAGGCCGGTTATAAGCAAAAAAAAATGCACAAATTTTTTAAAAGGAGTATTAAGTTACTATTATCAGTGTGTTTTATATTGGCGTTACTTTGCTGCAAAAATTTATACGCACAACAATTATCCGGTCCTCAAAACGTAAAGTTTACCCATATAAATACCGGTGACGGGCTATCTCAAAGTACAGTTACCAGCATTTTAAAGGATAGATATGGCTTTATGTGGTTTGGTACAGAGGATGGTTTAAATAAATATGATGGTTACCGTTTTACCATTTACCGTAAAAACTTAAGTGATAAAAATAGCATAGCAGGTAATAGCATAAGTGCACTTTATGAAGATAAGGCAGGCAACTTATGGATAGGTACCAAGGAGGGGCTAAGCAGGTATAATCGCCACAATGATACTTTTATAAATTATTATAATGATGATGCCAACCCAAACTCGCTTACTAACTCCAGCATTAATGCAATATGCGAGGGCGATAACGGTAATATATGGGTAGGGACATTTATAAACCTTAACGTTTTAAATCCAAAAACAAATAAAATTGTTCGTTATATAGCGGATGGCAAGCCGGGGAGTTTAAGCTACACACGTGTTACCAAAATTTTAAAGGATAGTTTACAACGCATGTGGGTGGCTACTAATAAGGGCTTAAACCTTTTTAATCCTAAAACCAAAAAATTTACTTCCTACTATCATAATGCACTTGATAAAAATAGTTTAAACAGTGATTATGTTAAGGCCCTGGCAGATGGGGGTAAGGGCAACCTTTTAATTGGAATGGATGATGGGGGAATGGACATATTTAATCCAAAAACCGGCGTTTTTACGCATAATATAAATAAAAAGGAGGATGTAACAAGCTTGGGCCATAACAATGTGCATGTTATAGCACCTACCGGGGCCGGAAATTTTTGGATTGGTACCGAGGAGGGGGTTGATTTTTATAGTGCAAGAAACAAAACATTTACAACTTATAAAAACTCACCTGCTGATAATACCAGTTTAAGTGGTTCATCAGTAAGGTCAGTGCTTGTTGATAATTTGGGTACATTATGGGTAGGCGCAGCCTCGGCAGGCATAAGTATGTACGATAAAAGCCTCACTTTATTTAAAGTATATCGCTATCTGTATGGTGATCCAAGGGGATTATCGGCCAAAGAAGTGACTGCCTTTGCAGACGCCGGAAACGAAAACGTTTGGGTGGGGACAGATGGCGGTGGGCTAAATTTATTTGATAAAAAGAATAACACTTTTAGTTATTATTTACACCAGGAAAAAGTAAAGAAAGGACTATCAGCTAACAATATACTTACCTTATTAAAAAGCAAAACCGGTAACCGTTTGTGGATAGGTTCCTACAGTGGTGGATTGGATCTTTTTGATATCAGCAAAAACACATTTACCAATTTTAAAAAAGGCAGCGGCGTAAATCAATTATCACACGGAAGTGTATTTGCCTTAATGGAGGATAGCAAAAGCAATTTATGGATAGCTACTAATGGAGGAGGGGTTAATATACTTGATCCATCCATGAAAAAAATTACTAAGTTAAGAAGCGAGTTAAACAATGAGCAAACCATAAGTAATGATGTTATACGTTGCTTTTATGAAGACAAAAATGGCGACGTGTGGATTGGAACTTATAATGCAGGTATTAGTATTTATCATCCTGCAACACGAAAAATTACCCGCCTGAATAAAGCGAACAGTAATCTTTCAAATAATATTATTTCCTGTATCGTAGCTGATAAAAAGGGAAATATATGGGTAGGTACAGGAAGCGGGTTAAATAAATATGTGCGGGGCAAAAAGCAATTTATAGTGTATACTACTGCACATGGGCTGGCAAACAATAACATTTATAGCATAATTGAAGATGATAATGATTGTTTGTGGTTAAGTACAAACATGGGGTTGAGCCGTTTTGATGTTCCCAAAAACACATTTAAAAATTATACATTAAAAAATGGATTGCAGAACCATGAGTTTAAATTAAATTCCGGTTTCAGGGCCCCATCCGGCGAAATTTATTTTGGTGGTGTAAATGGCTTTAACACTTTTGACCCCGAGGCGGTAACCGAAAATAAAAATATTCCTCCGGTGGTTATAACCGGCTTTGAGTTATTTAATAAGCCGGTAATTGCGGGGGCACCAAACTCGCCGTTAACCAAATCTATTAACGATACCCATGGTATAACCTTAAACTATAAGCAATCCATATTTACATTTGAGTTTTCGGCTTTAGATTATACTGTGCCGGAAGATAATGATTACGCCTATATGCTTGAAGGTTTTGAAAATGACTGGAACTACGTGGGCAACCAGCATAGAGCGACATATACTAATCTTAATCCGGGCGATTATACATTTAGGGTAAAAGCCGCTAATAATGATGGCGTTTGGAACGAAAAGGGTACTGCCATTCATATTGTAATCACACCACCTTTTTGGTTAACCTGGTGGTTTAAGTTGCTGGTAGCTTTATTTATTATTTTAATATTATATATTATCTATAATTACAGGGTAAGAACCATACGTGCACAAAAACTGGTGCTTGAAAAGCAGGTAACACAACGTACACAAGAGGTGCTTAAACAGGCAGATGACCTGAAAACGCTGAACGGCGAATTAATAAACCAAACCGAAGAACTGCAAGCCTTAAATGAAGAATTATATGAGCAGCGTCTACAAGAAGAAAAAGCCCGTGCCGATGCGGAGCAAGCTCGTTTAGATGCAGAGCAGGCAAATAAAGCGAAAAGTATATTTTTAGCCACCATGAGCCATGAGATACGTACACCAATGAATGGAGTTATAGGTATGGCAGCGCTGCTTGGCGAAACTAAGCTTAACGAAGAGCAGCATGAATATGCCGAAACGATTATTCATAGTGGTGAGGCCTTGTTAAATGTTATTAATGGCATACTTGATTTTTCAAAGATCGAGTCTGGAAAAATGGATCTTGACCCGCATGAGTTTGAGTTAAGGGTATGTATTGAAGAAGTATTTGACCTATTTGCCCGGAAATCTACCGAAACCAATATAGACCTGATCTACCAAATAGACCATCGCTTACCATCATTATTAATTGCTGATGGTATGCGCTTACGTCAAATATTAATAAACCTGATAGGGAATGCCATTAAATTTACGCAAGAAGGGGAGGTTTTTTTAAATGTTACATTAGCTGAACAAGAGGGAAATACTTTAGACCTCTGTTTTGAGGTATCAGATACAGGAGTAGGCATACCACCCGAAAAATTAACGCAATTGTTTCAAGCCTTTACGCAGGTAGATTCGTCAATAACACGTAAATACGGGGGTACCGGGTTAGGGTTGGCCATTAGTGAACGTCTTATCCAATTAATGGGTGGTGCAATTACGGTTGAAAGCGAAGAGCATAAAGGCACAACGTTTAAGTTTACTATAAAATGCGAGGCGTTACAGCACGACCGCTTAGAGGCATCTACACTTCCGGACATTCAGGATAAAAACATATTAATTGTTGATGATAACGATACCAACCTAAAAGTATTAAAATCACAATTAGAGGTGTGGAAGCTGCATGCAGTTTCAACCCATTCGGCAGCCGAAGCACTGGAACTTTTAAAGGCCGGAAAAATTTTTGATATGATAATTACCGATATGCAAATGCCCGAAATGGATGGCCTTGCATTTACCCGCGTAGTTAAAAAGTTGTATCCGCAATTGCCGGTTATTCTGCTAAGTTCGGTAGGTAACGAAACGCAAAAAAATTACCCTAACTTATTTGCTGCTACACTAACCAAGCCGGTTAAACAGCACCACCTAAGTATGGCCATACAAAATGAGTTTAAGCATAAGCAATATCTGGCCACCACCGGATTGCAAACCAGCTCGGTGTTATCTGTTGATTTTGCTTCAGAGAATCCGTCGACCATATTGGTAGCCGAAGATAATTTGATCAATCAAAAACTCGTTATGAGGATTTTGGAAAAACTGGGATTTGAAGCCATGCTGGTTAATAATGGTCAGGAAGTATTAAATGAGTTAGATAAAAAGATGTATGACATTATACTAATGGATATACAAATGCCGGAGCTGGATGGACTGGAAACTACGCGCCGTATACGTAAAATAGGTAACATAGATCAGCCTTACATTGTGGCCATGACAGCCAATGCCATGCCCGAGGACCGCGACGAATGTTATGCCGCAGGTATGGATAACTATGTATCAAAACCTGTTAAGCTGGATTTGCTGGTAAGTGTATTACGTGAGGGTTACAAGGCTAAATTTAATACGTAAACCTAATGGTCACGGCCATTATATATCCACATTGATTTAGTTTCACCGGCTTTTTCAAATCCGCATTTTTATAAAAATCTATCGCGCCGCCATCGGCAACTAATATTTGCTGATGGAAATGGCCATACTTCTCCTGGAATTTTCTCAATATGGATTTGCCAATGCCTTTTCCATGATAATTGGGGTGAATAATCAGATGGGGATAATATACAACCAAATAGCCATCAGAAATAGCGTTACCAATACCCACAAGGTTCTCATTATGCCATGCAGTAATTAATGAATGTGAATTTAGTAAGGCATTAAATAGTTCATTAGGTTTTTGGGCAGATGACCATTTGTTGGCTTTGTAAATTTCTATTACATCACTTTTGTTGATATCCTTAGTTTCCTTTATTTCGATATTCATGATGCAATATACATTTAGATTGGATATACCATTTTAATTTTCAAAACATTATACTTACATTTGCCGTCCCTGAAAGGAGGTATGTAGGAAATTATGATCATTATCAACGTAAAAGACGGCGAATCATTAGACAAGGCACTAAAACGCTTTAAGAAGAAATTTGAAAAAACAGGTGTTTTAAGAGAACTTCGCAGTCGCCAGGCATTTGAGAAAAAATCCGTAGCACGTCGCCATGAGATTAAACATGCCATCTACAAACAGAACATGAACTTGGATGCTACTGTTTAATTCTTTCTAAAAAAAGAATTTCAGTAATTTCTGATAACATATAAAAAACTATTTGTACATTCCATTATCAAAGGGATGAACAAATAGTTTTTATGTTTTTAGAGCGTTTTATCCAATATATAAAATTCGAAAAGCGATACTCTCCGCATACGGTATCTGCATACCAATCCGACCTGGATCAGTTTATGCATTTCCTTAATCATCCCGAAATTACAGTTACCCACCCATCAGAAATTACCCATTACCAAATACGTAACTGGATGGTGGAACTCATGAACCAGCAGCTTACTGCCCGGTCCGTCAACCGTAAAATTGCTACCCTGCGCAAATATTTTAAATTTTTATTGCAGGATGGTTTGATTACCGTTAACCCGGCATCAAAAATTACCGCGCCTAAAATTCCTAAAAACTTACCGGTAGTAGTAGAGGATGCTAAACTGACAAGTATGCTGGATAATGGCGAGGTGTTTACAGATGATTTTAAAGGCGTGCGTGATAAGCTGATAGTAGAAATGCTTTTTGGAACGGGCATGCGCCTGGCCGAATTGCTGGGAATTAAAGAAACCGATATTAATATTTACGAAGGCACAATTAAGGTTTTGGGCAAGCGCAACAAACAGCGCATAATACCGCTCAACAACGAATTGAAATTATTGGTGAATAAATACCTGGAGTTAAAAAAAAGTGAAGATTTTGATAACAAATCATTAACGTTATTCGTTACAAATAAAGGAGCGGACGCATATCCCAAACTAATTTATTTGACGGTGCAGAAATATCTATCATACATATCAACCCAAAATAAAAAAAGCCCGCACGTATTAAGGCATACCTTTGCCACAAGCCTGTTAAACAACGGTGCCGATTTAAATGCAATAAAAGAATTACTGGGCCACGCCAATTTGAGTGCTACTCAAATTTACACCCATAATTCAGTTGAACGATTAAAGTCTATTTATAAACTAGCCCATCCAAAGGCGTAACAAGGAGGAAACATGAAAATTACTGTGCAATCAATTCATTTCACTGCAGACAAGGGATTACTAGAGTTTATTCAAAAAAAGGTTGATAAGCTGGATACCTTTTACGATCATATTATTAACGGCGAAGTTTATTTAAAGCTGGAGAACGTAGAGGACGAGGCTAACAAGATAACGGAAATTAAAGTAATGATACCGGGAAACCAGTTATTTGCCAAAGAGCAATGTAAAACTTTTGAAGAAGCAACTGATTTGGCTGTAGAGAGCCTGCGTAAACAAATTGAAAAACATAAAACCAAGAAAGTAATTGCAGCTGAAGCAGTTAAAAAAGCAGTTTTAGCAGCCCAGGAAGACGAATTTTAAATATTAAATCAATATAAAATTTACCACTGGTCGGCGGGTTTTAAACCCGCCGATTTTTTTTGATAAAAAATTTTGTGGGGCATTAAATATTTGTAAATTTGCAATCCCTTTCGGAGAGGTGTGTAACGCTA
>CAZGBN010000059.1:0-13366 GCA_964524015.1 uncultured Mucilaginibacter sp. | reverse complement strand
GATCATTTGACCAGGCTTTCTCTTTTCATTACAACATACTATACTGCGGCGTTCAATTTAAATACTTCACCAAGATTTGAAGTATTAGTTGCACTAACCTGGAGATCTTTAATAATACCGGTTGATAAGGCATACACCCAACCATGTACACTTAGATCTTGGCCATTTCTCCATGCGTTTTGTACAATACTTGTTTTGCATAGGTTATGTACGTTCTCAATAACGTTCAATTCTACCAATCTTTCAGAGCGTTTGCCTGTATCAGTAATAGCATCTAATTCGGCAGCGTGTAAGCGGTAAACATCTTTAATATGTCTTAACCAGTTATCAATTAAACCAACCGATTGATTACCCATCGCAGCAATTACACCACCGCAGCCATAGTGGCCGGTTACAATTACGTGTTTTACCTTAAGCACGTTTACGGCATAGTCAAGCACACTTAGCATATTCATATCAGTATGTATTACCATATTGGCAATATTACGGTGTACAAATATTTCACCCGGTTTAGTATTGGTTATTTGGTTGGCAGGCACACGGCTATCTGCACAACCTATCCACAATACCGGTGGGTTTTGGCCCTGGGCAAGGGTATTAAAGTATTCCGGATCTTCTTTTAATGTATCTGCAACAAATTTCTCATTACCTTTTAATAGATCTTCGTAGGTCATATGTTTCTTATCTTCAATTTTAGCGCACATAGGTTTATTTATATAAAGTTATAAAATTATAATGGTTGTACCCGGCTTATCTTCCACCGGGCCAACATAACTTGAGTTATATATAATTTTAGTTATTAGGTTCGTAATTCAATTCTTTAAAACGCGGCATATCGTACTTGCTTTTTATATTCTCCAGGCGTACGATAATGCCTTTGCTGAAAGCATTATGCTTATAATTCTTTATGATCTCTATAACATCCGGGTCAATATATTTTGAGTTTGACCCATCTATTACCACCTCCGATTCATTTGGCAATTTGGCAAGCATAACCTGTATAGCAGCTTTATTTAAAAACGTTACTTCTTCAGAAAGCCTGATACGCAGGATCTTTTTATTATCACTACTTTCAATATGATAGAAATAAGGGTTACGCATATTGGTACGCAGGATATAAAATACACCTACTACCATACCTACACCAACACCAATTAATAAGTCTGTAAATACTACTGCAATAATAGTTACCACAAATGGTATAAACTGGTTCCATCCTAACTGCCACATGTGTTTAAATAAAGCTAATCGGGCCAATTTGTAGCCTGTCATTAAAAGTATGGCTGCTAAACATGATAGTGGTATATAATTAATTAACCCCGGTATTAATATAAGTGCCAACAACAACCAAAAACCGTGTATTATAGCACTCATTTTTGTACGTGCTCCGGCGTGTACGTTGGCTGATGAACGGACAATAACTGCCGTCATAGGCAAGCCTCCTAACATACCGCTAACTATATTGGCTGTACCTTGTGCAAATAATTCGCGGTTAGTTGGTGACACCCTTTTCATAGGGTCAATTTTATCTACCGCCTCTAAACTTAACAGGGTTTCTAAACTGGCTACAATACCCAGGGTAAATGCGGTTATCCAAACATCTTTACGGCCTATTGCCCCAAAATCAGGTGATTTAAATAATCCAAAAAATTCATTTGCGCTGCCAACTACAGGTATGCTAACCAATTGCTTAGCTCTTAATGCAAAATCTGTCCCTGAAAATAAAAGACTAAGCACCACACCTACTACTACTACTATTAATGGAGCAGGTACTGCAGCAACTTTTTTAATTTTTGGCCAATAGATCAGGATCAAAATTGAGGTAACGCTTATTATAACAGCACCATAATTGATTTTTGATAAGGCTCCCAATACTTCCGAAAAAGTATTTTCATGGTCAGCCTGAGCAAAAGTTTCATCGCCTTCAAAATCGGCATCATACCCAACAGCATGCGGGAATTGCTTCATAATAAGTATAATACCTATAGCCGCAAGCATACCCTCAATTACGGCCGATGGGAAATAATTAGCAATAGTACCTGCTTTAACTGCACCCAATACCAGTTGGATAACTCCTGCCAATAAAAGGCTCATTAGAAAAACTTCATATGAGCCAAGGCTGGTAATTGCATTAAATACAATTACAGTTAAGCCGGCAGCCGGGCCCGCAACACTAAGTTGCGAGCCGCTTAAAGAACCAACTACTATACCACCGATTATGCCGGTTAAAATACCAGCAAATAAAGGCGCGCCTGATGCCAGGGCTATACCAAGGCATAGTGGTAATGCTACCAAAAACACTACGATACTTGATGGAATATCTTTTTTCAGATTTGACGAAAAATAACTTTTCAGACTAAGACTGCCCGTAGCAGCTTCATCTTGTTTAAATTGCATAACACAATAATTTTAATGGAAAATTTAAATTAATAGAGAACTGGCCGGCTCATATATGGCCGGCGTATATTAATTTAAACGTTGGGAGGCGGAGTAGGAACAACGGGGTGAAACGGCCGTACTAACAAGGTATGCTCCAAAGTTTGCAATGCATTAGATTCAACTAAAGCTAATGGCTTAAACACAAAAGGGTTAAGTGTATGCTCATCAAAGCTTTTTTTATCCTTTACCAAATCCTTGTCAAAATCATCCTTATCAGTGCTGTTTTCATGCTCTAACTGCATAATTACAGCTACTGCAAGTTTGCTATCCATAAAAGAAAATAAAGGCATAACAGATATCACCATCTTTGTGAAAAAGACGAACAGAAATATCATACTGATATTTTTTTTGATCTGTTTACTGGTACCCATGGTGGCAAATATATAAAAATTGATATGCCTGTAAACGGGCATAAAGTAATATTATTGTTATTTTTATCATAATACACCGTATCAATCAATTTTGTTTTGAGGTAAAAAACAGGAGAAACACCTTTTATAAAATATGCTATCAATATCACCGTTATGTTTACTATTTTACAACTTTATAATTAACTGTTTCATCTGATATAACATAAATGAAAAAACTATCGGTATTTAAAAAGCTGATACTTGTAGCAGGTATCTGTATTCCTAATTTCCTATTCGCACAAACTAGCCCTAAACCAAACTGGCAAAACGCCGATCTTCAAAAAGACTCGGTATTTGGCATAAGTATCGAAAAAACATATAACGAGTTACTTAAAAATAAAAAACACGTACCCGTATTAGTTGCCGTAATTGACGGTGGTGTTGATATTGAGCATGAGGACCTGAAATCGGTTATATGGACCAACCCAGGCGATAAAACTGCCGATAAAACAGATAACGATAAAAACGGCTATGTAGATGATTTGCATGGCTGGGATTTTATAGGCGGTGCAAAAGGCAATGTGCATCACGACAACCTGGAGCTAACCCGCCTGGTACGAATGTATAAAAAGCAATTTGCGAGTTTAGATACCAATGCCTTAGCCGGACCAAACCTGGCCAATTTTACAACCTACCGTAAACTTAGAAACGAGTTGAACGAAGAGATACAAAACGCCAAGGCCGGCTACGATAATATTAATGGTTTTAAAATAGCACTTGATGGTTTGTTGGGGGGTATGAAAAAGACCAACCCAACAATTGAGGAGATTAGAGCCTACGAGCCAAAAAATGCAAATGACACCAGGGCTAAGCGCATATTATTAAACAATTTAGCCAAATATAAAGACTTAAATGAGTTTGTAGCCCAACAAATTACCGCCGGATTGGAGCATTACAAATCGCAATTGGAATATCATTACAATATTAATTATGACCCGCGTGATATTGTTGGTGATAACTATACCAATAGCAATGAGCGTATATATGGCAATAATGATGTTGCCGGGCCCGATGCTGACCATGGCTCGCACGTGTCAGGTATAATAGGTGCTGACCGTATTAATAAATTAGGCATAATAGGCATAGCCGATGATGTAAAGATCATGTCTGTCCGTACCGTACCTGATGGTGACGAGCGCGATAAAGACGTGGCAAATGCTATACGTTATGCTGCTGCGAACGGTGCAAAAGTAATTAACATGAGTTTTGGCAAAGCCTATTCTTATGATAAAAAAGTTGTTGATGACGCGGTAAAATTTGCCATGAGCAAAGATGTACTGATTATACACGCGGCTGGTAATGATAATAAGAATACCACGGTTGAAAACAACTTTCCTACACGGGTTTATGAAGATAAGTCAGGAGAAGCAAAAGCATGGATAGAAGTTGGTGCATCAGGCCCTACAGATGATAAAACGTTAAAAGCCTCATTTTCCAATTATGGCAAAACTTCGGTTGATGTATTCGCGCCGGGAGTGTCTATTTACTCAACCATACCTGGTTCAAAATATGCCAACCATAGCGGCACCAGTATGGCTGCCCCTGTTGTAGCCGGTTTAGCCGCGGTAATACGTTCATATTATCCAAAACTAACTGCGGTGCAGGTTAAGGATATTATCATGAAATCGGTTATAAAAATCAATCATCCTATAAGCCTTGAAATAGACGATAAAGAAACTCAGCTTGCTTTTGATGAGCTTTGTGTTACCGGGGGAGTTGTAAACGCTTACAATGCCTTACAACTAGCCGCTACTTATAAATAGTAGTGCTCTACATAGAACAGATACGGCCCGAATTAACTTGGCGCATGCGCCAAAAAGTGTTATATCCTGCTCATAAACTATATGAGATGGAAATGGGTGAAGATAACCACGGCTATCATTTCGGTGCCTTTATGGATAACGAACTGGTAGGTGTGGTTTCCTTATTTCAAGATGGTGATGATTTCCAGTTCAGGAAATTTGCGGTAGATGAAAGCGTGCAGGGCAAGGGCATTGGTAAAACTATGCTGCAGCACCTGGTTAATTTCGCCATAAATGAAAATGCTAAACGCCTATGGTGCAACGCGCGGATATCTGCTATTGATTTTTATTTAAAACAAGGCTTTACACATACCAACCAATTTTTCTCAAAAAACGGCTTTGATTATGAGATATTAGAGTTAAAGTTTTAAGACTTTAACGCAGTTATTCATGGCTGTTTATCAACTGCTTTATTATATTTGCAAACCGGGTAAAACCGACCTATTAACATATAAACATGGCTAAAAAGAAAACTGACGATCAAAAGCACGTCGCTATAGTAAATAAAAAATCACTGGCTTTTTTTGAAAATTACATCAACAATCCATCGCCTACCGGTTTTGAGTGGAAAGGCCAGGAATTGTGGCTGGACTATATCAAACCTTACATAGATGAGCATTATGTAGATAGCTATGGCACTGCCGTTGGCGTTATCAATCCAAAGGCTGAATATAAAGTAGTTATTGAAGCCCATGCTGATGAGATATCATGGTTTGTAAATTATATCACCAGCGATGGTTTGATATATGTTATCCGCAATGGTGGTTCTGATCACCAAATAGCACCATCAAAACGTGTAAACATCCACACCGACAAAGGTGTAGTTAAAGCCGTATTTGGCTGGCCGGCCATACATACCCGTTTAGGTGGTGAAAAAGAGGAAGCGCCATCACTTAAAAACATATTTTTAGATTGCGGTTGCACCAGCAAAGAAGAAGTAGAAAAACTGGGCATCCACGTAGGTTGTGTTATCACTTACGAGGATGAGTTTATGACCTTAAATGACCGCTATTATGTCGGTCGCGCGCTAGACAACCGTGCAGGTGGTTTTATGATAGCCGAGGTTGCCCGTTTATTAAAAGAGAACAAAGTTAAACTACCTTTCGGCTTATACATAGTTAACGCGGTGCAGGAAGAAATTGGGCTGCGTGGTGCCGAAATGATTGCCCATCGCATTAAACCAAACGTGGCTATAGTTACGGATGTTACCCATGATACCCAAACCCCAATGATCAGCAAAATATCACAGGGAGATCTGGCTTGTGGTCGCGGACCGGTAGTATCTTATGCCCCTGCGGTACAAAATAACCTGAATAAGTTGTTAATTGAAACTGCTGAGAAAGCGCAGATACCTTTCCAGCGCCAGGCATCGTCACGTTCAACGGGCACCGATACCGATGCTTTTGCTTACAGCAATGAAGGTGTTCCTTCGGCATTAATATCATTACCATTGCGCTATATGCATACCACGGTAGAGATGATACATAAAGAAGATGTGGACAATGTGATACGACTGATATACGAGGTGTTGTTAAATATCAAATCGGGACAAAACTTTAATTATATTAAATAAACCAAACATTAGTGTAACCTAATTGTCTTAGTTTGCACAATATATCACATGAAACCTACACTACTAATTTTGGCCGCAGGTATGGCCAGCCGTTATGGCAGCATGAAGCAAGTTGATGGCTTTGGCCCCAATGG
This sequence comes from uncultured Mucilaginibacter sp., assembly GCA_964524015.1. Classification (GTDB taxonomy): domain Bacteria; phylum Bacteroidota; class Bacteroidia; order Sphingobacteriales; family Sphingobacteriaceae; genus Mucilaginibacter. The sequence goes on along the minus strand of CAZGBN010000059.1, from coordinate 7,008 downwards.
CGAAACTATAATTGATTACTCTATACATGATGCCATTAAAGCCGGATTCGGTAAAATAGGCTTCATTATCCGTGAAGAATTTGCTGATAAGTTCAAAGAAATATTTGAGCCGAAGTTAAAAGGCAAGGTAGAGACGGATTATATCTTCCAAAGCTTTGACCTAAAACCTTTTGGAATTGATAAAACTGTGGAACGCGCCAAACCATGGGGAACAGCACATGCGGTCTTAGCCGCCCGCAACCAGGTAAACGAGCCTTTTTGTGTGATCAACGCTGATGACTATTACGGTTACGATGCTTTTGAAAAAATGGCTAAATTTTTAACTACCGAAGCCAACGATACCCAATATGCTTTGGTAGGCTATCAAATTGATAAAACTTTGTCAGATTACGGTTCAGTATCTCGCGGTGTATGCGAGGTGGATGCTGATGGTAACATGACCGAAGTAAACGAACGTACAGAGGTTTATTTTAAAGAAGATGGCAGCGTAGCTTACAAAGATGCTACAGGAGAACATCCGCTACCGAATGACAAACGCGTTTCTATGAATTTTTGGGGCTTTACTCCTGCAGTATTTAAGCAAAGCGAACAAATGTTCCGCGATTTTGTGGATGCTAATGCAGAAAATCCTAAGGCTGAGTTTTTCATTCCGCTGGTGGCTGATAACCTGATCAAAAGCGGACAAGCTAACTTTAAAGTGATACCTACCCCATCAAAATGGTTTGGTGTTACTTATAAAGAGGATAAACCTATTGTACAAAAATCTATATCCGAGTTAGTGGCTAACGGCACTTATCCGGAGAATTTGTGGAATGTGTAACGTTCACTTTATATAAAAGAGATCCCGCTATATGCGGGATTTTTTGTTGGAGATAACTCTTTTCAAATAAACAAACCCACCTATTCCCGAAAGTAAGGAAGCTATCAAAATAGCAAATTTAGCTTCGGCTCCGTATAGGGTATCGCCGAAAGAAAGCAAGGCAATAAAAATAGACATAGTAAAACCTATGCCTGCCAAAAGTCCTATGCCTAGTATGTGGGTCCATATAATTCCCTTAGGCAGTTTACCAATATTAAACTTTACGGATAGTAGCGAAAACAGCATAATACCTGCCGGTTTACCCAATACTAATCCTATAATAATACCTAAACCCAATACGCCGGTAATTCCGCTTATCATTTCTGCTTCAAAATGGATATTGGTATTAGCCAACGCAAATAGCGGCATAATTACAAACCCTACCGGTATGGCTAATGAATGTTCCAGCTTATGCAAAATTGAATCCTTTTTAGATGGTCCGGCCGGAATAGTTAATGCGGTTAATACCCCTGCAATAGTGGCATGTATACCTGAGTGATGGATAAAGTACCACATTAAAATACCAGGAATTATATAAAATATAACTTTTTGCACACCCAACTTATTAAACGCTAACAAAACCCCAAAAATACCTGCCGCTATACATAAATTAAGCCAATGGATATCTGATGAATAAAATATAGCGATAACCAATATAGCCAACAGATCATCAACCACTGCCAAGGTTGATAATAAAACCCTTAAAGCAGTCGGCACCGCTTTACCCACCAACCCTAATACGGCTAATGCAAAGGCAATATCAGTAGCCATAGGTATGCCCCAGCCTGCGGCTGTATCGCTATTATGATTAAGCACCGCATATATTACTGCAGGCAGCAAAGCCCCGCCTATTGCCGCGAAAATGGGTACCGAAGCAATTTTAAAATGCGACAAATGACCATCGGTAATTTCTTGTTTGATCTCTATCCCGATAGCGAAAAAGAAAATGGCCATTAAGCCATCGTTTATCCAGTTAAGCAAACTGTATTTTAGGTGGATGGCAGGTGTTTCAAAACCCAGTTCAATAGCCAGCAAATTTTTAAAAGGTTCGTTTGCAAAGGTATTGGCTATTATTAAGGAAACGATGACACATAAAATAAGCAATGCGCCACCCGCCTGCCCTGAGTCTATTAATTTTTGGAAGGTATTTTTAGTACGTTTTATCATAGCAGGTAGTATCTTCGAATATACAAAAACCACCCCATCTGTGGTAGCTAAAGCGCAAGTATTGTGCCTTTAGCCAAACTAAAAAACAGCTATCCTGTTAAAAATATATGCAGTTAGAAATATTAGGAAATGCCGGTACCATAAGCGTTCAAAACGCATCTTTGATCATAAATACGCCGCAAGCCGAGGCAAGAATAACTGTTTACAGCGATACCATCATCAGGGTTTGCATAACCCGAAATAAAGAGGCTGATGCATCGTTTGCAGTTATACAGGAGTCGGGAGAATTACCACCCTATAAAGATTCGGCCAACGAGATAGAGATCAATACAGCTGCATTAAAATTAATCATTAATAAATCGCCATTACGGTTTAATTTTTATACTGCGGACGGTCAGGAACTGAGCAAGGATGATAGCCGCTTTGGTACCAATTGGCAGGATTCGCGTGTGATTAACTACCGCAAACTATACCCCGATGAAAAATTTATTGGCCTGGGCGAAAAGACTGGGAATTTGAATCGCCGTGGCAGCCATTATGTAAACTGGAATACAGATGCCGCCCTCCATGGTGTAAATGACGACCCACTTTACAAAACCTTCCCGTTTTTTATTGGCTTACATAGCGGACTAACCTACGGGCTATTTTTTGATAACACCCATAAAAGCTATTTCGATTTTGGTGCCACTACCGATGAGCAAACCAGTTGGCTTGGTGCAGATGGCGGGGATATGAACTATTACTTTTTTGGTGCACAAGGCATTCGCCAAATTTTGCAGGATTATACCTGGCTAACCGGGCGTATGGAAATGCCGCCACTTTGGAGCCTGGGCTACCAGCAATGCCGATGGAGCTATATGAGTGCTGAGGAAGTACTGGATGTAGCGTCTAAATTTAGGGAGAAACAAATACCTGCCGACGTAATGTATTGCGATATTGATTACATGGAGGGTTTTAAAATTTTCACCTGGAACAAAAGCAGTTTCCCCGATCCCAAAGGGATGATAGATCAGTTAAAATCCATGGACTTTAGGCTGGTAACTATTGTTGACCCCGGTATAAAAATTGAAGAAGGTTATCAACAATATGATGAGGGTATCGCTAATAATTACTTTGCCACCTATCCCGATGGCGAACCTTATACGGCCAGTGTTTGGCCAGGCCGTTGCCACTTTCCCGATTTTACAAATGATGAAGTTAAGAAATGGTGGGGTGCGGCATTTACTGCTTTAACCGAACCTGGTGTAGAAGGATTTTGGAACGATATGAACGAGCCCGCCGCTTGGAACCAAAACATACCCTGGCTGGTAAAATTTGGCGAACGTTTTATGCCCGAGATAAGAAATGTGTACGGCATGGAAATGGCCAAAGCCACGTATAATGGTGTCAGAAACATCCTGGGTAATAAACGGCCATTTGTACTCACACGTGCTGCTTATGCCGGCACACAGCGCTATTCGGCCATTTGGACGGGTGATAATGCTGCTACTGATGAGCACTTGTTATTGGGTCATCGTTTGGTGAATAGTTTGGGATTAACAGGTATGTCATTCACCGGGGTAGATATTGGCGGCTTTATGGGTAACCCTACCCCCGAATTAATGGTTCGCTGGAACTCATTAGGGCCCTATACACCCATGTTTCGTAATCATGCGGCACAAGGCATGGTAATGCGCGAACCATGGGAATGGGGCGAGGAAAATGAAGCTATCATCAAAAAAGATATTGAACAGCGATATCGTTTGTTACCCTATATCTATTCCGGGTTTTACCAATCAACCCAAACAGGTTTGCCATTAAGCCGTACGTTGGCAATTGATTATACAGATGATGAAATGGTGTTTGACATTAAATACCAAAACCAGTTTTTATTTGGCGATAGTATACTGGTTGCCCCGGTTATCAGCACAGAGTTTGCTACCGAAATTTATTTACCCGAAGGCAATTGGTACCGATTAAGTACGGATGAAAAATATAGCGGCAAACAAGTAATTAATGTTGATGCGCCATTAACTGACCTGCCGGTATTTGTTAAAGCCGGAGCCATTATACCCATGCAAAATGTGATACAAAGCACAAATAACAAAGGCGACAGCATATTGCTGCTGCATATATGGAACTCAAATGAGCCAACCGAGTTTGTTTATTATGAAGATGATGGACAAACTTACAATTATCAAAATGGAGAATATCACAAGCGCATCATCAGCTTTGACCCGGCAAGCAAGTCGATAACTTTATCCGCAGTAGAAGGCTCCTGTCAATCCAAATACAAGATCATTAAATTGGTCATGCACGGTTTTGACAATTCTGTAGATAAAGAAATAAAAAATGAGAGCGGCGAGTTAATAATAAGTTACCAATAAATTATTTTGCCAACGTGTATTTTCCGGTAAAATTGGTAGCAAAACCGCTGGCAAATGCCGCCATTAGTTGAGGAGTTGCTTTCAATTCTAATCTCATTTTACCTCCATCTGTTCTGGTAATATAGTTACCGTCAGCAGAAAGTTCGGTTCTTACACCCGAAGTAGAAACACCGTTAAGCTGAACAGTATAGTTTATCTCGGCTTCATTATTTATTTTCTGCCTTACAAAAGCTAGTGGCAAGGCTAATTCGTAGTTAAGCACTCTTTTATAATTAAAGGCTAAAGCAATTTGTATATCCTGTTCGTTATATATTGATAATGTATCAGCAACTTTATTTAACCCTTCAACCTTTATCTGTTTAGCGTGCTGAACCAGGTCTTTATTCATCACTTTTGCCAGCGAATCCATCAACTTGGCAGAGGCGACCACATCAGTTGCATCAATTTTCTTTTTAAAATTATCAACTATCTTAAAATCGTTACTTTTTAATAACGGGAAAGTAAGCGTAGTTCTTTCATCCTTTTTTGAGCCATAAAAAGAAAAGGAAACGGCATTGCTAATTATTTGTGAAACAGCAACGGGATCTGTCGTTTGAATAGATAAATAAAGATTTTTATCATCATTTGATATAGCGTAATACACGTTGGTACTTTTATTAAAGTTGGGAAGCGTATTACTCCATTCATCCAGTTTACCATCAATTTTAATTTTTGCCGGGGCACGCAAACCGAAAGCATTTTGCTGCGCATTTACAGAGTTGTATATGGTGAGCGACATTAAAACGGTAATAAATAATTTTAGATGGTTGGCTAACTTTTTCATACCGTAATGGTGTAAGGTTAGTGTTTTAGTTTAAGTTCGGTTTTCAACTCCTGTATTTGCTGTTTTGCCTGGCGGCTTTCCAGGTAATAGTATATCGCGAAGCCTAAAAATATTTTACCCAATACAAAAACCGCGGCAAATACCCAGCGCCATAATTTATGCACGCGTATATGGCTGCTGGAGCCTTCCACCTCAATAAATTGCTGGTCTTTCGTATTTCTGTTTGAACGGTATTGTTCTTCAACTTTTTCGGCAGGCTTTAAGTCGGGTGATACTACTAACCCATCAATTTGATTTTCAATTTTTGCCCACAAAGTTGGAGGAGGCGGAACAGCCATGTATCCGGCCACGCGTTCCATATCCATTTCAATTTCATTTAGGGCTGTTTGTATTTCAGGATATTCTTCTTTATAGCGCAATACTTCCTGCGCTTCCTGTTCAGATGCCGAGCCTATTACAAAGGCCTCTAATACGCCGCTTTCTATATATTCCTTAATTTCCACCTCTGCGCAGTACTAGGAAAGCTTCTTTCAAAGCCTTCCGTATTATTTCTTCTGATTGATTTAGTTTAGCGGCAAGCTCGCTAACCTTTTTGCAATTGTAGTAGGTTTCATAAAAAACCTGTCTTTGCAAGTCGCTCATATCCTCATACATTTTTCGGCCCAATGCAAATACCAATAAATCATGATCGGCCTCGTCATTATCATTGATTAAATGTATTAACTTACTTTTTGCGTTACGGTACAAGCCACACCAGGTGTAAGGGCTGCACTCGCCGGTTTTATCAATTTCTTTAGCCAGGTCGTCAAAAATACCTATCAAAAAGTGCCCGGCCTTAGCTTCGTCTTTGAGCACACTTAACAAATAACCATACAGCATGCCGCCGTATTTTTTATACGCCTCCTGCAATATTGCCGAGTTTTTGGTTTGTATAGCCTGGTTAGTTGTTTGTACCATAAAGCAATAAATATAGTTTAGTTATTGCTATAAACAAAAAAGCCCGACCTAAATTATCAGGCCGGGCTTTTAACTATATAGATTTAAACCTTACTTAGTCTCGTCTTTAACTTCTTCAAAGTCAACATCGGTTACGGTATCGCCTTGATCCTGCGGACCTGCACCCGCACCTGCATCAGGGCCCGGTTGGCCACCTTCTGCCGAAGCTTTGTACATATCTTCAGAAGCGGCTGTCCAAGCAGTGTTTAACTCGTTTTGAGCAACTTCAATATCCGCTAAGTTTTTAGAAGCGTAAGCTGCTTTAAGTTTAGTTAAACCTTCTTCAATTGGCGCTTTTTTCTCAGCAGGTATCTTATCACCGTACTCTTTCAATTGTTTTTCAGTCGAGAAGATCAACGCGTCCGCACCGTTTAGTTTTTCAACTTCCTCTTTCGCTTTTTGATCTGCCTCAGCGTTAGCCTCAGCCTCGTCTTTCATTTTCTTGATCTCGGCATCAGTTAAACCTGATGAAGCCTCAATACGGATCTTTTGCTCTTTACCGGTTGCTTTATCTTTTGCAGATACATGCAATATACCATTGGCATCAATATCAAAAGTTACTTCAACCTGTGGCACGCCACGAGGTGCAGGTGGTATACCATCTAAGTGGAAACGTCCGATAGTACGGTTAGCCGAAGCCATTGGGCGCTCACCTTGCAAAATGTGTATCTCAACAGATGGCTGGTTATCAGAAGCTGTAGAGAACGTTTCAGATTTTTTAGTAGGGATAGTAGTGTTTGATTCGATCAGTTTGGTCATTACACCACCCATAGTTTCGATACCTAATGAAAGTGGGG
>CAZGBN010000058.1:0-13370 GCA_964524015.1 uncultured Mucilaginibacter sp. | reverse complement strand
GTTAACCAACTATTACCTAACTTTGAACATATGAATTTTTCTAAAACCGACCTGCAAAAGGAGATCACCTATAAAACTTCGCGCAGCGGGGGTAAGGGCGGCCAAAATGTAAACAAAGTATCTAGCAAGGTAGAAGTATTGTTTGATGTAAACAGCTCTTTATTATTTACTGACGAAGAGAAACAGTTATTGAACCTCAAATTACAATCGCGTTTTAACAAAGATGGCCTTGTACAAGTTATTTGCGATGAAGAGCGCAGCCAATATCTGAATAAGGAAAAAGCGGTAGAAAGATTAATAGTGTTACTTGGTCGTGCCCTCCATCAACCCAAAGTACGTAAACCTACCAAGTTGAGTAAAAAAGCCAAAGCCACCCGGTTAAATGATAAGCGCCTGCAAGGCGAAAAGAAAGATAACCGTAAAAAGAATTTTGATATTAATTAAAGCGGTATAAAATGGTAATTGACCCCCATTGATGCGGTGTCAGCATAAAAGTAGTTTCCTTGCTTCGGGTGTACATAGCAGCATTAAGTATCCACCGGCTGCCGGCGTAAGCAAGGCCAACCTCCTGTGTAAAAATTGCGGGTTTTATTTTGCCCCTAACTTCGGGGTACACAGCAGGCGAATTAAATAACCCGCCTTGTATAGTAGCATTATAAGCTACCAGGTTAAACTGTGGTTTATAGTAAAAAAACAACTCATGTTTATGTAAAGGCGTTACTGTATTGGCAATTGCGTTGCTTTGTGTACTAAACGAGTTAAATAATTGGTTAAAGTTACCTATCCGTATTAGGGGCCCTGCGCCTGTCCCGGTAAAACCAGTACCTAAATTGGCGTAGGATGTTAAGGAAAGGTCTACCCATGATGTTCTTGCCAATAGTTTATTGTACTCGGCAGATAAATTAACCTGTGCCGCGTTTTTAATTTGAAACTGCCAGCCATCTATTGGATATAAACCAAATGTATTATGAATAAAAGTTTGGGCCTCCTTTGCTAATGATGCCGGGCCTATCACACCTAACTGTGCGCTTATTTTTAAATTACTTTCGTTTTTATAAAGCAGGTTTAGATTTGCGCCTGCATATAAATAACCAGCTATAGGGCGATCAACATATATTGCTGAAGGTATACGACCCGTTTGCGCGTTAAATATTTTTTGCCCCAGCTCAAAACCAAGCACTTTGTTTTGAAGCAAAGAACCATCATTAATTTTTAACGCATGGCGATAGTGCAGGAAAAACCCATTGGTATAATACTTGTCTGCCCCTTGTGTAAGATAAGCATCATTGTCAGACTGCAAGCCAATTTCACTGCTATGAGTTTGTGCCTGCGCATTTGTAGCTGCAAAAAAGCATAGCAGAAGTATAAATTTAAGGCGCATCTGGTTTTAATAAGCGATGCGAAAATATAAAAAGTAACCCTTATTCATTAATTCAATACAGGTTTTAATTCCTTTACGGTTAAATCAAGTGGCTCTTTAACCTTATCCTTTAGCAAGGCCAGGTTTATCACCTCGCGCATATCGGTTACATAATGAAACTTAAGATCCTTAATATAGTGCTCTTTTATTTCTAAAATATCTTTTTGATTCGATTTACAAAGTATGATCTCTTTAATATTGGCACGTTTGGCAGCCAGTATTTTCTCTTTTAAACCGCCAACCGGTAATACACGTCCACGCAGGGTGATCTCACCTGTCATAGCCAGATGGGGTTTAACTTTGCGCTGTGTAAATGCCGATACCAAAGCCGTTAACATAGTTATACCTGCTGACGGGCCGTCCTTAGGTGTTGCACCTGCCGGAACGTGCACATGCACATCCCATAGGTCAAATACTCTTGGATCAATATCAAAAGCGGAAGCATGTGCCCTGATGTAAGCCAGCGCAATAGTTGCCGATTCTTTCATCACATCGCCAAGGCTTCCTGTTAAGGTTACTTTGCCTTTACCCGGGCTTAAACTAGCCTCAATAAATAAAATATCGCCACCTACTGAGGTCCAGGCCAGGCCGGTTACTACACCCGCGGTTTCGTTACCTTCGTAAAGGTCCTTGTCATATATAGGTGCGCCTAATATTTTTTCAACCTCGGTTTTGCTAACATTGGCATTGTAGGGCTCACCCATTGCAAGGTTTACAGCAACACCGCGTACAACCGAGCCTATTTTTTTCTCTAATCCACGCACACCCGACTCTCTGGTATAATCTTCAACTATTTTCTCCAGCACATCATTTTTTATAACCACATCCTTGGTTTTTAGGCCATGTGCCTCACGTTGTTTTGGTAACAGGTGCTGTTTGGCTATCTCAACTTTTTCTTCAATGGTGTAACCGTTCACTTCTATGATCTCCATCCTGTCTAACAGGGCAGGTTGTATGCTGCTTAAGGAGTTTGCTGTCGCGATGAACATTACGTTCGACAGGTCAAAATCCATCTCCACATAATGATCATAAAAAGTGCTGTTTTGTTCAGGATCCAATACTTCCAGTAGAGCTGATGACGGATCGCCCCTAAAATCGCTGCCTACTTTATCTATCTCATCTAAAATAAACACCGGGTTTGCTGCACCTGCTTTTTTAACCGATTGTATAATGCGACCCGGCATGGCACCAATATATGTTTTACGGTGACCCCTTATTTCGGCCTCATCACGTATACCGCCTAATGCCATACGCACATATTTGCGTCCCAAAGCTTTAGCAATTGATTTACCCAACGATGTTTTGCCCACACCCGGAGGGCCAACCAGGCAAAGTATAGGCGCCTTCATGTTGTGCTTTAATTTCAGTACCGCCAAATATTCAATTATGCGGTGTTTAACTTTATCTAACCCAAAATGATCCTTATCCAATACCTTTTGGGCGCGTTTAAGGTCGAAGTTATCTTTAGTAAACTCGTTCCACGGAAGATCTAATAAAAGCTCCAGGTAGTTTATCTGTACCGAATAATCAGCCGCGGCCGGGTTTATGCGGGCCAGTTTTTCCAGTTCTTTGGTAAAATGTCCTTTTACTTCAGCAGACCATTTCTTTTTAGCGGCACGCTGGCGCAGGTTTTCTATTTCCAGATCGGGAGTGTTACCACCCAATTCTTCCTGTATGGTTTTAAGCTGCTGATTTAAAAAATAATCGCGCTGTTGTTTATCCAAATCAACCCGTACTTTACTTTGTATCTGGTTTTTTAACTCCAGCATTTGCAGGTCAAGCGTTAAATGCTCCAATACCAGGTTGGCGCGTTCGCGCAGGTTAGCTATTTCCAGCAAGCGTTGTTTAGCCGCCACATCAGCATTCATATTTGATGATATGAAGTTGATCAAAAACGAAGTGCTTTCAATATTACGAATAGCAATACCTGCCTCGCTTGGTATGTTTGGCGATAGCTGGATAATGCTCATGGCCATATCCTTAACGGACGATATCATGGCCTTAAATTCTTTATCTTCTTTTGCCTTTATCTCTTTAAAAGGCTCAATAGTGGCTTTAAGATAGGGCTCGCTTTGTACCTCATCTTTTAATACAAAGCGTTTTTTACCCTGTAATATAACGGTAGTGTTACCATCAGGCATTTGCAGCATCTTAACAATTAATGCCACTGTACCCACCTTATGTAATTGGTCAAAAGTTGGGTCCTCAATATTTACATCTAATTGTGTAACTACCCCTATCATACGGGTGCCCTTATTGGCATCGCGTATTAATTTGATGGATTTATCCCTGCCTACAGTAATGGGAATAACCACGCCGGGAAATAAAACGGTATTACGAAGCGGCAGGATGGGTAAAAACTCGGGCACCTGCTCATTATTCATCTCCTCTTCATCCTCTGATGACATCAGCGGAAAAAATTCCGAATCTTCATTTATCACGGGTAATGCATTATTAAAGTCAAACGGGTCAAAACTCATCAAATCTCTTTTTTAATTAAGCGCCATGTTGTCAGCTTAAAAATACTATGCAACATCAAAATCAGGTAAAGTTACAATTATTACCAGCGCTATAAGTATGTTTCAAGAGATATGCCAATCTCGCCTTTAAAACAAGTTATCATATAATTGCAAAGCAAATTGTTGATAATGTGTACATTATAAATAGTATAATTTATAGCAAACAATATGGGTTTAATTACATTATACATGAAAAAAAGTCATGACTGTGTTAATAAAAATATTACGGTTATTTAATATTTAATTGTTACTTGGTATAATATTTTCAGTAAATAGTAGTTAATGAGTTATATTCTTGTTACACAAGTATTACCTTAATGAGATTATCAGCTGTAGTATCTTTCTTGATCTTGTCTTCTTTTGAACCTGTGATGGCCCAAAATAGCTATGCACGTTTAGGGAAACAAGCTTTTATGGACGCTGATTATAAACGTGCTGTAATTCAATTGGAGAAAGCTTGTTTTATTGATTCAACCAATGCTAATGCATTGTATATGCTGGGATATTCTTATTATCACAGCGACAATTATCCCAAGTCGATAGCTGCATTTACCAAATATTTAGCACTTACACCTACAGATGGCTGGGCTTATTATTTTCGCGGAAGGGCCAAAACATATGTAGGTAAAGACCTGCAATTGGTAGCAACTGAAAGAGAAAAGCATTTACTGGGTGCTATCTGGGACCTTAACAGAGCTATAAATATTAATCCCAACGAGGCTAAGATCATTACATTTTATCAAACACGCGCAATTGCTTACCGCGAGTATGGCATGTTTAAATTACAGGCCAATTTAAAAACCTATGATAAAATTAAAGGGATAAACTCTTTAAAATTATCTATTGATGATTTCGAAAAAATATTAGCCACCGATCCTAACCGTAATGATATTGCCACGCAGCTTGACGTATCTAAAGAAAAACTGGCCAGCGCTATAGGGCACCGTTAATTTAGCTTCCCGATAATTACATATTTATTTAAGCCGAGCAACCGCACATACTGGGTTTTTTCTATTTTGTAGATAGAATCGGGTATGTAGGTTAATTTCTCATTGGTATAATACAGTATGTTTTTGGTGTAATTATATATCGTTATATATTTTACCTTACCGCCTGTTTTATTTATAATGATCTCCCTGGTTTTCAGGTCATCATCTGTAGCCATATAGATAACCATGGTTGGCGTGGTTTGCACTTTATAACTATCGCGCCAGGCAGGTTTGTTAATATCCGATTCGCTGAATAGGCTTAACTCCCTTTCCCAGTTGTTGATGTTTACCTCTTTACTTTCGGTAGTGCCGTTATGGGTCACCGTTTTAAGCGTAGATTTTTTTATACCGCTTAACCGTGCTGCATCTGCTTTAAAATAAGCTTTCAGGTCAAAGTATTTGGCAGTAGCGCCATCGTTCTTAATTTCGGGTTTACAGGATGGCAAAAGGATGGTCATGCCAATACCCGCTATGAGCACGATATGGTATATATTTTTATACCAATACATTACCTGTCATTTCCGCCGGAGCGGGTATGCCTAAAATTTTCAATACAGTTGGTGCTATATCGCCCAGCTTACCATCTTTTACGTGGTGCACATCTTTATCAATAACAACACAAGGCACCAGATTAGTAGTATGCGCGGTATTTGGTGTGCCATCATCGTTTATCATATAGTCGGCGTTACCATGGTCGGCAATAATGATGAACGAATAGCCATGTGCCACACCGGTTTCAACAACTGCTTTTGTGCAGGCATCTACCGTTTCGGCAGCCTTTACAACCGCTTCAAATACGCCGGTATGGCCAACCATATCTGTATTGGCAAAGTTTAATACGATAAAATCTGCCCAGCCGCTTTGCAGTTCCGGAATAATGGCATCACGAATACCTTCTGCGCTCATTTCGGGCTGCAGGTCATAAGTAGCTACCTTTGGCGATGGCACCATCAGGCGCTTCTCGTTATTAAATTCTTTTTCGCGTCCGCCCGAAAAGAAAAACGTTACGTGCGGATATTTCTCAGTCTCGGCAATGCGTATTTGATTTTTACCCGCATCCTGCAAAACTTCGCCTATGGTTTTGGTCAGGTCCTCCTTATTAAAAACTACCTCTACATTTTTAAAGGTTTCATCATACGGGGTCATGGTAATATATCGCAGGTTAAGCGGGTGCAGGTTATATTCAGGGAAGGCTTTTTGGGTTAGCGCTAAACTTATTTCGCGGCCACGATCTGTCCGGAAGTTAAAGCAAATTACCACATCGCCGTCTTTTATTACCGCTATAGGCTGTCCGTTAGCATCTGTGTGTACAATGGGCTGCATAAACTCATCGGTAACATCTTTTAGGTATGATGCTTTTATAGCGTGATTTATATCAGTAGTATGTTCGCCAACGCCATGTACCATTACGTCATAAGCCTGTTTTACACGCTCCCATCGGTTATCGCGGTCCATTGCATAATAACGGCCAACAGCCGAAGCAATTTTTATAGGTGTTGGTGCAATATATTTTTCCAGGTCCTCTACAAATCCTAATCCCGATTTTGGGTCGGTATCACGACCATCTAAAAAGGCATGGATAAATACGTTGGTCAATCCTGACCGGTTAGCCGCATCGCATAAGCCTTTTACGTGATATATATGAGAGTGTACGCCACCATCAGAAAGTAAGCCGATGAAGTGAACGTCCTTATTATTTTGTTTGGCGTATTCAAAAGCGCTTTTTAAAACCGGGTTATTGATCAATTCGTTTTCGTCAACCGCTTTATTAATGCGGCCAAGTTCCTGGTAAACTACACGGCCGGCACCCAAATTCATGTGCCCAACTTCCGAATTGCCCATCTGCCCCGCAGGCAAGCCTACCGCCACCCCTGATGCTTCCAATTTGGAGTTGGGATAGTTGGCTATTAACGAATCAAAAAATGGTGTATTGGCAGCTAAAATAGCGTTAGATGCGTCGTTACGGCCATAACCCCAGCCGTCTAATATTAATAATGCAAGTTTTTTATTTTCCACAGTGCAAATATAGTGATAGTTGATTTAAGTGAGGGCTAACCGGATTAAACTATTGTAACATTCGATTAGTCTTATCCGTAAATAATAGATAACTTTAAGATAAGTTATCACAATAATTTAAAACTACCCAAAATGAAAACCCTGTACCTATCGCTGGTGCTGTTATTTAGCTCTTTAAATATTGCATTAGCTGCCGATCCCATTGACCACGTTGCCGATCTTTTTGCCAAGGGTAATTTGACAGAGATTTCTAAACTTTTTGCTGCTAATGTAGACATGGGCATTACCGCCGATGTAGACACTTACACCAAGGCCCAGGCCGAACAAATGCTGCAAAAATTCTTTACCCAAAACAAACCGCTTAATGCCAAAGTACTTCATAAAGTAACCTCAAGCGCCACGTTTAACCTGGCGGTGATAGCTCTCACGACCGATAAAGGCGTATACCGCGTATCGTGCACCTTAAAAGATAATAAGGGTGTGATGCAGTTGGTTGAAGTTAGGATTGAAGGGGAGAAGAAATAGATAATAACTACCACGCGTCATTGCGAGAATAGCGTGGTAATCTCTAAATTGATAATGAAAAAATTATTATTGGGTTTATGCATTTTTTCTTTTGTCTCATGTAATCTGTTTGAAAAAGAAGAACGGCTAATACAAACGATTAGTAGCGCTAATGGAAAGATAGTTAAGTTTTACCATGTAGCGTTGGGGGCTACAACGAATGATGTCATACAGATTAGGAAAGCTGATAAAAACGGCGAAGAGAATATAATAAAGGCTTGTGAACATAATTTTTTAAATAGTGCCCGGTTTATCACTAAGGATTCATTAAGAGTTATTTTATCAGATACGACACTTTATGGAGCTAGTAAAGTTGCTGATACGATTATGATTTACATAAAATAGCATCATTGTTTGTCCGGATTTATAATCCTGGGCTTGTTTACAAATCCTGAGCTTCGCAGAGGTGTGTAGTCCAAGATGAAATCATCCGCGCTCATTCGCCGCGGAGGCTTAGTTCTTTTTCCTTGATGAAAAAGAACCAAAAAATCAAGTCAGCAGAGAGGCTTCTTTGCCGCACAAGGCCTTGCCCAGCAAATCAGGTAAAACCTGGGCTGCAAAAGTTGCCCCGGTGCTCGTGTCCCGTGCTTCGCAAATGTTGCTATGCCCTGCAACCGCACTAGCCGCCATTGTTTTACCTGATTTAGCCCGAAGCTTATCTGCTGACGCTTTACGATTAATAATTAGAGGAAAATATTAACACCACGGGCACAAAAGCGGGCAAAGGCCTGCCGGAAAACGCGGGCCAGGGTGTTTTGCCTTGCGGGGGGAAGGATTTTTCCGGCTTGATGTATTCACATGTTATTGTTTTTTAAGGGTGTTCATGAGATCGCTGCGCTTAGTATTGGTTGCTTTGCATCTAAGGTAAAGTAACAGCCTCCGCGGCAAATTAGCGGGGGATGTTATAATCTGGACATACATATTTTAGCGAAGCTTACTATTCCAAAAGCATGGTTTACACTTTTTGGCCAATGTAAACATTTAAATAATTGATTATCAATTATTTAATATAAAAAATAAGCTAAAATGTGTTAACCTTTGTAAACCATGATTTTTACCTGCTTCACTCAATCAAACTATAACATCTAAAAAATGTTGTTACTTTTGAAGCTTCAAAACCTGTTTGATTTGGACAAAGCATATATAGACCAATTTATAGCCAACGCCCTTAAAGAAGATGTAGGGGACGGCGACCATACCTCATTAGCCACAATACCCGGGGGTACGCAAGGCAAAGCAAAACTTTTAGTAAAAGATACCGGCGTACTAGCCGGTGTTGAACTCAGCTTAGAGATATTTAAAGTTATAGACCCCAACCTTAAAGTGACCGTTTTTTTACAGGACGGCGCCGAAGTAAAGCCAAAAGACATTGTACTGGAGGTTGAAGGCAGTGTACACAGTATTTTAAAAGCCGAGCGTTTGGTGCTTAACTGCATGCAGCGGATGTCGGGTATTGCTACCACTACTAATGAGATTGTTGATTTGCTAAAAGGCACTAATACCCAGGTATTGGATACCCGCAAAACTACACCCGGTATGCGTTACCTGGAGAAGTGGGCGGTACGCATAGGCGGCGGTGTAAATCATCGTTTTGGTTTGTATGATATGATACTGATCAAAGACAACCACGTAGATTATTCGGGGGGTATAAGACGGGCCATTGAAAACGCGCGTCAATATATTAGCACCTTAAATAAAAAACTAGCCATTGAAATAGAAGTCCGCAATTTTGACGAACTGGAGCAGGTATTGCAAACCGGCGGAGTAGACCGCATATTGCTGGACAATTTTAACTTTGCCGACCTTAAAACAGCGGTAAATATGGTTGAGGGCCGATACATTACCGAAGCATCTGGCGGAATAACCGTTGAAAATGCACGTGAATATGCTAATTGCGGGGTCGATTATATTTCGATAGGCGCATTAACCCATTCTGTTAAGTGTTTGGATTTGAGCTTAAAGGCAGTTAAGCTATAATTAAAGTTTGTAACCATTTTATTTAAAAAATGATTAAACTTGTTTGTACGGGTATCAAATTAGTAATATTGCGTCAAGTATGATAACTATCTACTCGGTTTCTGCTCTTATTGCCGCTTACCTGTTTGGTTCTATTCCCACCGCGGTGTGGATAGGTCAGGCATTCTTCAATATAGATGTTCGCGAGTATGGCAGCGGCAACGCCGGTGCTACCAATACCTTCCGGGTGCTGGGTAAAAAGGCCGGTATCCCTGTAATGCTGCTTGATATTTTAAAAGGATGGACAGCTACTAACCTTGCTTATTTTATAGGTATTAGCACTACCGGGGCGTATAATTCAAGTAGTTATACTAATTATGCATTAGCCTTAGGCATAGCCGCGGTTATGGGCCACCTGTTTCCTGTATTTGCAGGGTTTAGAGGAGGGAAGGGTATCGCTACTTTATTGGGGATGATATTAGCCATTCATTTACAAGCCGCGTTACTTTGTGTAGTAATGTTTATTTTGGTATTACTGGTAACCCGGTATGTGTCGCTAAGTTCAATAATTGCAGGGTTTACTTATACCATCGGCGTATCCTTTATCTTCCCCAGTAATAAATCGGTTGTTATTTATGGCATGTGCATGTTCTTGTTGATACTGGTTACTCACCAAAAAAATATAGAACGCCTGCTTAAGGGTAAAGAATCTAAGGTAAACTTCCTCAAGAAAAAAGCTACTGCCTAGCTTTTTAAACTTTCTGCAAATTTGAATGTTAGTATATAATTACTCATTAACATACATACCATTACTACTATGAAAACGTTAAAACCCTTATTAGTACTGTTGACTGTTTCGGCAATTTATGCCTGTTCAACCGTACCCTTAACAGGCCGTAAGCAATTGAGCCTGGTTAGCGATTCCGAGATCAATCAAGCCGCGGCAGCAAGCTACACGCAATTATTATCAAGCCCGCAAACCAAAGTTATTGCAGGTACTACCGAAGCACAACGCATTAAGCGCATTGGCGGACAGTTAGCTACTGTTATTGAGCGCTATTTGCAGCAAAACGGTTACGCTAATCAGTATGATTTTAAATGGGAATTTAACCTGATACAAAGCAACGAAATTAATGCATGGTGTATGCCCGGGGGCAAAGTGGCTGTATACAGCGGCATATTGCCCATTACCCAAACCGATGCCGGGTTAGCTACCGTAATGGGCCATGAAATAGCACATGCTATTGCACGCCACTCCGCCGAGCGTATGTCGCAGGAGCTGGCTTCGCAGGCAGGTGGTAGTGTAATTGGTGCAGCTGCCGGTACAAAATCTGCCGCAACACAACAAATTATTGGGACATTATATGGTATAGGGGGACAGTTAGCTATGCTGCATTATTCAAGAGGACAAGAACTAGAGGCCGATAGATTAGGTTTAATGTTTATGGCGATGGCCGGGTACAACCCTAATGAAGCCGTTAGTTTTTGGCAACGGATGGCTGCACAAAATAAAAATGGCGCACCACCTGAGTTTTTAAGCACTCACCCTGCGGATGCTACCCGTATAGCCGCTATACAAAATGCTATCCCCGAGGCTATGAAATACTATAAAAAGTAAAATACTAATCCCGCTTCGGCGGGATTAGTATTTTAAAGGATTTTCTGATTGACCCAACACTTCCATTATAGCTTTAGCCTTTAACAGGCATTCTTCATATTCCTTTTCAGGATCAGCATGGTAAGTAATGGCGCTGCCTACGTGGAAGGATAAATATTTGTCTGACTGATTATACAGCAATGTTCTTATCACTACGTTAAAATCAAAATCATCATCCGGGCTAAAGTAACCAATAGCGCCTGAATATATGCCACGCTTACTATTCTCGTACTGCTCCATTAACTGCATGGATCTTATTTTGGGTGCCCCCGTCATGCTTCCCATAGGGAAGGTGTTTTTAATAGCCTGTACGGGCGAAATATCATCCTCAAGCTCACATACTATGGTTGATACCATTTGATGCACCTGGTTGAAGCTATGGATGCCAAAAAGCTCCTCGGTTTTAACCGTACCTTGTTTGGCCGAACGGGTAAGATCATTGCGCACCAGATCAACTATCATTACGTTTTCCTGCAATTCTTTAGCATGATTGCGCAGCTCTTGTTTAATTATTTCGTCTTCTGCTTCAGTAACACCACGTTTGGCAGTTCCTTTTATGGGTTGTGATATGAGTTTATGGCCACGTTTAGCTAAAAAACGTTCAGGCGAGGCGCATAAAACGTATTGATCGTTCCATTTAAAAAATGTACCGAATGGAGTGGGTGATATTTTATTCAGATGCAAAAAAACTTCAACCGGGTCAATCGTCGCGTTAGCAAAAAACTCCTGGCAAAAATTGGTTACGTAAATATCGCCACGTGTTATATGATCCTTAATCTTGTTGACAATGGCTATATATTCATCCTTGCTTAACCGCGATTGTAAATTGATACAATTGTTTTCACCACTTGTTATAGTTTGTTGCTCAATCGTATCAAACAGTTCATGAGCATGATCAGAAACAATCTCTACCCGGTCACCGTTGATCAATATCAAATGTTCGGGTGCAAAGAAGCATAGGTCAGGAAAATGCAGATGGTCCGGATTGTTGGACGAAAGGTTCTCTATCTCATTCTTCAGATCATAACTAAAAAAACCCGTTAACCAGCCCGGGTTATTAGTCCTGAATTTAGCCAATGCATTAAATGCTGAACCTGTATTAGCTACAAGGCTGTCTTTAACGCCTACCGCAATTAAGGTATCGAATTTAGAATAAGCGTCGTTAAAGTTATTAGAGTCAAGATAACATACCGCGTTAAAGAAGGAAGCCCATTGCAGGGCCTTTTGCTTAAAAGTATGTAGATCGGTAATCTGTTTAATCACCTGGTAAAAATAATAATTAATTATTCGTCATTATTGTAAGGACAGTATTGTTGTTAAATAAACCTACCTTTAACTAACCAACCTTATTAATTATGAAGAAGGGATTGATTTTTAGCCTGCTTGGTTATGCTTGTTTACTAATAGTAGGCTGGGCCGTTGGATTGTGGATATATATTGCAAATAATACTAACTCTTTTGACGAGGCAAAGCAACAATATTATAGTTATTTCCCATCCTTTTTAGCCAATGGAACGCTGCTTTGTTTAGTTGATATTGTTATAGCAGCTATAGGCTTATTTTTTATAACCCTGGCAAGCAAACATCTTGTTTCAAAAACCTGGACAACCGTAAATATTGTAGCAACCATTTTATTAGGGTTGATATTGTTTATGAATGTGTGGTCGTTGATGTAATATAAGCCCCCCCTGACCGTCATTACTACACTCGTACCTCGCTCGTAATGACGGTCAGGGGGGGGAGGCGTTGTGAAAACAAAAAAAGACCCGGATAAAACTACCCGGGTCTAAAAAAAAATAAAAAAAATATTATTTGTGTGTAATGCCTTCGGCTAATACCACTACTTTATTGTTTGAGGCTTCAACCACACCGCCGTGTATAAAAAACACTTCTTCTTTACCATTGCCGCGTACGGTAAGTTTACCATCCTGCAGGGTAGAGATAATAGGCGCGTGGTGATTTAATATCTCAAAAAATCCCATAGTACCCGGCAACGTTACAGAGCTTGCTTCGCCTTCATATACTTTTTTATCGGGAGTAAGAATTTCTAATGTCATTTGTGTTAGTGATTGGTGATTAGAGATCAGAGATTAGTAAATATCAACTATTCACTATTCTCCAATCACTATTCACTATTTAAGCATTCGCTTCTTCTAATAGTTTTTTACCTTTTTCAATAGCATCTTCAATGCTACCTACTAAGTTAAAGGCTGCTTCCGGATACTCATCAACTTCGCCATCCATGATCA
>CAZGBN010000057.1:0-13992 GCA_964524015.1 uncultured Mucilaginibacter sp. | reverse complement strand
TAAGGCCGGTACATACCAATATGGTATTTTGGGGCTGGTCCTCACTGGCTATGATCGGGCTGGGGTATTATGTCGTTTCCACAGTTAGCAATACGGTTGTTGCCAGCCTGAAACGGGGCTGGTACGGCCTGGTGCTGATCAATGCGTCGGTACTTGCGGGCAGTTTATCGCTGATGGCGGGAATCAATAACGGCGGTGGTGAATACCGGGAATATATCTGGCCCATCATGTTGCTGTTTGCCATCGGCCTGGTAATCACGCTGGTCAATTACCTGCAAACGATCGCTCGCCGAAAAACCAAGGAAATCTATATTTCCAACTGGTACATTGTATCGGCGGTCATGTTTACGATCGTCATTGCCCTGGTTGGCTATTTACCTTTCTGGCAAAATGGCCTTGGTGAAAGTATCGCACAGGGCTATTATATGCACCAGGGCGTCGGCATGTGGTTCATGCTCTTTAACCTGGGGCTGATCTACTATTTTTTGCCGCAACAACTAAATACCCCTATTTATTCCTATAGCCTGGGCATCCTGGCTTTCTGGACGCAAATACTGTTCTATACCCTGATCGGGACGCATCATTTTATTTTCAGCGCGATACCGTGGTGGCTGCAAACGGTAGCGATCATCGGCAGTATGGGTATGCTGATCCCGGTATTTGCGGGTACCACGAATTTTCTGATGACCTTTCGCGGCAACTTTCATAAGATCGGTTCCAGCTACACTTTGCCGTTTTACCTGGTAGGCATCATCTTTTACTTTACAGGATCCTTCCAGGGAACGGCCGAGGCCTTTCGCTCCGCCAACCTGTACTGGCACTTTACCGATTTTACGACAGCGCATTCTCACCTGACAATGTACGGGATTATCGCCTTTATGCTATGGGCAGCCATTTATACGTTGGTTCCCCGCCTGACCGGCAAGGAACCGAAACAGGCCTGGGTGGGCGCACACTTTTGGATGGCACTGCTGGGCTTATTATTTTATACGATCCCGCTGATGATCGGCGGCACCCTGAAAGGAATGGCATGGCTGGAGGGCAAGCCCTTTATTGATTCGGTGGTTTTGATGGCGCCATACTGGTTGTGGCGGGCCATCGGCGGCACTTTGATGTGGGCGGCGCACCTCATTTTTGCCTATAACCTGTACTATATGATTGCAAGCAAAACACAAGGCGATCTGCAAAAAGCCGTATTTGCCGAGTTGGAAAAATTACCCGTTAACCCCATCAACCCATAAGCAATGGATATTTATAACAATCATAAAAGACTCTTTGGTGCAGCCATTATCCTATTCATCGGGCTGACGATGTTTGCTGCGGTGTTCCCGGCGCTGGATTCTCAAAACAATAACGCGCCGCTTCCGGAAAGTAAACCGTTGACCAGTGAAGAAGTGACAGGTAAAGGCATCTTTATCAGAGAAGGTTGTATCGCCTGTCATACCCAGCAGGTACGTAACGTCGAAATGGACAAAATGTGGGGCACGCGCCCGAGCATTGCCGCTGATTATGCGCGCAACGTCCGGACGGACGTTTGGCGCAATACAGCCAATCTGATGGGCTCGGAACGTACCGGCCCGGACCTCATGAATATCGGTAATCGCCAGCCGAGCGCGGATTGGCACCTGCTGCATTTGTATAACCCGAGGTCAGTGGTCGCCCAATCGATCATGCCGGCCTATTCCTGGTTGTTCGAGGTAAAAGAGTATGCATTTCCCGAAGACGTGGTGGTGAATGTGCCTGACGAATTCAGGCAGGGTGTCACCGGCAAGATCATCGCTACCAAAGATGCATTAGCGCTCGTCGCTTATCTTAAATCATTTAAGCAGTTAAAATTACCGGACGGTAAGCCGACTCCGCTATTCTTATATGGAAAAGAAGTCAAAGCCGCTTTGCCAGGTACAACCAGCAAACTGAATACGGAGTTAGACGGCGCAGCATTATATGCCGCTAATTGTCAGAGTTGCCACCAGGAGAACGGAGAAGGACTGAAAGGTGCCTTTCCCGCCCTCAAAGGCAGCCCGATCGTTCTGGACAAAGATCCCACGGTACAGCTGACCATTATCATGAAGGGCTACAACGGCAGGGCAAGCGAGGGCTTTGGCGTAATGCCTGCTGTTGGAACCAACAACAACCTCAAGCCGGAAGAGATCGCCGCCATCATGAACCATGAGCGCACGAGCTGGGGTAATAATGGAAGAAAGGTAACCCTGACGGAAATAAAAGAATTATTTAACCAGGTCAAAACAGGACCTGTAGCCAAATAGATATGAAAAAGCACCCTTTTTATTTAAGCGCATTGTTGCTGGCGATAGCCATTTTTGGAGCACATTCCACCGCTATGGCTTGTAATGCCTGTAAGGCGCAGCAGCCAAAATTCCTGCAAGGGATCACTCATGGTGCCGGGCCGTCCAGCAACTGGGACTATGTCGTGGTAAGCATGATGGTGATCGTCACGGTGTATTCCTTTTACGCGATGGTCAGGTGCCTTGCCAGGCCAAAGGAGAAAAGCCATGAAAATATTAAAAATATCATTTTAAATCCCTAAGCAATGGAAGACAAAAGCTTTGTAACGTTGTTCATTGACGACGACCCGCAACCCATCGGCACTTTCCCGGCACCCGTTTCCTTTGAGCTGGACACCAAGAAGCTGACAGACGGCAAACACACGCTTATGGTGGTGAGCAAAGATCATAAGGGAAAAGAAGGACTTAAAACCATTCCGTTCATCGTGCGGAACGGCCCCGCCATCGCCGTTGAAGGCATCCGTAAAGATGAAGTAGTGGATGGGGTAATCCCGTTGATGATCAATGCTTATGGCAAAGGTGATCAGAAAACCTTTATGCTACAGGGCAGCGAAACGCCGCAAAGCATTCCCTTTTGGATCATTATCCTGTTAATTGCTTTTACCGCGTGGGCGGTTTATTATCATATCACTTCTGGTCAAACTCCATTGTTCAAATGAAAAAGAAAATCGAAGACGTCGAAGACATCAAGGTATTTGTCGATGAATTTTATAGCCGGGTTCAAACCGACGGGCTGATCGGTACGGTCTTTATGGAAGCGATCGCTGACTGGGGACCGCACCTGCAGAAGATGTATGCCTTCTGGAATGCCGCCCTTTTCGGCGTGCCCGGCTTTCGGGGTAATCCGTTTGCTAAACATGCACCTTTGAAGATAGGGCAAGCGCATTTTGAGCGCTGGCTGGAATTGTTTTATGCTACCATCAATGAGCGGTTTGAGGGCGACGTTGCCGAGGATGCAAAGAAGCGCGCCGAACTGATGGCCAGTATGTTTTTAATCCGTTTGCAGCAGCTCAACGGCAATAGTGACCGCGTAATCGTTTGATAGAAAATGGAAAATCACGACATCAACAATGAAGCAGATATACGGACCCTGGTGAATACCTTTTATGGTAAGGTACGGCAGGATGAATTACTGGCACCTGTCTTTGAAACCGTCATTGGTGACCATTGGGACCATCACCTGGAACGAATGACCGACTTTTGGTCAACCTTATTGCTTTATACTAAAAAGTTCAGTGATGACCCGCTGACCAAGCACTTGCCGCTGGCGCTGACCAAAGATCATTTCGACCGTTGGCTCTTACTTTTTCAGGGAACCGTAGACGACCTTTTTCAGGGTCAGATTGCGGAAAATGCAAAAAAACGAGCCTATAGCATCGCCCGCATTATGAAAGCAGTAAAAAACATTAACCCGTGAAAAGCCATGAATGAACGTTTCGCATTATCGCTGAGATGTATCACAGCCATTTTTTGGTTAGGATTCTTTACGGCAATAAGTTTTATGGAGGCGCCCTTGAAGTTTACCGCGCCCGGCCTGGGAATGGTTGAAGGCTTGCAAGTCGGTAAGATCATATTTAAGACGCTGAACGTTACGGAATGGACATTTTTTCTGGTCCTTGTGGCCACTTGCATCTTTAGGAAAACCAGTCGCATGGGTTTTTATTTGATCGCCATTGCCGGTATTATCCTGGCCCTTGAAACCAAATGGCTTTTGCCCGTCCTCGATCAGTATGCGGACGAAATCATCCGTGGGCGCCAGGTAACCGAACATAACGCCCATTGGTTCTATATTATTCTCGAAGTGATCAAAGCGCCGGTACTGTTACTGATCGGTATAGAAAGCGGTATAATGCTGTTTTCAGAAAAAAAAGAAATCATATTATGGAAGAATTAACTAAGAATAAACAATACAGAATTCTCAAAGTAGAATTGCCGGCCGGGACTAACATGCCCCGGCATTTTGCCACCTCCGATGCTTTCATCATGGTGGAGTCCGGCAACGCACTCCTGATCTATAAGGGCGAAACGTTTGAATTAGGTGCCGGTTCAAATCAATGCATTGCAGCCCATGAAGAACATATCCTGAAGGTCGTCGAAGATTTTAAAGCACTGATCGTCATAGGAAGTGATGCGGTCATCACTTACTCCACTTTATAAAACCGTTCCATGGAAAACAAGCCTATTAAACGAAACAAACACATGATCGCTCTGTCCCATGATCATCACGCAGGCCTGCTGTTCTGCTGGAAGATCAAGGAAGGCTTACGAAAAGATATTCCTCTTCATAAGATTTTGAAATATATCAATTTCTTTTGGGCAGGACACCTGAAGGAACATTTCCGGGAGGAAGAGGCATTGCTGTTTAACCGCCTGGATGATAACCTGACCCGTCAGGGAGTTTCCGAACACCTCATGCTGGGAACACGGCTGGATCATTTGAATCATTACGAAAATGAAAACGCCGGTGAATATCTTTCCTTTGCGGAACTGCTGATCAAACATATCCGTTTTGAAGAAAGAACGCTGTTCCCACATCTGGAAACGCATTTACCCGAAAGCGCGCTGAAATTAGTTGGCGAATATTTTTCCGAAAAACATCCCACCGCGTTTAAAGATGATTTTCCGGATGAGTTCTGGGCGAAAAGTTATACGTTGTCATGAGCAGCGGGCGGACAAAAGATATAATTGTTCAGGTGACCTACGACGGCGAGCAGCATGAGCTTCGTACCTACCCCAACGAATATCGCAGTCTGATGATGCTTATCTATGACCGCATTTATACTGAAGGGTTTGGAGAGTGTCTTGGCATGGGTAAATGCGGAACCTGCCTGATTGAGGTTATTGAAAAAAAACAAGAACCCACCGCTTACGAACGAAATGGTGATGTTAATCTGCTAAGAGCAGGTCATTATAACAAAAATATCTACCTGTCCTGCCAGTTGATAGTTGATGAACAGCTTGACGGGTTAGCTGTAAGAATATTAATTTAAAAATACATAATATGATCATACAAGAAGTAATAGCAGAACTTAAAGGCGCCGCGGCACCGGTAGTTAAAGTATTAGTTAAAGGAAACTCATCCAGGGTCATCGTTCTCGGATTCAGGAAAGGCATGTCGTTAAAAGAGCATAAAACAGGAGTTTCCACCCGGCTTGTCGTAATTGAAGGGAAAATAAGTTATCTCAGTGCTAGCGGCAAAATAACAATGGACAAGTTTGATGATCTTGATATTCCTGTAAATATCCCCCACTCTGTGGAAGCTGAGGAAGACAGTATTTGTTTTTTAATCCAGGTATGAACTTGTCAGAAGGATCATGAAAGATCAGATCGGAATTTCAGAAACAGACATTTGTATCATTGGAGCCGGACCGGTAGGTCTGTTCGCCGTATTCGAGGCGGGCCTGCTAAAGATGCGGTGCCATTTGATCGACGCGCTGCCTCAGGCGGGCGGGCAATTATCGGAGATCTACCCGCATAAGCCAATTTATGATATCCCCGGCTATCCGAAGATCATGGGGCAGGAACTGGTCGACCGGTTAATTGAGCAGATCAGTCCTTTTAATCCTGATTTCACTTTTGGCGAACGGGTAGATAGTGTCCGACAAGAAAACGATGGTTCTCTGACCGTATTCACTAATGAAAATACCGTGATTCACTGCAAGGTGTTGGTTATTGCTGGCGGCCTAGGTTGTTTTGAGCCGCGCAAGCCGTCTATTGATGGGTTAAAGGAGTTCGAGGGCAAGGGTGTAAGTTATTTGGTTAGAAACCCTGAAATCCTGCGCGGCCGAAACGTGGTTTTAGCGGGCGGGGGCGACTCTGCTCTTGACTGGACGGTTTTTCTTGCAGACATTGCAGCTAAAGTCACCCTGGTGCACCGCGGGGACACCTTTCGGGGTTCTCCCCAGGTTGCCGGAAAAGTATTTGAACTGGCAAAGGCAGGAAAAATTGACCTGCTGCTTCATTCCAATGTCACAACATTATATGGCGATGGTCATTTGCAGGAATTAAGTATAGTCAGTGAGCAGTTGCCACAATTTATCATCCCTGCTGATCATTTTATTCCGCTTTTCGGCTTGACACCAAAACTCGGCCCCATCGCAGAATGGGGTTTGGATGTTTTAAATTCTGCAATACCGGTAAATCCTGCAGACTATTCAACCAACATCGCCCGGATATATGCCGTCGGTGATATCAACACTTATCCGGGAAAACTCAAGCTGATTTTATGTGGCTTTCATGAAACCGCGCTGGCGATGCAAAGCGCTTTTAAATATGTTTACCCTGACGAGAAACTAAGTTTTAAGTATACCACGGTCTATGGCATCAACACGTTCTGATTTGATCACGATCTGGATCATCAATCGCGATGGCCGGGAGGAACAGCTGGAAATACCAGTTAACCTTAACCTGAGTTTGATGGAAGTGCTGAAGGCGGGCGGCTATCCGGTTCCAGGCACTTGTGGCGGTATCGCACTTTGTGCCACTTGCGCTGTGCAAGTCTTGTCTGGTATCGAACATTTAAAGCTGCCAATGGGCCAGGAACTCGATATGCTCGAGCTATTGCCAGACCTTCAAAACTTCACCCGTTTAGCTTGCCAAATCAGGCTGACCTTAGAAATGGATGGTTTGGTTATCCGACTGGTGGAGTAATGTATGAGTATTCTTTAATCTAAAATTAATAACAATGGAAAATCAACTTAACAACAACTTCGCCTGGAACAGGTGGACCGCTTTCACAAAAAAACATGAAAGAGACCGTATGCAATGGTTCGTTATCTCATTTATATTTCAAGCCGTATTATGTCTCCCTATACCTGCAGTATTGATCTTTTATTATGCTGCGTCACCTTTATGTTTAGGTGTGACCATTTTGCTGTTTTTTTTCAATTTGACAGCCGGGTTCAATGGCGCCGGGATAAGGACTATTATCTCGCTTACCCTCATAAGTCTGGGCGCCAATTTACTGATGGTGGCCTTCTACATTGTCCGTTAACGATCGCGACAGACCATGTCCGGCTTAATCTCGCACGAATTAAATCAAACATACTTGCGGAGCAAAGTAGTGACTTTAACGGCGACCGGTTACCTGACCGGACATTTTTTCCAAAAATTCTTGTAATACCAGGGCATGAGTACGGTTGGTATCCTTGGCAGCATATAAAAGCGTAACGAGTTCTTCATCCGTTATCGCTCGCAGAAAATCCCCTACGGCTAAATTGTGCTTGAGTTCCATTAAATATCTAAGTTGGAACTCCTCCCATTTTACCGGATCGTGATCATACCATTCACGTAATTGTACAGTCGGTGCAAGATCTTTTCGCCAGGCATCAAGTGATGTGGAATTTTTTTTGATCCCTCTGGGCCATAAGCGGTCGACAAGGATCCGCATGCCGTCCGCCTTTTCGGCCGATTCATAAATCCGCTTTATTTTAAATATTGTCATAATAATTGCATTAATCGCTTACGCTTTAACATCGAATCGTATCTGGCATTTTTAAAAGCATTTTTATGAGCTCTGACAACGTTTTAACAATACGTTTGCGGGTTTTCAATATTCCGGCCATCAGGTCTACGGAAATGCTGGTAAAGATTTGTTTTCGAAACTTGTTTTTAGCGTAAGCGTTAATTTTAAAATCAAGCCGAAGCTTAAGCTTAATTTAAGGACAGCACTTGTGGCCCGAACTCTTCAAAATAAATGCGGTCTTTATTAACCCCCGCGGCGATAAGGTCCTCATATTGTTTAGTTATGAAAACGGCGGGACCGCAAACGAAGTAATGTCCATTCAAATCAAGATCAAGCTGCGGTATAGCAGCGATGTCAAGGTAACCAGCAAGAATGCCGGCCGCCCTATCTGCATCAGTTGGGTCGTTATAAAATGTATAATGACTGAAATTTGGATAATCCGCCGCAATATCTTCAACATGCTGTTTAAATGCGTGTACATTTTCGTTGCGGCAACCGTGTAACCATGTGATGGGATGCTGATGATCGTTCTTAATAAGGCTTTGCAGCATACTCAGTAACGGCGTAAGCCCGACACCGCCGCTGATCAGGGTGACAGGTGTATCGAGGTCGTGTGTCAATGTGAAATTGCCGGATGGGGAAGTGATCTCAACCTTATCATTTACATTTACATGGTCGTGCAACCGGTTACTGATCATACCGTTCGTGTCCAATTGTTGACTCATTTCCCTTTTAACAGAGATCCGGTAATATTCATTATTTGGTTCGCTCGAGATGCTGTATTGCCTAGACTGGTTCAATTGTATTCCCGGCAGGAATGTGCGCAAACTTATAAATTGTCCCGGCAGATGTTTGGTTACCTTCCCGCCGTCGGCGGGATACAGGTAAAATGAGGTGATCTCATTTGATTCGGCGACCTTACGCTGGACAATAAATGGTCGCCAGCCAGTCCAACCACTTTCGGTGGCCGCTTTTTGCTGATATAATGTTGCTTCATGGCCACTCATTAATGCTGCAAGCTGTTGGTAAGCAGCTGACCAGGCATCAACTATAGCTGGTGTCGCAGCCTCACCCAGTACCTCCTGGATCGATGCGATCAAATGCCGGCCAACGATTTGATATTGTTCAGGACGAATGTCGAGACTGACGTGTTTGTGGCCGATTCGATCTATAACGGGTAACAAGACCATTGGATTTGCAATGTTTTCAGCGTAAGCAAGGACTGCCAGGGCCAATGCCGTTTGCTGCTTGCCGCTTTTTTGGTTACCCATATTGAAGAGGTTTTTTAACTCCGGGTGATGCGTGAACATCCGGTTATAGAAATATTTCGTTAGCAATACGCCATTTTCCCTTAACACGGGAACGGTTGCAGTAATGAAGGATTTTTGTTCTGTTGTCATAAATAATATATTAATACCTTTTTATCCTTTTTGCCTCTGTAATTATTTATATTGTGGCTTCGGATCGTACAAATGTAGGCATCGGAACAATAAAAGACAAATTTATCTTTTATTGTTTCTACACGGACTTCCAATTGACAGGTCTATGCTGAAGAAAATTTGCGCCGAACCATTCTGATAATCAGGCATTCCCAAAAAACTCCATTTATAACCAATTACACAAATACCCCTTAATTAATTGAGAAATGAGCAGAGATTATTTACTGGTATTATACTTCAAGGACCATTTGACCATTTCGGTGATCACCGATTCCAGATCCCGACCGCTGTCGGTTAAGCTGTATTCTACATGAGGTGGTACTACAGGCATTGCCTTTCTATTGACGATACCACCGACCTCCAGCTCCTTAAGGGTTTGGATGAGCATTTTTTCGGTAATGGCTGGTATCGCTCTTTTTAGTTCACCATAGCGTCTTGTACCCGAAAAGAGCTCCCGGATCACCAATGGTTTCCAGCGGTTGCCGATTTTATTAGCAATAAATGTTACGGGGCATTTAGTAGTAACAAGCCTCTTATTAATTTGATTAGTAGAACTTTCTTTTACAGCTGCCATGATACACACTTTTTAGTAGGTACTTGATATAAAGAGTGTACAAATGTAGTTTTGTTTTCTTCAAAAGAAAATAAAAAATGAAAGCAATAACAATTATTGGAAAGGGCCATGTTACTTTAAGCGATGTAGCGCAGCCTGAAAAGGCAAGCGCTGGACACGTAATCATTGAGATGACAGCAATGGGCATTAATGCTGGCGATAAATTTGTAATCAGCGGCAATTTCCCACCAGGCATGTTCACTCAAAGTCGTTATAACATCGCCGGGGTCTCCGGTGTGGGAAAAGTTATGGCTTTGGGTGAAGGGGTACCCGAAAAATATTCAGGCAAATTCGTTACAGTATACCGATCATTAACAACCGGCGACGATATCGTCGGCACCTGGAGTGAATATGCACACTTGCCTTATTTGCAATGCGCTATTCTGCCGGATGATGTTGATCCGGACGAATACTCCGGAGTGCTGGTAAATGTTATTACAGCTTATAGTGCGTTTAGGCAGGCTGTAAAGGAAGGACATCAGGGCATCGTCGTTACGGCGGGAAATTCTGATACAGGTAGAGCAATGCTGGGTTTCTGCCTAAATGCAGGACTTCCGGTGATTTCGATCGTCAGAAACGAAGAAGGTAAAAAAGAACTTGAAGCGCTCAGCGCTAGCCAGGTGCTAATTCAGGGCACGTCGCAATTTAAAGAGCATTTTGCTGCATTATCCGGCCAATTAAAAACCACGGCAGTATTTGACGGCGTGGGGGGAACTTTACTTAGCGAGGTACTGGAAATGGCTCCGGCTGGAACCACTATTTATGCTTATGGTTTTCTTGGGGGCAGCGTTCCGGTTTCATTTCATACAGGCATCCTTATCAGACAGATAACAATAAAAGGATTCAGTAATTTTAAAACAGAGACTGTTCAGGATCCTCATCAATTAGCAATAGCGTTGGATGAGATCAGCAAGGTAATCCATATGCCACATTTCCGGTTTAAGATTGGCGCTAAGTTCAGGCTTGAGGAAATAGATCAAGCTCTTGCTTTTTCAGGGTTAAATAGAGGAAAAGCACTGTTAAAAACCGATAGATGATTCTTGTTAGATGAGCAGTTCAACGTGGAGACTTACCGGATGATATATTGAAGCAAGGGCTGACAGCTGCGGGTCTACCGTCAGAACTATGGCATCGATGTATGGAAACTGTTTGCCATAAAATGAAACGGAGAACCTGGATGTAATCAGTCAGCACAACCCAGAAGAATAGCATATAGCAAGTTTTATGTTTGGTTTTTGATGGTAACTTTCACCAGTAAAAATTTTTATCCACCATTATCTTAAAATTGATCGGAGTTACCATCGCACCAAAGCATTAGAGGTAAAATTTTATCACTGAACGTTATAATTTCAAGATTTACTATATAGTTTCGGCTTCATTCCGATACGCGCTGCAAAGACTTTTGAAAAATGACTCAGATTAGTAAAGCCGAGCCTATAGCCGACATCTGAAACGGATTGCTTCTCCTCTTTCAACAAATGGGCAGCTTCTTTCATCCTGAAGTCCTGGTAATAACTGAAATTGCTTTTGCCAAAGATTTGCTTAAACAACCGTTTAAACTTGGTTGGGCTCATACCGGCAGAAACTGCCAGTTCTTTAATAAGGGGTGGATTTCCAAGATGCGCGAGCATTTGCTCTTTAACTTTGTATATGGCGGCGATATCGCGACTGTTTAAGGGATACAGCTGTTGTGCATCCCGCTTTTCCAATTCCATTAATAATCTGCAAACCAGTTCTTCAGCCTTTATCCTTAAAAAAAACAGCTTAAAAATTTCTTCAACCGATTCAGTCACGATTTCATCCACAACTTTCTGCAACGAAGGATAAATCATTTGTTCGAACAGTAAGGGCTGCGTATTCTGTAGTAGACCTTGTAAAACTGGCGATTTTTCTGACAGATCAAATAGTCCGTTTAGATAATTTGCATCCACTTCTATATTTATGGTAGCCGTATTGGTATGTATCGGAATAACGACCTCGGTCCTAAGGCTCGTAGTTGCAATAAAAACCGAAGGTGCTGCGGTTAATTTCTTCCCAACGAACAATGCTTCAGTTTTAGGGAAAATATTTTGGAACTTGAAAAGGATAGTTTTGCCAGCATCATTGATGTCAGAATTTTCAACTACCAAGTCTTCATTAAGTTCATAATTTAGGATGAGCATTCGGATATGCTCATTAAAAACGAACCCGGCACAATAACCTTTACCGAACTTTTCAGGGATTTCTAATCTCCAGTTTTTTAATTCCGTCCCTAATAACTGAGCGAACCTTTTCAGGACATTCGGCTCGGTTTGCTGCATATCATTTTCCATAAAAGTCTTTTACAGCTATTTTTAAGTCTAATTTGGTTGTTTTATCTCTAAGATTGGGCACAATTTTGTATTTTAATTAAAAACATCAATTTATGTTACTTAAGAATAAACAAATTGCAATTGTTGGCGGTGGTCCGGGAGGTCTAACCCTGGCGCGGCTTTTACAGCTTAAGGGCTCAAAGGTAAAAGTGTATGAGCGGGATATTGACGAACACGCCCGCGTGCAGGGTTCACCGCTCGATATGCATGAAGATTCGGGTTGGGTGGCCATACGCAAAGGAAATTTGATAGAAGAGTTCAAAACAAATTTCCTTCAAGGTGCGGATAAGAGAATTATTGTAAATGAGCGGGCAGAAATCATGTTCAACGACCATGAAATCAAACCTAATCAAGATTTGGGCAGTGAGCCTAATCGTCCCGAAATAGAGCGTGGTGCATTAAGAAAAGTACTTTTGGACTCATTGCAGCCGGAAACAGTTATTTGGGACAGTAATTTTATTTCGATGGAAAAGAAAAATGAGGGTTGGGTATTATATTTTAAAAACGGGTCATGTGTTTATGCAGATCTTGTAATTGCGGCAGATGGAGCTAATTCTAAGATCCGTCCATACGTTACAAAAACGAAGGCTTTTTATACCGGTGTTACCATGGTTGAAATAAATATTGATAATGCAGCAAAAGCAACGCCCCATTTGTATGCACTGTTGAATGGTGGGAAAATAATGGCGTTCGGAAATGGAAAGAATATACTTGGAGGCCAAAAAGGCTGTGGCGGCCTGGGATTTTATGCAAGCTTTAAAATGGGTGAAAACTGGGCAGCAAATAGTGGTTTGAATTTTTCTGATAGAACGCAATTGTTGTCATGGTTCAAAAAAGAATATTTCGAATGGAGCACTATTTGGTACGAACTGTTTGAAAATGCGACAATGCCTGTTATTCCGCGTCCGATATATTGTATGCCTTTAGATCAAACTTGGAAAGCCCTGACCAATTTAACACTACTTGGGGATGCGGCACACGTCATGCCGCCCTTCGCGGGCGAGGGAGCAAATACTTCCATGTTTGATGCTTTGGAATTGAGCGAATGTTTATCTTCTGATAAATATCTAACATTGCAGGAGGCCATTGCTGCATATGAAGTTAGCATGCGCGAAAGAGTAGCAAATGGCGCCAAACAATCACTTGAAAATGGTGAACGTATGCATTCCGACGGGGCATTAAATAAGATGTTGAGTGTTCAGCGGAGATAAAACAATACGCCACTTTTTTGATAAGGGGCCAAGTTCAACCAATTATATCAGTGATAAATGTCACAGGTTTTTTGCGCCAAATGTCCTCTTTCGTTATGGGTGACATGCAGGAGATTTGCTCCTACATTAATCTATAAAAAAATGTTTGAAATAATCAGATGGCCCGAAGACATGGTTCCCAGTCGGTGCCCAATCCATTTTACGAATGAACTTGAAGTTTCTGCATCGCCTGAAACAATCTGGTCTCTGCTTACTAATACCAATGCATGGCCGCAATTCTATCCAAGCATAAGTCAGGTCCAACTCTTACATGGACACGAAACGTTGCAGATGGGTACAGAGTTCGAAACAAGCTTCGCCGGACAGGATGTTTTCGCTTCGGTTCAGGAGTTTGAACCATACATACGCATCGCTTGGGGCGGATACCCAAAGGTCGCCGAGGAATCCAAGGCGTATCATGCATGGATCATTACGCCGACCCCGGGCGGGTGCCATCTTTGGACGGAAGAGACCATGCGGGGACCGCATTGGGTAGAACTGGCAAAGCAAGCACCCGATGGCTTTTGGCTCGCGCACGAACGGCTTCTTGCTGATCTGGCAAGGGTAGC
>CAZGBN010000056.1:0-16503 GCA_964524015.1 uncultured Mucilaginibacter sp. | reverse complement strand
GGTACTTAACCAATGAAGAATGGTTAAATGATGTAACATCCGGCCATTACCAGGATATAACGAACTCTTCAAAACAAAAGCTTTTTGATTTATCAACAATAAAAAAAGCAAGTAGAAATGATTCAGTTCTCTTTAATAAAGGTTTAAACATTCTAGTCACAATGTTATCGAATGAGAAACAAAAAGTGGTGAGCTTGATCGAAACAGACAGTTGGGATGAAATAAGTAAAATTGCCCATAAAATTAAAACTTCATTAATTTATATTAATGTCAATGCTTTAATTCCAGTTATAAACGAACTTGAACATTACCAATCACATTCTAACGAAAAATTAAAGTCAAATGCTTCAATATTATGTAATTCGTTAGACGAAATTTTACTAAATTTAAATAACGAATACCTTCCCTCATGATTTGTATTATAGAAACTGGCTTACCAGTCTATGTATTAAATATTTAAACATGTAGAATAATAAAGAAGTTTAAATTTTAAGGAGCGCCGGTAACTTATTAGTTAGTCAAGATAAATGCAATGATTAATTACATAAACTAGCTGGGCAAACATTAGCTTAACCTAATTGTCTTAATTGCACACCTATAAACAAATGAAACCTACATTATTAATACTAGCCGCAGGAATGGCCAGCCGTTACGGCAGCATGAAGCAGGTTGACGGCTTTGGCCCCAATGGCGAAACTATAATTGATTACTCTATACACGATGCTATTAAAGCCGGGTTCGGTAAAATAGGCTTTATCATTCGTGAAGAATTTGCTGATACTTTTAAATCGATATTTGAGCCTAAGCTGAAAGGCAAAGTAGCAACAGATTACATCTTTCAAAGCTTTGATCTAAGACCTTTCGGTATTGATAAAATCATTGAGCGTGCTAAACCATGGGGAACGGCGCATGCGGTATTGGCCGCGCGCAACCAGGTAAATGAGCCTTTTTGCGTAATCAACGCTGACGACTATTATGGTTATGACGCCTTTGAAAAAATGGCCAAATTTTTAACTACTGAGGCCAGCGATAAACAATACGCTTTGGTAGGTTACCAGATAAATAAAACCTTATCTGATTATGGTTCAGTTTCTCGCGGGGTATGCGAGGTTGATGCCGATGGCAACATGACCGAAGTAAACGAGCGCACCGAAGTTTATTTTAAAGAGGATGGCAGTGTAGCTTATAAAGATGCTACAGGCGAACATCCGCTACCAAATGACAAGCGCGTATCTATGAATTTTTGGGGCTTTACCCCTGCGGTATTTCAACCAAGCGAGCAAATGTTTCGCGATTTTGTCGAGGCTAATGAGAATAACCCTAAAGCAGAATTTTTTATACCGCTGGTTGCAGATAAATTAATAAAAACCGGTCAAGCTAATTTTAAAGTTATCCCTACTCCATCCAAATGGTTTGGCGTAACTTATAAAGAGGATAAACCAATCGTGAAAAAATCCATATCGGAGTTGATAAAAAATGGGGTCTATCCGGCCAGTATTTAGAATAATTGGGTTTCCACCATATCACAAATCTTATCAAGTAGTGAACGGTTTATATTCTCAAACGATCTATGATACTCAATAATCGTGATGTATAAATTTTATCAGTGGTTAGTATTTTATACAAGTATAATCTCTCGGGTAGAAAGCTGACTATGCAAGTAAAGCTAAAGCGTAAAGCTAAAGCGATTCTATTATGATTGCTCGTCTGAATTTGAAATGCGGATAATGATTATTAATTAATAATAGCGTTCGGCGAATGCGGTCAATTTATTGGTTAAAATATGTTGAATGTAACCTACGTTCAGATATCTCTTCAAACTGCGTACATTTTCAACCTTTCTAATCAAATTGATGTGCTATCAGTTGTGCGTTTCGGCTTTATCAATAACTTTAAGCTCTTCAGTACTTTGATGTGGACTATTTTGATTTTCTTCTTGGCTTCGGCTGTGTAATTTTGACAAAAATTTAATAGATAGCCCCGAGATCGCCTCAAACTTTGCGTAACTAAGAGCAGCCTCTAATATGCTATTGCTTTCGTTATTAGTTCTCATTGTATCAATCGTTAAATGAAAATGCTAATTTAGTAATAAAATGGTTAGTATTTTATTAAAAACTAATGTTTTATCAACATTTTTTGTGAGTTTTACACATCTATTCAAGATTGCGAGAAAAAATTAATTGAGACGACATTATATTTGTATATTAGTTCAATGGTAGATTTATTTGCCGAGATAGCAGAAGTTCTAGCCCGCTTTGAATATAGGAGGGAGTCACTTTATGATAGATTATCAAGGGTGGAAACTAATATTATGTTGGACTTTTCCATGCCCGACAGTGTCAAAAAAAGTTTATTGGATGCTATTTCACAAAAGCGTGAAGCTTTGCTGGAGAAACTTTTTCGAAGCATACTCATTGAAATAAATGAGATTAATGCCAAAAACAATGGCCGCATTTAATGAAATTGACTTATTTTGTTAACATGTAATCACTCCAGTTTAATTTACAACAACAATTTTCTAAATTGGGCGTTATTAAAAGTAGTTAGCAGTATAACTACTAACCTAACCAACCCCTAGATTTCGTAAATTTAGGGAATTATGAATATCATTACAGATTATGTTCTTGCCGAAGTTGCCACAATAGGTCGGCTTTATCAATTTAGCAATGAGGACGCTCAGGATAAATTGGCTAAAGTGGAATTACTTGTAGCCACATCTTTTTTCGTAACTGATTCAGAAAAAGAAAAAATATTATCTATTTTAGCGCAATACGTAGAGCCTTATATAAAGCCGTTTTTAATCAAAGCAAGAGAAGTATTACTGGTAAATCAAATAGAGTTAAAGAGTTGAACAACTTTGCGATAAATTTAATCGGTCTCTAACTTATAAAACAAAAATGATCAGGCGCAAATTAAAAGATTAAAAAGCGGCAATGGTTAATTTAATCAGAAGATTATTCCTGTTATTAAGGCGATCTTCTGACAAATTTCCTTCATCGCTTTAAAATTAACCCAATACGACATTGTGCTGTACAAATAAATTATCCAGGACTTGGTAGTAAAACTCTAAGCCAACTGGTTTTCTCTCTCCTACGAATTAATGGAAATTTCTTGTTGTAACTGAACCCATCCCTTAATTACTATTCCCGAATTTAGTGCAATCATGTGTTGATTGACTCCGATATTTCCATTAAATGCATAACCTAGAATATTAGGTTAACACAATCTTTAAGTTTATAAATCCTCCCGTGTAAGGTATAAAGAAAAGCCTGTTTGATACTCGCTGCTTCGGCTTTTAATATTATGATAAAAGGAACGGGACCTTGATCATCCATGGCAATATTATCTTGACAAGATTTCAGTAAGTGGATCAAGATTTAACCTCGCTGACTTTATGCTTAGGTAACTTTTCCCAACGACTATCACCGAAGTGAAAATCGTCGCGAGGATCATGCTCTGCATCGTTAATCGCAAATACTACAAAGCCTAATAAAATAATAGCGTATGAGAACGCAAAAACTAAGAAATCCATAAAGTTTATAATTGGTAATCGATATTACATAAATAAAATCAAACAAACGAATTATACTTTAATTGATTAATTATTGATATTAGATTTTCCTTGAACTTTAATTAACTTCGCCGCGTGACAAGAATCCTAATTTCTATTGTATTATTTTATCTCAGCACAGCTGTAGTTATTGGCACCCTGGCAGATTTAAAATTAAATCTGGGAGCACACCCTAATTTATCGGGGCGTATTAAAACAGTGGGACAGTTCTTTTCATTTGCTTTTATTCTTTTTCTTGTGGGCTGGCTCATATGGCCGAATAGGGATCATATTGTTTATCCCCGATATTATATTGGGAACGTGGTTAAGACCACAGAAGGTGTAGGCATTAAGGTGCGAATTAAAAAAGAGCTTAAGAATGAAGAATTAGCTACTATTATATCAAAAATTAAGCAGGATAGCAGCCACTTAAAATGCACTCTAATATTGTTCTATTTACCTGAACAGGCATACAATAATCAACCATACGCCGAGTACATATCTTCATATGATGATGAAATATGGGATAAGTTCTCAAATGTATTTAATCATCGTACTAATGGTATCGTTATAAAGGCCCAGAAGTAATGTTCTTACTTTACGAACGCATTCGTTTAACAACTGCTCCCAACGAATACCAGCGGATTGATAATGCCAATACAGCGGAGGTGGTGCCTTTTAAAACCGCCTTATCTAATTGTACGTAGCCCCAAATTTGAGGAGTTGTATAATCTGATGAGCTAACAAAGACCGTGGTGACGAATGAAATAGCGATCTCTTTACTTCACGTTATTGAATTGCTGAGATTACCACGCTACACTCGCAACGACGTTGTTTACCTTATTAAAATGGGCTGTTCAGGTCAGCAAACAAAGGCAGTATACCGTCCTTTGGAGATATTATAATATCTGCTTCGTCTAGGCCCCAATTTATAGTTAGGGTAGGATCGTCCCATTAACACCCAATTCACAATCTTTTGCATAATAGTTGTTTACTTTATATGCAAAAATGGTATTGTCTTCTAACGTAGCAAACCCATGCAAAAATCCTTCAGGAATTAAAAATTGTAATTGGTTTTCAGCGCTTAACTCAATAGTTTCATATTGGCCAAAAGTAGGCGATTTTTTGCGAATATCAACAGCCACATCCAATACCCGCCCTTGTATAACTCTCACTAATTTAGCCAGTGCATGCGGCGCTTTCTGTGCATGTAATCCTCTTAAAGCACCCTTATGGGAAAATGATTGATTATCTTGTACAAAATCAATAGTTATACCTGCGTCAACGAGCTTATTTTTACTGTAGCTTTCAAAAAAATAACCGCGAGCATCAGCGAATACTTGAGGTTCAATTATAGAAGCCTTTAAGGCGGGTTTCAGTAATTTTCATTTAATTTAAGGATTATATTATGGTATTAAACATACAAACTTGTTTCCAACTTTCTGCTAATGCATAGTCTGAAAAAATAGTTGATGTATGTTTTTTTAAATTAGTTGTATTATCAAGGGTTGGGGCACCTATCAGAGGCAATAAAAAAAATCCCGTTCCGCGAATCGATTACTTCAATATACGCTATGAGTTGAATAAGCCGGTGCCATTATTGGCGCGATATATATTGTTCCCCTTTGGTTTAATCACTCGTTTTAAATGCTTCATCTACGATTATGGTTTCATTATAACTGACATTGCGCAAAAATACAAATTGCAACGCGCTCAAAGTATGTCAGCTATTTCTTCGGTCTTAAAGCGGCTCAATATCCTGAAGCGCTTTCGTTTCGGTTATCCAATAAACTGCAAGGATAATAGGTTTTAACTATTAACCTACACCTAATTTCCTCGAGACGAAGTAAAAAATCAGCATCACTATCTCCATTTCATTTTCCGTTCGAAGGCCATTATATATACTTTTAGCATGGTCTTCAAGGTAAACGATAAATTAACGGCAAATGAACGAAGCAATAATTTGATGGATAGCGGAATTTTATATTCCCGAACCAGGTTGTGTTTGGATAGTTCCACTAAGGCTTCCATGTATCGCCTTTGGAGGATGTTAAGTTCAGACTTACTTAATAAAGGCCTAAACTTCGCGATGGTGGCTTTCAAATCTGCAATGTACAAAAGCTCTAGAACTTCACTCCATTTACGCCCATCATAAATGTTTATTTCATCGATTCTCTTCCTCCACAACTTATCCATTGTGAATGCGGCGCTACTTTTCTTAGAAAGTATTAATTCTAAATACATAAACCAATCATCACCAATATTGATGGCTTCATCCCAGCCTGAAAGTATTGATGAGCGACGAATCAGTACAGAGGAAGAAGGGGACGGGCAAGATTTAAGGTAAAGATCTCTCAACTCTTGAGGGTTAAGTTCAACCCAACTGTTTTGCTCTTTCACGAGATAAGGCTTTAGAAAAGGATCATTTGCGAGAAAATCCCAACTGGTTCCAATTTTTGCATCCTGTTCCCAATTAGCAAAGACAAAGTCGAAATTACCTTCTTCAATTTTAGCGACACAGCGTGATAAAAAATCGGGTTGCCAGATGTCATCAGAATCTAAAGAGGCGATTAGGGTTCCTTTCGCATGTTTGAGCCCATAATTTCTTGCAGAACTCTGACCCCCATTTTCTTTATAAAAATATTCTACTTCGGGATAATTAGCAATAACTTTTTTCGATTCATCAATTGAACCATCATCAACCACCACAATTTGTTTGTTTGAATATGTTTGATTTATCGCACTCTCTATCGCCTCAAAAACTTTGGTAGCTCGATTATAGGTAGGAATAATGATGGTAACTAAAGGTGGAGATATCATGAATAAAAATACGTTAATATCGCGTTAATTAGAAAGTTTGCTAAACGCGTCAACTAAATATTGCAGTTCAAACTATTTTAGATTAAAGAGACTATTTGAAACAATTCAATTTGATTTTTGCGAAAATTATAAAATCTTTTAAAACTAAAATTAATTTTTGAGGAAAAAGTATAAAATGCAAACAAAGAATTAACCAACCATCATTGCTGTAGGTAATCGATGATAGAAGCAAAGCTAATGGAAAAAATACAAAGTAAAAATCATTCATAAGCAATTGATAAGGGGCGGTGATAGGGGTAATTATTATTGCTGTTTGATAACGAAAGGCGAATTTCCGAATAAGAAATATCAAGAAATAGCCTAGGAGCCCTAGTCCTACCCAGATCGTAAAGACCTTCCATAGTATGAAAGTTAATGCCAGAATTTCCACTATAAAAATGCTTTGTTCCTGAATTTTAAATTGATTAGGATCAACTTGAGAGGCAAATGTTTTAGTTTCCGATCTGAGGTCATTTTCCCTATCGAAAAACTGATGCCACAAAATACCTCGCAAGCCATACATTACCGACCAAATACCAATAGCAAGCGTCCACGATGGGTTTAATTGCTCGGCAAAATAGAAGCTCAAGTTTGCCGAAATTAGTAAGGAAGGAAAAAGGTGTGCACCCATGGTATCACCAAGCAATCCCCAAATGCCCCTTTTTTTTAGCCTGACAGGAGGAACAGAATAACAGGAAAATGTGATATAAGCGAGTATGAAAAAGCTCAGAGCCAATCGATCAGGGTAGATATAGTAAGCAAACCCTGCGGCTGTGGCGAAGCAAATGCTTAAAAGGACAACCCTCCAAGTCGGCGATACATTTGCCATCCTGTTGCTTTTTCCGGCCCTGGCATCCTCTTTGATATCCGTCAGGTCATTAATGATACTTACATAAACGGCTCCGCCAATAACTGCTATTAAAAGGAAGAGAATCCTCAGTCCAGCCTTTTCTATAGGATAATGATCTACTAAGACTGTTGAATAAGCGACGGTGAGCAAAGGGACTAATTTATATTCCCACCATTCGTTATATCGTGTAATTTTAAGCAGGTTCATTCTAACAGCGTTCGCTTATGGATCCTTTATAACTTGCCAACGCTTTTATACAAAAAGCGGTTGTAATTTCCTCTGATCCCCAACCAACCTTTTTAGACGGCCCAGAATAAAAAAATATGTGTCTTTCCCAACAACCGAACTCATCCTGTACTTGAAGTAAACTTTCAACAGCTGCATCAAGAGATTCATTATACTGTTTAAAGTTTATTAGTGTCAATATAGCCAACGCGCTGCTAAACGCACTTTTTCCAAAGCTGCCATCTGGGTTAATGGAACTATTAATCCGATCTAAAATGATCTGTTTTGCCGGTTCAAGTTCTTTAATGGAAACGTAGTTTCTTGACAAAAAATAATAAAATAAAGAAGCATCTTTATACCACTTATCGCTACGCTCCTCTTCATTTGCATAAAGCACTTCCAATAAGTAGTTGATTATAGGTTTGGTTTGTTCAGTTGTACCAAGGTAAAATAAGATATTTGCGTTGACTACTACATCTACATCGTTCCTTCCTACTTCGTGTTTAAACCAAAATAATAAGCTTTTGAAAGGACGCTTTAATTCTCTTGCCATGATTTTAAAATTTGTGACTGTCGAATTGCGTGCTGGCCGTAATACCACCCAGGTGTAGAATAACCCTCTTTCATCTCTACTTTGTAAAAAGAGAGCTTCATTGTCTGGAAAATCTACTTTTAGTGCTTTTAAAACATGCGATGCAAAAACCGTAGTATCAAGGTCAGCTGGACAATACTTAAAAAGCGGATTCCATTTAGTAAAAAAGTTCCAAACACCCCCATACATCATTTGATAATTCAAAAAGGTGGCAGTGTTGTCAAGAATCTTTTTAACTTTAGGTAAATCCCTAAGTGGAAGTAGGCAGGACGCGATTACCGCAGTTGGAAATACGGCACTATCAGGCACTGTCCATTCGTACATGGCCTCGTCTGGGGCGTAATAACATACAAACTCTCCATTAGGCAACTGATGTTCATGAAGATAGCTTACACCTTTCTTCAAGGCCTTATCTAAAGCTAATGACATTTCACATGAAAGCACTTTTTTCATCTCCGTCTATGTAATGTATTATTTAATATGTCTACAACCAAATTGGAGAATTTTGCTGCTGGATTTTCCGGCAAGATTGTGGTAATATGTCGGGCGGCAGCTATTCCCATGCGCTCCCACTCATCCCGTTTGTCCCAAGCGTTATCAATGGCTCTGTCAAAATCTTTCTCGTTTGCTTCGCCTATAAACCCAGTGACTCCTTCTTGTAATACCTCTTCATTTCCCCCTGCATTAGTAGCAATAACCATTCTGCCTAAAGACATGGCTTCGATGATTGTAAGGGGCAAACCCTCGCTTCTTGATGGAACAATCAATGCATGGTGTTCATGCCAAATGGCTTCTAAGCCTTCTTGATAACCTCCAAAAGAAACATTTGTTACGCCTAATAGCTTTGCCATTTCAATTAAGGCATCCTTGTCGGGACCTTTTCCAATAAAAGATACATAGAAATTTCTATTCTTCCATTTATCTTGCTGCAAAATCCTTAGTAGCATATCTTGGCCTTTATCAATTACAAAGAGACGGCCAATACACGCAAGTTTAAATCCTTGATCAATAGGGGGAAAGGGTAAAGGATTAACTTTGGTTTTGACTGGATTGACTACAATGGAGCTGTTTTTTAGTCGTATTCCAAATTGTTCTTCCGTTAATTCTTTATTGTGTTTTGAAACGAAAAGACATTGCTCCGCTTTTAATAATGTTTCTCTCATGTAATTGCGGTCGCTCTCTGCAGGCCAAAAGAAGTTCACGGCTTTGTGACAAATAATAAGATATGGGATGTCAAGCTGTAAACATTGGTTAGCAAATACTAAGCCGTCAAAATTGATCCCTTGGGAAACAATAACAAGGTCTGGCTTATCTTTTTTCAATTGTTTAAATAGATGATAAGCCGGCTTATGCCATTGGTAGGTAGCCACGCCTAGCTTATCACCGACCTTCTGAATAGCGTCAAAAACTTTTAGATAAGCACTTTTGATGGGTTTGGTTTTTGGACTAAGCTCTTTTAGTTGTATTTTTTTTTCTAAAAGGCTTGCAAATTCATGGTGTCTTGGATCGATTTTGTTTTTATAAACAGTAATTTGGGTTATTCCACCGACCAAAAGGTATGGAATGCTCCTTGCCCATAGCTCTTCGCTGCCTCCCCAGTCCTCCAGACAACAGGTCACAATTGCAATTTTCTTTTCCATACTAATCAGAAATCCCAACGTTTTTAAATAAACTAGCATAATCACCACTCATTTCTAGCAGTTCCTTGTCCGTACCCTCCTGAGCAATGGTACCCCCAGACAAAACATAGATATAATCTGCATGCTTCACAGCCGAATGCCTATGGCTAATAAGGACCGCACTTCTATTGTTAATCCTCTTTCTGAAAGAGTCGAAGAGCTGTTTTTCAGCAATGGCATCTAATGCACTGGTGGCTTCATCGAAAATTAAAAACCTGGCAGGGCTATAGAGCGCACGGGCAATAGCTAACTTTTGCCATTGACCTATACTCACTTCA
This sequence comes from uncultured Mucilaginibacter sp., assembly GCA_964524015.1. GTDB lineage: Bacteria > Bacteroidota > Bacteroidia > Sphingobacteriales > Sphingobacteriaceae > Mucilaginibacter. Next base: position 6,470 of record CAZGBN010000056.1, on the reverse strand, counting down.
TGGCCATCCTCAAATATTCTTCCCATCATAGTTTGATAACCATTTGGGAGGTTTTTAATAAAATCGTGCGCGCCAGATCGTTTGGCGGCATCAATTACATTTTCCATTTCAAATTCCCGTAAAATGTCTCCGAAACGAATATTGTCGGCCACCGTGACGTTGTATTTAGAAAAGTCTTGGAACACAGGACTTATTTGCCTGCGATAGGCCGTTATCTCAATAGTGTTGATATCTATGCCTCCTAAAGTAATCGTGCCCACATTAGGGTTATATAACTTGCACAGCAACTTAATCAATGTAGATTTGCCCGCACCATTCAATCCTATGATGGCAATGATTTTACCTGCAGGAATTCTAATGTTGATGTTGGTTAAAGTCGGGTTAGTAGCATGTGGATAAGTGAATGATACGTTCTTGAGCTCTAGATCGACAGATTCAAAATTAGATATAGGTTGATGACTCTCTGAGGTAGTAACCAACTTCTTGAGAGCTAGCAACTCAAAAATGCTGTTAATAAATATGTTATTGTGGTATACAATAGCTATACCATTAGTTATGTTTTGAATGAGTGAAAATGACTGGGGAAAAATAACCAAGAATAAAACTATATCTCCGACACTAGTGGTGCCGCGAACTGTACCGATGGCGATATAAGTAATGCAGGTGAAAAACCCCATGCTGGCTATAGCTGTTGTTATAACTTCCAATCCTGTTCTTTTAAAGGATAAGCTAAGCTTCTGCTGGTAAACTTCAACTCGTATTTTTTTGTAAAGTTCATTGAAGTAATCGCCCAAGTTGAATGATCTAATTTCTTTCGCTGAGGTATCAGAAGTAAGCAGATTGCTGATGTAGGATGACTTGCGCTCGAGCGGTGTGTGTTTAATTCTCCAAACATTTTGCTTATTGGAAAAATAGATCCGTACGAAAAGCGTAGGTAGGATAAAGAGCACCAGCATTGGCAAGAGTATCCAATTGATGGAGAAAATCAAAGACCCTACGGCAAAAAGGTTCAATGTATTTTTGGCTATTTCTAAAATTGTGGTGATCATCAAATTAGGTCGATCTGAGCCGGCCTCTTTCGCTCTACTTAAAACGTCATAATAATCAGGGCTTTCATAGTAGGAAAGCTCCAGCGATATGGCAGTTAAATGTATTTCTTCATCTAAGTGGTGGGCTACTTTCGTAGCCTGAACTTCTGTAACATAAGCAGATGTTGCCTTTGCGATTGCGTAAAAAATAGCCAGACAAGCTGCTAATACTACATGCGTTATTATTTCATCTTCATTTCGTGCAACAGTCGACTTAAGATGAGAAAGCTTATCTATGAGCATTTTTAGCGCATATATAGAACCCAGGAACAAGGCGGTTTCTAAAAAAATCATGACGATAGCAAGTATCATCCAACCTTTCGCCGCTTGAAATACTAAACCAAGTGTTTTCTTTAAATTAAGATTAGTTGTTAAGGTCTTAACTTTTTCAGTAAGAGAATTAATCATTTGGCGTTAGATTAAAATAGAGCAATTGCTTGCCAGTTTCGGCAAAAAAATGCTTCATAAAGGTATGGTTTTTAGCTATAATATTGAACTCAAATGTGATTTTGCTCTAGTTAGCCTATGAATGGCACTATAAATTATTTAGTATTTTTTTAATGATGTCTAGTTTTGGGTATTTCCAAGAAATTCAAAATTAACAGATAGGTTTGAAAGGTGTGATTATGATTGCGAGTTTATGAGAGTCATACGATGGGATAAGATAAAGGGTCATAAACTTTTGTCTAGAAAATAGCCGCTTACCAACACCACTTACTAAACCTAAAATATCAGATTCCCATCTACATTGGTTCTTTGAGTTTAACATTCGCAAGGTAACCTATCCGGTACATGAGGTCTCTTTTGCAGTGTAATTGATTTTCTATTTCTGCGAACGGAATCTTGCAGTATCCAACAGCAATTAAATAGCAATAATAAATATAAGAGAAAATACTATAAAACTCATGAACCTGTTATCAAGATAAAATCAAGTATTAATGGATGCGGTAAAGGAATAAGGAGAAATTGGCTATTGTCTTCTCGGACTATCCAAAAGTTGTTTCTGTATCTCGCATTCTTCCCATCCAGTATTAAATATTATCCAAAACTTTTCAATTTGTCTTGGAGTAAAGTTTGAATAATAAGGGAAAGTAAATTTAATAAGCCTCACAAATATATCAAGTTTTTCAACCGGTTCAGGATCAGTAATTGGGAAAAAGCTTTTCTTTTTAGAATATTTTGTACTACCATTATAATGAAAATCTGAACCTGATTTAAATTTAAGAATGGCGTTCTTTGACATTATCAAATGTAAGTACTTCACTATATCCGTCAATATAATTTTTAAACAAAAACCCGCTAGATCCGATTTGTTTTTAAGTACTGACAACACGATTACGCCTTCAAACATAAAAGCTGTTTGAATTAATGGGTGTCTATTTTTATTCCATTATGCTGGTATGAAAAAAGACGATCCTATTATAAAATTGCTGTGGTTTAAAGTGTTATTTAAAGCTAGGATTCATTCTTATTGTGTCAAATTGGAATACTTGTTGCAACAAATGCAGTAAACCCTTATTATGACAACAGCAGATAGCATGCATCAAGACATCGAGATTAGTTATTTTATTAGCTCAAATTCTTCAAATCACGGTGATGAGAAAAGATTTGTATGGCCCCAATTACCTGATAAGTCAATGGGTGACGAGTTTATACAAGAAGTAAAAGCATTGCATTACAAGGTAGAAGTTTGGATTCAGGACAACCCCGAACGCTTTAAAAGTGCAGTAAACGGAATATATGTACCTATTTCTACATACAAACCGCTTGCAATTTTGCGTCATAAGCCGACTGGGAATATAGGCAGCTTTGTTAAAGAGTATAATCATTCAGATAATAAGCTAACTACTCAAGTTAACCTAAATGGCGGTGGTTCTTATTTTGCATGCTCCTCTGAATTCGAAGTTGCGGAGTAATGATGACTAAGTAATTGAAAATATTGAAGTATGCCCAGAGATTGCCTCAGATTGGGAATATTTTTCTACGGTCCCTACAAAGAACTTAATTAAAGGGTCGATAACAAAATAATTAATAATATAAATAAACACTCAACAGCCTTGGCATCAAGTCTCAACAAATGAAAATAGTCCTGAAACAGTGAACGCTATAATTGAGATCCCTAAAGGCTCAAAGGCGAAATATGAAAATGATAAAGAATCAGGCTTGCTAAAGTTAGATCGTGTGTTATTTCTCATCTGTGATGTATCCTGCTAATTATGGCTTTATACCTCAAACCTATTGTGATGATAAAGATCCATCAGATATACTAGCTCTTTATTCAAATGACTGTTTCCAATGTCTCTGATTGAGGCAAAGGAATAGGTGTAATGTATATGGTGGATAATGGAGAGCGGGACGATAAAATTGTAGCAGTTGCAAAGAATGATATGTCTGTAAATTACACCAACGACCTTAATGAACTTCCACCACATGCTGTAACGGAGATCGTGAGATTTTTTAAAGATTATAAAAAACTAGAGGTAAAAACGTTACAATTGAACATCTTTTAGGCAAGCGCTATGCTCATAAAGTAATAAATGGAGCTCTGGGCACTGTATGAGACAGTGTTCCCGAGGATGTACCAATAAGTTTGCAATCAGGAACCTGAACCGAGGTAGCCAATTTACATTATTTAGGAATTACAAGGATTACTTATTGGAAGGTACTAGAATGCTCATTAACTGCCCTCCAATTATAAGTATTGCGATCTGTGTTTAACTCTATTTACGGGGTCAGTATAAAATCGGCCGTAGTGCTTTTTAAAGAAGAGGGAAAGTTATAAAAGAAGTTCCGAAGTAATATTATTAAGAAATTTAAAAAAAAGGAAACCTATTCCTTAATATTTCGCTAAATTACAATATGAAAAAAAATAGTTCATTCGAATATCCTAAATCAAATAGTTTAATCTACTTAATTATTTTTACTACCATTCTTACTGCAATTTTTTTTTCTAATAATTGTAAAAACTCACAACGGCCGGAACCAATGGCTGGGAATACTAAACCATCTTCAGCAAATTATAATGAGGGTTTAGCATCGACGAATCCCCTGAAAAATATGTTTGGTATTAATATGTATGAGTGGAATATGCTGAACGGAGGAACCATTCTCGAAAAGAATATCCCGTTAATAAAATCATTTAGCCTTGCTAGGCATTATATGGATTGGGACAAACTTGAACATACTCAAGGTAGCTATACTTTCAATCCGACCAATCAGGGCGGGTGGGATTATGATGTTATGTATACCCGTCTTAAACAGGAAAAAATTTTGGTTTTGGCATGTCTAAAAACTACACCTCCATGGTTGGTGAGTACCTGGCCAGCCGCAGAGCAAGATAATGAAAATGTTCCTATACCCTTTGGAGCTGACCGCAGTGACCCTGCGTCATATATCGCTCAAGCTAAAGTTGCTTTTCAATATGCTGCTAGATATGGCTTTAATACCACTGTTGATAAATCACTTCTAAGCGTTTCTAAGGAAAATAAGTTACTAGTTGGAATGGGACTGATAAAATATATAGAATGTAATAACGAAGAAGATAGATGGTGGAAAGGACCTAAAGCTCAACAGTCGGCAGACGAATACGCCGCCAATATGTCTGCATTTTATGATGGTAACATGGGAAAACTTGGTAAAGGTGTTGGGATTAAAACAGCTGACCCGTCGATGGTAGTAGTGATGGGTGGGCTAGCCCTGGATGACCCCATCTATGTTAAAAACATGATTGAATGGTGCAAAAAAAATCGTGGCTATAAAGCCGATGGTAGCATTAATTTATGTTTTGATATAATTAATTATCACCGTTATACTAGAATGAACGATGTAGGCGTGGCTCCAGAATTATCAACAGCTGGTAAAGTCGCTGATAGTTTTGTAAGTGTTGCCAAAACATTAATTAACAAACCAGAGGTTTGGATAACAGAATGTGGATATGATATTAACCCAGGAAGTTCGCAAAGAGCTATATCTATTGGTAATAAATCTGCATTAGTAACCCAAGGTGACTGGACTTTGCGCACCGCTTTATTATATATGCGTCATGATATTTCAAAATTGTTTTTCTATCAATTATATGATGATACACCTAATTCTACAGGTACTTATGCAACTGCAGGACTAGTAGATGATAAGGGCCGACGCCCCGCAGCTGACTATTTATTACAAACCACCAAGCTCATGGGTAACTATACCTATGTAAAAACTATCAGCGTAGATCCAATAGTGGATGTGTATAAAGATGGAACAAAATCAATGTATGTATTGCTGGTTCCGGATCAAAAAGGAAGAACAGGCACTTATACATTAGACATACCAAATAATAATTCGCTTAAAATTTACAATTTAAAAATAGGAGCAGACGTAATGACTTCTACTCTAGTAACCCCTATAAACAACAAACTGGTTATTCCAGTATCCGAAACCCCCGTTTTTGTAGGCAACTAGAAAGTGCGCTTTTGATCATGCGCAGCTAGGGTGAAGTATGCTATACTGACTTTTTACAACGAAATCCATCAATTGGACCCTTTACCCTTATCGGGCTGTCAAGGGTTTCTCAGCCAGGTCTGAAATGAAATCTTGTATCCTCAGAAGATTAGGAGCGTGGGGTTGTTTGTTCTACGCTCGAGATCTTTTGGCTTCAGGTCAAGAGATAGGAAGTCTTTTAAAGAGTTTGCAAATTTTAAATATCAACAGCGTGCATAACCCAGCAAATCTTGCCACCAATTGAATGATAACGACATATAGCTTCTCCATCGTTTACAAACGTGGTTAAGCTAGTTCCGATTTTTGAAAGCAATTGACTAATTGAAAATGGCGTTATAAGATGATCATCCGCATTATTAATATTACCAACTTAAACCACGCTTACCAATATTTGTAGGATCTGAAAATAGGAATATTCGAAGCTGAAAGATTCATGGCAGCGCAAACTAGAGAACTGCAGTGATAAATTTTGTGTAAGTAATCTTCTGATAGCTTACATATTGGACTCTCTTTTTGCCGTATACCCTTCAGTAATTGACATTTTGGCGTTAATCATACATATAGGCAGATATTATGGTTGGTCCAATGGGCATAGGTTTAATACCTAGCCCTTACCTAACTGATTAACCAATCTCTTAAACTTCTTTGTTCTAGATGCATTTACAATAAGACTTTTTTACGGTTTGACGATAAAATCATTTTTGTTGCCTATCAATAATCTTGCTAGCAAGACGTCACTCCCAGCATTTAAAGCATTCAGGGGAGTATCGGCGGTCGCCATAAGGCCGACCTCGTCATCAGGACCTAACAACAAAAATATTGAGCACCGTCCCCAAATAATCGGTTTGAGTAGTTCGCAGGACCAGTTAATTTTCTATGTAGTATAAAATCTATCTC
>CAZGBN010000055.1:0-16719 GCA_964524015.1 uncultured Mucilaginibacter sp. | reverse complement strand
AAAAGTTATTAGCAGAGGTTTTAATTTCATACTTTTGGTTTATGGTTAATAAGTTCTATTGATCATGGTCAAAAAAAATCCTCTACACTCTAAAAAGAGTGCTTAATGTGTGTGAGAAGCCATTATAATTTGGATTTTTTTTTAACGGCAGCATTCTATATACTGCCGTTTTTTTGTTAAGTAATTTTTCTAATCATATCTTATAGTTTTTAGGTTTGATAATTGGTTTATGATAATGTTTAGGTTGTTTAATATATACTTATTCTTCCGCCGTCAATTTTGTAATCAGCATTTACTGCTTTGCAAATAAATTTTATCTTTTGGTCAAGTGATAAATTACCAAGATCTCCTGATACAGACGTTTTACTATATTTAACTTTATTGTAATCGATTGCTATTTGGTATACAATTTCTAATTTCTCAATAATTGTAGATAAAGGAATTTGTTGAAACTTAAATGTACTTTCAGCAACATCTATAGAAAGAGGTAAATGCTGGCTTAATGTATCAATCTTAATCTCTTTAGCATCTGGCGCATAGGTAGCCTCGATATTAGGAGTTAATGTTACCTGTTTAACTTTTACACCTGCATTTGCAGTATATACTGCAACTTTGCCCGTATATACCACTACCTTACTAATTTCATTTGCAGATTCACTAATACTAAAGCTGGTTCCCAACACCTTTGTATTAACTTGTTTTGTATGAACAATGAAAGGCTTACCAGGATTTTTTTGAACATCAAAAAATCCACTTCCTACTAAACTTACTTCTCTAAGGTTATTTGAAAAAGTTTTTGGATATGTTAACGTTGAATTTGGGGTTAAAATAACAAGGCTGCCATCAACAAGTTTAATAACAAGTCGCTCTTTTGACTTGTTATATGTTTTTATCATTTCTGATGCTTTAGCAATAGCTATTTGATTGTCAGATTGACCCTGGTATTCAACTAAAAGATATTTGTAACTTATTCCTAAAATAAATAAACAAATGATGCTAGCGGCTATAGCAAACCATTTATAAGGGAAAAATGTTTGTGAGCTTTCTTTATCTACATGAAAATTTACACCATTTTCTTTAACATAATCCATGATGTTTAAAACATCATTTTTAGTTAGCTGCTTATCATTTTTTTTGACCTTTATGGACAACACAATCGACCTAGCATCTTTTACCGTTGTAATACGATCTTTGTTTTGTAATTGCCATTTATTCCAAAAATCACAATTAGCTGGGTTAGGATTCAACACCCATTCTATAAAAAAATCGTCACAAATGAAATCTTCGATTTCATAATTCCGGTAATTAATCATTGGTTATAATTTGTAGTAATTGGCTTTAACTGTAAAAGTCAATTTCAATCAAAATATACCCCTCATATTTAACAATTATTGTCAATTAAATAACAACACACTGATTTTCAACAGATTTAATTTTAAAAAGAAGATAGTTATTAATGGCGACCACTCTGAACGGAAGCTTTTATAGGCTTTTTGCAACAAATTATATACAGACTGTTGATTTATATCTAACAATTCAGAAATCTCCGGCAACGTCAAATTATCATAGAATCTTAAATACAAAATCTCCTTTTGGCGGTTAGGTAATTGATTTATTAAAGATTTAATTTTATTGCCTAAGTTTTGGTTTTCTAAATCGGTTATTAATTTTGTTTCAATATCAAACTCAACATTAAAAAAATAGTCATTTTCCAACTCCTCATTATTATACCATTTTTTCATTTCACGTAAAACACTATTTTTAGTGCATTTTAACAAGTACCAGGTAATTGAATCTGTTGGGCTAATACTACTCCTATCATTCCATAAACGTAAAAATATGTCTTGTATACAATCCTTAACTAATTCCTCATTCAAACATAATCTATATCCGTAATTGAACATCTTCTCTGAATACTGAGTTAGGATTCGGTTAAATGCCGTTTCGTCTCCTTTTAAAAACTGCTCCCACAATTCCTTCTCTGAATACATATTAATTGTTTTAGTATTCTTTACATCTTCATTTACACCGCTCATAAAATAGGTAACGTTTACGTGACAAATTAGTATAAGTTATTAGAATAAAAAAATTTGCCACTATTTATGATTGTTTGTAAAATGATATTTAAGTGATTGTAATTTATAAAAAGAGTGATATATTTTTTAACTCACTGTTAATCACATTACTGACAACATCATTATTAATAAGATAAAAATTTAGATACTGTTAATTGATGAGAGGGCCTTAAGCCTTGATGAAAATATCGTGATAAATTATAAGATTTTTTTATGGTCTCTTTGCTGCAGCTTCAAACCTATTATGTAATGTTCTGCACAATTTAACCATTAAAGGTTTTTCATATTTAATATTTGCTAGCAGCTGTTTTAATTAGTAGTTGGGTCGTTTAAGTCCTGGTGAACTGACCTCTATGCGTATCGTTCCGGCTTAAGGCCGAATGTTAGCAACAATAAAAAGATGGCAAGGAAGGTTTTCATAAAAAATAGTTAGGTAAAATGATTTATCAATGCCTAAAAATAATCAAAACGATCAATAATTAAAAAGTTTAACCTTTAGTACGGTAACATCATTAAGGTGAACATCGGAAGCTAAATCATACGGGTTTGGAGACAATTTTATTCCGATAATCAATCATGTTTTTAATAGTTGTATATTTATAAACATGAATAGGCTGAGATTTTTATTGTTGTTTTTTATTCTTATAAACTTAAACAATGCCTTTGCACAATCACGCTTACAACAATGGGATGATAGAATAATGATCAATCTATCAAAACATCGCACAGAAGAAAAAACCGGATTCTTGTTGTTCATGTCTAACACCTACCGTTACGGCGACGTTGGGATACCTGCTGGGCTATTAATTGGCGGCATACTTAGCAATGATCGCCAAATGCGTGAAAATGCGTTGTACGTTGCCAGCGGGATCACAAAAGCGAATAAAATACCAGAATTCGCAGTCCGTTTTTGAAGTAAGAGTCTCTTGAAAAAGAGGCTCTTTTTTGTTTTAAGGCGGTTTTTGCCTATGAAAACCAACTTTTCCAAATGTTGCTTTGTCGCTTTTCTTAAAAATTTCAGTACAAGTTAGTTCAATCTAATACAATGTAATCGGTACTCTATTCGGTACCCTATTGCATTTGCCGAAATTAGGAGTACCGAATTGAACTGTACAATTGTATTGCTTTGATTTTCAGTTTAGAACATTGTTCACATTAAAAATCAAAAACACATGAAAGTAAATGAAGATCTGTCCATTTTATTTTGGCTTAAAAGAGAAAAAGCAACAAAGGAAGGGTTAATTCCCATCTATGTCAGAATCACCGTGAATGGTGATCGTGAGAATTTTTCTTCAGGTAAGAAAATTCATCCTGATTTTTGGAATAGCGAAACAGAAACAGCTTCGAGTAACTGCTCAGATGGTAGACTTATTAATAGTTATATTACTAAGACTAAAGCCGAATTGGAACGTCATTATAATCAGTTAGCCGGTTTGCACAAAAAGGTTAAAGCCACCATGGTTAAAGAAGCTTATATGCCAAAACCAACCGTGCAAAAATCTTTAATGCAAGCTTTTAAGCTCCACAATGATGAATTTGCAGAAAGAGTCAGCAAAAAGAAAGGCAGTAAAGGAACCCTGGCTCGTTATGAGCGGCTGAAAGATAAAGTACAGGACTTTCTAAAGAAAAAATACAGGCGGGCTGACATAGCATTAGATGATATCGAAATGGCATTTGCCGTTAATTTCTTTCATTATCTAACTATGGAAAATATTAGTGATAATACAGGAATGAAATATGTAAAAACATTAAAGCAAATTATTGACCGGGCGGTGAACGAAGGTTGGATTAAGCACAACACTATTTCAGGGTTTAAATGTACTTATGTTGATCCGGAAAGAGAAACCTTGGAAATGCATGAGCTTATTGATATGTATAAAAAACAAATTGACATCGCCCGATTAGAGGAAGTGCGGGATGTATATGTATTTTGTTGCTTTACAGGTTATGCCTATGAGACCGTCTACAATCTTGAACCAGCAAATATATTCAAAGGCTTGGACGGAAAGCTATGGATTACAAAAGACAGACAAAAAACTGGAGTTGAAGAAACGGTTCCACTATTACCGGTTGCCTTAGAAATAATAGAAAAATACAAAAATCACCCTTACTGTTTAAAGGAAAATAAACTGCTTCCGGTAAACAGTAATGTGAGCTATAACGCCTATATAAAAGAGGTTGCGACCATTTGTGGAATTAAAAAACAGCTGACTACTCATACAGCTCGGCATACTTTCGCTACGACAGTAACGCTTGAAAATGATGTACCAATCGAAACAGTTGGAAAAATGTTAGGACACAAAGATTTGCGCTCTACACAAAAATATGCGAAAATAACTAAGCGTAAAGTAAGTAATAACATGAAGGCCCTGGAGAGTAGGATTTTTGGAGAACAAGGTCTATTAAAAGTATCTTAAATACTTGATATCACAGTTTGTGATATCAAGTTGAAATAAATAACACGTTATGGAAAATAAAGTTGTAATACCCGATGAAATAGTGATGAATCAGATTTATCTCATACGGGGTCAAAAAGTAATGTTAGACAAAGAATTGGCAGAGTTATACCAAGTATCAACAGGCGCTCTAAATCAAGCAGTTTCCAGAAATATAAAGCGCTTTCCACCTGACTTTATGTTTCAACTTAACGAAGATGAATGGACAAACTTGAAATCACAAATTGAAACATCAAGTTGGGGAGGCCGCAGGAAGCTACCTTATGCATTTACGGAGCAAGGTGTCGCAATGCTCTCAGGAATTTTAAATAGCGATCGAGCAATTTCGGTTAACATCCAAATCATGCGCGTATTTATAAGGATACGACAAATGCTGATAGATAATACAGAATTACGATTGGAAATAGAAAAGATAAAAAGCAAGTTAGATAACCAAGATAAAAATATGGAAATTGTTTTTCGCTATCTAGATGAACTTATTGAAGCGAAAAACAATCCAACGCCAAGGCAGCAGATTGGATTTAAGTCTTACGACTAAATCCAACTACAGATAATAAATAGTTATCCTCCAAACGATTGATCGACCTCAAGCTCAGCGTCTCGACCGTCTCACACCTTGGAACCGCGTTGCTGTCGCTTATTTGGAAGCAAACCGCATAGCCGAACTACTTTGGGTGGGCAAAATCCGAGCCGTGTTCAATTTAGGATCTTTGGAAGGCAAACTGGATTTCAGAAGTAATCTAGCGAATCTACACATGGACATAAGTTAAGTCAACGATTTTACCTCCAATCAATTATAGTTTTCCTGTGGTTACCCGTAGCTAATATCTTCGGTAGCATCACCGGTAAAGTTCAGGAAAATATGCTGAAACTGGATATCCAGCAAGTTCAAAGCGCTGGTGATACGTTTTTCAATTCAACCGATACCGCTTACCTCATCTTTCTTTTAATTGGTATTGTCGGTTATTTCACCGTGCCTGCTGTAGCTGGTTATATCATCAATCCGGGCGGTGGCAATGGTTTATTGAATAAGGTAACAAACCTTACAAGTATCAGCCTTAGTTCAATCAAATCATCATCCTATGCTGCTGGTATGGCTGCTAGTGAGCGAATAGGACAAGGCGCTACGAATATTATGGGTTCACCCGGACCCATTGCTGACGGTTACCACTCCGCCGGTTCCAATAACATCCAGTCAGAAAAACTAAACGGAAACTCTAAAAAATAAAGATCATGTTCACACATTTGAAAAATATCGAAACCGCTTTTCAGCAAAATAAGCACATTGTCGCGCTGGTAATTTCAACCAGCGCATTGATATCAATAGCGGCCATTTATTTCTCCTTTGCCGCTTATCAAAAAGCCTCGGCACATATTTATGTTTTAGCAAATGGTAAAGCCTTGGAAGCTATCGCAGCTGACCGCAGAGACAATATCCCCGTAGAAGCGCGTGATCACATTAAAATGTTCCATCACTATTTCTTTACACTCGACCCCGATGAAAAAGTAATACAAAACAATATCAGTAAAGCTTTATACCTGGCGGATGAAAGCGCAAGGAATCAATACAATGGTTTAAAAGAAAAAAGCTATTACAATAACCTGATCTCTGGCAATATCAGCCAGCAGATAACTGTAGACAGCATACAACTAAATATCAACAGTGTCCCCTACTATTTTAAGTGCTTCGCGACCGAAAAGCTGATCCGAGCTACTTCGACTATTAATAAGTTACTGGTAACTCAGGGCTATCTGCGAAATGTCAGTCGTTCCGATAATAATCCTCACGGCTTTTTGATCGAACGTTGGGAAACATTGGCCAACCGTGATACAACTATTGCCCCATGAAAAAATTTCAAAATTGGTTTAACCAACTAACAACAGCGCAACAAAAAAGAACCCTTCTTATTTTTTGCCTGTTATTCACCGCTTTACTCGTGCTAAGCATTCGTTATCAGGAAATGCGCATGAACGCCGGCAATATTTTACAACCCCGAATAATGAAAACAGATACACTAAAACACAGATAATTATGGAAAAGCAACGAAAATTCCTGTTGGTATTACCGCTCTTGGTTATACCGTTTATGACCATGGCCTTTTGGGCTTTAGGTGGCGGTAAAACACAAAATCAGCCAATTTTAAATAGTCACGGCCTCGATACGAACCTGCCAGAAGCCCAATTCAATGCGAAGAATAAAACCGATAAAATGTCGGTTTACCAAGCCGCACAACACGATTCTATGCAAAACGGCATAAGCCCTGCATTTTTGAGATCGATGGGACTTGATAAAAGTCAGCAGACCCAACAAGATTCGATGGTCGCCCCAGATGACCAGGCACAAAAAATACAAGCCAAACTTGCGCAATTAAATAAACGATTAAACCAACCACAGGAAACAAGGCCCACTACTAACTATGAAGAGCCAGACCCACAGCAGGTGAAACAACTCAAAAAAATGATGCGGAATATGAATGGCAGTAACCGACCCGATCCAGAAATGCAGCAGTTAAATAAAATGCTCGACAAGATCCAGGCTATTCAAAATCCTGGCTCTGTACAACAAAAAACAGAAGTTACTAAACCCGCCAAGCCATTTCGCGCAATACCAGCCATAATCGATGGCAAACAAAAAGTAATGGACGGAGCAGCCGTTAAACTCAAATTGACCGACACGGTAACCTTGAAAAACCAACTGCTACCTGCAGGCCAGGCAATTTTCGGTGTTTGCCAAGTCACTAATCAAAGACTGCTCTTAACTATCCAAAACATCAGGTTAGACAAACAAATCATCCCAGTCAACCTGATGGTTTTTAGCCTGGATGGCATGCCCGGAATACCTGCACCCGAAGCCGAATTGAGTGGCGCGGCATCCAACGGGATTGACAATGCCATACAAAGTATGCAACTCCTTACCATGGATCAAAGCTTCGGTGCGCAAGCAGCGGCAGGAGGTGTCAATGCTGCCAAAGGATTACTCGGTAAAAAAGTAAAAAAAATCAAAGTGAAGTTAACGGACCAATATCCGGTGCTTTTAAAAATCAATCGTTAATTAAATCAAGTATTATGAACACAGAAAATTTGAGCTATTTGCAAAAACAATTGCTAAACCTAGGGTTTGGCGAAAAGTTGAATGAAGAACTGGAGAAAAATATCAAGTCGGGTAAAAAGGAATTTACCTTACAGTCAGTCCAGGAATACAATAAACAAACCGTGGATTACATGCTACATTACAAGGCTGGCGATCAGAATGATATGTATTTCTTCAACAAATATGACGCATCATTAAAGGACAAGGATATGCAGCAGACCTTTTACTTAAATAAAGGCAGCGGCATCACAGCTAAGGAAGCCTATAACCTGATGGATGGTCGCGCGGTTCATAAACAGTTAGAGAACCTCAAAGGTGAAAAATATAATGCCTGGATCATTATCGACAAAGAGAACAAAACGGAAAATGGCAATTATAAATTACGCCCGTTCACTGACGGATGGAATTATAAACCTGAGCGCGCCGTCGACAAACTGGATATTGTCGGCATTAACGACGCCGGTGTACGCGAAAAACTGCTAAAGTCGTTAGAGAAAGGAAACCGCCACCAGGTTATCGCGTTAAAAGAGGGTAAAGAGGTAAAACTCTATTTAGAGGCTAACCCGGCAGAACATCGCATCAACTTGACTAACTGGAAAGGCGAAGCACAGCAATTGGAGCATTATAAAAAGCCAGAGTTCAAGAATGACCAAAAGAAAGATCAGAAGCAAGCGCAGGACCAGGAGGATGCGCCGGCAAAAAAGCAGTCCCGCAAACGCGGGGCTAAAATGAGCGTGTAAAAATCGTAAATTGCGGCATCTTAAGGAGGCAGTCTTGCCTTCCATTGTGATAAGGTTTAGGTTGAAAGTCCCCTTACAGCGAGTGTTTGGGGACTTTTATTTGTTACCCGTCTTATTCAAGCAGTTTTGCGTTCACCTGGCGGAGTAAATCATCGATATCAAAAGGCTTACAAATAAAGCCATCCGCTCCACAGCGTTGTGCCGTCTCTTCCAAATTTAACGTTCCCGAAATCAGGATCACCGGGATAAACGAAGTCCCTGGGTTCTGTTTCAACTGATAGCAGATATCATGGCCGGTCTTGTCGCCACTTAACCAGTTATCTATTAGCAAAAGCGACGGTGGCTCCTTTTCAATTGCATAAAGTGAGGTCACATCTCTGCCCGCAACTACCTGACAACCGGCATTTGTCAATATTGTTGTGATGACCTCAAGTGTATCGGCATCATCATCAATAACCATGATTGTAGGCTTTAACATATTCCAAATTTAAAAATTATATAACCACCCGAAAAGTCAAATTAATGCGAGCTTTCATCGGTTTAATAGACTTGGCAATACGGTGTTCCCAATGCTCCTGTAAGCCGGCTTTCATTAACAGGAAGGAACCATGTTCAAGTTTGACTGAATAATGCTCGCTATGGTTAGTTTTACTCCTGATATCAAAGCTACGCACCTGCCCGAAACTGACGGAAGCAATTATGGGGTTTTTACCTAATACGCTTTCACGGTCACTATGCCATGCCACCGAGTCATTGCCATCACGATAGTAATTCAGCAGCACGCTATTAAATTGAATACCCGCTATCGGCTCAACCAGTGATTTCAGATATAATAATTCCGGCGTCCAGGGATTAGGATTAGAAATCTTTCCAGAAACAGAATAATCTGTACCAATATCCCCATGCCAGGAGGTTAGCCTCAACTCCTTTGATATAATTCCAGTCTTAGTATCAACGTAATTTGAAACATCTGCACTTATATTTATAGATGTTCTAACGGTTGCTGTGCTAAGTGTGATGCAGAGTATGCTAAATGACCAAAATCACCTCCATCTTCTGCGTCTGCTGAAATATATCCAGCATGTGTAGTTGTAATAGAAGAATAAGATTTGTTCCAACCAATATCTTTAACCAATAGAATTGTCTTCCTTTCCAATATATTTATATCCCATAGGTGTATTACCTTCTGATGTCACTTCATTCTTCCATTCATATGTATTTGTTGCCGCAGATTTAACAAGTTATAGGTAATTGTATTGCCTGTGCCATCCGATGTGGCATTACCATTGCCATCATATGCGTAACTTCTGAAACCGTCACCGCCATTGGTTACATTTTGTCTTCAAAGAACGTTTGTACCTCTAAAAGTACAAGAATTATTTATTGTTGTCTTTCGCTAGTTTCAATAGTGCTGCTTCCAGTGTTGCTATGCGAGCTTCTTGCTTAGTATTCTTGGTATGCTCCTCCAACAGATATAGCGTTAGCTCCTCTATCTTCTTTGTCTGTACCTTTACTATTTCTCCTAAGTTAATGCCATTCTTAGCTACCTCTTGTTCCGAGGGCATATCAGGCAGATGTTTGTTTTTATCAATGTAGGTTTTCACCTGTGTTAGAGATGGTAAGGTATATTTAGATTTGAAAACGTAATCTGGCCAACTGCCATGCAATTTAACCGTTATTGATTCTGCTATCGCGCTACCATTTACTGCAAGTTTATAGCCTTGTGCATCTGTAGTGCCTATACCAACGTTGCCGCCAGAACTGATAGTCATTCTGACCATGTTATTTGTACCCAATTGTAGTGGATTTGTACTAGATGTATTTATACCAAGTGCGTATGGAAGTCCACCTGTTCCGAATATACCATTGCCTGCTGAGTTTTCACCACCAAAGTAGTATGTTCCACCAGTATTCTCTGCTGCAAAAAATGTTCGATTAGTGCCAGTAGATGATATTGCTCGAACAATTGCAGTTGCATTAAATACATCTAAGGCCACAGTTGGACTTGTTGTGCCAATACCAACATTGCCGGAAGTAGCAATTGACATGGCAGTAATTCCATTGTTAGTAACGAACTTTTGTCCTGTAACTGCCTGTTGGGTAAGTAAGCCATCATTATCAACGTAGCTATAGCCTTTCACTACCCCACCTATGGAATATATGCTTCCACCACTATACCCAGATGTGCCATTAAGTGTTAGCCATGATGCTGCACTTCCACCTGATAAAGGGCTTGTGGTACCTAAACCCACATTGCCATTACTCAAAATTGTCATTCGTTTTTGACCGCCAGCATCTAGATATAGATTATTGGGTGCATATACAGCAAAGTCCAAATTGCTGCCATTAGTTGCCCAGCTATCAGTTCCTACACCTCCTGCAAAGTTAGTACCGTCATATATTCTAAAAGCTCCACCACTATTAACTGAAATCACATCAACCTGGCCATTTACTTGAAGTTTACCATTACTAGGGAGACTTGTTGTTCCGATCCCCACATTATCCATTGTTGTTGTGGGGTTACCGCTTGTACTAAATTGTGCATAAGAAGATACAGAAGCCAAAGCTAAAGCGAGTGTTAAGATTATCTTTTTCATTTGTGGTAAGTTAGATATGTTATTTGTTTGCCGTTAACTTTAATATCGCTGCCTCTAAAGCTGCTATTCTACTTCTATCTTCCTTTACTTCTTTGTCTTTCTCTATAAGGTACAATGTCATTTCCTCAACCTTCTGTAATAGCTTGGTATTCAATTCACCTACACTCATCCCATTCTTCTGCATTTCTGCAGCAGAAGGTATTTCAGGTAAATGATGATTTTGATAGATGTAATCCTTTACTTGTGACAGTAGAGGTAATTTATAATCTCGTTCAAATACAAAATCAGCCCCATCTGAGTTAACTATTATTTCTTTTGCTCTAGCAGTGCCATTGATATCAAGCTTGTAAGATGGATTATTCTGTGATGTTTGACCTATAAGAACATTTCCTGAAGCCGTTAAACGCATCTTTTCGGTTAATGCCCCTGAATTGATTGTTGAGAAATTTAGATATCCCGTCTCACTACCTATTGTTCCTGTATTTACTCCCAAAGCTATTCTTGCATATGCCGGAGTGTTATTAGCATTATTCGCATAAAGGTCAATACTGGCGTCGTTGGATGTGCCCGTAGCGTTTCCGCCAACTCTTAAAGCAGACCCCGTTCCGTTATGAAATACGTCTAATGATGATGATGGGCTGGTTGTGCCAACGCCCAAATAATTACCAATGGGGTTTATTGATAAAGGACGAGAACCGAATGATTGCATCCAGTTATATCCAGCCGATGCATATGTACCAAGAGTCATATCACCAATTTGTGTTGGTCCAGAATTACCAGTAGCAAAGCCCACTCCTCCAGCTCCACCAGTTCGTACAGGACCATTTACATCAAGAGTGTACGAGGGACTTGTTGTACCAATACCAACATTGCCATAAGGATTAAGAGTCATTACAGTAATAGGACTTCCTGTAGAACCTCTTGCATTTACTACAAACTGCAGGTAAGTGCCACTGGTACTATTATAAGCATTACCACCATATATTGAAGCAGGACTATTGGTATTACCATAGCTTAATAAGTTCTCATAGTATGGAGATGATTCGCTGCCATTAGTAGTAGTTGGGTGCATAATACCTGGTGTTCCCCCTGCTATACTCATGTATAAAGTTCCTGTTAATGGACTGCCGCCTCCTGCTGTTAATGGAAGGTATTGGGCGTAAGAGTAGTAGCTGATTATAGCTACTGCTATTGTTAAAAGTGTCTTTTTCATTGTGATGTGATAGTTGCCTCTAAGTTAATTGTTAGCAATTCAAAAAACAACATTGTCTTCTCTCGCGAACCGTCCTACGCGAACAGAGCAAACTGTCTGTGAAGAGTAATCGACTAACCACTTTAAGAAAAGACAATAAACTATCTCAAGGCGATCTAGCTGTAAAGGTTGGTGTTCATTCAAACTTAATAGGTAGGTACGAAAGAGGAGAGGCTATTCCATCGGTTGAAATAGCAGCGAAGATTGCTAACGAACTCAACACCTCACTTGATTATCTAATAGGACTATCTGAATTAAAGATTGACGATGACTTGCTAAATCGTTTCAAAGAGATAACAAGCTTATCTGACGACGATAGGAAACAACTATATGCTGTAGTTGATGCTCTGCTAAGAGATTATAAAGCCAAAGCTAAGAAATAGAAAAGCCCAACCTAATGGCTGGGCTTGTTGTAATGGTTATTTCGATATGATATAATTCGCCGGAACAACGTGTTTATTCTACTTTAAAACCAATGTTTACTAAGTATTTGCATGCCGGTTCCTTTACGTTTTACAATCATGTAATAATTTTTCATAGAAGGTATAAAGTGATTTCCCTTTAGACTAGTAAATTCAATTTTGAATATCGAGTTCTTTCCTGTTGAACGAACTTGAAGAAAGTCCAAAACACCATCTTTATTGTAGTCACCAAAACAAGATGGGTTACCGTAAATAGACCATAGTGGATAGTAAAGAATTACGCTAGGATTAGTAATATCAAACAAATTCATTACAATTGTACTTGCACTAAGTCCACTGCCCTTATTAATAGCTGTTATCAAAAGATATTTTTTATTATGGAATTGAGTAGTGTAAACATTGATAGAATTGATATCGATTTCACAGGCGAAATCGTCTGGAAATAATCCGGCCATCTTCACTACAGAATTGTTTATTTCAAAGTAACCACATGCGGTATCGGAAAGTTCTGATTGTTTAGGTTGTCGGTATGCAATCGAAATCAGCTTATTGGAAAACCGAAACAGATACGCGATCTTTTGATTGTCAATAGTTTCAAACTCCTTGGGTTCAAATACGCCCATTTGTTTTTGAAACTTCAAATCGGACTTAATTATCTGGCTAAGCACTCTGTTCCCCTGACCAAAACTGTTTAAAGAAAGGGACATGCTTAAAATTACAAGTTTGATAATGTGTCTCATAGCTAATTATTGATTATAGTTTACCTCCGCCATTTTTAATCCATTCAGGACTTATTTTCATGAAGACTGTATGACCCGCAGCCCCCGTTGTTTCGCGTGCATAAGAACTGTTCATTCTCTTTGGTTTAAAAGGCCGATCACCAACTTTAAATATATCATGAGCAGGATCAGCTATATGCAGACCAATACGATGACTATTTGTTTTCAGATCAGTACCATCCCAATCTGTTGCTCCATTTGAGAAATCTACACCACCTGTTACTGCATTTATAGCCGCAGCCATTGAGGTTTTCATTCCTGCATTATTATTTCGTTCATCATATGATGCATCCATAAAATCACCGTATTTCTCATTGCCGTCAAATGTTGCATTTGATATTTTAGATAGGGTTTTATTAAGAGATAACTTTCCATTTCTTGCCTTGAAATTATTCATCGACGCAGAAGCTATTCCAAATTTCTCCTCTTTATTATTCCCATCGCCAGCTTCGCCATTTACAACTGCGCCTAACTTTATCAAATCACTATTACTTACAGCAAGTTCTTGGAGATTTTCAGCAGCTGTTACTAATCCTTTTTTATCTTTTGTAACATTATCAGCTACATATGCTTTGTTATCATCTTTCCCATCAGATCCCATATGTTCTCCATTTGTTCCGTAATAATCACCCCACATCCCATCAGGGTCAATGAAAATCATAGGATTATTGAACACATAATTGTATGGCGACCATCTTCTTCCTTGCTCCGCCAACGGATCCACACTCGTCCACCTCCCAATCACCGGATCATAAAACCTTGCGCCATAATCGTATTGCCCTGTTTCCTGTAACTCTTTGTTATTGTAAAGATAGTTATTTGGAGGGGATGCTACGCTGGGTTGTACCGCTAAGCCGAACGGATAATAATCATCGGTTTGTGTAGCCGTGCTGCCACCGTGGCTACTATCAAAGTTTACTCGACTGTTACCTAAATGATCTTTTAGGCTATACTCGTAGTTTGGTGTACCGGTGAGATTTAGTATCCTTCCTTCCTCGGTTTTTACTACGTTGCTCGGATATTATTAATTCAAAGAACGAAAGTAGATTATCATCTTTTTACTCTACTAGAAGCAATATATTGTTCAGACTGGTTATCAATTAAATCATAATCGTAAACTCTGCGATCTAATATTTGTAAGAACAAAACTAATTGATTGTCATCGGGAGTAATCAATCCATTTGCCTGTTGAACATTCACATTATGTAATAAACATTTAGCTAACAGTCTCTGTTCATTAGTGTGTTCTAAATCGTCCCTTGATTTTATAGAAGAAATTCTGTGGTTTTGGTTTAAGGGATTCTAAATGCTCGGCCCTATAATTCTCCAACGCGGTTGTTAAATCAGTAATAGCCTGGTTAATTTCTGTTGTAGTAACATCCAAGAAATCTGCGGCTCTTTCAATTAGTTGACTTGTTTGAATGCTATTATATAAATCAATGTTGTGCCTAAAGACATTCTGTGTATGGTCTTGATAAACTACCTTTAATGTTACTTTTAACCGATCTAAACCCGTGAATTTAATCCCACCTAAAACGGTTATATGTAGCTTGCCTGCTATGAAATGCACTAATTCGGGATTGTCGGTTATAAGGGAGGATTGTTTCATAAAATAGCTTCAAACTACAAATATGTAGCGAATATAAATATAAATAAACATTAAGTGTAGTATAATTGCGTCTTAAAGTGATATATTACTTCAAACCACTACTTTTATGGTTTAAATCCATGTAATGAACTTTGGAACTCGTCTTGTAGCCCTAAGAAAGGAAAAGAAAATATCTCAAGCAGAACTGGCTTCAAGTGTTGGTCTGCATTCGAATGCTTTAGGTAGATATGAAAGAGGTGAAGCCGTTCCATCTGTTGAAGTTGCTGCTAAGATCGCCAGCGAATTAGGTGCTTCGTTAGATGCTCTAATTGGTCTTTCAGAAATCGGGGTAGACGATGATTTAATGAGTCGTTATAAAGAAATCACCTCTCTATCCGATGAAGATAGGAAACAACTATATTCTGTCATAGATGCTTTGTTAAGGGACTACAAAGCCAAAGCCAAGAAATAGAAAAGCCCAACCTTTCGGCTGGGCTTGTTGTAATGCAATTCTATTCGTTTTCTAAACCCTTAAAAGATGTCTAGTAAGTACAGGTAAAAGACTATGGGTATAAGATTTAATAATATCACTAAAGGAAGTTTGGAATTGTTGCTTTTTATAAACCTTCTAATAATCAAAGCTAAAGCCATGTAATATATAGCTATAATGGCATCTACTACCGCAAATGTCAACGCACCTAAGCCTAAGCCGTCGTTATTCAAATCATGAATTGATAGATAAATACTTACTGCTATCTCTGCTAATGTAATATAATACAGAGATGTTAAAATTCGCTTATTCATATACTGTAACTTTTACACCATTCTTCCTAAAATAATCTGCTATCTCATCTAGATTTGTGCCTACCGAGTGCCCACCTGTTTTATCTCCCTTATGAGTACTATTCTCTTTCATATTTTGAACGCCCTTGATCTTACTGAAACTGGTTTTCCCTTTAAGCCAGGAGAAGACATTCCATATAGATGCTACTCTGTCATCGGGTGAAGATATTTGTGTTCCTTTCACGCTAGATGGATGACTAAAATCACTTGGTTGATGTGGTTCTAAATATACGACTTCTTGCAATACGGATTTATATTTAGCATTCTTTGACAAGACAGTAGCCATTCCCGCAGCAAATGCACCTCCTTGGCTGTGACCTACTATTTTTATTGTTTCTCCATCGGCTAATGACATTTTACCTGCATCTAATTGAGAGATTAAATTTCTCCCTGCTGCTTCACCTTCGCTAAAACGATCACTTGCATCTGAGGTATTATCAGATGAGGCGTTTACATACGCTGCATTGTTATCTTTATAACCCTGCATAAATGCGTCATCGACACTGCCCCAATAATTAAATGATTGTCCTAGATAGCTTGGGCCACCCGAATGAAATCCTCTGTCGCCCGGATAAGGTCTATAATTTGGATTTTTGTAAAACTCACCTCTGTGATAATTTGCTATCATTTTTCTGTTGTCTTGATTTGCCCATTGACCAGGAACGAACCCATTAACAAATATCACAAGGTTTCCATCTGGATCTATAGCATTTATAGGGTCATTGATAGCATACACATACGGGCTTACTGATTCATAACTTTCTGCTTTATTGTCTATTCGCGTCCACCTACCAATCACCGGATCATAAAACCTTGCGCCATAATCGTATTGGCTTAACTCATCCTGGAGCTCCTTACCATTATAAAGATACTTAT
>CAZGBN010000054.1:0-17718 GCA_964524015.1 uncultured Mucilaginibacter sp. | reverse complement strand
ATGCCGCATTTATAATTGAATGCGGCATTTCTATTTATTAAAATCGACAATTACAGCCATTTTGAAGTGTCCTACTTTTTTAAGATATTAGTTTTACCATTTAAACCAACCATCATGTTAAAAAATCGCCCTGTACTGCTTGTAGTAAACATATTTTTTTGCCTGGCATTTATAGGCTTTGCCTATTTAAACCTAAACGATGTAGATCCGTATATCTGGGTACCATTATATTTGATACCGGCTTATTTTTGCGGCGCTGTAGCTTATAATAAGTTTTATCCGAAGTTATACCTGGTATTTATAGCCATATTCACCGTATATGCCGGCTATTATTTTTTTACTCCTGATGGGGTACTGGACTGGATAGTCAAATATCATGAAGCCAATATTGTGGGGCAGATGCACGCCGATAAACCCTACATTGAACAAACCCGCGAGTTTTTAGGGCTGGCTATTGTAATATTTGTTTTATTGGGTGATTATTTTGCGTCCAAAAGATCATAGCCAACCAGTAAGTTTACGTTTGGATCTATCACCAAACTTGTAGGGTTGGCTGTTGTAACCTCAACCGTTGTTGTTTTACTGTTGACGCGCTGACTAAGTATTTTCCCATCTATTGCGTATTCCAGTATAAGGTCATAAGGTTCTTTCTGCACTTGCTCAATACGCAGGCTCAGCTGCTTTTTATCCGCATCATATTGGCAGTTAATATTTAGCTGCGGATGCCCCGGGGTTAACAGCCATTGGTTAAAAAAAACTTTCAGGTCCTGTCCCGATGCTTGCTCCATCACATTGCGCAGGTCATCGGTATTGGCATTGTTGCTTTTATATTGTTCATAATAACTGCGGATGCCGTTCCAAAAAGCATCATCACCAATTTTGCGGCGCAGCATGTGCAATACCCAACTGCCTTTTTCATAGCTGTTAGCGTTGAGTAGTTGCATGTAATCGTCCTTAACCGTAGTATCAACCACCGGTGTTAATCGCTTTTGTTCAAAGTCCAGTATCTTTTTGCGCTGCAAAGCCATACGATTTTTTAGCGCATCCTGCCCGTATTTACTTTCCAGGTAACAATTGGTCATGTAGGTGGCAAACCCTTCGCTTAACCATAGGTTGGACCAATTTTTTTCGCTAGCCGAATTGCCAAACCATTGGTGGGCTATCTCATGTGCCATTAATTCTTCAATGCCACCATCGCCCACCGAGTTTTCAAAATAGAATATGGCACTGGCATTTTCCATGCCGCCAAATATGGTTTTCGACTGCACGTTGGCCAGTTTTTTATAAGGATAAGCACCAACCTGCTTGATAAAAAAGGGCAGTATCTCCTTAGCTATGGCGTAGCTTTTAAACCCGGCAGTTTTATCCTGCGGGAACACATAGCTATAAACCGGAATATCGTTCACATTGCCGGTATGGTCAATGGCAAAATCGGCTACGCCAATTACCATAACCTTGGTAGGCAATACCGCGGTTTCCTTCCAATGGGTTAGTTTTTGTTTGTTGGGAAGTGACTTTTCTTCGATTTTTAAACCGTTAGCTACTACCGTATAGCGATCGGGGGCGAAAACTATAAACTCTACCGATGCTTTATCTGCAGGATCGTCCACGCAGGGCAGCCAGTTATGTGCACGATTGGGCCAGTTATCTCCAAAAAAGGTGCGGTTGCCGTGTTTGTTTGTGGATATGATCAACCCATCAGCAGGTATGCCCGAGTAGGTTATAGTATAGTTATGGGTAGTATTTGCTTTTGCTGACGTGGATAGGGTTACCTGTTCTTCGCTTTGCGTAAATTCGATAGTCTTTCCATCCTCTTTTACGTCAGTAACCAGCATGCCCTTGCCATCGCTTTTCTTTTTAACCAGGTCGAGGTTAAAAGAGCGGATATCCTTTAAAAACTTGACAGATATAGCTGCATCGCCTTTAATGCTGTTGTTGGCATCATTAAGTTGTAGGCCAAAAATGTAGTGCTGTACATCTATTGCAGAGCCGGGGACCTGGGCGTAAGCTGAAAAGCAAAAAAACAACCACGTTATTACGAGGACCGAAGCAATTTCTGCACCCGCATGATTAAACACTATACGATGCAAGCCTATCTCCTTAGAGATTGCTTCGTTCCTCGCAATGACGCGTGGGTTATCGGTAGTGTTTAAGCTCATGTATTACATTTTCGGCATGCGTTTCATCATGTTAGCCATGGCTGCCGGGTTGCTCATTTGCTTCATCACCTTGCGCATATCCTCAAATTGCTTAATTAAGCGATTCACCTCTTGCATATCAGTGCCCGATCCTTTGGCTATACGGCTGCGGCGGCTTTGGTTAATGCTGTCGGGGTTCTCTTTTTCATGCGGTGTCATTGATTGGATAATAGCTTCGATATTTTTAAAAGCATCATCTTTTACTTCTACGTCCTTCATCATTTTGCCCACACCGGGTATCATGCCCATCAGATCCTTCATGTTACCCATTTTTTTGATCTGCTGTATCTGTCCGTAAAAATCGTTGAAATCAAATTTATTTTTGCGGATCTTCTTTTGTAGTTCGGCTGCTTCTTTCTCGTCAAATTGCTGTTGCGCACGCTCTACTAATGATACCACATCGCCCATTCCCAAAATACGGGAGGCCATACGGTCGGGGTGGAAAACATCCAGCGCTTCCATTTTCTCGCCTGTACCAATAAATTTGATAGGCTTGTTAACTACCGATTTGATGGATAGTGCCGCACCGCCACGGGTATCACCATCCAGTTTGGTTAATACTACCCCGGTAAAATCCAGGCGATCGTTAAATACTTTAGCTGTATTCACCGCGTCCTGCCCGGTCATGGAATCCACCACAAATAAAATTTCCTGTGGTTTTACAGCAGCTTTAACCTGCTCAATCTCCACCATCAGCGCCTCATCAATAGAAAGGCGACCAGCGGTATCAATAATAACTACGTTATTGCCATTTTGCTTAGCGTGTGCAATACCCTCTAAAGCAATAGCAATTGGATCCTTTGATTCGCGGTTGGCATAAACCGGCACACCAATTTGGCCGCCCAATACTTCCAATTGGTCAATAGCCGCGGGGCGATAAATATCATCAGCCACCAATAGCGGCTTTTTGTTTTTTGTTGTTTTTAGATAATTGGCCAGTTTACCGGTAAAGGTGGTTTTACCCGCACCGTTCAATCCTGCAATTAAAATCACGGTTGGCGATGAGGCCATATCAATATCAACGGTACTGCCGCCCATTAACTGGGTAAGCTCATCGTTCATGATCTTGGTAAGCAACTGCCCCGGCGAAATGCTGGTTAATACATTTGCACCAATAGCCTTTTGCTTTACATCGTCCGTAAATGCTTTTGCTGTTTTATAGTTTACGTCGGCATCCAGTAAGGCTTTTCTAATTTCCTTCATGGTTTCGGCCACGTTGATCTCTGTAATGCTGCCCTGACCTTTTAATACCTTAAATGCCCTGTCGAGCTTATCCGAAAGATTTTCAAACATATCTGTATACTACAATTTTAAAGAACCACAAAGTTATGATTTTGTGGGATTGATTGATGGCTTAATTTGAAGAAGTAAGCGGTTGCAAAGAATACGCTTTAGGGTTTTTTAAATACCGCTTTAAATTTGATTTGATGGAGGCTATAAACTCATATTCGCTGGCTTTGATCACAAAGTAATAACCCGGGCGATATTTCTGCATAAAATCAGTCAGTTGTTTGTCCTTAAGCCCGGTTATTTTGCCGGCCAGGGCCCGGTTAAACCTATAATCTATTACATCCTGCCGATAATCCTGGTCTATGATCTTACGTAAGTTTGCAGCATCTTTTCCCCTGCGGCTAAATGAATTGTACAGCGCATCAATACTTAACCCTGCCCCACCCATAGTAGGTGTACTCAACACATCACTATTTGCCAGCGTTCCATAGGCGCTGCGGTTCTCTTTTTTGGCCAATGCCATTTTGCTGCGCGGGTTAAGCACCGAGTCCTTTATAGTTACCTCCTGTAATTGTATAGCTATACGCCCCATATAAATAGCTAGGGGTAAATAACTTTCTATTTTTACGGTATCGCTATAATAATCCTGTTTTTTAAAAACCAGTTCATCGCCCGGCTGGGCATCAATGCTAAATACACCGTTTAAGTTGTTGTAAACGGATTTACCGTTTGTTAAATTTACTACATTAACCCTTGCTATACGATCCTTACTGTTTCTATCAAATACAATGCCCGCTACAGATTTTTCCTGCGAAAACCCGTTAAGCGTTATTATGCATAAAAATATGAGGGGAAGTATTCTTATCACTTTACAAAATTAATCCTTAACACGAGCCCGGCTATCTATTTAACAAAATTTAACCTATTTAGCTATAACCAGTTGCTGCCCCAGTTTGATGCTATTATCGGCCATATGGTTTAATGTCTTTAACTCATCAACCGTTAAACCAAAACGTTTGGAAATATTGTATAGTGTATCGCCTTGTTTGATAGTATATAACTTGTTTTGTGGAGCAACTTGAACAAGCGAATCTTTTACAGCTATGCCAATATTCTTGTTGATCTCGGCCAGCACACGGTCCTCGCGTTTAATTTTCTGTATTTCTCCTTCCGGCCGATCGTATTGATCCAACCTGTATTTTTTTATGATGTTAATTAATAGCTGCGGATAATTAGGATTGGTTGCATACCCCGCCTGTTTTAAGCCATAAGCCCAGCCTTCATAATCGTTTTTATCCAGTTCAAATAAGGGGGCGTAACGTTTTCGCTTTAAAAATTCGGAGTGGTCACGGTACGAGTCTTCGGGATTGTCATATACCCTGAAACAATCATCCGCCTTATCGTCATCTTTATAATAGCTTTTACCCTTCCAGTCGCTGGTACATTTAATGCCAAAATGATTGTTGGCTATTTTAGCCAAGTCGCCATTGCCGTTCCCCGATTCAAATAAACCTTGTGCCAGAGTAATACTGGCGGGTATGCCATTGGTGTTCATTTCTTTAATGGCGATGGCTTTAAAGCGCTCAATGTAGCTTAGTGCTGTAAAAGGCACATAACTAGCAATAGCCGCACTGCGGGCTTTTTGAATGCTTTCATTATTCTCTTTAACCTGCCGGTTACTTACAGATGTGCTGGCAATAGTTTTTTTGGCAGAACATCCGCTTGAAAAAATTAATACAATACCTAAACAGGCTACAAAATTTATATTGAGCCAACCGGCACGTCTGACATTGATCATAATGTCAAAAATAGGTTTTAAATTGAATTATTGATTGTTTTGAGCAATGGGTTTCTCTATTGCCTCTGCAACAATGGGTACCGGTTCCTGGTCCAGATCATTTAAACGATACTTGCGGATAATGCCCAATACTTGCGAACCCCATTTGCGGCTGCTGGCATATCCAGCGCGCTGAATACCTTTAACCCACTTTTCGTAATCATTTTGGGTAAGCGTTTGTGCTAAATGGCTAAAC
The DNA here is from genome assembly GCA_964524015.1 of uncultured Mucilaginibacter sp. Lineage (GTDB taxonomy): Bacteria > Bacteroidota > Bacteroidia > Sphingobacteriales > Sphingobacteriaceae > Mucilaginibacter. The sequence goes on along the minus strand of CAZGBN010000054.1, from coordinate 12,257 downwards.
TGCTTACGTTCGGTCATGATGCGGGCAAAATCAGCAAACGACTCCAGAATAGAATCATATTTTTTATAGGCCGACCTTACTTTCTTTTTTTTGCTGTAGTAAACTGAACCACCGCCACCTTTTACACCAAACTGGTTATTCAGGTTTTTGGCTATTTTACTGTTACCATTGCCGGATTCATGCATGGCTATACCTAAAATAATGCTGGCCGGTATACCGGTTTGGCGCATAATGCTTACGGCATTATCTTTAAACTGCTCAATGTATGATTGTGATGTGTTTTTTTGTGCGAATGCACCAACGGCGGTAATTAACAGCGTTGTAATCAGTAAGATTTTCTTCATAATTTACTTTTTTCTGATGAGTAATACACCATCGCGAACAGGTAGAATTAGTTTTTCAACCCTGCTATCAACAGCTATTTGCTCATTTAGTTTGCGGAAGCTTTCGGTATCGGCATCATTTTGGGTGCCATCATATACCTTCCCTTTCCACAAAACATTATCAATTATTATTAATCCTCCGGATCTGACTTTGTCAAATATTAACTGAAAGTATGTATAATTATTCTTTTTATCTGCGTCAATAAAAACGATGTCAAAGTCGTTTTCGTATAAATCGCCTATTATTTGCTCTGCAGGGCCAAAATGCAGCTTTATTTTTTTTTCAACATTTGTTGATGCAAAATTTTTATGCAGCATTTCTTCCAACTCCCGGTTAACTTCAATGGTGTGTATAATACCATCTTCGGTCAACCCTTCGGCCAGGCAAATAGTAGCGTATCCTGTAAACGTGCCTATCTCCAAAATACGTTTAGGCCGCATCATTTTACTCAGCATGCTTAATACACGCCCTTGATAATGTCCCGATAACATATTAGGTTTTAACACCTTTAAATGCGTTTCGCGGTTTATTGCTTTTAACTCATCCGGCTCCGCATCGCAATGGTTATCTAAGTACGCCTGTAAAGCACCTTCTAAAATTTCCATGGCGCAAAGGTAAGTATTTTGAATTTAATGGGGTTTTATACGGGAAGTTAACGGGTTTGTTGCTGATGATTTACATCAGCTCGTCATCGCTCTCCAGTTTGTATATCTTGAAGCTGGCATAGAAAAAGAGGGTTGCGGGAATAAAAAAGTATAGGCCCATGTAGGACCCCTGATTTTTTACCAAAGTGATGATAGCCACCGCTGAAAAGATGACACCCAATATTAAATAGAAGATCAGATACTTTTTACTCATGCTATTTAACCATCATAAACCATGCCCTTTTTCCATCCAACTTTGTAGCAAAATGGTAGCCGATATAGTATCAACGCGCTCTTTATTCTGACGATCGGACTTTTTAAAGCCGCTTTGCATGATAGTGGCGGTGGCCATTTTTGAGGTAAAGCGCTCGTCCAGCATTTCGATAGGGATATCCGGGAAAGTTTTTTTAAGCAGGTTAACAAAGCCTTTCACGTGTATGGCCGATTGGGAAGGGGTGTTATCCATTTGCTTAGGTTCGCCTACAATAAAACGCTCTACCTGCTCGGTTTGCAGGTATTTTTTGAGGTAGTCGATTATTTTTAAAGGGTGAATGGTATCTAACCCGGTGGCGATGATCTGCAAAGGATCGGTAACCGCGATGCCTATGCGCTTGGTGCCATAATCAAAAGCCATGACTCTCAATAGATGTGAGATTTGAGAAGTGAGACATGAGATAACATTTGGTAAATATATGGGTTATAGTTTGTCAAAAAACCATCATTCTCAAATCTCACTTCTCAAATCTCATATCTAATCATTATTTTGCACCAATGCAGTTTAAAAACATAGTAGGGCAAGCGGCTATTAAGCAACGGCTGATCAACACGGTTTTAGAGAACCGGGTTAGTCATGCGCAGTTGTTTTTAGGGCCGGAAGGTGCGGGAGGATTGACGCTGGCCGTAGCTTACGCGCAGTTTTTATCGTGCGAGGATAAACAGGCGGACGATTCATGCGGTGTATGTTCCTCATGCCGTAAGTATGAAAAGCTGATGCATCCCGATCTGCATTTTTCGTACCCGTTTTTTGCCAAACATAAGGATGATACCGCGCTTACGTTTATGGAGCAATGGCGCGATGCCTTTTTGACCAACCCTTATTTGAACCTGGATGTATGGCGCGGGTACCTGGATGCCGAAAACAAACAGGCCAATATTAACATTGCCGAGTGCCACCAGATCATTAAAAAGCTAAGCTTTAAACCGTTTGAATCGGCCTACAAAATATTGATCCTTTGGCTACCTGAATATTTGGACAAGGAAGGTAACACGCTTTTAAAAATAATTGAAGAGCCGCAACCCAACACGCTGTTTTTATTAGTTGCCCAAAACCAGGATCAAATATTAAATACCATACTTTCGCGTACGCAACTGGTTAAAATTCCGGGGTTAAGTTATGATGATATTAAAAACCATCTGATAAACCAGCACAATCAAACAGAAAATGCCGCTGCCGAGATCGCCTATTTAAGCAATGGCAATCTTACAGAAGCATTGGTAATGCTGCAACAGGAAAATAATAATTACCATGCCCTGTTTGTACAATGGCTGCGCTTGTGTTTTGCCAATAAAGGAATAGAAATAGTAGGGTTTGTGGACCAATTGGCCAAAATGGGTCGGGAAAACCAGAAGAATTTTTTATGCTATGGTATTAGTTTTATAAGGGAGTGTTGCCTTTTAATGGCCGATGCGGGGAGTTTGGTACACTTACCTGCACCCGAATTGGAGACTGCACAAAAGATGACCAGCATCATGACCATTTCGATGGCGCAAGCCATTAGTGCCGCGCTTGAAAAGGCGCATTATCATGTAGAGAGAAATGCAAACCCTAAAATTTTATTTTTAGATGTATCTTTACAAATTATAGGTTATTTAAAATTTAAACCAAGCCCGCAAGGGAATCAATATATATCGAGTTAATTATGGGATGTGGAAGTTGCTCAACCGGGGGCGGATGTGCTCCGGCAGGCTGCAAAAGTAATGGCTCATGCCTTACTAATGGTTGCAGTAAATTAGATGTTTACGACTGGCTGTCGCACATGGATATGCCGGTAAATTATAAGCCTTTCCCTATAATTGAAGTTAAATTTAAGGGATCGCGCAAGGAGTTTTATTTAAATAATGACAATATATACCTGGAAAACGGCGACCTGGTTGTAGTAGAGGCTACTACCGGCGGCTATGATATTGGCCACGTATCCATAACCGGCGAACTGGTGAGGATGCAAATGGTTAAACGCCGTGTTAAAGAGGCTGATGTTGCCAAAAAAATATACCGCAGGGCTACGCCTGCCGATGTAGATAAGTGGAAAGCGGCCAAAGATATGGAGTGGGAAACGATGCATAGTGCCCGTAAATTGGCATTGGCGCTTAACCTATCTATGAAAATTAGCGATGTAGATTACCAAGGTGATAAAACCAAGGCTACTTTTTATTATACTGCCGAAGGCCGTGTGGATTTTAGGGAGCTGATCAAAAAAATGGCTGAATCTTTCCGCATCAGGATTGAAATGCGCCAGATAGGTATGCGCCAGGAGGCAAGCCGTTTAGGCGGTATTGGCTCTTGCGGTCGCGAGCTTTGCTGCTCAACTTGGTTAACTGATTTTAAAACGGTATCAACTGCCGCGGCAAGGTATCAAAATCTATCATTAAACACCTTAAAGCTGGCAGGGCAATGCGGTAAGTTAAAGTGCTGTTTAAATTACGAGTTAGATACATATATGGATGCGTTAAAGCATATCCCCGAAAATGTAAATTATCTGAAAACCGAAAAAGGTGATGCCCGCCTGCAAAAAACCGACATCTTTAAAAAACTGATGTGGTTTAGCTATCCAAGGGAAGAATCATGGATACCTATTCCGATTGCCCGGGTGAAAGAGATACAACAAATGAACCGTGATGGCAAATTACCCCAGGACCTGGGTGTTGTTGTAGAGATAGAAACCAAACCTGTTAAAGTATTGGATTATGAGAATGTTGTTGGCCAGGATAGCTTGACCCGTTTGGATGAGCGCCGCAACAAGAACAAAAATCGTAACAAAAATAAAAACAAGAATAAGCCTAACCCTCAGCAACCGGGAGGTACCATACAACCACCCCGCCAGGCAGTTGACCCTAATAATACCATGGGCCCAAGATCTGAAGCGGGAAACCCAACGCCTAATCCTAACAGGAATAGAAATAGGAACAGGCCAAACAGAAATAATAACAAGCCGCGCCCGGGTGGTGCGCCTGATGGTGGTAACAAACCCAATAATCCGTAATGATAAGCGTATTTAAGCGTTTTGTTTTTTTGCTGGCGATAGCGATTACTTTGTTAGTAACAGCCTGTAGTGACCCCAACGCGGTTATTGATAATAATACGGTTATACCCAATAATAATTGGTCGTACGTTAATAAAATTAAAACCAAGGTTAACGTTACGGACGAAACCATACCGTATAATTTATATATGAATTTGCGGGTAACTGCTGATTATAAATATGCCAACTTGTTTGTATTGATCAAGCAGGTTAACCCGGATAAACAAGCCCATTCAACCCGTTATGAATTTAAATTAGCCAACGCTGATGGTGAATGGCTGGGCGATGGGTCGGGCAGTATATACAGCTACCAGGTTCCGTTTAAAACGGCCTATAAGTTCCCCGCAAAAGGAGTTTATCAGTTTGAGATAGAACAAAATATGCGCGATAACCCCCTGCATGAAATTACCGATGTGGGTATGCGTGTGGAGCGGGCCGAATAATTTCTTCATATTCTTCGTTTATTAATTTTTCCTACCTTAGTTTTGCTAATATTTTTATCAAAATGGAAGTTGTTGTTTTAGTAGTTGGTGTAGTTATGCTGTTAATTGCGGTATTGCTTTTTTTAAAGCGGCCTCAATCTGCAGACGGAGTTTCTGTGGCTGAATTGGATCGTTTAAAAGCTGAAAACAGCAGTTTAAATATAAACCTAGCCAAAGCCGAAGAACGTGCTTTTGGGTTAGGTGCAGAACGGGATAAGGCAGATAAACAATTACAGGACGAAAGATTAAGATATGAAGCACAGGTTACTGCCTTAAACCAGGAACTGGTAGCCGAAAAGAACCGTATGGCTAAAGCTGAAGAGGCTTTTAAAGCGCAGCGCGAGCGTTTTGCCGACCAGGAAAAATCCATTAATGAGATACAGCAAAAGTTTCAGCTGGAGTTTCAAAATGTGGCCGAAAAGCTGCTGAAAGAAAAATCTAAAGAGTTTGTTGATGTAAACCGCACTAACCTGGATACTATACTTAGTCCTTTAAAGGAAAACCTAAAGGCATTTGAAGATAAGGTAGACAAGGTTTATAACATGGAAGCCGCCGAGCGGAATACCATGAAAGGCGTTATTACCCAGTTAATGGAGTTGAATCGTCAAATAAGTGACGAAGCTCAAAACTTAACCAAAGCCTTAAAAGGAGATAATAAAAAGCAGGGTAACTGGGGCGAGGTAATATTAGAACGTGTATTAGAACGTTCAGGACTGGTGAAAGACCAAGAGTATCGGCTTCAAACCAGCATGACCAGCTCAGACGGTTCTCGTTTACAACCCGATGCCATAATTCATTTACCGGATGAAAAGCACTTGATCATTGACTCAAAGGTATCCTTAATTGCTTATGAGCGTTTGGTAAACTGTGAAACAGAGGACGACCGTAAGCTATTCTCTAAAGCACACGTGGAGTCTATCCGCAGCCACGTGCATGGATTATCAGCTAAAAACTACCATGATTTGTACCAGATCAATTCGCCGGATTTTGTGTTATTATTTATTCCGATAGAGTCGTCATTTAGTTTTGCTGTACAGTTGGATTCGGAGCTATTCAGTGATGCCTGGGATAAGAGGGTGGTAATTGTAAGCCCTTCAACTTTATTAGCTACCCTACGCACCATAGCCAGCATATGGAAGCAGGAACGGCAAAACCGCAATGTTTTAGAAATTGCCCGTTTAAGCGGTGCCATGTATGATAAGTTTGTAGGCTTTGTTAGCGATATGGAAAACATCGGCAAAAACATTAAGCAAAGCCAAACCGCTTATGATAATGCCATTAATAAACTAACCGAGGGTAATGGTAACTTAACCATTACTGCGGATAAGATCAAGAAACTGGGTGCTAAAGCCAATAAGCAATTAGATCAGAAATATTTGGATGATGCGTCTGATGATACTGCGCAAGAGCTTATTGAAGGGTAAAAAAAATAGCTTGTCATTTCGAACGAGGCACAAGGAGAAATCTATACACTCGCTATTTGCATTTGTATAGATTTCTCACTACGTTTCGAAATGACAAGAAGGAATAATTACTTTTCTTCCTCTTTCGGAAACGCATTCCATCCCTGCGCTTTTAATGGGTGTACCACACCACTTTTTGATATTAAATTACAGCCCACCGCAGGCTCGGTAATGTAACCGATGATGGTGATGTCCATTTTAAACTTTATTTTGTCGTAGTCGGCTTGTTTAACGGTAAATAGCAGCTCGTAGTCTTCGCCACCACTTAGGGCGCACACAGTTGGGTCCAGGTTAAATTCACGGGCCGTTTCAAAAGTCATTGGGTCCAGCGGAATTTTTTCTTCGTAAATATTGCACCCTTTACTGCTTTGCTTGCAGATATGCATGATCTCGGATGCCAAACCGTCAGATACATCGATCATAGATGTGGGTTTAACATCGATCTCTTTTAACAGGTCAATAATATCTTTACGTGCTTCCGGTTTTAGCTGGCGCTCTACTATATAATCTTTCCCTTCCAAGTCGGGCTGTACTTGCGGATTTTCTAAATAGACTAATTTCTCCCGCTCCAATAGTTGCAAACCGGTATATGCACCGCCCAGATCGCCCGATACACATATCAAATCGCCTTCTTCGGCGCCACTGCGGTATACAATATCTTTTTCATCCGCATAGCCAATAGATGTTACACTAATTACTAAGCCTTGTTTTGATGAGGTAGTATCGCCGCCAATAATATCCACACCGTTTTTTTCGCAGGCGATGTACATACCCTCGTATAACTCTTCAATAGCCTCTAATGGAAATTTGCTCGATAAGCCAATAGAAACCGTAACCTGGGTTGCTATACCGTTCATGGCATAAATGTCGCTTAGATTGACTTGAATGGCTTTATAGCCTAAATGTTTTAGCGGCGTGTAGGCTAAATCAAAGTGGATACCTTCTAACAACATATCTGTTGATACCAGCATTTTTTTTCCTTGCGGATCTAATACGGCAGCATCATCACCTACTCCTTTTAAGGTAGACGATTGTACCAGTTTTATATTCTTAGTAAGATGGTTGATAAGGCCAAACTCGCCTATACTTTCCAAATTAGTTTTCTCTTTATTATCAAATAACGCCATCGTGTTCAATGCTGATTATCGTGCAAAAATACAAAAGCTATTCCCAATAAATTACTTTATTGATATTTGCGCAATATGTATATCAAAAGGCTATCCCTTTATCTTGTTTTAGTAATACCTATTTATGGTTGTATACAACCTCCTAAAAAAGATGTTAGGGTCAATAGTTTTTATGCTGCACCGACAGCTCCATTAACTGAATCAGCACCCAAACCATATACCTTTACCGAAACTTTTGAAACCGGTAAAAAAACTAAATACGCCAATTCCGATGTCCAATTAAGTACCGGCAGCTGGAATTTTGTGGATGCTATAATTGGTAAACAACCCACAGATAAAAAAAGCGGCGAAGCCGCCGGCCGTATCCGTAATGGAGCTATTACCATGAATTTTGATGTATATAATGTATATCAAATACAAATTAAACATGCTAAATACGGATCGGATAAAAATTCGGCCTGGCAATTGCTGATATCCGCCAACGGCGGCGAAAATTTTTTGCCGTTAGGTGATATTGTTTTAGAAGCTAATGACACTTTAAAAACTGACTCCTTTAAAGTAAATATTAAAGGCCGTGTTAGATTTCAAATCAAAAAATCAGGTTTGGCACGTATAAATATTGATGATATTACTTTTAAAGGATTTGGCGACCCGGGGATAATTGCCGGTATGGCCGATACTTTAAAAATAGATACCGCAACTTCCAAATCCACAACCAAATCACGCGGGGTTATTATTGGTCCTGATGCTCCACCAGCTACAGGTGATAACAGTAATTTATTATTTGGCAACCCATCCAATGCAACAAACAATATTGTTATGGCTGATAATTACTTAATGGATATGGGTTATTATGTGGAATCATATAACAATAGCCGCGGCGGGCCAAATTGGGTGAGCTGGCATTTAGATGCTTCTAATATTACCACTACCGCTAAAAGGGTTAATAATTTTGCAGCTTTTAATGATCTGCCTGCATCCTTTTATCCGGTACAAAATACCAGTTATACCGCTACGGGATTTGATCGTGGTCATAATTGTCCATCTGCAGATAGAAGTAGTTCGGCTAATGCAAATTCAGCTACTTTTTTAATGACCAATATGATACCTCAGGTACCTAAAAATAATCAGCAAACCTGGGGAAAATTTGAGAATTATTTACGTGTACAGGTTTTGGCCGGTAACGAGGTTTATATTATAATGGGTAGCTATGGTAAAGGCGGTACTGGTACAAAAGGTTATTTTACCACAATTGATAAAGATAGAATTACCGTACCAAGTAATATTTGGAAAGTAGCGGTAATTATACCGATAGGAAATAACGATGTAAATAGGGTAAATACTAAAACAAGAATAATAGCCATTGATACCCCAAACAATAATACCATCAATCCTGATTGGACACAGTATATAGTTACTGTAGATATGATAGAAAAAATTACGGGTTACAACCTATTATCCGCCATCCCGAAAAATATCCAGGATGTAGTTGAAAATAAAATAGATTCCGGTAAATATTAATTATAAACCTAACCTGGCTGATATCTCCAGCATACGCTCAATAGGCTTTACTGCTTTTACAATAATATCCTGCGGAACAGTAATTTCAGGCCTTTCATTCTTTAAGCACAAATAAAGTTTCTCTAAAGTATTACGCTTCATATGCGGGCAATCATTACAGGCACAAGCATTATTTGGCGGTGCGGGTATAAAAACTTTATCCGGGTTTTCTTTTTGCATTTGGTGCAAAATACCGGCTTCGGTAGCTACAATAAATTCTTTTTCGGGCCTGCTGCTGGCATATTTTAATATACCCGTGGTTGATCCTACATAATCAGCCATTTGCAGTATTACTTCCTCACATTCAGGGTGGGCCAGTAATTTAGCTCCCGGATGTCTTTCTTTTAATTTGGTTATCTTCTCTCTTGAAAATATCTCATGTACCATACAGGCACCGTTCCATAATACCAGATCTCTACCTGTTTTTTTAGATACATAGGCACCCAAATTTTTATCAGGGCCAAATATTATCTTTTGCTCAGGCGGCAGGCTTTCTACAATCTGTATAGCATTGCTTGATGTACAAACTATATCGCTTAAAGCTTTTAATTCTGCCGTACAATTCACATAGGTTATCACCAAGTGATCAGGGTATTGCTCCTTGAATTTTTTAAACAAATGCGGCGGGCAGCTATCCGCTAATGAACATCCTGCCTTTGCATCGGGCAATAAAACCTTTTTGTTGGGTGATAATATCTTGGCTGTTTCGGCCATGAAGTGTACACCGGCAAAAACAATAATGTCGGCATCGGTTTTTGCAGCTTGTTGCGATAATCCCAAACTGTCGCCAATATAATCCGCGATATCTTGAATATCAGGTTCCTGATAGTAGTGAGCCAGAATAACAGCATTTTTCTCCTTTTTAAGTTTTTCTATTTCATCAAAAAGGTCCAACGTTGGGTCAATAATTTCCTCGGCAAAACCTTTTAAATTTATTTCATCTAAGATATCCATTTCAACAATTCAATTAATAACAATTAGTTTTATATATAAAAAGAACCTATTGTTATTGGTGTGTTAGTTATGTTTAAAAGTAGTGATACTATTTAAGGTAAAAGTTTTTTTTAACTTTTTATCAACAGATTTTATAGATTTTTATTTTATTATTTTACTGATGATGAGATTAATATGTTAATCAACTTTTATTTTTAAAACTTATTTGTTAATATTTTATTGCTTTATAAAATGTTAATTTCATGGTTAAATGCGCTTATAAGTCGCTTAAAAATTGATAGCGATTGGCACAAATATCAGGGTTATTAACGAGTATAAAACTTATTAAGTTATTACTTACACAAAATTAACATCTTTACAGTCTATTATTAACATAACCCTTAATTTTACACCCACAAGATATATAATATGACCAAAAATGTGGATTTCCTGGTTATTGGATCAGGTATTGCCGGATTGAGTTTTGCATTAAAGGCCGCAAAACATGGTAAGGTTCTGATAGTTACAAAATCAAATGAAGATGAATCTAACACTAAATATGCCCAGGGAGGTGTTGCCGTAGTTGTGGATAAAGAGGAAGATTCGTTTGAAAAGCATATAAATGATACCCTAATTGCCGGTGATGGGTTATGTGACAAGGAAGTTGTAGAGATAGTTGTTAAAGAAGGTCCCGAACGTATTAATGAAATTATTGATTACGGAACCAATTTTGATAAAACCAATGAGGGTATATATGACCTGGCAAAAGAGGGGGGACACTCTGAATTTAGGGTACTTCATTATAAAGATATAACCGGGTTTGAGATTGAAAGATCATTATTAGAAGAAATACATAAAAACCCTAATATTGAAATATTGACCCATTATTTCGCGATGGATCTCATTACCCAACACCATACGGGCGATTTTGTTAACAGATCAACTGATGATATTACCTGCTATGGTATATATGCTTTAAATACCGAAAACGGCACTGTTGATAAGATTTTATCTAAAGTTACGGTAATGGCTTCAGGTGGTGCCGGGCATATTTATTCGGTAACTACTAACCCAACCATTGCAACGGGTGACGGTGTGGCCATGGTTTATCGTGCTAAAGGTAAAGTAAGGAATATGGAGTTTATCCAGTTCCATCCAACGGCATTATATAATCCGGGTGATTATCCCTCATTTTTAATATCAGAAGCTGTACGTGGATTTGGAGGTATATTAAAGCGCACTAATGGTGAGGAGTTTATGCAGGAATACGATGAGCGTAGATCTTTAGCTCCGCGTGATATAGTTGCCCGTGCCATTGATGCCGAGATAAAAAAATCTGGAGAGGATTATGTTTACCTGGATATCAGGCACCGCAGTAAAAAGGACCTGTTAACCCATTTCCCTAATATATATGCTAAGTGTTTGGAGATAGGTATTGATATGACCAAGGATATGATACCTGTTTCGCCCGCATGCCATTATATGTGTGGCGGGGTAATGGTTGATCATGAGGGAAGATCGTCGATATTGCAGTTGTATGCCTGCGGCGAATGTTCATCAACCGGTTTACATGGAGCTAACAGGTTAGCTTCTAATTCATTATTAGAAGCATTGGTATTTGCACATCGTATTTATGAAAGTGCTGTTAAAGTTTTTGATAAAGCGACCATACCGGAGAATATACCAGATTGGGATGAAAAAGGAGTACAACTATCAAACGAAGATATATTAGTAACCCACAACGTACGCGAAATGCAAAAGATCATGAGCGATTATGTAGGTATAGTTCGTTCAGATTTCAGGCTGGAACGGGCCATGCGCCGTTTAGGTTTATTATATGAAGAAACCGAAGCTTTTTATAAACGTACCAAGGTATCTGTAAAGTTATGTGAGTTGCGTAATTTAATACAGGTATCTTACATCGTTGTAAAATCAGCCATGATGCGCAAGGAGAGTAGGGGCTTGCATTATACTACGGATTATCCGCAGCACCAGGAAGTTTTGGAGGATACGGTATTTTAGAGCGGAAAACGGGATTCGAACCCGCGGCCTTCAGTTTGGGAAACTGATGCTCTGCCAACTGAGCTATTTCCGCATAGAAATAAAGTTACAATGAATCTGGTAATTATAAAATATAATGCAGGCAATATTCAATCGGTTTTGTATGCGCTGGAACGCATCGGGCTGGAGGCGAAGGTTACCGATGACGTAGAACAGATCAGCAGCGCTGATAAAGTAATATTTCCAGGCGTGGGCGAGGCCAGCAGCGCTATGCGGTATTTAAAAGACAGGAAGCTGGATGCACTGATCAGTAGCCTTACACAACCTGTGCTGGGCATTTGCCTGGGCATGCAACTGATGTGCA
>CAZGBN010000053.1:0-18822 GCA_964524015.1 uncultured Mucilaginibacter sp. | reverse complement strand
TCGCGCGATGCTTATTATAGGTTTGAGGGTTTACGCAGATGTTATGACTTTTATTGATAGGAGCATTGACATTCTTTCAAGAACGTAATATGGAAAACTTTTGACGGAGAACAGTAAGATCCGAAACAAATATATGAACCGACGTTGTCACCGTATATTTTATAAATATCTATTCATTTTTCTATTAGGATTCTCATTAACCATTTCCAATAATTGCTATAGTCAAAATGACCTTCCAAATAGTTTTCAGGGCAAACCAGTAATCTTAGAAAGATCAAATGCTGCTTTAGGAAATTTGGGCAAAAACCAGGGGCAAAAATAAAGCCAATAAAAAACCCGCCATTAAACATCGCACTATTTGCCGTAGACAACCGTACACCTAAAGATGCTGGAAATTCTGATGTCATTATGGTGATTTCTATCAATCAAATTAATGGCGAAGTCAAAAATGGCATCGCTCTTATGCGATACTTATGTAAAAATTGAAGGTCATGGAATGGATAAGATAAACGCAGCATATGCAATTGGCGGCCCTCAACTTGCAATTAAAACTATAAATGAAAACTTCGCCGTCGGGGGGTGAGGTAAATGTTAAACCGGCGGAGGTGGGCTATTTAATAACTACCTGGATGAAATTGTTATTTATGTAAAGATCCCTGCTTCCCCCATTAAAGTGACGGTCACAAAATCTTACAGGTAGACAAGCTGTCGCATATACGCGGATAAGAGGGGTGGGAAATAATGACTATGAGCGTACAGAACGACACCGGAATGTCCTAATTATATTATTAAAAAAACTGAAGAGTTTAGCTCAAGAATTAATCCCAGTATTTTCTAAAACCATTTTACCGAATCTTGAAACAAGCATGTCAAAAAAATCTGCTCTAAATTTTGCAGGAAGTATTTTTTATTCTCAAAGCAAGACTGTAAAACAGGCAAGATTTCCAATTAACAACCAGACTCAAAGTAAACGAATAAACAATATCTTGTATCTTGTCAAAGGACAAATTCACGGTGAATTTTGAAACGGCTGATGAATATCGTTATTTATTTTGAATATTCTAAATAAGGTTTACTTTGTGATCATATCGACTAGCCTATGTAATAGCTCAATCTAAAAAAACCTGTATGCTTGTTACCGATATTTCAGATCTTGAGTCAAGCGGAAAATAGTTAGCTTTAAACTATAAGGATACGATTTACTCTTTATTAAATAACAACGGTAAAATAATTGTATATTTACTCTCGAATCAATTACCAAGTAGTAGGGCGCAATATAGAAGGAAGAATTTAATAGAATAAATTCCTATAAAAAGTTATTATGGCCACCGATTAAGCATTAACATGCACTTCATTACCCATAGTGCGGAAAACTATCCCCACTTTTCTAATCACTCATCTAGTTATTTCCTTACAGACCATTTGGAGTATTAATTGCCTGTAGGTTAGCACAAAAGCTGTTAAACAAATATTATGAAAGCAAATGATTTTAGAGTTGGAAACATGGTTTCTTATTTCCACCCGGCTATTGAAGGTTTTGAACCTCTAATAGGGCATGTAATTCACAAAGAAGAGGAGGACATTATTATTGCTGAATATGAAGATGTTAGTCTAAGAACCTATAGTATAGGTGGTATATTTTTAACTGCCGATTGGTTGAAAGAACTAGGTTTTAAACCATCAAGTCACTTCGGCAATGGATATCTTTTAAATAATCTTGTGTTGGCCGCAGATGAACAAAATAAAAAGTTTTATTTCTTTGATACCTCCAAAAGAGCTCGTCATATAAAATATTTGCACCAATTGCAAAACTTATACTTTGAAATTCATGAAGAAGAATTAATCGCTGAGAGTCCAATCCGTGCAAAGGCCAGTTAATTTGCCCTAATTCGGTAAGAGGATTACCACTTACCATCTATATATAACCAACAGTAAAATGATACCCGTGCCGTTAAGCATGGGTGTTTTTGTGCGCAAAATTGGAATTTTGAGTCTCTGCCTAGCTGGTTTTCTGCTTAGGTAATTTTCCCCAACTACTATCAGCAAAGTGAAAATCGTCTTGAGGGTCTTGCGCTGCATCGCTCCCTGCAAATACCACAAATCCGAATATAATAATAGCGTACGCCAGTGCAAATATTAAAAAGTCCATTTAAGTTTATAATTGGTATACAATAATAACTTTTAATTTAACATAATGTTATCAATAGCAAAACAATTATATAAGTTTCAACGTATATGTTTACTTAATGAAGAAGTGATAATAATATAATAAATATATTTGCAGAATGATAAGAATTCTTATTTCTATCGTATTATTTTACCTCAGTTTAGCTATCGTTGTTGGCACCCTTGCAGATTTTAAATCCAATCCATCAGCGCATCCCACATCTTCCGGGCGTTTTAAAAGCTTTTTGTCTTTTTTTTCTTTCGCTTTAATGTTTCTATTAATCGGCTGGTTTATTTGGCCTAATTCAACTCAAATTGACCGTCCAAGGTATTACATTGGGGCCATGACTAAAAGTAATGTTGGCACAAGTTATTATGTTCGTATTAAGCGAAAGTTGAATAGTGAGCAATTAGCGTCAATAATCAAGCGAATAGAAAAAGACAGCAGCAACGTTAACATAGCCCATATAGCGTTTTTTAGATATGGACAAAGCTATAGAGGAACGCCCTATGCAATTTATAAAAGGGTAAAGAATGATGATTTGTTCAAGAAACTTGTTAATACCGTTTCTAATAATCCTGAGGGGATAGTTTATTATTAAGGGCGGGCTGTTATCCCAACCAATACTCCATTTTGTCGAGGCTGTAATAGCTTGCGTATCAGAAGCTGTAATTTATTTATTATTTATGACGCTGTTCGACTTAATAGTGATCTCCCTTATAACGTCGTCAAGTTCATTAGCCGATAATTCTAAATAGTTTCTTAATTCAGCCTTTTGGTTTGCATCAACAGCGTCGGCGAATAAAGGGATTAGTCCCATAATACGAGCTAACGGGGCTCTAACCGAATGAGATTGCATCCACGATATTTCCCGAAAAACTTTGTTTTGCTCCTCTAAATTTTTTAAATATAATTTACGAGCAGTTACATCACGGCCATTTATACAAGCACCTATTACCTCATCTCCTTCAAGAACCGGGGTAATTGTATATCGAATCCACACTTTACCGCCACCTTTTTCATGGTACCCACGGTCATAATCTACAGTTTTGCCCGAATAAACTTTTTTCATAGCGTCTTTGAAATAGGCGAGTCTAGATGACTCCACGTAATCAAATATGGAATGACCGATTTCAAAAGGACTTTGATATTTATTAAACCGAATGAATTGGGAAGCCCGCGGATTGATGAGTTTTATACGACATTCTTTATCCAATAGCACAAAGCCATCCAATGCACTATCGAATATCGCCCTTAAATTTGACTCAGATTCCTTAATACGGGAGTTAGAATTAAATATTTCGAGCTGAAATTCGACTTGTTGAGTTATATTTGTAGCCAGGACAAGGCGTGCCTGCCGATTATTGAATGTCAATAAGTTGCTTTCAATTTTAACATAGATTATTTCACCATTCTTTTGGATATGTTGTGAAACTCCGTCGTAATAGGACCCCGAAGTTTTATTAACCTTGACCAGTTCTTCTAATTCTAAAACATGTTCGGTCGGCCTTATATCTTTTATGGTCATAGCAAGAAATTCATCTTTATTGTAGCCATATTGCCGTGATGCAGCGGTGTTCACATCTAAGAAGGATAGCGTTTCGGTATCAAATAACCACATTGGCAATGGGCTTTTATCGAAAATCTTTTTATATCTGTGTTGCAGCTGAGTCTTAATATTTAGTGTAGTTTGTAACCCTTGAAAGATCTTGCCAATCAACATTACAATTATAATGCTAGCAAAAACGAGATTTCCGCTAAAAGCAAGCCACTGACCAGAGGAATAAGTTGAGATAAGAGCAGAGTCGAAAAGTCGTGCTTCAATGATTACGGCAAAGAAAATTAAGATAGCCGCATTTAGAACTACTGACCAATAAGCATACTTTACAGGAAATATTAATGACGAGAGTATAGTTAGAAAGAAAAGGTAAAATACGCCAGGTCCGACATATCCAAGTGAGTTTATTAGAAAAAAAGATAAGAAATAAAAAATGCCAATTACAATAACTTTCCTTGCCATTAAAGGCATATTTTTAGAAAAGGTGGTATAGGCGATCATTAGAAAGCAGGCCACGTCCACCATTGCAATTCTAACTAACCCTTCTTTCAATGCCATGAATAATCCAGGAATTAGCGCGACCAAAGATACAGGCAGACAATAAACCAAGAAATTAATGAACAACTGATCTTGCCAATAATTCAGGTTGCTGTCGTTCTTTGTCTCTCCTTTATTAATTCGTTTTTTTATAAACTCGCCGTAGTTTTGAGTAAACTTCATCTTCCCTTCCGATATTTATTCGCTCCAAAAATTAAGAAAAAAACTGGATTAGCGTAGTTTTATTTAACTATTTGTATACA
This sequence comes from uncultured Mucilaginibacter sp., assembly GCA_964524015.1. Taxonomy (GTDB): domain Bacteria; phylum Bacteroidota; class Bacteroidia; order Sphingobacteriales; family Sphingobacteriaceae; genus Mucilaginibacter. The sequence goes on along the minus strand of CAZGBN010000053.1, from coordinate 14,297 downwards.
ATTTTATGCCAGTCAGACCAGGAAAATCGGCTGTATGTTGGTTCTATGGTCGTAAGTTTAATACCAGCACTTACCCTAACACATCTATCATTTCCTGAACCTTTTCCCGAGTGGATGAATTCACGATGACACTTCTTACGTGTTTGACAATAAAATCTTTCTTTTTACCTATTAACAATCTTTCTAGCAACGCCTCATTCCAGGCGTTTAATGCTTCCACGGGAGTATCGCCAGTTGCCATTAGGCCAACTACATCGTCAGGGCCTAACAAACAACAATATTGACTACCGTCCCAAAAGATGACCGGTTTTAAAATTTCTGCCGGTCCGGTAAGTTTTCTATGTACTATAAAGTCTGGATCTATATCATTAAATTTCATAACGCCTCAGCTCGGTTATGAATTTAAACGAAAGTTTTAATTTAATGTTTCAACTCACTATAGCTAATAGTTGTGAAAATTAACCAGTTAAAGTAATTACTATTAGATAATCACGAAATATAGAATGAATATAGGGTTAGGAATTTAATAATTCTTGCAGCTTTTCTTCTTTTAAATTTTTTTGAATATACTTTGTTACGTATGGTGATCGTAGTGCCCTGTCTTCATCTTCGGGATTGATAGAAGATGATAAAACACATAATTTGATATTATCTTTAGTAATATTGAGACTTGCGTATTCCATAAGAAACTCAAAGCCGTTCATTACGGGCATATTTATATCAAGAAAAATTACATCAGGTTTAATGTTTCCTTCCTTTAGTGCAAATAACGCATCCACGGGAGATTCAAATGCTAAAACTTCATTAGCAAAATTCACGTTTTGGATCAGTTTTGTATTTATATAGTTATCTAAAGGATTATCATCAATTAACAGGCATGTTTGAAAGGAAGTACTCATATATTGTGATCTTTTTAGGAAAAAGTATTGCTGTTAAATTAAGTATACCAACTAATATCTGGTTTAAAAGATATCCACTTATTAACAACGAAGTAAGTCAGCAAACTATACTCCAAAGCAATACATAGATATTTTTGAGTCGAAATCCGCAATTTGCTAATCCCCTAATTACATCTTAGGCGGTAATTGTTATTTATTAACCTGGAAAACAACAAATGCATTAAGGTTGGACTAAGGCAGTATCCCAGCAATAGCTGTGTCGACAAAAAGCGTATTTCCACAATTGTCACAAAAGACTGACAAGAAAGGGTTGACTTCATTGTAATCGCCATCTGTCTGTAAATTAGTTACAGTAACTATTGGACCTAATATCCATTTCGTCGCTGCGCACATTACGCAAGCTCTATGCCCCCATTTTGAATTTAAAAATTGTAGAGCCTTTTCCTTATGTGTTTGATCGAGTACCATGTTGACTATAAATGTCCATTACTATGCAAACATAGTACCACTTGATTCTTTAGGCGCTCTAGGCGGACGGCAGTAATTAACGGGAAGTAGGTTGCCCGCTAAGTAGAATTAGTACCTCAACCTAAATAATCCGACAGGTCAGTTAGCAATGATCTACGCGGTTCGTCTGGTCAATATCGGTTCAACAGGGACTTGCATACTGCCGGGAGTGATACGACAAGAGCTAGTAATCAGCTGCAATTTCTCAATAGACAATGTCTTTTCAATGAAGTTCGTTACATAAGACGTATGTATTGCCCTATATAAATCAGCTGGATTTAGAGATGATGATAGAACAAAGATCTTAGTACCTTCTTTATTGATATCTAGGCTTGCATACTTAGCAAGAAATTCAAACCCGTTTAAGACGGGCATATTTATATCCAAAAATATAACATCCGGCTTAATAACACCAGACAAAGGCTTTTTTATTTACAACCTGGATTTTAGTCCAAATCTTCTTTAAGCCTATAAAACCAGTAGGATAATTTGATATATTCTCTACTATCACCACCATCTATTAGTTCCATGTCAATCAACTCATTCAATATATAAAGTCGTCATGATTATCCACACCATAAATCTAAGTTTTTTTTGCCATTTAGAAACATTCTTCATGTTAGACCGTATAAGACACCCAGTACGTTGATCCTATTTCCGATAGTTTAAAATCTTGGTTAGAGCCGGTGTAATAGCCGGCTTTTTTGTTAACAAATGTTTTTAACGATTGTGACCAATTAGTTTTAATAGATTTGTGGGAAAACTGATAAATTCGTTTGCAAAAAGTACAAATCAGAAAGCTATGAATTTGCCAGATCTATACCCGAATTTTAAATATCAGCCAAGCCAATTAAGAAAATTTATAGCGACCTCTGGGGTTGTGACACTTTTACTTATGGATGGCGGTATTGAACATTTCACTCCTGAAAATATCACGGACTTCATAAGTTGGCTTGATGCTCATAATGTCCCAGACATCAAAGCTAAGTTCGTTATATAACAAACCTGAAAAAAAGGTATCAGCTACTGCCGATGCCCCATAATGTATCTAAAAAGGCATCAACAACTAACATTCCCTCAAAAGTTACCCGCCAAAAATCAGCAACCCTTTTAATGTTTAGCGTAACTCCGCCCATTATTACATCTATATTGAAATCTTCTTCAAAATCCCGTACTATTTCCATTGCTAATTAGTTGTTCAAATCGAGTTAACCGTTAAATAATAGAATTGTTAGCGTAATTTAAATAAAATTAGTTATTTGCTTCATGGAATTTGGAAGAGTAAACCCACTGGAAATACCCTCAATAGATTTCACTTTACAGGGACGATACAATCACAGTAAAGACATTAGCATTGTCAAAGCAAATCGGGGAGTTTAAAAATAAATGTGTGTTTAAATAGGTCGGTCTATGAAGCCGAATCAGCTAAAAAAGGTAAAAAAAATCCACATGCTATCTATTGCTTTGTCTGCGAGCGACTAATATTTGCATACATTATACCTAAAAACAAACTCAAATACAAAAAACGTATTAACGTTGGGTAAGCAATATCTTTTGGTTGACTAAAAGATTCTAAGTCTTCTAGTTTAACCGTCCTTCATTGATTCAAATTATGCCTTCTTACTTACACAAAGAATTTATAAACTTGCAAAACATATAGCTTAACCTAATGGCTCCGATGGAGCCATTACTGGAAGGCAGGGGATCAAGTGCTGTTAAAGAGAAGATTTTGGATTCCCAGAAGGAGTAATTATTCCATAAAAATTTTAAACCCTATCCATATTTTTTTGTTGATGTAGTACCGTAAAGATGCGGGAATAACTTGTGCGAAAGTAAAATATGGCGTGGTCTGCTTTTTCTGCTGCTGAGAGGATAAGCCCTTCAGGGTTTGGATTAATTAAATTGAAAGACAGGGAGGCATTTAAAGTTGCTGAAGAAGAAGTTCAAAATCGAGCGGAGGCCGCGGATGGTGGTCTTGCCGCGGGAGTGCTTACGTGCGAAACATGTGAGCATATGTTGAAAATAGCTTTGGGTGGACACTATTCAACGACTTATGGTGGATGGACACCAGATCAATTGAGAGCGGCCTATGATATTGCCAACTGGGACTTTCCTTATATTCAGCAGGACGCCTGGGCATACTGGTCTGCAAGATTGTGGCTAAGAACCTGCGCTGAGCTGGGGCTTGGCGCCGGTATGAGATAGCGAATCCGTCTCGGCCTGTCCATTGACAGTTTCTGCTGCCCTATGGTATTCGAATGTATCTTTGATAAGAACACTTATTCTTTGTACAGCTTCAAGCTTAGCATACTTTAGCGCGCTCTCTCCAATATCTTTTCAAGCGCTGCTTTTATAATTTATAAATTATTAAAATATTAGGACTTTAACGTAAAAATATGGTAATTTATTTATGCAGTATTGGAAATGTCTAACGATTGTGGAAAAAATACGTTATCATAATATTTCGCCTCACCCTAAACTACTCGTTGATATTATTTTGAGATAACGAACCTCCCTCATCCTTACTTTGTTCAATTTTCCCAGCACACAGTTCAGAGAAGCAACAGGGGCATCAAAAAAATATGTCCTCTTTACAGAGTCTAATACAAAGCTAATAAATTAATGTCCATATAATAGGGTTATAAATTTATATTTGAATACTTATACACTTCTATAAGTAAATTATTGTGATAAGGTTGAAGGTCTCGATGTGCGAGACGTAGGGGCTTTATTTCAGGCGTAACTACACTTACTAGACCCAAATCAGCCATTAAGGGCCTTGTCGCCACCAACAATTCCATTGCCTGTTGCGTCTCTGCCACTAGCCAGTTCGCTATCAATTAAAGAATCCAAAGCGCCGCGTTTCTTCTTAATATGATGTCTGCTAACATATTGGCATAATCAGCCATTATTTCCTCTGAGAAATCGTAAATCTCCATAATTAAATGTACCAATTTTTCTGTTGATTCAAACAACTTACTAACCATCTCAAGTAAACGACTTGTCCCCACCGCCTTTGCCCAGCGGTCAACAATACCCTTAGCCGTCAATGTCTCTTTGAAATAAAAATGATTCGATGTTATCAGTTTCGATTCATTGTACAGCCAAATTATATAATTGTTTATAAAACAACAAGGTAGGAAATTCGTTTAGGTAATCATGACCGCTTTTTACATAGACGAAGCAAATATCATTGCTGTGCCTTTTACTTGTGCCGCTGCGTTGCTCAGACCTGTAGTCTACCTAGATGGCAAATACTACTTCGTGCTACTAGGGTCAGATCCTTTCAGTGGAATATTTGGTCGTGCCCGCACATTGAGTAACGCCTTCGAAAAGTGGCATGATTCATTGAAGAACACCTATCTGAAAGTGATGATGAGGATTATTCGTGGAATACATTAGGTCGATACTGGATAAACCCCAAAAGCCTGCGGATCTGAAAGCTTTTATGATCAGTTTAAACCGGATGGGAAGTTGTGGTTTGCAATGCTACGAGCAGACTAATCGGTTTTATACACCAAACCACTTTTATTTAGTTGAATAGAATGGCTTATTTGGCGCTCCCGTGCCGGACTGTCTTTGTCGTTATTGATAAAAATTTTATCATCAGCTGTTCCGCTTGCAATTTTAACTCCATAAAAGTGTATCTCCTCTAACCCCAATTCTACCTTTAGCCAGTCAGGCATGATAATGCTTAAGTGCTTGGGATGGTAGTTCTTTTGACGAAGAAAGAATATACTTTTACGTAAGTTAGTAATTATCTCCTGAACGAGCGCGGCGCTGATAGCGGTTGGATTCCCCATAGACAAATATAATAATTATGATCAGTTAACCGGAGAAGTAGGAGCAGTAAACACCTATACTGTTTTGTGTTTTACTTCGGTTGTTGATAAGTGGATATCTTTTGTAAGAGATATTTGTTTAAAAATGGTACCTTAATATTATCGTTTATCCTAAATAAAGTCACAGTATGATCACAAAATTTAAAATATGTCTTTTAATTGACGACAACCCTTTGGATAATTACACACATGAACTTTTGATTCATAAAACAAATTTTGCAAATGATGTTGTTGCGGTGGAATCTTGCGAAAAGGCTTTGCTTGCGCTAAAAACCCGATCTATTAAACCCGATGTAATTTTCCTTGATATAAATATGCCTGTAATGAATGGGTTTGAGTTCTTGGAAGAGTACGCAAAACTGGATTTGAATAAAGAAAGTGTTAAAATATTTACATTGTCTTCATCATTAAATCCCCTAGACATAGATAGGGCAAACCAGTCACCCTATATTTCCAAATACATCCAGAAAGCTCTGACCGAAGAGAAGTTGCAAGAATTAATGAAATTCTAACCCATTTTGTATTGTCTTTTCTTTGATATTACATCGGGCATTGCCTTTAATTTGTTGGTTCTCACAACTAATAGCTATAGTTTGTTGAAACTTTAAATGAAAACTTTCGTTTAAGTTCATAACCGAACTAAAACGTTATGAAATTTAATGAGATAGATCCTGATTTTATTGTTCACAGAAAACTTACCGGACCGGCAGAAATACTCAAACCTGTTATTTTTTGGGACGGGATTCAATATTGTTGTTTGTTGGGTCCTGATAATACACGAGGGCTTATGACAACCGCCGATTCGCCGGTTAATACTTTAAACGCCTGGAATGACGCCTTGCTAACAAGATTGTTGATAGGCAACAAAAATGATTTTATTGTCAAACATGTAAAAAGTGTTATTATCAATGCATCTAGGCCAGAAAAGGTTCAGGAAATGATTGATGTATTAGGATAGCAATAACAAAATAATAAATTAAAAAACAAAATCTAAGAGTGGAATTATTTTGTTATGGATTTTGGTTTTTTAATGGGTGTTAAACGATGGATGGTAAGCGAAAAATCATTAAAATTAAAATTAATATTAAGTCTATTTGCAATATATGTTCTTGTAAACTCAGCAGTGGTTTACTTTAATACCGATCGCAAACCTAATCCATATCAACTATGGTTGCCATAATTACTTTTTGTCATACTTCTCCGATTAATCAATATCCAATGAATTACTAACAGCGCATAACTTCTTTTATGATATAGACGTGGCCTTAAAAGATAATTCCTGGTAACCCTGATTCTTTAGGCACTTATATAACATTATCGCGGCTGTTAAGGGGCCTTGTAAAGCACGAGGATCTAATATGCAGTAAAATGTCAGAAGAGAATCAAATAGTCGAAGATGGATATTATAGAAAAGGAATGCTGGGAAAGGAAAACGCATGAATAGACGATTATTAATTTTCTCCATTCTACTGCTCTTAGTAGCTCGTAAGAAAGAAAATCCACCGCGGCACCATTGAGGCCCGCGAGGGACATTATTAATAGATAGGTTTGCCGGTGTCTTTAAATCAATTAACCAGCAACCATTAATTATTTAATAGTAAATATTTATATTTTAGTTAAATTTAATATTCCTATGCCTAAAAAATTTGATCTCTGTATGTTGATCGACGACGATCCATTAGACAACTTTATTAATAAAAAGTTGATTAAGAAAAATAATTTTGCGGAAAAAGTTATTGTATGCGATGATGCCCAAAAGGCATTAAAATTCCTTAGCTTGGGGATGGTACCAGACCTCATTTTCCTTGACATTAAAATGCCTTTAATGAATGGTTTTTTATTTTTAGACGAATATGACAAATTAAATATAAACAAAGATCGTACTAGAATATACATACTTTCAATGTCTTTAAATCCTTCCGAAATAGAGCAGGCGAAGCGAAACAAGCACGTAATTAGTTTCTTAAAGAAAAATTTAACTCCTGAAATGTTATTGGAGCTATACAGCTAAGTTAGTAACGCTCTTGAAACTGTTTTTAAGCAGTCGATTGGTTTTTAATTTCTTTCCTTAGACGCTTTGTTCGCCTACGAATAAGGCGGATCTTTTTCGTAAGGCTCTTGTTGATCCTGTCAAAAAGTTTCTCATAATCCTGACGAGTCATCTCAATTGTTAATAGTGTAATAAAATAACAGGTCTATACCATAAATGTTTGTTTACTAGGCTGGACATCTAAAAAATGCCGTGATTTTCATGCATTAGTCAGGATCTATAAATATACAAACTAGAATAATCGATAAACGAGTGTCCCTGTTCTTAGTGACAATTTTAAATCTGCAAGAATTCAGCTAAGCTAAATTTAGTAGTCAATTAGCGTGGGGAATTTTATTTTACTGGACAGGTTCACACAATAAAAGATAATTAGCCTTAGTTATTATTTAAAATGCGCCGGTCGCAACTTACTTTAACCAAGAGTATAAAATCTAATTATTGGCATCAATTTAGTTAACACTATCAAAAAGAAATAATTATGAATAGGAAATATAAAACACGTATGTTGATTGATGATGATCAATTAGACAACTTTATAAATACCAAAATGATTAAAATGATCCACTTTGCTGAAAAAAGTGGTGGTTGGTGAAGATTAAAATACTGCCTTAAAGTTACTTCGTTCTGGCGAAATTAAACCAGATATAATTTTTTTGGATATTAGGATGCCAATTATGGATGGCTTGAATTTTTAGATGAGTATGATAAATTGAGTATTTACAAAAGAATACAGATATCGTTGGTCTAACGACATCGCTAAATCCTGCCGACATTGACCGGGCAGAAAAAAACAAATACGTAAAAAATTATTTTACCAAGTCATTACCCCGGAAATCTTAATCCGATTGGCTAGCTAAATTATATCCCTTTAATATTATTAAAAAAACTTTCTGACTTATTGTGCAATAGTGTCCCAACTATCGATTTACGAACGTTGTCGACAGCAAATTGTACTCGGCTCTTATCATCATCTGATACAAAGCAAGCAGTGGCTAAAGTCTGTTCAAATGTTTTAAGTTTTTTATCAATCTGATCACTAGATCTAGCCTCAGAAAGTTCCGAAAATAAATAATCAATCAATTTATACATAATATAAATATTGTTTGGGGCCCTCTCAAATCCCTAGTTTTATATGTTATACGTCATAATATTTAAGAAAGTTGCGTAAAAAGACATAATATTACCTAACTCTGCTAATAGGAGATCCTCTTAAGTCGTAAGTCCTCAAAAAAAAACGCCCGGAACGGGGAGTTAACCGGAATTAACAAATTATAACCTAGTTTATTAGAAGAGATTGTCTGATGTGGATTTATATATTAGCCGGACATTGTAGAAAGCCGGTTATTACACCGGCTTCACTAAAATCTAAACATATTGGAAAATAATGTTTAACGAACCTGATACTTGTACGGGGATGATGAAAAAAGTAACTGTTCTATTTTGTTACCTTTAACGGTCAATCTTCTTTCTATAAGGCATTCAACTGACTTTCTATAAGAAGGTGCTAAACTTTGCCGTCATCTCAAGTTTTCATAAAAATCTAATCAGTATAAATTAAATTTGCACGCACGACGAAACTTTTTATCGGCGGATTTCCACTGGAAATGACAGAAATCGAAGTGGTGCAAATTATAGCGCCATTTGCGGAGGTGGTGACGATAAAGTTGGTCGGCGACCGAACGACCAAAAAATGTAAGGGATATGGGTTTGTCGAAGTTAGTAATGAAGAAGATGCTAAAATGACAATTGCCGCATTGGACGGGTCGGTTTCAGGCGACCGCGTGCTTAGTTTGAACATTGTGACGTCCAAGGAATCAGAGATGCCTTCAGTAAGGAAGCAGATGCCAACAGAAACGCAGCGTTTAGCCCCCAGTAAAAGGCCACGTTGTCCAAGGTTACCCCTGTAGTAAACAATGTATTTTCGCCCGTTCCCAAATATACTGTAAGGTGTTAGGAAGTTGTTATGTTTAATGGAATGTCTGTGTTACCTGAGTGCCTATGACTATACGGGGTATTTATTGCTAGTGCGCCGCTTCCACAGTTATTAATAAAATATATTGGTATCAATATAACTATCAAGATCTGAGATATTAGCGAATGCTAGACTAGTATCTCCATTAATGATATCTGTAGCGTTAAGGTCATCGAATAATCGTTCATGGTTAAACAATCGGCGAAATCGCAAACCCGTTCGTTTTCATAATTGTTAAAATTTAAAAAGATGATTAAAACCTGTTATGGTCAGTATGAAAATGTCTGCCCACCAAAGCGTGCCGATAAAATGAATGACACTTTCCACGATTATGGTAACTATAAATCTGTTGTATGTCGGGAAATGTTGCAGACCGCCGACACCCCCTGCGGTTGAACCTGCGCCAGCCAATATGGTAGCGGATAAACAGACCAATGACTATCAACAGCCCTCCGCAAATTAAAGCATGTGCGGTAAATGGCGGTGTAGGCGTCCCTGTATTGAAGGCGAAACATGATACCGCGGCTAAGATAGATGCGAGGATAGCAGTGCCTTAAAAGACCTTAAAACGATCAAAGATGCAAAGGGAATTGACCGCACGGTAACTTCTTATGTGGCACGCCATTCCTTTGCCACAAATTTGAAACATAAAAAGGTTGCTGTCAGCATTATTCAGGAAGCGATGGGACACGAAACAGAAGAAATGACTCGAACTTATCTTGAGGAGTATGATGATGAGTTAGTAGCAAATAGTATTGAGGAGGCTTTGGATTAATCTGTGCATATCAAACAGAACATGCTTAGGACTATTTTCACGTGCAGACTGCACACATACTGTTAAAACAAAGTTTAGGCTTATGATACAGTATAAGAAATCGATCAAATCACATTATTGATTCACATTTTTATCGTACCTGAGTTAAACAGATGTGCCAACTCATTATGGGGTAAAATTTCCTCACCTTGAGTAAAATTCCCCCAGGCACCTCAATTTTTAAATTATCCTATAGTGAAATCGTCTTGGGATGATTTTTGATTTACCGTTTGTGTCAATTCTGCCAGCTGGTTTTTATAATAATGAAATCTTACTACGTCCTTCTTTTTGTCATTCTATTAACCGGTTGTGTTAAAGAGAATGTAGCTCCCATCTTGCTAAATGCAGATTCTTCAAAAAAAGAGAAAACGTATGGTGATTCCGATACGTCAAATCCAGAATATTGGTATAATGGAACTAAAGGCATGGCATTGGTTCGTGTAATTTGCAAAGACTGCACCGCGATCGCAAGCTTTGGTGTTGACACGGTTCCCTTTTTATTTAATGATGACAGTGTCGGTTATCTAAAATACACACCGAAAGTCGGGCTGACTGTTTATCACGGTGGAACGAATGCTATTAAGGCCGACATCCTTGATTCTAAAAACATCGCGTTATTCTCTATTCCGGAACTGGTTCATCCAATTGGATAAATACATACGTTATTAATTAACTTAATTGTTAATTAATTGATCCTATAAATAATGAGGAAGGTTTCTATCATCAACTGGTGCTTAGTCACCACGATTTGCGTTTTAATGGTGGCATTATTTTATGTTACACAAAGGAACTATAAGTTGCTTAATAGTTCAAATCAAAGGGTAATACTAACTGCCAATCTAATAACAGGTCACATTACCGTTGTGAATGACTTTAAAAATGCGCTCATATATAACGCAACCTATAAAAACAGCCCGACAAAAGCTTATTTGGATACATATGGTAAAGGTCTTTGGGAAATATATTACAATGTCAAGCGTCTTAAAAGACTGGTAAGTAAAAATGAAAGTATTGAACTTGATAAACTCTTAAAACAAATAACTATAGAAGAGGAATGGCTAAGGAATACAGATTCGCAAAACGCTGAGCTGACCGAGGAAAGGGATAGTCATGTAAGAAATATCGTGAACATACAAAGTTATTTTGACAAAAAGATCTCGGACTTACGTCGTATGGCTTTAAATGACATTAAAAGTTCGGAAAGTTATTCATCCCGTTTGAACTTTTGGATAGGCACTTTAATTATTGCAACTTGTTTGATCATGTTGGTTTCGCTTTTTGTTATTAATACGCAATTAAGAAAAGTTCAATATCAAAATAAACAATTATCGGAAATAGCCTGGATCCAGTCACATAAGGTGAGAGCGGAAGTAGCAAATGTGTTAGGTCTTAGTCAAATACTTGAAAAAAAATCTTGTGTTCATGACGAAGACTCTGCTATTATATCCAAGTTATTAATTACCACTCAAAAACTTGATGCAATTGTCAAAGAGATAAACGCAAAGTCATCTGGAACTAAGTAAAGATGGGGCTCCCAGTAGAGATTACCTATTTACGATATACTATGTGGAAACGAAATGGCTGTATGCGTTGGTAGCTGCTCTATGCTCAACTTTGACGCCTAAGCTGATGACACCAACTCAGTATAAAAAACGTGTAGCCAAGCAATTAAAACGCAACAATGCATTACAAACTGGTCAATGGAGGAATTCAGGCTGGACAGTATAAGGAGCCAACCGATTGTACAGCAACTTTCAATAAGATGTGCGGAATGATACAAGGCGCCGTTCTTGCAATCCGTGTATTGCAAAGTGTAGCTGTGATCATAGCAAAATAGAATCCCTGAACAATTATCATGTTCAGGGAAAAATTATAAAATAGTAAATTCTTACACGCCCAGATCCTTCATTATTGCTTCAATCTTGGCTTCCATTTGTTGGTTGGTTTTGACGTAGGCATCTTTTGATGACAACGTGCCTTTTGCCGAGCAATAGAATTTGATTTTAGGTTCAGTACCCGAGGGACGCGCAGATATTATGCTGCCATCTTCGGTAATAAACTGAAGTACATCGCTTTTTGGCAGCTCAATGGGTTTGGTTGTATTGATGACTAAGTCTGTCTCCACACTCAATTCGTAATCTTTAAGCGCGACTACTTTTAATCTGCCCAAGGTAACCGGAGGGTTGGTACGGTACTTTTCCATCAACGCCTTTATCTCCTCTGCACCTGTTTTTCCTTTCTTGGTAATGGATATCAGCTTCTCTTTATAGAATCCATATTGAACGTATAACTCCAGTAACGCCTCAAATAGACTGGTGCGCTGGTCTTTATAATAAGCAGTCATTTCTGCAATAAATGCCGCTGATACTACAGCGTCCTTATCACGCACCAGTTCACCGACTAAATAGCCATAGCTTTCTTCACCACCGCCTATAAAGACTTTTTTTCCTTCGAGTTTAGTCATCAACTCGCCTATGTATTTAAACCCAGTTAGGGTGTTGTAACAGGAAACATTTTTGTCTTTGGCTATCTCGTCGATAAGGTTGGTCGTAACAATGGTTTTTACAATATATTCGTTGCCCGTAAGCTTGTTTTTAGCTTGCCATGTTGATAGCAGGTAGTTTATTAGTAAGCTTCCAGTCTGGTTACCATTCAGTAATACAAATTCACCTTCAATATTTTTAACAGCAATACCCACACGGTCAGCGTCAGGGTCTGTAGCCACCACCAGGTCGGCATCAACCTCTTCGGCTTTTTTAAGAGCTAGTGTCAGCGCCTCTTTCTCTTCAGGATTTGGATAAACAACGGTAGGGAAGTTACCATCGGGCGTAGCTTGTTCATCAACTATAATCACATTTTCAAATCCGAAACGCTTCAAAGCAGACGGAACCATTGTGATACCTGTACCATGTATTGGAGAGTAAACTATTTTAAGATCCTTCTGGCGTTTAATAGTCTCCGGCGATACAGAAAGCTTTGTTATCTCGTTTAGGTAAAGTTCATCTATTTCCTCTCCTATCAATTCTACATTGGCCTCAATACGGTTAAACTTAACATCATCAATACTTTTTATAGCGGCAACCTCATCCATAATGGCTTCGTCAAACGGGGCAACAAACTGTCCGCCATCTGCACCGTATGCTTTGTAACCATTGTACTCTTTAGGGTTATGCGATGCGGTCAGCATTACACCACTTTTACAGCCTAAATGGCGCAGCGCGAAAGAAAGCTCAGGTGTAGGGCGTAGGGCCTTAAAAAAGTAAACGTAAATACCGTTCGCAGAAAACACATCGGCTGTAATTCCCGCCAAAACATCAGAATTATTGCGGCTGTCATGCGCTATTGCAACTTTTATTTGTTCTGCTGGATAAGTTTTCTTTAAAAAGTTAGCCAGGCCTTGGGTAGCCGTACCAATGGTATATTTATTAATGCGGTTGCAGCCTGGTCCCATAGTGCCGCGTAGGCCGCCCGTGCCAAACTCCAGGTCACGGTAGAAGGCGTCGGTAAGTTCTGCAGTTGCACCATCGTTAATCAGTTTCTGTATTTGTTGCTTTACTTGATCATCATAGTTTTCCTGAAGCCAGGTACCTATTTTTTGCTGGATGTTTTGATCTAATTCGGACATATGAATTTTATATTTTCTGCATGGATAGTTATAAACCCAAATATGATAAAAATGTGTTGAACTGATGCTGTTTTGTTCGTAATTTGATTCTGTACAGGATCTACTTTAAATCCGGTCCATTAGTGATATAGGAATTTATGGCTAAACCACCACACCTTAACGATTTGATGCTGGAAATTTATGATCAGGTAAATTTACGGTTAAACGTTATCACCTGTATGTAATCGAAGGCTTAAAGTGAACTATTATTGACAATGGTAAGCACGTAAGTAAACAGCTTCGGTAACTTAAAAGTTATAAAACCGATGATATTGGTGGCTTAGATCTTTTTTGAAGATGAAAGGTTGGTAATTTTATGCCTGTCAGGTACTGGACCTGTACTACGTATTTATGCTGAAGTTCCAATCTGAGCCTATTCAAATATTTGACACAGTTAAGACGGTGTTGTTAGGATAATATGTGAGGCTGTTGTAAAAATTATAATTTTTATTAAAAAAGTAACATATTTGCAACCATAGCAACTAGATGGACAATATAATTGTTTTTGGAGCATCGGGGCAACTTGGCCAATGTATAAAAAGTGTAACT
>CAZGBN010000052.1:0-19376 GCA_964524015.1 uncultured Mucilaginibacter sp. | reverse complement strand
TTTCGGCTAAAATGGAATCAACCACCCCGGCAGATTATAACCTTGGCCACCTGACATCGGTGAAACTATATGTATCAAAAGCCGATGGGAAAAATGAGGTTTTAATAGCTTCACGTACCGATATATCGGCCACAACAGGCAACACCCTTATTTTAGATGCCATAAGCACCCAGTTTTTAGACCAATACGTACGCGAAAAAGATATCAGGATACGCATGGCCTACCAGCTGCGTAATAAACCAACTACTGATGTAAGCGTGCATTTGGTATTGGGCATGAATGCTTACCCGGGCGAGCGGAATTAACGCGATTAGCCCAGTGAAAAACTAATGGGAACTACAAAGCTCGCACGTACCGCCCTGCCAAACTGAATACCCGGAGTCCATTTAGGGGATCTTTTAATTACCCTAACGGCTTCTGCATCCATATCGGGGCTCACTGATTGTGTAACCTTGATGTTAGATAGAGAACCATCTTTTTCTACTATAAATGATACTACTACCCTCCCCTGTACACGGTTTTGTCGCTCAGCCGCCGGGTAGCGTATGTTATCACCTAAATATTGTAAAAAATTCATAGTGCCCCCTTTAAAAGTTGGGGGTGTAGCAGGAGCCGTATATTTTATGACATTACCATTTAAGGTAGATGTGCCTGATATAAATTTATCCTCCTTATAAAGTTCTACGGCAGTTAAACTATCCTGCTTAAACCGCCATTCTCCTTCTTTTAGCCCATTTTTAATTTCTCCCTCTTCGGCAACATATTTAAAATCCTTATCATATCCTATAAAATGACCGGTGCCATTCTCCACCAATGCCTTACCCAATGAGTCGTAGTTGGTGGTAATAATGATATTGGGAGTAAGTGGATTTTTTGAATCGGGGGTATTTGTTTTAATTATGTAAGGCTTTCCATTAGGAAAAAACTCATATTGTGCGCCCGATAAAACACCATTTTTATAAATATTTACTGCGCTGCGTTTGCCATTGGGATAATAGCGGGCGACAGTACCTTCAAATTTGGGATAAGTGGCTAATAATGATTCGCCTACTGTTTTAACTTTTCCATCAAGGTAATATTCGGACACCCCAAAATAGGCCGAGCCGGCAGCAGGTTCTTTCATAATCCTAATATAATCCGCACTGTCACGATGGGTTACGTATGAGCCATCATTTTTTAAAAAATATACATCTTGTTTTTGAGCAAGGCAATTAATGCTGGCAAACAAAAGCAGAAAAGCGATAAGTCGTTTCATTTGGCTTAAAATAAGTTTATGTTTCCCATCTGACCTGCGTAATTTATTGTCGCCGTGTATGGTGACCGCACAGCCATACCACGTAATGTTGCAGGTATCCATTTATTGGGTGTTTGATTAACAACCCTCACCACCTCGGCATCTAAAGTGGGAGTTAATGGTTGGGCAACCGTGGCATTGGTAATGGAACCATCAGGTTCAATATTAAACAACACGGTAATTTTTCCATTTGTTCCCTTGCTGGCCTCTTTATAAGGATACTTTGCATTACTTGCTAAATATTTTAAAAACTCAGCTATCCCTCCCGGGTAAGTTGGCAAAGTTCCTACTTCGGTATACGTTTTAACCTCTCCGGTTTTGTTGGTTGACTTGCCGGAGACCAATTTACCATCGCTGTAAACCTCTACAAAACTCAGATCGCCCTGTGCCAATTTCCATTCGCCATCCGGCTTTCCGCCTTTAACACTTCCTTGTTCGGCAACCTGTTTAAAGCCGGCATCATACCTTTTAAAATTGCCCTCGCCATTGGTAACCAGGGCAGTACCCAACGAGTCGTAATTGCTGATGATATAAACGTTTGTAGGAAATGGCTTTTCTTTGGCAGATAGATGATTTTCAACTATATATGGTTTTCCATTCGGGAAGAACTCCTGCTGTTCGCCAATAAGAAAGCCGGTTACATATTTATTTATGGCTTTTTTATTTCCGTTTTCAAAATAAGTAGTTACCACACCGTCAAAAATCAGGGGGTTAATGCTTATTGCTGTACCTTCTAATTTGCGTTTACCGTTTTTATAAAATTCTGCAATTGTATAAGGTTTCCAGGTTTTATCAGGCTGTGTAACTACACGGGTATAATCGGCAATATCAATAGAAGTAACGACAGAGCCGTCGTTCTTTAAAAAGTAAGTTTCTTGTTTTTGCGCAAAGCATGCTGTCGCGGCAGCTATAAAAAGAAAAGTAAATAGTGGTTTCATAATTTGGCTTTAGGTTAAGCCAAATTACTAAATTAATTTATTATTTACATCAGGAAATACCGATAGCGGCTCGTAGTTACGGGCTTCGTCCATTTCCATATACGCGTATGACATTACAATAATAATATCGCCTACCTGCACCAGCCTGGCGGCTGCGCCGTTTAAGCAAATAGTTCCGGTACCGCGCTCGCCTTTTATCACATAGGTTTCAAAGCGTTCGCCGTTGTTGTTGTTTACAATCTGCACCTTTTCGTTGGCAATAATATTTGCCGCATCCATCAAATCTTCATCAATAGTAATACTGCCAACATAGTTCAGCTCAGCCTGCGTTACCCTGGCGCGATGAATTTTTGATTTTAATACCTCAATAATCATGATGCAAAGTTAGTGTTTTAGTTAATAAAGAATAAAGATTGAAGATTAGTTGACTTTATTATGGAAAAAATAATGCGCGGACCTCCCCGACAGACCCGATCTTTAATAACTAATCTTTTATAATAATGTTATCAATTAAACGTGTATCGCCAACCTTGGCGGCCACCAACGCTAAAATTGTTTTTGAACTTTCATTTGCCGGCAGCAAGGTGTCGCCATCGGCAATTTCAAAATAACCCAGCTCAACTCCGGGTTCGTTTTTAATGGTGCTTTCAGCCGCGCTTTTTAACTGCGTAAGTTGGGTGATATTGAAGTTTTGGCTGACGTGGTTTAGGGTTTGGGATAGTACCAATGCGTGCTTCCGGTCATCGGCCGAAAGATGAATGTTTCTTGAGCTCATAGCCAGCCCGTCATCTTCGCGCATTATAGGGCACATTTGCAGCTTTACGGGCAGGCTCAATAGTTTTACCATTTGGTTAATGATCAAAAACTGCTGATAATCCTTTTGGCCGAAGTAAGCTATATCAGGTTTAACGAGGGTAAGTAATTTATATACCACCTGTGTAACCCCCTGGTAATGCCCCGGCCTGTATTTACCCTCCAGTAAACCTTCAAGCGGGCCAATGTTTAAATGCCATTGCTCATGCTCGTCATAAATTTCATTTACTGCAGGTTCAAATAAAGCATCGCAGTTAATACCCTCCAGCTTTTTAATATCTTCTTGTATGGGACGGGGGTATTTTTCCAGATCGTGCGGGTCATTAAACTGGGTGGGGTTTACAAAAATGCTGCATATAACTACATCGCATTGTTGTTGGGCTAGCTGTATTAACGACAAATGCCCATCATGTAAAGCGCCCATGGTAGGCACAAGACCAATAGTTTTGCCGCTTGCCTTAGCTTGCGTTAAATATTGCTGTAACTGAATTTTAGTAGTAAATTTTTCCAACCCGCTTAGTATTACCAAAAGACGGCGAAGTTGCACATTTGATTAAAAATAACCAAAAGTACTTGCATAAATCGTTGCCAGTTCATATAATAATGCTTATATTTGCAAACCCAATTTTTTTGGGTTTCTTATACATAACTTTTAATATTGATTTGGAGATGGGTAAATCTAAGCTTTTGTTTATAACTCATGAAATGTCACCTTTCCTTGATCTAACAAAAATTTCTGAAATCACACGCCAGCTTCCGCAGGCTATGCAGGAAAAAGGTTACGAAATTCGTATCCTTATGCCTCGTTTTGGAAATATTAATGAGCGCAGGAATCGTCTTCATGAAGTGATCCGTTTATCAGGCATGAATATCATCATTAATGATAACGATAATCCGCTGATCATTAAGGTTGCATCAATACCGGCGGCACGTATGCAGGTTTATTTTTTAGATAACGATGAGTATTTTCAGCGCAAGCACGTGTTTGAAGATAAGGACGGGAAGTTTTATGCCGACAATGATGAACGCACCATTTTCTTTTGCAAAGGCGCATTAGAAACGGTAAAAAAATTAGGTTGGGCACCTGACATTATTCACTGTCATGGTTGGATGAGCGCGTTAGTACCTGCTTATTTAAAAACAACTTATAAAGACGACCCTACGTTTAAAAACTCAAAGGTTGTTTATTCTATTTACGAAGATGACTCAAAGGGTACAATGCACCCTGATTTTGCACGTAAAGCCGTTATGGGCGATATGACCGAAAAACATACAGAGGCTTTTAAGCCAGGCACCAGTGCTGCTTTGTACGAAGGTGCAATTCAATACAGCGACGCGATTATTTTAGGCAGCGACAATATTGATGATGAAGTGTTAAATAGTGTTAAAAACAGCAATAAATCGGTTTTGGAGTTTAATTCTACTTCTGATTTCGAAAATTATTACAATTTTTACGACGAAATTGTCAATGAAGAATTGGCACAAGTTGTATAAGTATTGAGATCATCATATATGAAATTTTTCAGATTAGACTTATTAACGCTGTTGATAAGTCTTTTTATTTTAAGCAGCTGTGTTAAACAGGATTCTATCGGGTTGGGTGTAAATGCATCAAACCAGTTAAATGGCAGCCTGATAGATACATCTACCATTATAATTAATACCATACCCGAGGATAGCATTTTAACAAGCAGCGGTGCTAAAATTGCTATGGCTTACTTCAAGGACCCGGTATTTGGAATAACCGAGGCTAATATAGCTATGGACCTAAATGCGCCATCCTCGTCGGCTTATACCCCTCCAACCGGAACAATAACTATTGATTCGGCAGTATTAGTCTTAAAATATACGCGAGGTTTTTATGGCGATTCCATTGCCTCTAAGTATAAGGTTAATGTTTACCAATTAAATGAGCGGGTTTTAGCCAATAACTATTATAATACTAAACACTGGAGCTATAATAATAGTAATTTACTAGGCACACGGTCATTTATTTCGCGTACAAATGATAGTACTACAATAGTTAAGTCGGCCGCCGGAAAAAGTGATATTGTATTAAAACTTGCCCCGCAGCTTAGGATACCTATTGATAAAAACTTTATCAACTCTATTCTTTTTAATGCACCCAGTTCGCAATTGGTTAGTAATTTAACCTTTAAAAATGCGGTAAAGGGGCTGTATGTTACTTTAGATAAAGCCCAAACTACCGGGGCCGGTGGTGTGTTTATGTTTAACGGAACAGATTTAGGAGTGATAGACGTTTACTATAGGGCCGTTAATGGTAGTATTATTGACACAAGTGTTGTAACACTTACCAGTTCGTACCACGCTGCCGAAGTAAAGCATACCTATACCACCGCTATACAAGCCGAACTGGCGAACCAAAGCACTTCGCGAAATGCTTTTTATTTGCAGGGCCTTGCAGGCTTAAGGGCCAAAATCAGCTTTCCTTATTTAAAAAAAATAATTGAAAAATTGGGTTCTGATATTGTATTGAACAGGGCCGAACTGGTTGTTACTCCGGTTGCGGGTTCAACTATTCCGTTTGCGCCAGCCCCTCAAATAAGTATGTATAAGTATGACCTGGCGCACCAGCGTGTGGGGTTAGCTGATGCAGGCGGGGATCCGCGTGGAAGCCAGTTGTTTGGCGGGTTTTACTCCAATGTTACCAATGACTACCATTTTACTATAACCGCCCATATTGAAGATTTGTTGCGTGGAAAAACCGTAGATAACGGCACATTCTTAGGTGTTGTTGATGTTACGGCCGGCGCTAACGTAGTTGCACCAGCTGCAGGAACTGCCGCCCGCACGTTTGCTGTTGGAAGCGATTTAGCATCGCCATACCGAATAAAGCTAAATATTATTTATACCAAACTGGCAAAATAATAAGCATAAATCATTGCATTTTTTTTTGTTAATTAGCGGTTATTAGCCATAGGTTGATAACCGTTTGTTTTAAATATATTTTATGTGTGGAATAGTAGGTTATATAGGTTTTAGGGAAGCTTATCCAATAATTATAAAAGGGCTTCATAGACTAGAGTATCGAGGATATGATAGTGCAGGTGTTGCCTTGTTGGATAAGGAACTTAAAGTTTACAAAAAGGCAGGTAAGGTAAGCGACCTGGAAAATTTTGTTAAGGGCGTTAATTTAAATGGCACCATAGGTATGGGTCATACACGCTGGGCAACTCATGGTGCGCCAAGCGATCGTAACTCGCACCCGCATTCATCAGGCGACCGCAGGCTAACCATTATACACAATGGTATTATTGAAAACTATGCCGTTATTAAAGAAACCTTATTAGCTAAAGGCCATATTTTCAAAAGCGATACCGATACAGAAGTGCTAATTCACCTGGTTGAGGATATTGAAAAAGAAGCCGGGGTTGATTTGCGTGAGGCTGTACGTATTGCATTAAATAAAGTAATAGGCGCCTATGCAATTGTAATAATGAGCGCAAGTGAGCCCGACCTGTTAATAGCGGCGCGCAAAGGAAGCCCCATGGTAATAGGCGTAGGCGAGGATGAGTATTTTATCGCATCTGACGCTACTCCAATTGTTGAATATACCAAAAACGTTATTTATTTAAATGACAACGAAATTGCTTTTGTTGAACGTGGCAGCCTGCTTATAAAAAATATTGATAATACTGTACAAATACCTTATATACATGAGCTTGACCTGAAACTGGAAATGCTTGAAAAAGGCGGATACGATCATTTTATGCTTAAAGAAATATATGAGCAGCCAAGATCGATACGCGATTGTTTAAGGGGCCGAATTTATCCCCAAGAGGGTAAAGTGCAGCTTGGTGGGGTTAAGGAGTATGTAGAAAAGCTAAAAAATGTTGATCGCATCATAATTATTGCTTGTGGCACGTCATGGCACGCCGGTTTAGTGGGCGAGTATTTGATTGAAGAGTATGCGCGCGTACCTGTTGAGGTAGAATACGCATCTGAGTTTAGGTACCGCAACCCAATAATATCTGAACGTGACCTGGTGATAGCTATTTCTCAATCAGGAGAAACGGCAGATACTATGGCGGCTATTGAGTTGGCTAAAGAAAAAGGAGCCACCATATTTGGTATTTGCAACGTGGTTGGTGCGTCCATACCGCGCACTACGCATGCGGGCGTGTATACGCACGCCGGGCCCGAAATTGGTGTTGCATCTACTAAAGCATTTACTGCCCAGGTAACTGTATTAACTCTGCTGGCATTTTATATAGCGCAGCAACGCGGTACAATTACCCAAAGCAAACTGGTAGAGTATTTAACCGAATTGGATGAAGTGCCGGCTTTAGTTGAGCGCGCATTAAAAGCAAATGATAGTATTATAGAGATTGCTAAAACCTTTGTTGAAAGCCGTAACTGTTTGTTTTTAGGCCGCGGTAGTTCATTCCCTGTTGCATTGGAAGGGGCATTAAAATTAAAGGAAATTTCGTACATACATGCTGAAGGTTACCCTGCTGCCGAAATGAAACACGGGCCAATTGCATTAATTGATGAAGAAATGCCGGTGGTTTTTATTGCAACCAAAAACTCATCATACGAAAAAGTTATCAGTAACATACAGGAAGTAAAAGCCCGTAAAGGCCGTGTTATAGCCATTGTATCTGAAGGTGATGTTGATGTTAGGGAAATGGCCGATTATGTTATTGAGATACCACAAACTCATGAAGCCTTTGTGCCATTATTAGCAACCATTCCTTTGCAACTATTGTCATACCATATAGCAGTTATGCGCGGTTGTAATGTTGACCAACCACGTAACCTGGCAAAATCAGTTACAGTAGAGTAAAACATATTAAACATAGTATTTAAGCCGGCAATAGCCGGCTTTTTTTGTTGAAAAATTTGTTAATAGACAAAATCAATTCATTGAATTTATTTTAATAGATTTGGTCTATATGACCATAGTTCAGTTAGAATACATTGTAGCGGTTGATACTTACAGGAGCTTTGTAGCAGCTGCCGAAAAGTGTTTTGTTACGCAGCCTACGCTGAGTATGCAAATCCAAAAGCTGGAGGATACACTTGGTGTTAAACTATTTGACCGCAGCAAGCAACCGGTTACCCCAACCGAGATAGGCATTGATATTATTGCCCAGGCAAGGGTGTTATTGGCTGAAAGTGAAAAGATAAAAGAGATCATCACCGATAGGCAAAAGGAGCTATCCGGCGAGTTGAAAGTGGGCATCATACCAACCATATCGCCTTACATATTACCTAAAATATTAAGTGGGTTTGTGGCCAAATACCCGCAGGTTAAACTAATAGTATGGGAACAAACTACGGAGAACATTATTCAGCAATTAAAACTGGGCACTATTGATTGCGGCATACTATCTACCCCATTACATGAAAATGCCTTGTTAGAGATACCCGTTTTTTATGAAAACTTTGTGGCCTATACTTCCAAAAGCAGCAAGCTGTACAAAAAGAAAAGCATTAACCCGGATGATATTGATATGGAAGAGATATGGGTGCTTAACGAGGGCCATTGCATGCGCGAGCAGGTTTTAAATATTTGCCAACGCCGGAAAGCCACACAAGGCTTTAAGCATTTTGAGTATAATACCGGCAGTGTTGAAACCTTAAAACGAATGGTTGACCAAAACAATGGTGCTACTATTTTGCCCGAACTTGCCTTGTCTGACCTTAGTGATAAGCAAATGGACCGCGTGCGCTATTTTAAAACACCCGAGCCTGCCCGTGAGGTAAGCATCGTAATACAAAAAAACTACCTGAAACGCAGGATGATAGATGCGCTAAAAGCCGAAATATTGGAGTTTGTACCCAAGCGTATGCGCAGCAAAAAGAAAAAGGAAGTGATGGAGATATAACCAACTGTCATTTCGAAACGAAGTGAGAAATCTTTTACGCCAAGCATATCGCGCGTTTAAGATTTCTCCTCGTTCCTCATTCGAAATGGCGAGTGGGTGTTATTTAATTAAAAAGGTTAAAAATATTGTACTCCAACCTTACCAGGTACATGTTGGTGCTATTGCGTACCATGTTATTATATAATGGCGCACGATAGGATAGATCAACCCTAAACACACTATCAAAAATGAATTGAATAGCCGGGGCTACATCCAGGTAGCTTTGTCGATGGCCCGGGTTGGTTTTGCTCAACAGCTCTACATATAAATTAACGTTTAACTGGTTGTAATTCTCGTACGTTTTGGGGAACAATAAATACCCTGCTGATAAGCTGTAGCCTACTGCATTTGTAGCATTACCCGGAATTAATTTGTATGCCCCGTTATCAAACGCGCGCAAGTAACTTGCCGAGCCCGAGATAGCCAGCTTGTGTGCCAGTTTGGTGAACACCAAACCTGCCTGGTAACCCGAATTATCGCCCTCCAGATTGATCTCCTGGTTATAGATACCGTTGTTAATGCGAGAAAACTTAGCGAATACCGCCCCGCGGAAGTGGCTCTGTACACTATCAACCGATAAAAAACGGTATTTGGCATAGGCACTGCCGCCCTCAACGCGTTGATTCTGCTGGTAAAAATTTGATTTGTACATACTGGCATGCACCATCAGGTTTTTGTTGACGCCATACATTAGCTCAAGCGTACTACGGCTTTTGTAAACCGGAGTAAAAAATCCCTGGTTTTCGGCACGTATACCTAACGAGTGGGTAGCCATGTTACTGGCAGGCTCGGTGTTTACATATAGCTCCTGCGCAAATACGGAGTTAGCAGTTGCTATTAAGGCAACTGCTATTAAACCAATAAATTTCATAAACGTAGCTTATATAGTTATATGGTAAACCTTGCCGGTTTTAACATCATTGTTTGCGCCGCTGTATTTTTTATATACTGATGCAGGTGCAAAGCCCTTGTTAACTACGGTAAATGTAGCAAGCCCTTCAGGTTCTTTATTTAAGGGGGATACGATGCGATAGCTTTCGCCGCCGTAGTTAAATTGCTTATCGGCTATTTTAACATTGGCGAAGTTAAATGTAGCTTTTAAGTTGCTTACCGAAAAGCCTGCGCCTTGTACCTTTTTGCTGATCTGCTCCAAATTTACAGGAGCATTATTTTTAAAGGTAAGCACAAACACGTTGCGGTTCAAATCGGCCTTTACATCGCCTATAAAACCCAGGGTGCGTAATGATTTTTCTGTTGCTTTTGAGCACATAGAGCAGGTTAGGCCGCTAACCTGTAATTCGGCTTTGGTAAATTGGGCGTTTGCTACGCCGGTTGAAAGTGCCACAAGGGCCAAAAATATTTTTAGGGTTTTCATAAAATCAAAAATTAATCGTTAAAAAATAAATTTGCAGGGGGTATGCCCGCGTAACGCGATTAATTGATGATCAGATACGGAAAGTGCAATTTTTTACAAATACAGCAACGGCATCAGGCGGTGCGTGGGGCGATGCTGCAATTAAAAGAGTTTTTACCGGAGTGTTAGTTATCGGCGAATGATCTGCTAAAAAAATCTTAGGTATAGTAAAAGCAAACGTTTTGGCTATAAAATTAAATGAGGCGTTTTGGTGCGCGTCTTTAACCTTAACCTGTATTTGCTTATCATTACAGCACTTCATTTTCTTCATGCCTTTGGTGCATGATTCAACAGGTGCCGAAATTTTTACCGAAGCCAGCAGTTTACCGCAGTAATGCAGGTTTATAGCAAAGCCCGATACCGTAAAGGTATACAGCAATACTAATAATATGGCTCCTGACTTTTTTAACATCGCTACAAAGATACTATAACGCACTTACTCATAAATAATTATTTCGTCATATAACAAAAAACCCCTGCCAATGAGGCAAGGGTTAACTATATAGTGAGTCAGTAATTATTATTGTCCGGCTTGTTTAGCTTGTTGTTTTAATTCCTCATTAGCAACAATGGCTAACTCAACTCTGCGGTTTTGAGAACGGCCGTCAACAGTAGTGTTATCAGCAATAGGTTCCGCCTCGCCTTTACCTTGTATGGTTAAGCGCGATCCCGCAACACTATTTGCGGTTAAATAGGTTTTTACAGCTTGCGCTCTTTTTACTGAGAGATCCAGGTTATGTGCATCGCCGCCAGTATTATCTGTATGGCCCACAATTAAAATATTGGTTTGCGGGTTGTTTTGTAAGGAAGTAGCCAAACTTGCCAAATTGGTTTTTGCAGCAGGTTTTAACTCGGCCATGTCAGTATCAAATAAAATACCCGAGTCAAATTTGATAACTATACCCTCTCCCTGGCGCTCAACAGTAGCTCCGGGAACGGTTTGTTTAATTTCGGCAGCTTGCCTGTCCATACTACGGCCAATAAATGCACCTGCAGTACCGCCAACAGCACCGCCTATAATAGCGCCTAATGCAGTATTACCTGCGCTTTTACCAATTATTGCACCAATAGTACCACCGGCACCTGCGCCAATGGCAGCACCTTTTTGTGTTTTAGTAAATGAGTTACAGCCCGCGCCTAAGAAGGCAACCGATGCTAATGCTAAGCTATAAGTAGCTATTTTGAGTTTTAATGTTTTCATGATAGTATTATTGTAAGTACAAAGGTATTTGCAAAGCGGATGCCAAAATGAAAAGGAAAATAATTTATGCCGTATTAAAGCCTTAAACAGATATTGTTTGCCAAAAGGGATATTTTTTTAACAACTAAGAAACACCCATCCAGGGTATTATAGTATATATACGAAAGCTTGACCAATATTTAGTACAATATATATTATCAGGTAGGATATTATTTATCTTTAATGCCTAAAATAATAAGTAGATGACCCATCAACCCATAAAACGCTGCAGCTGGTGCGGAACCGACGAATTATACGTTAAATACCATGATGAAGAATGGGGCCGCGAGGTGCATGACGATAAAATACTGTTTGAGTTTTTAGTGCTCGAATCGGCTCAGGCGGGGTTAAGCTGGATAACCATATTACGCCGACGTGAAAACTACCGTAAAGCATTTGCCAATTTTGATGTAGAAAAGGTAGCTGCCTTTACTGAGGAGGATGCCGAGCGTTTAATGCAGGATGCAGGTATCATTCGCAATCGCTTAAAAATAAAAAGCACCATTACCAACGCGCAGTTATTTATACAAATACAACAAGAGTTTGGCTCGTTTGATAAATACCTGTACAGCTTTATGCCCGATGGTAAACCCATTAATAACCTAGATAATAAGCTTCCTGCCAGTACCCCCATATCTGACGCGATAAGCAAGGACATGAAAAAGCGCGGCTTTAAGTTTTTTGGCACTACTATTTGCTATGCCCACATGCAGGCAACAGGTATGGTAAATGACCATGTGAATGAGTGTAGCTTTAAATAGCGCCGTTTTGACTCACCCGGTCTGCGCTACGCTGGACCACCCTCTCTTCCGCAAGCGGTAAAGAGGGTTTAATTTTTTGTTTATATTAAGAAATGTCATCCATAATTGAACTTTGTCGAGAGTTAAGACGCAGAGAAACGGCAGCCGAAAAGGCATTATGGATTGCCCTTAGAAACAGAAATTTATCAAAGCACAAATTTCTAAGGCAATACCCTATCTGCATAACCTCTACTTTTGGCAAAAACCTATATTATATCCCGGATTTTTATTGCCATAAAGCCAAATTAGTTATTGAAGCAGATGGGCCAATTCATTTGCTGCAGAAAGATTATGATAAAAACCGTGATGAAGTATTGAACGCATTGGGGTTAAGAATAGTTAGATTTACGAACGATGAGATACTAAATGATATAGAACAAGTAATAAATTCTATTCAGAAATATCTACAATAACCAATTCTAAACCATCAAACACCCTCTTTACGCCAAAGGCGAAGCGAAGTCGGGGTGAGTCTATAGCCCATATGCAGGCTACGGGTATGGTAAATGACCATGTGAATGATTGTAGTTTTAAATAGATTTCACAGATTTTTATTTGATTTCACAGATTTTATTAATCGCACAACATTAATTGTATTTTTGAAATATCGGTGTAATCAAATTCATCGGTGCAATCACAGTATGAAAAAACTATTTCTTTTAGATGGCATGGCCCTTATTTACCGGGCGCATTTTGCTTTAAGTAAAACCCCGCGTTTTACTTCGGGCGGGTTAAATACTTCGGCGGTAATGGGTTTTACCAATACCCTGCTGGATGTGCTTAAAAAAGAAAAGCCAACACACATGGCGGTAGTTTTTGATACCGATGCACCCACCGAGCGCCATACCGATTTTGCGGGCTACAAAGCCCACCGCGAAAGCATGCCCGAAGATCTTTCGGCCGCTTTGCCTTATATTTTTAAACTGGTTTTAGGGTTTAATATCCCGGTTATTACTTCAGATGGTTTTGAGGCCGATGATATCATAGGCACCCTGGCCAAAAAAGCCGAACAAAAGGGCTACCAGGTTTATTGCATGACACCCGATAAGGACTTTGCGCAACTGGTGTCTGAAAACATTTTCATTTACAAGCCTGCCCGTATGGGGAATGATATGGAGATTTTAGGGGTGCCTGAAGTTTTGAAAAAATGGGAAATTGAACGCCCCGAGCAGGTAATTGATATTTTAGGTCTTTGGGGAGATGCCGTTGATGGCATACCCGGCATACCGGGCGTTGGCGAAAAAACGGCCAAGCTATTGATCAAACAATATGGCAGTGTAGAAGAGATCATCGCCCATAGCCACGAGTTAAAAGGCAAACTACGGGAAAATGTAGAGACCTATGCCGAACAGGGCATTATGTCAAAAAAACTGGCGACCATCAACTTAAACTCTCCGGTTGAATTGGATGAGGCCGGGCTGGAAATGTGCGACCCAAGTCGTGAATTATTAGAGCCACTTTTTGCCGAGTTAGAGTTTAGAACTTTAGGCAGGCGGGTATTTGGCGAAGACTTTAGCATCACCGAAATAAAAGCAGTATCGGCAGGTTCGCAAATAGATATGTTTGGCGCACCCGTTGCCGAAGGGCGCACCACCATTACAATTGATGTGCAGGATATTGGCTCACCAGAACAACCGTCGGCCTCCAAAAACATCAATAATGTTGAGCATAACTATATGCTGGCAGATACGAAGGAAAAACGTGCGGAATTGATCACGCAGCTAAGCCAACAAAATAGCTTTTGCTTTGATACGGAGACAACCGGAACAGATGCCAATAATTGTGAGTTGGTAGGCTTATCCTTCTCCATCAAACCAACCGAGGGCTGGTACGTACCCACCCCGCCAAACGAGCAGGAAGCTAAAGCCATTGTTGGCGAGTTTAGAGGGGTGTTTGAAAACCCGGCTATCAGTAAAATAGGGCAAAATCTAAAGTTTGATATCCTGATGCTGAAATGGTACGGCGTGGAGCTAAAAGGCGACCTGTTTGATACCATGATGGCGCACTACATCATCGACCCGGATACCCGTCATAATATGGATATCCTGTCGGAGAATTACCTGGGCTATAAACCGGTATCCATAACCGAACTGATCGGGGCCAAAGGCAAAAACCAGGGCAGTATGCGCGATGTAGAGATAGAGAAGGTAAAAGAATATGCCGCCGAGGATGCCGACATCACCCTGCAATTAAAACAGGTATTTGAGCCGCAGATTAAAAAAGTAGGTGCCGAAAAGTTATTGCATGAAATTGAGAACCCGCTGATCTACGTTTTGGCGGATATTGAGCACGAGGGCGTGCGCATTGACCATGATACCCTTCGCGAGTTTTCTAAGGAACTGGAAACCGACATAGCCAAACTGGAAAAAACGGTTTATGAAAAGGCAGGGGTGCGGTTCAACATTGCCTCACCCAAGCAACTGGGCGAGGTTTTGTTTGAAAAGCTGATGCTTGACCCTAAAGCCAAAAAAACCAAAACCGGCCAATACCAAACGGGCGAGGATGTGCTGTTGTCATTAGCTTCAAAAAGTGATATTGTAAGGGACATATTAGATTACCGTCAGCTGCAAAAATTAAAATCGACCTATGTGGATGCATTGCCGCAAATGGTGAATAAAAAAACCGGACGGGTACATACCTCCTACAACCAGGCGGTAGCGGCAACCGGGCGCTTAAGTTCAACCAATCCTAACTTGCAAAACATTCCCATCCGTACCGAGCGTGGCCGCGAGGTGCGTAAAGCTTTTATCCCGAGGGATGAGAACCATACCATTGTCTCTGCCGATTATTCGCAGATAGAGCTGCGCATTATTGCCGAAATAAGCAAGGACCCTAATATGATGGATGCCTTTGTTAAGGACCTGGATATCCACACCGCTACGGCTGCCAATGTGTACGGGGTAAGTTTATTAGAGGTAACCGGCGATATGCGCCGCAATGCCAAAGCAGTAAACTTTGGTATCATTTACGGGCAGTCGGCCTTTGGGTTATCGCAAAACCTGGGCATACCGCGTAAAGAGGCCGCCGAAATTATTGAGAACTACTTTGCCCAATACCCGGGCATCAAACAATACATGAGCGATACCATGAACTTTGCCCGCGAGAATGGTTACGTAACCACGCTGATGGGCAGGCGCAGGTATTTAAGGGATATTAACTCAGCCAACCAAACCGTGCGCGGCTTTGCCGAGCGAAATGCCATTAACGCCCCTATACAAGGCTCGGCGGCAGATATGATCAAGATTGCCATGATCAACATTCACAAAGAATTTAAAGCCCAAAAGCTGGGTGCAAAAATGACCATGCAGGTGCATGACGAGTTGGTGTTTGACGTGCCTAACCACGAGATAGAAATTGTGAAACCTATCATCATGCACAACATGAAAGCCGCCATTAAAACCGAAGTGCCGATAATGGTGGAGATAGGTACCGGTTTGAATTGGTTAGAGGCTCATTAGGAAATATCACCTTTCAACGTCATTGCGAGCGGGGAACGAGCGTGGCAATCTCTATGGCGCATGGGCGGGTAAAATCATGGTTAACACTTTTTGAGTCGATTTTAACATAATTAATTTATTATCAGTCACATAACAAAAAAACAATTGAAAATGTGTTAAGTTGTGTTAACCATGTTTTATAGCTAAATACACATTTTTAAATTATGCGCTTGCTCATTTGGGTAAATGTTTAGTACCTTAACAACGTAAGACGTACCCCTGATGAAAATATATCACCTCAGCGCAGAATGTTATCCCGTAGCCAAAGTTGGCGGCCTTGCCGATGTAGTTGGCGCTTTGCCCAAATACCAATGCGAAGCCGGTTTAGATGCCGCCGTGGTGATGCCTTATTACGACCGCAAGTTCCTTCAGGAAAATGAATTTGAAACAATGTTTCAAAGCGCTACGTTGTTAGGTACCCGTCGCTTATTTTTCGAGATATTAAAAGAGAAAACCAACAAACTGGGCTTTGAACTTTACCTGGTAAAAATTCCGGGATTGATTGACCGTGAGAATATTTACAGCTACCCTGATGAGCGCGAGCAGTTCATTGCCTACCAATTGGCTTTTTTAGATTGGATAAGCTACTCGCAGCAATCGCCGGATATTATTCATTGCCATGACCACCATTCGGGCTTGGTGCCATTTTTACTGTATCATTCAAAACTATACACCCGTTTGGCTAATACGCCAACGGTATTTACCATACATAATGGTCAGTATCACGGTGCGTTCGGTTGGGATAAATTATCCTACCTGCCCGAGATTGACCTTACCCAAACCGGCCTGCTGGATTGGAACGGCGGCATTAACCCATTAGCGGCAGCCGTAAAATGTGCTACCGCGTACACTACGGTTTCGCCAACGTATTTGCATGAGCTTACCATCAACTCCAACGGTTTAGAGTATTTATTTTATTTAGAGAACGCAAAGGGAGTGGGCATCATCAACGGTATTGATACCGAAGTATGGAACCCTAAAACCGACCCCATGATACCCGAGCATTTTACCGCTGCCAAGGTATCCGCAGGAAAGCAAAAAAATAAAGAGGCGCTATGCAAACGCTTCAATTTGGATGTAAGCCTGCCACTGGTATCATTTATAGGTCGATTGGTGTTAGAGAAAGGCGCGGACATAATTCCCGAAGCTATTGAGAAAAGTATAGCAGCTCATCCGGGCGAGGTTAACTTTTTAATATTAGGCGCGGGAGACCTCGAATTAGAAAAAGCTTTACAGGAATTAAAGGACCTGCACCCCGAACAATGCAACGTATATATTGGTTATAATGAAGAGCTGGCGCATTTGGTTTATGCCGGGTCCGACTTTTTATTGATGCCATCGCGCGTGGAGCCATGTGGGTTGAACCAATTGTACTCGCTACGTTATGGCACTATGCCGATGGTACGCAGTACGGGGGGGTTAAAGGACAGCGTGATAGATTTTGAAAATAAAAATGGCTACGGTATACGCTTTGATAATACTAATGTAGATGATATCTGCACAGCTGTTGACCGCGCTATAAAAATTTATGCCGATCCCGCTAAAATGCAAACCCTGCGCAAACGCATGATGGGACTTGATTTTTCATGGGACGTATCTGCCAAAAAATATATTGAGCTTTACAACAATATAAGTATAAAACCCACAACAATATGACATCAAAAGTAATTTGCATTGTACTTGGCGGGGGCCAGGGGAGCCGTTTACATCCATTAACAGCAACACGTTCAAAACCGGCAGTGCCAATTGCGGGTAAATATCGTTTGGTTGATATACCTATTTCAAACTGTTTGCACTCGGGTATCGAGCGTATTTACGTGTTAACACAATTTAACTCGGCATCATTAAACAAGCATATTAAAAACACGTACCACTTCAGTACGTTCAGCGAGGCTTTTGTGGATATTTTAGCTGCCGAGCAAACGCCAAGCAGCGGCGCCTGGTTCCAGGGAACGGCCGACGCGGTAAGGCAAAGTTTGCACCATTTAGCGGTACATGAGTTTGATTATGTACTGATCCTATCGGGCGACCAATTGTACCAGATGGATTTTGAGAAGATGATAGATGAGCATATCAGGACACAAGCCGAGATATCTATAGCCACTATCCCGGTACATGTAAATGATGTGCCCGGCTTTGGTATATTAAAAACCAATAAGGAAAACGTCATCACTAAGTTTGTAGAAAAACCCAAAACTGATTTTGAGTCGCTGGTATCAGAAGTGAGTGATGAAATGAAGGAACAGGGCCGTATATATTTGGCATCAATGGGTATATACCTGTTTAACCGCAAATTGTTGTTTGAGTTATTACAAGGTAATGAACGTACGGATTTTGGTAAGGAGATCATCCCGCAATCCATCGATGGCCATAAGGTAATAAGTTATCAATACGAAGGCTACTGGACCGATATTGGTACCATATCCTCCTTCTTTGACGCTAACTTAGGGTTAACTGACGAGATACCACAGTTTAACTTATTTGATAAGAATTACATTTTTACCCGTGCACGTATGCTGCCGCCATCAAAGGTATCGGGCACGCTGATGGAAAAAACCATAGTTGCAGACGGATGCATTATTAATGCCAGCAAAATATCGCGCTCCATAGTGGGTATACGTACCCGCATTGGGTTTGAAACTACTATTGAAAATTGCTATATAATGGGTAGCGATAATTACCAAACGCTGGAGCAGATAGAAGAATCAAATCAAAACGGCATCCCCATTATGGGTATTGGCGATAGGTGTAAAATAAACAACGCCATTATTGATAAAAACACCTATATAGGTAATGATGTCTGCATTAATTGCGGCGAATTATTACCAG
Source organism: uncultured Mucilaginibacter sp. (assembly GCA_964524015.1). Taxonomy (GTDB): domain Bacteria; phylum Bacteroidota; class Bacteroidia; order Sphingobacteriales; family Sphingobacteriaceae; genus Mucilaginibacter. The sequence goes on along the minus strand of CAZGBN010000052.1, from coordinate 660 downwards.
ATGGCGAGTTCCCGACACATACCGTTAAAGATGGTATTGTGGTAATTAAAAAACGTGCTATTATACCTGACGGTACAGTTATTTAAAAACAAACCAAGCTCCACATAGTTAATATTTAGGGACACTTAAATATCTGACTATGAAAAAGCTAATTTGTATGCTGGCCCTAGCGGGGATAAGTTACGGGGTAGTTTATTCTGCGATCCCTTTTCAAAAGCATGATACTACCCGGATGGGTACTAAAAAGAAACCGGTAAAACCCAAAGTGAAAAAACCTGTACGCAGGGATACGAATACAAAAGTTTAATTAACGCCTCCGAATTACCGGGGGCGTTTTTGTTATAAATTAACACTTTCGCCAATAGGTGGTAGCTGAATATTAATGCCGGCCTTGATGAATTTCTCACGGGCTTCTTCCACATCTATCTGTATCACCGGAAATGTGTTGTAATGGATACCTATTATGTTTTTACAATTGAAGAATTCGGTAGCCTTTATGGCATCATCAACCCCCATGGTATAGTTATCGCCGATAGGGATAATGGCCCAATCCAGATTTTCGTCTTCCAGCAGTTTCATGTCGTAAGTTAAAGCGGTATCTCCGGAGAAGTATACCTTTTTTCCATTGCTGGCATAAATAACAAACCCTACCGGGTTGCC
>CAZGBN010000051.1:0-19734 GCA_964524015.1 uncultured Mucilaginibacter sp. | reverse complement strand
CAGCATCGGCAAGTGTTCGATCAATAAATGAAAAAGTATAGTTTGGTATGGAAGTTGCTTAACACAGCTACACCATCAACCAACCAGGTATAAAGAGCAAAAGGATTTTCACCACAGCCAATTACTGTAGAATTAGCATCCGGTCCCGGAATTGATAAGTTAGTAAAAATCAAATTGGAGCCTGCGCACACATTGGCAGATGTAGCCAAAGCCGGAATACCAATTCTGTTGACAGGTTTTACAACAATGGTTGCATAACCCGTTGAAAGTGAACCAACAGCGCCAGGGCCGCAATTAGGGTTTACGGCATTAATATCAACTCTAAATCTGTTATTAGTACTATTATTACTACCCACTTGCCCGCAGGATACAGTTGTGTAAGGATGAGAGACTAACCCCCCGGCTGCAATTATTTCGCCAAGTGTATAGATAGTAGTATTTCCATCACCCCAAGTTATTGGATAAGTGTTACCCGGATAATTATTTTGTATACCGGTTGCCGACAAAATATCGACCGAAAATGTAAATATAGCCTGGTTGGTTAAAGGATCAATACAGGCAATATTAGTACCAGTTGATCCCAGATTGGTAGTAACATTGTTATTTATTAACTGGTATGACCTTGTACTTACCAAACCAGAAACACCATCTGTTGCAGTTACCAATAGCCGGTAGTTTTTTGCACCCGTGGTAAAAGCAAAAGGAGTAGTTGTTATATCATGAACGCCGCCAATCTGTACTGATGTATTTCCTGACTCATCAAAAATAGTTAAAGTTACATTAGTAGCATTTGTACTTGTATTAGTAAAGGTGTATGCACCTGCCTGTGAACTATTACATTTCCCGAAAGCCTCTGCAGTTATTATTTGAGGCGCGGGTGCTGTAATGCTTGGTGTTGGTGATGTGCCCGGGGCAACTTGAATAACTCCCGACGCAGCACTAGTTGCTCCGGCACTGGCCCTTACCTGAAACCTATAATTACCCGCAGAAGTACCTGCTGGCAAAGTATAGTTAAAGGAATTACCGTAAAAGCTGTTTATAGTGGCAACCGCAGGTGTATTAAAGTTTGAAGTATTTACATCAGAGATATACAAACTAAAAACATTTCCCTGGGGAAAATAGCCTGAAGTAATATGGAATGGAACAGAAACCATTGCGCCCGGAGCATACGGCCCCGCATCGATAGCACCAACGTTTATGGTTTGCGCAAACAGCCGCGTAGCAGCAAAAACTGTAAATAAAGTAAAGAAAAGTAAATACTTTACAGTTGTTTTAAGCATTTGTATCCGGGTATTTATCAAACTGGGCAGCTGCTATGTAGCCACTATAGTTTAGCAAACTACAGTGTCACCAAATATAATCAATTTAAAAAAAATCAAGAGACCTATAATAAGTCGCTCTGTACAAGTATGAATTAAATTTATTATAAGATAAAATAGGGGAATTTATATGGTACTGATTAAAATTGAAGTATACGGGTTTCGCGCCAAAAAGTTTAATATTTTAACATCCCCGTTTTCTTACTATCTTAGTAGCTGTGGATAATTTTATTGTTTCGGCACGCAAATACCGCCCGGCTACTTTTGAAACGGTTGTTGGTCAGCAACATATAACTAATACGTTAAAAAACGCTATTAAAAACAACCAGTTGGCGCAGGCATTTTTGTTCTGCGGTCCGCGGGGTGTGGGTAAAACTACCTGCGCGCGTATATTGGCTAAAACCATAAATTGTACCGATCTGCAACCTAATGGCGAAGCCTGCGGAGTTTGTAGCTCTTGTCAGTCGTTTCAAAATGGCAATTCCTTTAATATTCATGAGCTTGATGCCGCGTCAAACAACTCGGTTGATGATATACGCAGCCTGATAGAGCAGGTACGTATACCACCACAGGGTGCGCGCTATAAAGTTTATATTATTGATGAGGTGCACATGCTGTCGCAGGCGGCTTTTAACGCGTTTTTAAAAACGCTGGAAGAACCACCGCACTATGCCATTTTTATACTGGCTACTACCGAGAAGCATAAAATATTACCCACCATACTTTCGCGTTGCCAAATATTTGATTTTAACCGCATAAGTGTGGAGGATATGGCGCAGCACCTTGCGGGTATAGCAGTTAAAGAAAGCATTAGCTATGAGCCGGATGGCTTGCATATTATAGCTCAAAAGGCTGATGGTGGTTTGCGCGATGCGCTGTCAATGTTCGACCAGATAGTTAGTTTTTCGGATGGCAAAGTTACCTACCGCTCGGTTATTGATAACCTGAACATATTAGATTACGATTATTATTTTAATATAACCGATAGCTTATTGCAGGAAGATACCGCCAAAACATTGCTGCTTTTTGACGAGATATTAAACAAAGGTTTTGATGGAGCCCATTTTATATCAGGGCTTTCTGAACATTTCAGGAATTTATTGGTAGGTAAGGATGCAGCTACATTAAAGTTGTTGGAAGTTAGTGAGGGTATAAGGGCCAAATATTTGCAGCAATCGCAGGCGGCTAATGTGTCTTTCTTACTGTCAGCAATGAATATTGCCAATCAATGCGATCTTAATTATAAGCTGAGTAAAAACCAGCGCCTGCAAGTAGAGTTGGCACTACTCAAAATGTGCCATTTGCTATCTGTATTTAGTATGGCAACTACGCCGCTAACCGCAATGCCCGCACCAGACGAGCAATTAAAAAAAAAACCTGATACCGCAACAATAGCACCTGATAAGGAAGTTGTAGCAACGGATAATTTGTCGGTAGTAAGTGATACACCGGTGGCCTATAATACTTCAAAAAGTACTAAAGCAGAAGAGCCCGAACCTATTAAGCCATCTATACCTGCCGAAAAACCGGTGGAAGCGGAGAAGCCTAAAGTATTTATACCTAATGCCAGTACATCTGCATCGGTAAAAATACCTTCATTAAAAGATGTAGGTAAAACACCAGAGGAAGTACTAGAGGAAGAGGATCCTTACCTGAAGGGGAATGCCAAAGAAGATTTTACTTTTGACGATTTCCTGAAGTTATGGAACACCCACGCGGCAACGGTTAAGGCGCAGGGAAAAATGAGTTTATTTACCATTTTTATATCTGAGGTGCCCAAAATGCTTCGCCCTTATGTGTTTGAAATTGTTGTAGAGAACAAGGTGCAGGAAAATGATTTCAAAAATGAAAAGCCGGTATTGTTAAATTATCTGCGCAGCACTTTAAAAAACTTTGACATTGAGGTAATTACCCGGATAGAAGAGAGTACAGTAGTAAAGCGCCCGTATACCAGCCAGGAGAAGTTTCAGCACATGGCCGCCAAAAACCCGCAGTTGCTGGAGCTGAAAAAAAGGTTTAACCTGGATTTTGATTAGGCAAAACTAATTGTCATTTCGAACGAGGAACGAGGAGAAATCTATACACATGGAGTACATCCATGTATGGATTTCTCACTCTGTTCGAAATGACAAGTTACTATTTAATTTTACTGATCATTCTTAGGATAACCTTCTTCATCCAGGTCATCACGATCATCTTCGGGTGTGCGTCCTAAAACTTCGTCTATTGGGTCAAGTTCAGTAATTTCGCCATTATCAACGTGCATCCCTAACAGGTCAACATCATCTTCTAAACTTTCATTAGGAATATATTCGTCAACGGCGTCATACGGGTTAGCCTCATCATAAGTTGAGTCGAAATCGCCACCGTTTTTTACAGCGGTATTATAAGGATCGGGGTGGTCATAATCCGGATCATCGCTTTCTACGTCAATTTCAAAGCTGTCACTATCGGCATTGTACTTCAATTGCTCTTTGTCAATTGTTTCGCCTAAATCATCTTTAAGGGTACGGTCTCTATTCACATTTTCATCTTCAAATGGTGAATTTAAATTGTCTTTATTCATGGCAGTAGGTTTTATTACTTATACCGTAAAAACCCTGCCAAAGATTCAATTTAACCCATTAAATAGAAAATATTAATAGCGTATCTGTTTTTTATACGAGTTGATACCGCCTATTGAGAATTTAACCCCTAAAGTTATCTGCGAAAACTTATCTTTTTGTTCACCTGCGGTAAATCCATCCAGGTTGTCATCCATAGCAAAATTCATTTGGTAGCCCAAATCAATTTTAACTACAGGTTGGTTATAGCTGTTAAATATTTTAAACTCATAGCCTATACGTGCGGGTATAATAATGCTGTTGCTATTGTCCAAACCGTCGGTAGTATAGCCGGGTATTAATACCGACTCACGGTTTATATAGGTCATTTTATTTACCATATAACCTACACCGGTTGATATATATAAGTTTTTTAAAGCATTTTTAATACGGCTATGCGAGTAATCCATAATCTCACCCGCTTGCACTTGTCCTCTTAAAAATACAGCCACATAATTATTGGTAAACTGCCTGCCGGTGTTAGTGGTTAAAGCATCGCCGCCTTTTAAGTCGCCGGTTTGTACCTCTAAAACGTAATTAATAAAAGGACTTGTGTTATAAGTAAAATTTATATGCGCCGTTTTGGTAGATACTTTAGTTTCAGCATCACCCATTAAGGTACTTTGACCGCCTGCAAATCCCAGGTCATACTCGCCGTATTCATAGCCTAATTGTGCTTTTGCTGTACTTGCCCCTAAGGATATAAGGCACACTAAAAATATTTTTTGTATAAGGTTTTTCATGTTATTTACGCGCAAGTCTTAAAGTAATATTAGTTTCCGTACTTAATGCCGGAACTGAAACAGTAGTAGTTAAAACCAAGCTATCGGTTGTTAATTTAGCTATCGTGAATGAGTTGTCAAAAGAGGCATCGGCGCCGGGATTATCTACAAACAACGTATGGGTTGTGCCATTTTTTGTATAGATGTATGTTCCGCTTGTAACCGTTGTAGGGTTAGATTGTGAAAAAACAACACTCTTATCCGTATTGAACCTGTAATAATCAGTCGCAGTAAAATCTGTAGTGGTAGTTGCGGGGAAAGCTATACCCAATACTGTGCCTGATGTAGTTTGTTTTTTAATAAACCAGGTACCGGTAATTGTGCCTGATGTTAATGCATCTTTTGGAAAACCGGCCTCATCCAATTTGCATCCGGCTGTCATCGTAACTGCTGTTATTAAGAGTAGTAAATATTTTTTCATTGATTAAAATTAACAGGAATGCCTGATAAAACAATATTGACGGCGAATTTATTTAAAATTAACCACATTTTACACTCCCTCATAATTATTGATAATAGGTAAATTCATATCTTTGAGGCCATTAAAAACGAAAATAAGCATCTGCTATGTCAAAAATTAAAGTATTAAATCCGGTAGTTGAGCTGGATGGTGATGAAATGACCCGTATTATCTGGAAATTCATAAAAGATAAATTAATAACCCCTTATCTTGACCTGGACATCAAATATTATGACCTGGGTTTAGAGTACCGCGACGAAACTAACGACCAGGTAACCATTGATGCTGCAAACGCCATTAAACAATATGGTGTAGGTATTAAATGTGCCACTATTACCCCTGATGAGCAACGTGTTGAAGAGTTTGGTTTAAAGCAGATGTGGAAATCGCCAAACGGAACTATACGTAATATATTGGATGGTACCGTATTCCGTGAGCCTATTGTTATGGCAAACGTACCACGTTTAGTACCCAACTGGACAGCACCTATATGCATTGGCCGTCATGCTTTTGGCGATCAGTACCGTGCTACTGATTTTGTAACCAAAGGAAAAGGTAAGCTAACTATAAAATTTACTCCTGAAGATGGCGGCCCTGAGCAATCATTTGAAGTATTTAACTTTAAAGGTGATGGCGTAGCATTAGCTATGTATAATACTGACGAGTCTATCCGCGGCTTTGCGCACTCATGCTTTAACCAGGCGTTGATGAAAGGCTGGCCGTTATACTTATCTACCAAAAATACCATCCTTAAAAAATACGATGGCCGTTTTAAAGATATTTTTGAAGAGATATACCAAAATGAATATAAAGCAAAATTTGCTGATGCAGGCATTGTATATGAGCACCGTTTAATTGATGACATGGTTGCATCGGCCCTTAAATGGAACGGTAACTTTGTTTGGGCTTGTAAAAACTATGATGGCGACGTACAGAGCGACACTGTAGCACAAGGCTTTGGTTCATTAGGTTTAATGACCTCCACTTTGGTTACTCCTGATGGTACTGTGATGGAAGCCGAAGCAGCGCATGGTACGGTAACCCGTCACTACCGCGAGCATCAGGCTGGCCGCCCAACTTCAACTAATCCTATCGCGTCTATCTTTGCGTGGACCAGGGGATTAGAGTTCCGTGGTTTGTTAGATAATAACCAGGAATTGATCAATTTCTGTAAAGCTTTAGAAGAAGTTTGTATTGAAACAGTTGAAAGCGGTAAAATGACCAAAGATTTGGCCATTACCATTAAACCAAAAGTTGAACACGGTACAGACTATTTATATACCGAAGAGTTTTTGGAAGCGATTAATGAAAACCTGAAAAAGAAATTAGGTAAGTAGAGACGCAATACTTTGCGTCTCACCTGAGAATATTAAGGTCCGTATAGTTTTATACGGACTTTTTTGTTAATTATTTTAGAACCAAATAATCAATTTGGGGTTTATCCATTACTTTTACTTTAGTAACAAATTGTTCCATGTCTACACCACTATATCCGTTAAAATTCAAAACCATTTATAAAGACAAAATTTGGGGTGGTCAAAAAATAAAAAGCTACCTGCATAAAGATTTTGGCGACCTGCCCAACTGCGGCGAAAGCTGGGAAATATCCGGTGTGAAATCTGATGTATCAGTAGTAGCTAGCGGTGCTTTACAGGGTGGGTCATTGGCTGATTTACTAGAACAATATGGAGCGGACATGGTAGGTGAGAAGGTATATAAACACTTTGGTAACACCTTCCCACTTTTGGTAAAATTTATTGATGCTAATGAGGATCTATCCATACAGGTACACCCTAACGATGAGTTAGCCAAAAAGCGCCATAACTCTTTTGGTAAAACCGAAATGTGGTACATCATTGAAGCCGATCCGGGTTCGACATTAATTGCCGGGTTTAACCGCGAACTGGATGAGCAAACCTACCTGGAGTATTTTAACAGCGGCCGTCTGATGGAGATATTGAATAAGGAAGATGCCAATGCGGGCGATGTCTTCTTTTTACCTGCGGGACGTGTGCATACCATAGGCAAAGGATTATTATTGGCCGAGATACAGCAAACATCCGACATTACCTATCGTATTTATGATTTTGATAGGGTGGATGATAAAGGCAACAAACGCGAACTGCATACCGAAGAAGCATTAGCTGCTATCGACTACAAGCACTATCCTGAATATAAAACCCAATATCAGCCTAAAAAGAATGAAACGGTTAAGCTGGTAACCTGCCCATATTTTACCACTAACGTGCTAGATTTTACAAAGAATGCCACCAAAGATTATTCAAATCTGGATTCGTTTGTGATACATGTTTGTTTGGCGGGTGCCTACACGGTTAAACATAACGGCGAAAGCTACCCTGTTAAAATGGGAGAGAGTATTCTGCTGCCAAAAATGATTGACAAAATAGAACTGGAGACAACTTCGGGCTTTAAGATTTTGGAGAGTTACATAGAATAATCCACATGTCATTTCGAGCGGAGCGAGAAATCTATACACACGCAAGTAATGAATATGTATAGATTTTTTCGCTTCGCGCAAGAGACAGTTCTCCTAACGTTGAAATGACAACAATAAAAAATCCGAAATCGAAAATCCGACTTCCGAAATCCCTTATATCTCCCCTTCGCGCTTGCGCATAAACCACTCGGCGCTTAATAACAGCAGCAATAAAAAGAATATCCATTTCACATCAATGATGTCATTGTAGTGCTTATTCTCGTAAACCAGGGTTTTAATATTCTCGTTCTTCAATATCAGATCTGCCAGTTGGTCAACTTGCGATGGGTACAGCATTTTGCCGCCGCTTTGACGGGCTATATCCCTTAATAATTGGTGGTTAGCCGCACTTTGGCGAAGCTCCAGGTTTAATGGCTTAATGGTTAACTGCCCGCTGGCATTATACAGGCGGTCGCCTAGTTTGGTGCTGGCCGTATAAGTGTATTCTCCCACAGGCAATGCACCTGCATTTAGTTGATAACCCGTTCCGTTTTTGGTGAACAGGAAATTAAAGTTTTTGCCCTTAGTGTTTTTCAGATCGATGCGTACATCAGGTGTATTTACCGGCTCCAATGCATCGTTATATAACTCACCGTTTAATAAAACATTCTCGCCCTCATCAAATACATTTTTAGATGGGTAAACCCTGAATTTTTGCTGATTGGCATTAGCGGTTAAATATTGTACGCTTTGGCTAAAAAGTTCCTCCAAAGCATGATGGTTGCCATAAGTTTTAAACTCTGATAAATTCCATTTCCAAAAACCTTCACCTACAGATGCGGCCACACGTTTGCCATTTTCTGTACCAAAAGCTAAAAGGGGATAGGTAGTTGGCACCGAACCTATTTTTTGCTTAAATAACACGCTGCCCGATACACCATAACTGCCATAAGGCGCCATTAACGGCGGAAACTGCCCTATTTTGATTGCGGTAGAATCTGAAAAAGTAAATGAAGAAAAATCCGCCACAGGCATAGCAAATACCTCTTGCATACTTAAGCCGCCCATTACGTTTAGGCGGATAACCTTTTGCTGTGCGTTAAAACTGCTAACATCACTTTGCCCGCCCAACATATGCCATACAGGCGTTTTGCCTTTTAAAAAGTCTTTTAACAAGCTAAAACTGTTAGGTGTTAACTGGTGCAATATGGCCAGGCTATAATCGCTTAGTTTAGTAGCGGCCAAATCTGATACCAGGCTAACCTTAACTTCGTAATTTTTATTAGCTTCAATAGCCTGCTTAATTACGGTTACATCCGGGTGCGGGTTATCAAACAGTACTATTATTTTCTGCCGGGCATCCAATACCTCAACATAAATAGTTTCCTCGTTATTTTGGGTAGATAACTCGTTTTTAACCGGGGCTATTCGTATATTGAATTTGCGTATGCCTTTCCTATCGGCAGTTAATTTAACGGGGACGGTCCTTTTAAAATCATTGGATGTTACAGCGATGATCTGGTTAAAAACCTGGCGGCCATCCTGTGTAACCGTAACAGACATATTTTCACCTTTGCTTTGGTAAGCCTCGGCTAAAACCTCTATGATAAAGTCATTTTCTAAATAAGCGGTCTTATTATAATTTACATTACCTATCAGTAAATCGCGGCGGGCAATGGTATCGCCCAGGGCGATGGTATAAATGTTGGATTTAAAACTCCGTGCTTCATACTGCGGATCGCTGCCCTGGTTGTAGGAACCATCGGTGGCTAAAATAACCGCGCCAATATTTTGGTTAACAAAACGATCATTTAACCCGCGCAAAGCGGCAGCTATATCAGTTTGTTTACCGTTGAAAGTATTAGATAATCCACTGGCAATATCGCGTGTAAAATTAAACTCATGCACTTCATATTCGTCGCCGAGTTTGTTTTTTAGCTTGCCGAGGTCGGTAATAAACTGTTGCGCGTTAAAATCGCGGGTTTTAAAAGTATTAATGGATTGCGAATTATCCTGCGCCACCAAAACCAATGGTTTTTCGGGCTTATAGTTAACCGATTGTATTAGCGGAGATATAAGCAAGAAAGCTATCAGGAAAACTACTAATGCGCGTGCAGCAAAAAGCGCGTAACGCACTTTCTCGCCCAGGTTTACCGGTTGGCGGTACATTAACCAGGCATATAATAAGCCTAACAGCAGGCAGGCAGGTGTCCACCATCCTGAAACTGCACCCCAGGTTATAGAAAATAGTAGCATTTAGCAGGTTTTACGTAGTACGTTTTAAGTTGTACGTATCTGCAAAATGCAAAAAATATTATGAATGTTATGGATTTGAATTGTAATATGTTTGATTGAGTTGTAAGTGCATCACCAAAAGGAATGTTGTCCTGCCTCAGTCGAAAGATGCGTGTTATGCTTCCAGCGTTTGGCTCACCCCGACATCGCTACGCTCGTCGACCCTCTCTTCCGCAAGCGGTAAAGAGGGATAAAGAGAATAAATCCGAAATTGAAAATCCGAATTCCGAAATCTCTACAACATTCCGCCATCAACCGGGATAACCTGTCCGGTAATGTAGGTGGCCATATCTGAAGCTAAGAAAACACAGGCGTTGGCCACGTCCTCAGTTTCGCCGGCGCGTTTAAGTGGTATACCGGCTTCCCACCCCTCAACCACTTTAGGGTCAAGTACGGCGGTCATTTCGGTGCGAATAAAGCCCGGGGCGATAACGTTGGTACGGATATTACGTGAACCTAACTCTTTAGCCATTGATTTACTGAAACCGATAATGCCCGCTTTTGAAGCCGCGTAATTGGCTTGTCCGGCGTTGCCATCAACCCCAACAACCGAGCTCATGTTAATGAATACACCGTCGCGGTTTTTCATCATGAATTTTGATGCCGCTTTGGTAACGTTGAAAATAGATTTTAAGTTAACCTCTATAACCTCGTCCCATTGCTGCTCGGTCATGCGCATTAGCAGTCCATCTTTGGTGATGCCCGCGTTGTTTACTACAATATGTAAAGTGCCAAAATCGGCTATGATATCATTTATCAGTTTATCAGCTTCGTCAAATTTAGATGCGTCGCTGCGGTAGCCTTTTGCCTGGGTGCCAAAACTTTGCAGCTCGCGCTCCAGTTCCAGTCCTTTTTCAACAGACGATAAATAGGTGAAAGCCACGTTTGCGCCATGCTCGGCAAATTTCTCGGCTATTTTACGGCCTATTCCTTTTGACGCGCCGGTTATTAACGCGGTTTTTCCTTCTAATAATTTCATAAAATTTTAACAAATCCGTTTCGGGCGGTGAAGATAAGTAATTAGTCGGTAAGTTGGAAAAGTTTGACTCACCCGGTCATCGCTTCGCCCGACCGCCCTCTCTTCGTCTTTGGCGCAAGAGGGAATTATTTATAGCCTTTGTTCCGTATTATCACCGCATCACCCCGTCACACCAATATCAAATAATTCAAAGCCATACCTAATACTCAGTCGATAATATTACTATTGTATCATTATGGAAAACACACAACTTAAACAGGTTATAGGCCAGGTAATTACTTTTTGGCGCGATAACAATAAACAAATTACTGATTTTTTTAACAAGCATGCCGATGATGTGTATGCTAACAATGTAGCTCCTGGGCGTAATACCGGTATTTATTTACTGGCGCATTTGGTAGCGGTATCTGATGGGTTGTTCCCTATTTTAGGTTTGGGTGGTAAGCATTACCCGGAGCTGGAAGTATTTATCCGCGAAAGTGAAACCAATGCCGGCCCGCAACCTACACTGGCCGACTTGAAAGCCAAATGGGATGAGATCAATACAAAATTGGAAGCCGAGTTTGCCAAGCAAACATCAGATTGGTGGCTGGATAGGCACATGAATGTATCTGAAGCTGATTTTGCGTTGGAGCCCAATCGCAATAAATTAAATGTTTTATTGAGTCGTGCCAGCCATGAAAATTATCATCGAGGCCAATTGGTTTTTTTAACGGAGAATGCATAATTAAAAATACCATTGTCATCTCGAAACGCAGTGAGAGATCTTATACGTTCGACATGTCAAGCGTATAAGATTTCTCCTTTCGTCTAAATGACAGAACGCCTATGGAACAGCTATCTTTCATCCTCGATAACTATCAACTAGAAATATTTACCCGTGAAAACGCCGATATAACCGCGTTCCTTCACACTTTTTTTGCACCTAAGACTACTTATTACCAACAACTAGCCTATGAGTTGCAGCGCGAGTTTAAACAAGGCGGCTCGCCGGAAGTTACCCGCATAGCATTTGATAGGTTGCAATACGATGCCCAAACCCATAAAGGCAGCTTCCGTATTGTGCTGGATATTAACTTTACCTTCGGCTGCGAAGATGTTAAAACCGAAAAGCAGGGCCAAACCTCGGAATGGACATTTACAGTTGACTTACCCAATAACACCATTCATTTTTACAGTTCACCATTTGCCGAGGGTAGATCGACGGCGGATGAGTTTTAGTACTGCGCTAGTGAGAGACCATGCGGGGACGGAATACAGATATAATTCAAAGAACACGTCAGCTATCGCATTATCTCTGCAGTGCTGCTGAACTATACAAATTTACTACAAGGCAATCTTAAATATGCTGACACAACAATGTCAGCGTGAAGGATGACTCACCCCGACTTTGCTCAGCCGCTCGTCGACCCTCTCTTCGCCTTTGGCGGAAAGAGGGTGGGGGATTTTGGTTTTATTGATTTCCTTCTTTACGGCTTGTCGAAGAGAGGGTGGTCGAACGTAGTGACGACCGGGTGAGTTATAGCGAACTATACAAATATACCACACGGCAATCTTAAATATGCTGACACAACAATGTCAGTGTTCCAAAATGTTCCACTTATTCAAAATGGAACACCTATAAAACCGCTTGTCATTTCGAACGTAGGGAGAAATCTATACATATACTACGCTAAACTTGTGTATGGATTTTTTCGCTATGCTCAAGAGATAGTTCTCCTGCCGTCGAAATGACAATTGATAGAGCTACAACCTATCCTTCACCACCAACGTACCCGCTATTACATCATGCAGGCATTGTTTTTTTTCGTTAAAGAAGCTGTACAGGTAACCCAGGAAAAAAGTAAGGGTAGATAGTATCTTGGCGAAGTTTCTGCCGGCGGCGTGGGCGGTGGTAATGGGTTCGCCTTGCAGGTCGCAAACTTTGATGCCCAATAGCTGCTTGCCGTAGGTGCCTTGTTTGGGCGAGCTTTCCATAACAATGTGGTACACCAGGTTTACTAAGGGGATAATGACCAACAATCCTAAAAGCAGAGATAGTTTGAAAATATTTTCGGAGATAAACAGTGAAGCAAAAAACACCACCAAAATACAAACCCCGGCTACCATAAACGTATCTATCGCCGAAGCCAGCAAACGCTGGTCAAAACTGCCGAAGTATTGCAACAGCACCTGTTTTTTAAAACCTAATATCTGGCGCAACTCGGCAACTTCATGGGCCTGTTTGTAATCGTCTATGTCGGTGGTTTTTACAAAATCATCGGCTTTGATGCCCATTTCCTTTAGCTGAGCTAAAGTGAATGGCCCTTCGGGTTTGCCTTTAATAACGAGTATATATTCGGTTTGATCCACGGAATAAAGTTAATCTAATTTGGCTAATAAACCTGCGCCAACGGACCATCCTTTACCACCAAAGTGGACCAGCCCGGCTTTGACCCGGTGATGATTTGCGCTATAAATTTATCCCGTATATAAATACTCACCTCTATCGAGCCATCACTTAATGATTCGTTCCACTCAAAGTAAACCTCGCTTTTATCTTTTATGGGTGATAGGCGAGCTTCTTTATTTAAGTATTCTTCAGGATTGAGGTAGGGTAGATGTTGTTTATCCCAGTTGCTGTCTTTGGGTGCTTCCTGCTGGTTGTATAGCCATACATCACCAATACTGTCCTCGCCCTCCATTAAATAAGCATAAGCAACGCGGCCGTCGTCTTCTATCACAACCGAATAGTAATCATCAAAATGGCAATTGGCTTTTAAATGGAACGGCATACTATATCGCTTCTTTATATTCTACCTGCAAGGCACGCAAACAATCGGCACACATACAGCCCTCATAATTCTCGCTGATGTACTGCACCTCGTTAATAGTTAGCTGCACCACACTGCACTGGCATTTGGTGTAGGAGTTTGCTTTACACTCTATACGTGCACCACAGCGGTCGCAGGATATGATCTCGTGTTTGGTGTTTTTTGAGTCCATGGTCGATGGTCCATGGACCATAGTATTTATTACGAAGTTAGCTAATGCTGCCATCAACATTAAAATATAAATGTCATGAAACAAAAAAGTCCATGAACTATAGCTGCTGGCTATGGTCCATGGACTATCGTCTATCGACTAAAACTTACGCCGAGCAAGTCACGCAACCTTCTTCCATTGAGCAGGTTGGGCCGGCAGGTATTTCGTCTTCTACCTGGCTAACTATTTCAGGTATTACTGCTTCCATGTTTTTACCGCCCTGATTCTCAACCGTAAATTTAACCGCTTGTGATGCTGCTTGTGTACGCAGATAGTACATGCCTGTTTTTAAGCCTTTCTTCCATGCGTAGAAGTGCATTGAAGTCAATTTCGAAGCGTTTGGCGAGTTAATGAACAAGTTTAATGATTGTGATTGGCAGATGTAAGCACCACGATCGGCAGCCATATCTATAATATCACGCATCTTGATCTCCCATACAGTTTTGTAAAGGTCCTTCAATTCCTGCGGAATTTCGGCAATATCCTGTATCGAGCCATTTGCACTGATGATCTTATTTTTCATGGTGTTATCCCATAGGCCGCGGTTCACTAAATCGCGCAGCAAATGTTTGTTCACAATAACAAACTCTCCGCTTAATACACGGCGGGTGTAAATGTTTGAAGTATATGGTTCAAAACACTCGTTGTTACCCAATATTTGCGAAGTTGATGCAGTAGGCATTGGCGCAACTAATAACGAGTTACGCACACCATGGTTCATTACATCTAAGCGCAGGTTTTCCCAATCCCAACGGGTGCTGGCCGGTTTCTCGTTCCACAAGTCAAACTGGAATTTGCCTTCTGATAGCGGCGATCCTTTAAAGGTTTCGTAAGCACCATCTTTGATAGCCAGATCTTTTGAAGCGGTCATGGCTGCAAAGTAGATGGTCTCGAATATCTCTTTGTTCAGTTGTTTAGCTTCAGGGCTTTCAAATGGCATACGCAATAGTATGAAAGCATCAGCCAATCCTTGTACACCTAAACCAATAGGGCGGTGGCGCAAGTTTGAAGTACGTGCCTCTTCAACAGGATAGTAGTTGTTATCTATGATCTTGTTCAAGTTAATAGCAGCCTGGTAAGTTACCTCGTATAATTTTTCGTGGTCAAAAGCACCATCGCGCACAAAACGTGGTAATGCTAACGAGGCTAAGTTACAAACCGCTATCTCGTCAGCAGAAGTGTACTCTAATATCTCGGTACATAAGTTCGAGCTTTTTATAGTACCTAAGTTTTGCTGGTTTGATTTACCGTTGGCGGCATCTTTATATAACAAGTATGGTGTTCCGGTTTCAACTTGAGCATCTAATACGGCAAACCATAATTCCTGTGCTTTTACAGTTTTACGTGCACGGCCCTCGCGCTCATACTTGGTGTAAAGGTCCTCAAATTCTTTACCCCAGCATTCAGCTAATCCAGGTGCTTCATGCGGACAGAATAAGCTCCAGTCCTCGTTAGCTTCTACGCGCTGCATAAATAAGTCAGATACCCAAAGGGCGTAGAACAAATCGCGGGCGCGCATTTCTTCTTTACCGTGGTTTTTACGCAGGTCCAAAAATTCAAATATATCCGCGTGCCAAGGCTCTAAATAAATAGCGAACGCACCTTTACGTTTACCGCCACCCTGGTCAACATAACGGGCAGTATCGTTAAACACACGCAGCATTGGGATGATACCGTTACTGGTACCGTTTGTACCGCTGATGTATGAGCCTGTAGCCCTTACATTGTGGATGCTTAAACCGATACCACCTGCGCTTTGCGAAATTTTAGCGGTTTGTTTCAAAGTATCATATATACCATCAATGCTATCATCTTTCATGGTTAACA
Source organism: uncultured Mucilaginibacter sp. (assembly GCA_964524015.1). Classification (GTDB taxonomy): domain Bacteria; phylum Bacteroidota; class Bacteroidia; order Sphingobacteriales; family Sphingobacteriaceae; genus Mucilaginibacter. The sequence continues at coordinate 4,008 of CAZGBN010000051.1, read as the reverse complement.
AAAAGCATGATGACATTTGTGGTTTTGGTGTACCTGCGTTAAATAGGGTAGGCGTAGCGTGGGTAAACCAACGTTCGCTCATCAGGTTGTAGGTTTTGATAGCGCTCTCAATATCTTCTTTGTGGATACCGATAGATACACGCATAAATAAATGCTGCGGGCGCTCGGCTATCTGGCCATCAATTTTTAAAAGGTATGATTTTTCTAAAGTTTTAAAGCCAAAGTAGTCAAAACCAAAATCACGGTCGTAAATAATGCTGCTATCCAGTTCTTCAGCATTTTTTTCAATCACTTCCCAAACATCATCAGCCAACAACGATGCGTTTTTACCATTTTTAGGGTCAACGTAGTTATACAACAATCGCATCGTTTCTGAAAACGACTTGATAGTGTTTTTATGTAAGTTAGAAACGGCAATACGCGAAGCCAGTAAAGCGTAATCCGGGTGCTTGGTGGTTAATGATGCCGCAGTCTCGGCAGCCAGGTTATCCAGTTCTGATGTGGTTACCCCATCAAATAAACCTTCAATTACTTTTTTGGCTACATCAACCGGGTCAACCAATGCGGGGTTTAAACCATAGCACAGTTTTTCAATACGTGCGGTGATCTTGTCAAATTTTACTGATTCTTTTTTTCCGTCTCTTTTTACTACAAACATGGTGTTGGGTGTTTAGTGGTTGGCTTATTAATTTATTAACTGGTTTTGGTTGGTCTTGTTTAAAAATCTTCGTCTAGCGAGAATGCTTTACTATCGCCGCCGCCGTTATTTAATACCCCGCTTTTTTGGTAATCGCCCACGCGTTTTTCAAAAAAGTTGGTTTTACCTTGCAGGGATATCATCTCCATAAAGTCAAACGGGTTGCTTGCGCCATAAACTTTAGGGTAGCCTAATTCGCCTAACCATCTGTCGGCAACAAACTCAATGTATTGGGCCATTAGCTTGGCATTCATGCCTATTAAGCTAACAGGCAGGGCATCGCTTATAAATTCTTTCTCTATTTCAACCGCGTCAGTAATAATAGCAGTAGCGGCTTCTTTGCTTAGTTTGTTTTCAAGCATACGGTATAGCAAACAGGCAAATTCGCAGTGCATACCTTCATCACGAGATATCAACTCATTACTGAAAGTTAAGCCCGGCATTAAGCCGCGTTTTTTCAGCCAGAAGATAGAGCAGAAACTTCCCGAGAAGAATATACCTTCAACCGCCGCGAAAGCAATTAAGCGCTCGGCAAAGCTGCCGTTGTTTATCCAGCGCAGGGCCCACTCTGCTTTTTTACCTACACAAGGCACGGTATCAATAGCGTGGAACAGTTTATCCTTTTCTGCCGGATCTTTAATATAAGTGTCAATTAATAAAGCGTAAGTTTCAGAGTGGATATTCTCCATCATGATCTGGAAACCGTAGAAGCAACGCGCTTCAGGTAACTGTACTTCGCTCATAAAGTTTACGGCCAGGTTCTCATTCACAATACCGTCACTTGCAGCAAAAAACGCCAGGATGTGCGATATGAAATGGCGCTCGCCATCATTCATGTTGTCCCAATGTTTCTGGTCGTCCGAAAGATCGATCTCCTCTGCGGTCCAGAAGCTGGCCTCGCATTTTTTATACATCTCCCAAATTTCGGGATACTTAATAGGAAGGATAACAAAGCGGTCTTTGTTTTCTCTGAGCAATAATTCGGTTTCCTGTGCCATTGAGTTTACTGTTTTATTAATATTAAAAATTCCTTTTTGCAACTACGCGGATTAAACGGACGACGAACCAATAGCAGACAGCAATGCCGAGAGCAGTTAATGTTAAATGTGATACTTATTACCACTTTAACTACTCAAAAATCAACCTCACTAATCGTTGCTAAACAATCTAATTTTTGTACGTCAGCCCCATCCGCAAGCGGATGGTTTTTCCTTTTTTATCGGCAAGGACACCGATGATCCGGTAGCTTTTAAAGAACTTATAATCCAAAGATAAGCGGCAATGGTTTCGGATGTTAGTGATAGTTTTACACATCCCCTATAAGTTATAAACAAAATTGCGGGAGGCGAAAATATTATTCAAAGTATGCAGTTGGCAGTGAGCAATTTGCGGTGTTAGTTTTTTATTTTGAAACTATTTTTTTAAAAGATCAGTGCACGGTCATTACCACCACTAACCAAAATTTATCAATTCTAAACAGGGGTTAAGAAGCAAAAAAATCATGGTTTACACTTTTTTACCTGAATTTTATACAAATAATTGATTATCAGTTACTTGTATTTTAAAAACTGCAAAATGTGTTAAGTTGTGTTAACCATGTTTTGGCACAAACTTCATCGACAGTGAATTAACACAATGGCGGGTGTTTTTTGGGGTCAGATACTCGCCTTCAAACACGTGGCCCAGGTGCGCGCCGCAGTTGCTGCACACTATCTCTACACGTCGTCCATCAGCATCAGGCACGCGTTTTACCGCACCCGGAATCTCGTCATCAAAACTTGGCCAGCCGCAATGTGATTCAAACTTGGTTTCAGATGTATACAAGGGCTGGTCGCAGCGTTTACATACATATAGTCCCTCAGCTTTATTATTTAACAGCTCGCCGGTAAAAGGGCGCTCGGTACCTTTATGTAATATAATGTATTCTTCGTCGGGAGTTAACTTATTGTATTCCATTTTTATTAATGAGTGAATTAGTGATTGAGTGAATTAGCGAATGATTTTGCTCTCTCACACTTATACAATATAAGACAAACTTTTATTGGGTTTTGTTTTTGGGTGGATGTTTACATGGGGTTGACGGAAGGCTTTAATAGAATTATTTTATAAATGCTACCATCGAATATTCATCAAAATATTTGGTGTCCCATTTAATTGCCCGTTTTTCTAAACTAAAAGTTTCAAAACCAAAGCTTTTGTAAAGCGCAATTGCCCTATCATTGGTAGCTACTACTGTGAGATTTATCTGTTCAATATCCGGAAGCTGTTTTGCACGCTGTATTAATTGTTCCACTAATTTTTTGCCAATACCTTTACCTGAATGCTTGCCTGAAACATACATTCTGAACAATAGGCCTTTATGAGCCAGTTTTTGGCGGTTTGCCGTTTCAGTTTTAAAACTTACAACCCCTGTTAAGTTATTGTTTTCATCCAAAGCGCCTAACGTAAAACTATGAGAATTGCCCTGGGTAGGAAAAGGCTCATTATATTCATCCGCAGGCGATATGCGAAAAGCATCGGGATGGGCATTTAAGCCTTGTAAAATAAAATCTTTGTAACTGTAATCCTTGTCTGCAGTAAGTTCAATTATCTTCATAGTATTTACGCAAATATAAAAAGTATGGTAATTTATATTATTGTTACTTCATCGCGTTTTTTTAATAACAGAATAGCGTAGCCTTTTATTTATGTTTTTATATTAACAAATACTTGGTTGGTACTTTTTGAAGGTATATAGATTCTCCCGTATGATCAAATTAGAAACAAAAAAATCCCGGCTATTACTAACCGGGATTCTCATATCTCAAATTTAATATCTCAGATCTATTTCTTAGCTAATTCCTCAGCCATTGCAGCGCCAATTTCGGCAGGTGATGCCACAACGCGGATACCACACTCGGCCATAATTTTCATTTTAGCAGCAGCAGTATCATCGGCACCGCCAACAATAGCACCCGCGTGGCCCATACGACGTCCCGGAGGAGCTGTTTGGCCGGCGATGAAGCCTACCACAGGTTTAGTGCCATGCTCTTTTATCCAGCGTGCAGCTTCGGCTTCCATGCCTCCGCCAATTTCGCCTATCATAATGATACCGTGAGTATCAGGGTCGTTCATTAATAATTCAACCGCTTCTTTAGTAGGGGTACCAATGATCGGGTCGCCACCAATACCAATCGCGGTAGTGATACCTAAACCGGCTTTAACCACCTGGTCAACCGCCTCATAAGTTAAAGTACCTGATTTTGAAACCACACCAACGTTACCTTTTTTGAAGATAAAGCCCGGCATGATACCAATTTTGCTTTCATCAG
>CAZGBN010000050.1:0-20237 GCA_964524015.1 uncultured Mucilaginibacter sp. | reverse complement strand
TCGCAATGTTTCTTATTTTTTGCATGAAATGCCTCTAAAATTTGGCGCAAAGGTAGGGTTAATTAATGGTATTTTAAAGCTTTCGCAGCTTTTTAATATGGGGTTAACATCCATAACTGTCTCATATAAAAGTAAATTTCATAGCTGCTATACTATAAGCCCCCACAATTCGTATAAATTTGTATGATGAATATTCAAACAGTTATAGTAGCCTTACTTTTTGCAGCAGCCATATTTTATGTGGGCCGCATGCTTTACAAAAGCTTGTTTGTAAAAAAAGGTTGTGGCAGTAACTGTAAATGCGGTGTAGATTTTTCAGGTATCGATACCGAAAAGCCTGCCAACTAAACCAACACTATTTAGCAGTTATATTATTGCCTGCTTTAACATTCAACTTAATTTGCTGCACGCCCACTAATCCCTGCATATCTGCACCCTGCAAATTTACCGTATAAGTACCCGCTTTATCGGCGGTGTAAAAGCCTATGGCAGCTTTACCTTTTGCATCAGTAACCACATTGGGTGCCCAAAATATTGTGGCGCGGGCATCAAGGTCCGGGCTATCCTTTTTAACGGCGTAGCGTGGTGAGTAAAACTCCTTTTTTTGTGCAAAAGCAGGCGGCTGGTATAAGAAAGATCCTGGTACTTGTTTGGTAATACCATGACCCGAATAAGTAGTAATCTCAATAAAAGCTTTTTCCAAATACTTATCAATATCAAATTTAAATGAATAAGCAATTTGGTTTTTACCAGATGTCATCACTTCAATACCTTTTATATCATCATTATAGGTATGGTTTAATAAATCGCCTATACAAAGCCCTGCCGATGCTATTCCTGCCTTCATACCATCAATTATTATGATTACTGTTTTACCATCTATTTTCAAATCAGGGTTGCAAGGCGTGGAGGGAAAGAAGGTAAAGCCTGGTATTTTTTTTAGCATACTCAATAAGGTTACCTTACCCATCTCTTTAATGTCCTCTCTGTTTAAGGTAAAATCGGGCTCCTCAACCAATGCTTTTGAGTCCTTTACTATTTTTTTGGCTTTTATTTGCACCTCGTTTAATTGTGTACCTGATAGTTTCAGGTCTTCCAAATTATACTTTTGGGTGGTACGTAAATTATTTAAACGGTTGGTATCAATATTAACATACAGGGGTATGCTGCGTTGCAAAGCGGTGGTAAATACCGGCGGAACATATTCATTTACTTTTGCGTCTACATTAAAGGCCCGGCCTCGCTTATTTTTCGCCTGAACCAGGTACACAACGGTATCTGGTGGTGTGAGCCCGGTAAAAGCAAACTCGCCATCCGCATTGGTCTCGGTTTGTAGCACCAGTGCTGGTTTTGTACCTAGTAACAATACATCGGTTTTTTCAAGCTCTTTATTAAATACGTTAGTTACCTTCCCTTTCACTATAAATTCAGTTTCGGGTTTATAGGTTAGTTGTTTTTGTTTAGTGGCAAATACGTCTGTCCAATCATAGTTTACCCAGCCTTGGGTTAGCATCAATGCATCTAGTGCCAAGGCTTTATTTTGTTCGTTGCCTTTAGTAAAATACCAGCCGGGGTTTTCTATATTACCTTTCAGATCATCTGCCAGCAGCACTTTAACGGGCAGGTCAAAATAACCGCTGGTATCGCGCCTAACTTGCGCGTCATCAGTAACTGCTATTGAAAAATTACCTGCTATGGGTACGCCATCTTTGTCTGTAGCTGTTATTTGCAGGTTTACGCTGTCGCGATTAGCATAGACGGGTTTTGATGGCGTTATATTTAATTTGATTTGATCATGATGGTCAATATAAACCACCCGCTCGGCAACAGGTTGGTTAAGTTGGGATAGCAAAGTAAAGCGTGCTACTCCCGTTGGAAACTCGGAACGCGATACGCTTAGCCTTATGTTTTTCTTTGCTGTATTTAAATTAACACCATAGCAAACTACATGGCGTGATTGCCCAATAAGATAGTACATTGCTCCTGCCTGTTTAATATCGGCAGACGGAGTTACGGTAATTATCACCGAATCTTTATTGGTTGTATTATCTACGTTCATTACCAAACCTGAAGGCTTGGCAGCTGGCAGTGTAACGCCTAGCTGTTTGCCTTTGTTAATTACTTTGGCGGTATAGGTTTCGTTGGGTTCTGGCTTAAGTTCAAATGTCCCCATGCCTTTATGGGTGGTAGCAATGTCGGTAACTTTTTGTCCCTTGCTGTTATAAATTGCGCCGCTAAGATTTACCCCTTTACCTTCTTCATTAATGGCTTTAAAGGCAACACGGCTATTTAGCCCGGTTACCATATTGCCGCCCTCGGGCGTAAACTGCAGGTCGGTTTTTTCATCGCGGTTTATAATTACCGGCACGGTAAACCTTGCCACCTTGTCATCCTTTGTTTTTTTGTATAGGGTGATGTTTATATCATTGGCGCTCACTTTCTCGGGCAGGTTAAAATTAAAATCTAATGAGCCATCTACACCCGTGCTGAGTTTGGTACGGAACAACCTTCTTTTCCCGGCATCTATAAACACTTCCAGTTGCTCGGCAAACATGGGTTTTCCGTCGTCTTTTACAAATGTAAGGTTGCTTTTAATATTGTTTTTGCCTTCTTTCTCGGTCAGATCAAACTTCGAGTTGATCATCCAGTTCTCATCCAGCGCGCCTTCAATGGTAAACTGCCTGATAAACATATAATGCTCATCAAAGTTGCGCATCCAGTTGGTGTAGGCGCGCATGGTGTAGGTTCCTTCGGGATATCGGTCGGGCTTTAATGTTATGCTTCCCCAGCCAACGCCGTTATAAAGCGAAACCATATTACGATTGACCAAATTATTATTTGTATCTACTATTTCAATGTACATCAGGCCGGTTTTGGTGGTGGCCGACATAGTAGCATCAAATACATAGGTTTTAAACCAAAGGGTATCTCCTTTATTATAGCTCCCCTTATCAGTATGCACAAATAGCTTCTCGGGCATACGAGCCGTATTGTAAGCTGATATAGCCGACATCTTTTGCCGTGCCGTGGGTAGTGTCTGGGCTGTTACCTCTATGCTTAGGGTTGTTAAAAAGACAAGAAATAAAATGTAGACACCTTTGTTCACAGATTTTTCAGGTTAACTGGTTGTGATAAAGGTATAAATACTATATAACTAATACAATAGTTAAATTAAGAATTTATTGAGCTATATTTTCTCAATCAAACAAACCGCATAGGCTACAACACCTTCTTCGCGGCCTATGAAACCCAATTTTTCGTTGGTAGTAGCTTTTATGGAGATGTCATCCTCATCAATGCCGGCAGCTTTGGCAATATGTGTTTTCATATCCGGAATATGCGGATTGATCTTGGGGGCTTCTAAACATACCATAGCATCAATATTGCCAATAGCCCACCCTTTTTCTTTTAATAATTCAACCACGTGTTGCAGTAACACCAGGCTACTAATTCCTTTCCAGCGGTCATCGGTATTTGAAAAATGGAAGCCTATATCGCGAAGGTTAGCGGCGCCTAGCAAGGCATCACATATAGCATGTAATAATACGTCGGCATCCGAGTGGCCAAATGCCCCCGAGTGGTGCTCCAGGTCAACTCCTCCTAAAACAAATGGATGCTGTTCTTTTAACTGGTGAACATCAAACCCAAAACCTACCCGTATTTTTCCCATTAATGTTGCTTGGTGCTACCAAAATTCATTGCTAACGAAAATCTTAAGGTGTTGGCCAGCGGGCTATTTTTTTGCTGCGCAGCAAGGTAGGCAAAATCAAAGCTGTAGAACAGATATTTTAAACCTACTCCCATGGTAATGTATTGACGGTTGCCTTTTGTAGGGCTTTCGTAAAAATAGCCAAGCCTTAATGCCAGGGTTTTATTATAGTTATACTCTATACCCGGCGAATAACTAATTTCACGTATTTCTTCCGAAAATCCACCCGGCGCATCAGTAAATGATCCGAAAATACCACCAGGTACAGACCGGTTATCGTCTTTACCGGATACAATAGCACCGTTATTATCTCTTAGTGGTGGCGTTGGCACCAGTAGTTTATTAATATCTAATGCAAGTGTTATCTGGTTCAAATCGTCCAACTTCCAGGTATTGGCGGCGCCAATTTTTAAATTGGTGGGCAAAAAGTACTGCGGGCCATTATCAATGTAACTTACTTTAGTACCAATGTTTGAAATATTGGCACCAAATGCAAATACCACCGGCACACCAAACTGGTAACCACGGTCATTTTTATAGTATAACGATACATCGGCCGCCAAAGCATTAGCAGCTTTGGCCTGCTGGCTGGAACCTGTTGAAAAGGCCAGGTTTGATAAGTCAGACCGTATATACCTCATGGTTAAACCCAATGAAAAATCGTTGCTGAATTTCCGGGCAAATGAAACATCCAGGGAGAATTCGCTTGGTTTATAACTGCCCTGATCAACCTGGTTGGCATCAATTAATTGTATGGAACCAAGGTTAAAATACCGCATGGATGCACCAATAGAATTACGTTCGTTAAGACGATGTGCAAAACTTAAGTAAGATAAGTTCATGTCCGGCACAAAATTGCGCAACCATGGGCTGTATGATACGGAAATCGCATTATCATCTTCTATAAAAGCCAATTTTGACGGGTTCCAGAAATTTGAATTAGCATCTGGGCTTATAGCTACACCGGCATCGCCCATACCACCAGAGCGCGAGTCGGGCGTTATGTTTAAAAAAGGCACAGCAGTACCTATGGCATTTACAGTACTTCCGTTTGCATTTACCTGGGCAAATACATATGCGGGGGCAGCTAAAAATAAAAATATGAGTGTGGTTTTAAAACCTAAAAACTTCATGGTTTGCTATTATAACAGGCTAAATATAGGTTAATTGCAAGGTTCAAATACTACCATAACGGCATTTTATCCTAAAAAATATTTTTAATTGTAACTACAAGTACTATTTTTTCGTTTAAGTAACCACATTGCTTACTATACACAAACAATTAACATTACTGTTTGATATTTTTTATTAAATTTACCCGTAATAATTTTTTAATTGCAAAAATATGAAATTACTTTTTACTAATACTGCTTTAGCGCTATTAAGTGTTGCAACGCTATTAAGCAGCTGTAGTAAACGTGAAACCTCGCAAAAAACCGGCATCGCGTATAACGATAAAAACAATGGCGGTTATGTAAAATTCAGGCAAACACACCCTGCACCTGGCCCGGGCCTTGTGGCTATTGAGGGTGGTACATTTGTATTGGGTGGTAGTGCCGACCAGGATGTTACCTATGAATATAATAATGTTCGTACACGTAAAACTATCCCATCATTTTATATGGATGAAACAGAAGTTTCAAACCAAGATTGGATAGATTACCTGCACTGGATAAGCATGACCTTCCCTGATGACCGCGAATTATATTACAATGCCCTGCCTGATACCTTAGTATGGCGCAGCCCATTGTCATATAACGAGCCATATGTTGACAACTATCTTCGTCATCCGGCTTTCCAGGATTATCCGGTTGTGGGTGTTACCTGGGACCAGGCACAGGAATATTGCGCTTGGCGTACAGATAGGGTTAACGAACATATTTTACAGGAAAGAGGTATTTTAGTTACAGGTAAAGAGAAAGCTAAGGGTACTGTAGCAGGTAATGCCGCTGGCACCGCTCCGTCAGGTGGAGTTGCAGGCGAAGCCGGAAGCTCAACGCCAACAACAACACCATTTAATAGTGAAATGTATTTGAATAACCAATACAGGGGTGCGGGCATTGACGGTAAAAAAATGATTACCGATCTAAGCGGGAAACCAGCAGATGGAGCTAAAAAAGCGGTTAGACCTGCCCGTATGGAAGATGGTATACTAAAACCTGCTTACCGCCTACCTTCAGAAGCTGAATTTGAATATGCCTCTTTAGCATTAGCAGGAAACACCCAATTTGAAAATATTAATGATGGTAAAGTTTATCCGTGGAACGGCCTGGGCGTACGTTCGGCTAAAAAGAAAACACGTGGCTTAATAATGGCCAACTTTAAACGTGGCATGGGTGATAATGCCGGTGTTGGCGGGTATTTAAATGACAAGGCCGATATAACCGCTCCGGTTAGAGCATATCAACCTAATGATTTTGGGCTATATAATATGGCCGGAAACGTAAGTGAATGGGTACAGGATACTTATCGTCAAACTTCATCTGAAGAAACTGATGATTTTAACCCGTTCCGTGGTAATGAATTCACTAATAAAAAATTGGCAGATGCTTCAAAAGGGCAATACGCAAAAGATAAATACGGCCGTCCTATTAAGGAGCCTGCTAAAGCCAACAAAAAAATGACTTATGCCGAGTTGATCGCTTCACAACAGCAACAACAAGCTACCCAAGCGGCGGCAGCGCAAGGTGCTGCAAGTACAAGCGCATTGGCAGGCAAGCCATATACCCCTGATGCCAGGGGATTTCGTGATACCATTAACACTTCATTATATGGAGTTACCAGTTTGGTGAGCGATAAATCAAAGGTATATAAAGGTGGTTCATGGAATGATATGGCTTACTGGTTAAACCCGGCTACCCGCCGTTTTAAGAACCAGGATGAAGCCAGTGCCGAAATTGGTTTCCGTTGCGCCATGACAATGGTTGGTGCGCCTGAAATAAATCCTGCAGGTAAGCCACACTTCAGTGTTAAAAAGGCTAAAAATTAAGATCACATACATCATAAAAAAAGCCCTGATAGTTTTATCGGGGCTTTTTTTATGATAGAAATTAGGTTTGTAATTAATCCTATAATCTTTAAATCCTATAAATATTAGTCCTTATTGGGTTAATGCGTATTGAACCAGGTTAGCGCCCATCCTTAAAGCTTTTAAGCGCATTTCCTGCGTATCGCCAGCATAAGTGCCCAAATCTTCCCAGCCGTTACCTAAATCACACTCATAGCTATAAAAACATACCAGCTTGCCTTTATATATTAAGCCAAACCCTTGTGGACTTTTATCATCATGCTCATGTATTTTGGGTAACCCGGTAGGGAATTTAAACTTTTGATTATAGATAGGATAGTTGCGCGGCAGCTCCACAAACTCCAACTCAGGAAATACCTTTTTCATTTGCGGACGGATAAATTTATCCAGGCCGTAGTTATCATCAATATGTAAAAACCCGCCACCTGTTAAATACTTGCGCAGGTTGCGTACTTCCTGGTCAGAGAATACAACATTACCATGCCCGGTCATAAAAACAAAAGGATAGTTAAACAATTCCGCGCTGCCAACTTCTACTACTTCATCCTCGGCCTGGAAATTGGTTTTTAAATTTTCATTACAAAATTTGATCAGGTTAGGCAATGCTGTTCTGTCGCCATACCAATCGCCACCACCGGCATATTTAAGCTTGGCCATTTTATAGGTGGGGTTAATATTAAAACTGCTAAAGGTTAGCAGCCCTATAACTAAGAAGGTGCAAACGGATAACTTCATAATTTTTTAACGGTTTAAAAAGTTCACCTCAAAGCAGGCTTCAAGGGCAGCGGTCTCTGTTCGTAAACGGCTATCACCTAAAGTTATTGCTTTATATCCATTTTGCAAAGCTGTATCAATTTCATTACGTGTAAAATCGCCTTCGGGGCCAATTAATATCAAGCATCTACCCTGCTTATTAAGCACGGTGCTTAAATTAATTTTATCTGTGTCTTCGCAATGGGCTATAAATTTTTGACCATCAAACGGCACAGCAAGTAGTTCGTTTAACGCTTTTGGTTCGTTTAAAACCGGGTGATAGGCTTTTAGCGATTGCTTAATAGCCGCGGTAATAATTTTATTTAAACGCTCTGCTTTTGCATCCTTACGTTCAGATCGCTGGCAAATAATTAATGATATTTCGTCAATACCTATCTCTGTAGCCTTCTCTAAAAACCACTCGGTACGTTCGATATTTTTAGTGGGTGCAATTGCTATATGCAGGTAATGGTTGCGTTTGCCATATTCGGTTGCGATCTCTTTTATTTGCAGGATGGTACGCTTAGGGTGCGCGTCGCTTATTTCGGCAGTGTATAATCCGCCACGCCCGTCAATCAGCTGCACTACAGAGCCTACCTCTAGCCGTAAAACCCTTATAGCATGCTTGCTTTCTTCTTCCGTTAAAAAGAATTGCGGGTGTGTGGGATCAATATTGGGTGTATAAAAAAGATGCATGATTGCGCCTACTAACGTAAATCTACCGCATCCTCATCATTGATTAATAGCTCCAGCTTTACGGATTCTATATTTTGGTCGGATTTTTTTAATACCGTGATGTTATACCCGTTAGACTCCTTTTGCTCACCCACATCAGGTATTTTACCAAATATATCGCCCAACCAGCCTGATACGGTATCAAAGTCCCCATCCTCGGGCAAATCATGCGGTAAATGGCTGTTAACATCATATATAGGCGCTAATGCGTTGACAATAAACTCACGCTCATTAATGATCTCCACAATTGGCTTTTCCTCATCGTACTCATCCTGTATCTCGCCTACCAATTCTTCTACTATATCCTCCAATGTAACCATACCCGCAGTACCACCAAACTCATCAGATACGATGGCTATCTGTATACGCTTTTGCTGCAACTCAGCCATCAGATCGTTGATCTTTTTAGTTTCAGGTATAAAGTAAGGCTTACGAATAATATCCTTTAACACTATCTCCTCCCCGCGAGCCAGTAAAGGCAAAATATCTTTGGCGTGTACAATACCCACTATCTTATCAATTACCTCATCATAAACAGGCAACCTGGAGTAGCCCTCGGTTATCAGTATTTCTAATAACTCTTCCTTTGATGTTTCCATCTCAATACCGGATATTTTGGTACGCGGCACCATAATGTTTTTTACTACACGCTCATTAAAGTCAAATACATTTTGTATCAACTCATGCTCGTTTGAATCCAATGCGCCGGTTTCTTTACCCTGCTCCAATAAATACTGTAATTCTTCTGAACTATGGTGCGCCTCACCACCTTCCAAAGTTTTAATACCAAAAAGCCCTAAAATAAAATTAGCGAAGCCATTTAATGTCCATATAAGTGGTCTAAAAACGATAAAGAAAAACCTTAGTGGAACTGATACAGCTAATGTTGTAGGAACCGATTTTTGTATAGCTAACGATTTTGGAGCCAACTCGCCAAAAACTATATGGAGTACTGTAATAACAGCAAACGAAATAATATGGCTGGCAGTAATGAATCCCGGGCTAAGCTCTATCCCTGCTGATAAAAATGCACGTATTACTATATTAGTAACAACCCCCTCGCCTACAACACCCAGCCCAAGTGAGGCTATGGTAATACCCAATTGCGTAGCCGCTAAATAACCATCTAAGTTATGTAATATGCCACGGGCCACTTTAGCCATTGCACTGCCCGTTTTGGCCCTGAGTTCAATTTGTGAGCCCCTAACCCTTACCATGGCAAATTCGGCTGCCACAAAAAAACCGTTTAGCAACACCAAAAATATGGTGGCAAATATGTAAAATGCACTTATATCGTAACTCTCGGGGTGGTCCATTAACTATTTATTGGTACACTAATGGAAACTCTGTTTTATATAGCTCCAGAGCTTCGTTTATTACTTTATACGCATAGCGCTTACCTAAAAGATGTTCAATAGTAACATTTTTATCTTCCAGTTTTTTATAATCCTTAAAAAACCTCACGATCTCTGTCATCGCATGTGGCGGAAGTTCGTTAAGGTCATCAATATAGTTTACAGACATATCATTTTTAGCAACTGCTATAATTTTATCGTCCTGTTCGCCATTATCAACCATATGCATTACGCCTATCACTTTTGCTTCAATTATCGACATCGGGAACACATCAATAGAACAAAGTACTAATATATCCAAAGGATCTTTATCATCACAATATGTTTTTGGTATAAAGCCATAATTGGCCGGGTACATTACCGACGAAAATAATACGCGGTCCAATTTTAACAAACCCGAATCTTTATCAATTTCATATTTCGCCTTTGAGCCTTTAGGTATCTCAATTATCGCATTTACTATTTCGGGTGTGTTATCACCTGGCGAAACCTGGTGCCATGGATGTTGTGTACTCATTTATATTATTAGTGTTATTCTTTTTCAGCCGTATCTTTTTTCTTTCTTACAAAAGCAATAACTAGCGGAATTGTTGTAATTATTATTAATCCGAGTATTACATACTCCAGGTAATCTTTCAACTGCGGAAATCTGCGTCCTAAAAAGAATCCTCCCAAAATAAAAGTGCATACCCAGGTAATACTGCCTACAAAGTTATATAAAGTAAACTTTTTAAAATCAACCTTAACAACTCCTGCAAAGATAGGCGCAAAAGTTCTGATTATTGGGAAAAATCTGCCTAAAACCAAAGCCATACCACCATACTTAGCGTAAAACTCTTCGGCCAATACGATATATCGCTTTTTAAAGAACAATGAATCATCGCGGCTAAACAATACCGGCCCCGTTCGGTAACCAAACCAATAGCCTGTGTAATTACCTAATATACCAGCGGCCATTACCGAAAAAAGCAAGGTAGGCAATGATACATCAATCATGCCCGATGAACATAGTAGTCCGGCCAGAAATAATAAATAATCACCGGGTAAAAAAAATCCGAAAAACAGGCCGGTTTCAGCAAAAACAACAATAAGCAAAAGATAAAACCCTCCTTTGCTTAAAATGGATTGAGCGTCCGTTAAATTTTGCAGGTGTTCCCAAAAACTTTCCATTCACTATATCCGTAAAGCTACAAAATATAAAATCAATTAAGTAGCTATGTGCTGTATATTAAATTAAGTTAGCTATAAGCGATGGGTAAACCCCAATAACTATTGTAGCAATGGCCGAAAAGCCTAAAACGAAAGTATAATAGGCTGGCACTACAACTTCGTCACGCTCTGCTGTGCGGAAATACATAGCTATGATAACCCTGAAATAGTAGAATATGCTAATGATAGCGTTAACAACAGCTATAATAACAAGCCATACCTGGTATTGTGATAGTGCGCTGTTAAACATATAAAACTTGCCTATAAAACCGGCAGTAAGTGGTATACCTGCTAATGATAGCATAGCAACAGTAAGTACCATTGCCAGGAAAGGATTTTTAGCGGCAAGGCCGTTAAAGCCTTCAAAATTTTCGGTATCGGTTTGTTGTTTTACCAATATTAAAGCGCCAAAGGCGATGATGGAAGCGATAGAATAAGCAGCAGTATACATAAATACCGCGTTGGCTGATGCCGCACCCAAGGCGATTATGGCAAATAATAAATAACCCGCATGTGATATACTGGAAAATGCCAGCATACGCTTAAAGCTTTGTTGATACAAAGCGGTAACATTACCAATTACCAGGGTAATTATAGCTATAACAACTAATACAGGGACCCAAAAATCAGACAGCGGGGCAAAGCTGGCCATGAACAAACGCAGGAACGCGGCGA
Organism: uncultured Mucilaginibacter sp.; assembly: GCA_964524015.1. Classification (GTDB taxonomy): domain Bacteria; phylum Bacteroidota; class Bacteroidia; order Sphingobacteriales; family Sphingobacteriaceae; genus Mucilaginibacter. The sequence goes on along the minus strand of CAZGBN010000050.1, from coordinate 8,773 downwards.
AGCCGGCAGTTTTTGCCACCGTTGACATGAAAGTAGTGATCAGTGTTGGCGAACCTTCGTAAACATCAGGTGTCCAGAAATGGAATGGGGCGGCACCTACCTTAAAGCAAAGGCCTACTACCATAAGCATAATTCCTGTATAAAATAAAGGATCAATACCGCGCGGATGGGTTATTACGTAATCGCGTATGGCCTCCAAACCAAATGAGCCTGACGAACCATAAATTAAGGTAATGCCAAACAATAAAAAACCGGTTGAAAATGCACCCATTAAAAAGTACTTTAACGCGGCTTCGTTTGATGCAAAATCATTCTTTTTAATACCTGCCAGGATGTATGAACTTACTGACATGATCTCGATACCGATAAACAACATGGTGAGGTTATTGTATGATACCATTACAATTATCCCCGCAAGGGCAAATAATATCAGGGCATAATACTCGGCGATATGTCTGCTTATTTTCTCAAAATATCCTTTAGATAATAATAAGATCAATATGGTTGATAAAATAGTTAATGCCGAAAACGCGATAGCAAAATTATCAAACAATAACATACCACTATATATCGGCACAGCGCCGTCGTTCCACTGCACTACAGCTAAAACTAATGCTGCAACAAGGCCAACTACCGTTACCGGAAGCAACGCGTTTTTAGCCTTATATAAACCCAGGTACAGAAGCACTAAGGATAATACAGATATGAGTATAATGGTATTCATGGTTTATTTTTTATTCTAAAAATCTAAATTTTAAAAAACTTAAATTATGTTATAATTATTTAACAGGTGCCCCTGCAGCCGACAACCCCGTAATTTTTTCAACTACCGTATGTACTAAATTGTTAACCGAAGCTTCTGATATATGTAATAACGGTTGCGGGTATATACCAATGCCTATGATCAAAGCACAAATAATGATCAAAACCACTTTCTCTGAACCGTGTATATCGGTAAAAGTAGCAGTAAGCTCATTGGTTGGGCCTTGCATTACACCTTTGTACATACGCAACATATAAACAGCACCAAATATGATGGTTAACCCGGCAACGGCGGCAAATGCTATACTTGCCTGAAAAACTCCGTTTAGTAATAGGAACTCACCTATAAAACCATTGGTTAACGGTAACGCTACGGTCCCCAAAACAATAATTAAAAACGCGGTTGCAAATTGCGGTGCCACTTTAGCTATACCACCCAACTGGCTAATATCCCGTGTATTTAAGCGACGGCTGATGATATCCCAGATAAAGAACATACCCACTACATTGATACCATGGCTTATCATTTGTATCATGGCGCCTTGTAACCCGCGAGTATTCCAGGCAAAAATGCCTGCTGCAATAAGGCCAACGTGTGCTATTGATGAATAAGCTACTAAACGTTTACCATCTGTTTGCTTGAACGCGATAATTGAAGCATACACAATACCTATTGTAGCCAGCAAAAGACTCAGGTATCTCCACTCCATAAATCCAAGCGGGGCAGCGGGAATCATCCAGCGTATGACACCATATATACCCATTTTTAACATGATACCAGATAACATCATGGTACCTGCGGATGGTGCTTCGGTATAAGTATCGGGCTGCCAGGTATGGAAAGGGAATATAGGCATTTTGATAGCAAAGGCAATAAAGAAAGCCAGGAACACCCATGACTGTTGCTTTGCATCCAAAGCCAGGCGGTAAAATTCCATTATACCGTAATTTTTGCCGGGAGACTGCATGTATAGGTATATAATAGCTACCAGCATAAATAATGATCCTGCAAAGGTATAAATGAAGAATTTAATGTTAATACGGATACGGTTTTCGCCGCCCCATAAAGCGCATATAAAATAGATAGGTATTAATGCTGCTTCCCATCCTACATAAAATAAAAATCCATCTAACGCGGTAAACACAACCAGCATACCTGCTTGCATAAATAGTATTAACGCATAAAAAGCACCTGCGCTTTTATACTGATGCTGATAGGTGCTTAGTATAATAAGCGGTACTAATACAGCGGTTAATAGTACCATTACCATGCTTATACCGTCAATACCTGCGCTAAAGTAAATCCCTAATTTAGGTAGCCATGCTATATCAACTGCAAATTGGGTTGACGCGTCTGGTGTGAACTGGCTCAGGAAAAACAAAGCCGTTGCCAGTTCGGCAACCGAAAAGAATAAAGCGGCGTGTTTAGCTGTTTCGTTTTTAAACAGTAAAACAGCAAGTGCCGCAATAACCGGCAAAAGAAGTAATATAATAACCGTCATTATATTTTGTAAATACTAATAAAACTATATACCAAAATGGCAATTATGCCTACTACCATCAAAAAGATGTATGATCCCACATTACCTGTTTGTAGTAAACGTAAACCTTTACTTGCTTCAACCGGAGCTTTGCCAATGCTATTCACCAGGCCATCAATGCCTAATTTATCGCTCACGTTGTAAAAGAATACAGATAGGTGATCTAATGGCTTGCGGATAATAGCATCATAAAGCTCATCTACATAAAATTTATTGTATGATGCTTTGGCCAATGCAGGTCGTTCGGCAGTATCTTCAACAGGTACATGCGCGCCTTTAACATATTTGTTGTAAGCATAACCCATAGCAATTAATGCTACTAATACCGATGTACCCATCAGGAACCACTCCGTACTGTGACTTAGTTCGTGTTCGCCTAATACTTTGTGCGATTCATCAAAAACAGGTGATAAGAATGTACCTAATTCATGGTGGCCGCCTAATACGTGTGGCACACCTATCATACCTGCAATGGCAGATAATATGGCTAATACTATTAAAGGCAAAGTCATGCTCAAAGGCGACTCATGTAAATGATGTTCCTGCTCATGCGTACCACGGAACGTACCCCAAAAAGTAAGGTACATCATCCGGAACATATAGAATGAGGTTAGCATTGCTGTAATAACACCTATTGCATAATAGATAGGGTTATGCGCGTAAGCTGCAGCTAATATTTCGTCTTTTGAAAAGAAACCTGAGAATGGCGGAATACCTGCAATAGCAATAGTACCTATTAACATGGTAGCGAAGGTGATTTTTATCTTACCTTTCAATCCGCCCATTTTGCGCATATCCTGCTCGCCACCCATGGCGTGGATAACAGAACCTGCACCCAGGAATAATAATGCTTTAAAGAAAGCATGCGTTAATACGTGGAAGAATGACCCTGTAAAAGCGCCAACACCCAAACCTAAAAACATATAGCCCAATTGCGATACGGTTGAATAGGCTAATACTTTTTTAATATCTGTTTGTGTTAAGGCAATCAATGCCGCAAATAATGCTGTTGCTAAACCTATGATAGCTATTACCTCCATAGTTTCAGGCGCCATAACAAATAAGATATTGGAGCGTGCCACCATATAAATACCGGCGGTAACCATGGTTGCCGCGTGTATTAAGGCCGATACCGGGGTTGGGCCGGCCATTGCATCGGGCAGCCAGGTAAATAAAGGTAACTGTGCCGATTTACCTACCGCACCTACAAATAACAAGCTGGTGATTAATATATAAGGGACCTGCTGCCCGGTTTGAGCGGCGTCAAATACATAAGCATAATTAATACTGCCGAATGAAGCAAATATCAGGAATATAGCGATCAGGAAACCCAAATCACCAATACGGTTCATAATAAATGCTTTTTTAGCGGCATCGGCATAATCAGGATTGGTGTACCAAAAACCTATCAGTAAGTATGAACATAAACCTACACCCTCCCAACCAATAAACATGATTAGGTAGTTTGAACCCATTACCAGTAAAAGCATGAAGAATACAAACAAATTCAGGTAGGCGAAAAACTTACCAAAACCTGCATCGTCATGCATATAGCCGGTTGAATATAAATGGATCAAAAAGCCAACACCTGTTATAATTAACAGCATGATGGAACTTAGCTGATCTACCAAAAAAGCAAATGAAACATTTAAGGTGCCAATATGGAACCATTCAAAAACAGTAACATTTATAGGCACGCCTGATGATTTGATCTGGAAAAAAGTAAGGATACTTAAAACAAATGAAGCCAATATAAGCGAGCTACCAATAAAGCCTATTACACCTTTTGATAAAGTATTGCGGCCAAGGCCATTAATAATAAAACCGGCTAACGGTAATAAAGGAATAAGCCAGATGTATTTGTCCATGTTTTGTATGTCTCTTTGTCATTGCGAGGAACGAAGCAATCTCGAACCTTGCATTTTATTTATTGCATCCTTGCGATTGCCACGCTAGCGCTCGCAATAACACTTTACTAGTTTACCACTTCAATCTATTCAGTACATTAATGTCTATCGAGTTAGTATTACGATAGATCATTACAATAATGGCCAGCCCTACTGCAACTTCGGCGGCGGCCAGTGCCATAATAAAAAATACAAATACTTGTCCGCTTGCGTCGCCACGGTAAACAGAGAAAGCGGTTAACAACAAGTTAACGGCATTCAGCATTAACTCAACCGACATAAATATCACAATAGCGTTGCGGCGTATTAATACCCCTATAACACCTATGGTGAATATAATAGCGCTTAATAATATGTAATGATTAAGCGGAACAGCTTGTATAGTAGTTGTTAAATTTTCCATTATGCAGTAGGCTTAGGGTCTTTAGTAGCCAATAATACAGCACCCACCATTGCCGATAGCAGCAGGATGGATGATATTTCAAACGGCAATAAATATTCGTTAAATAATACTTTGCCTAAATTTTTAACCAGTCCCAGGCTTGGATCCTTCATCACTACCGGTTGCGATACACCTAGTGCTTTTAATGAGGCTACAATGGTTACCAAAAAGCAGCCACCGCCTATTACTCCGGCAAGTTTTATCCAGCTTGATTTTACCGGCTCATTCTCTTTATTCAGGTTCATGAGCATTAGCGTATATAAAAACAATACCAGTATGGCACCCATATAAACTATAAAGTTTACTACAGCCAAAAACTGGGCATTTAGTAAAATATAATGGATAGTAAAGGTGAAAAACGTAATTACCAGGTATAAGATACTATGCACCGGATTTTTTGCAGAGATTACCAGTATTGCAAAGAATATGGATAAAAACGCGATGAAGTAAAATGTATTCATGTTTAATTATTAAAACACTTTGCCCTCTAAAAAAGAGTTGGGCAAAGGTATAAAACTTCTTTATTGATTTAACGGAGCCTCTACTAATTTGTCTTTACCGTATATGAAATCTTTACGCAAGTAATCTGCCGGTACAATGTCGCCATCTAAATAGATAGCTTCCTTAGGGCAGGCCTCTTCACATAAACCGCAAAAAATACAACGCAGCATGTTGATCTCGTAAACAGCGGCATACTTTTCTTCACGATATAAATGCTCTTCTCCGGGCTGACGCTCTCCGGCAGTCATGGTTATTGCTTCTGCAGGGCATGATAATGCACATAAACCACAAGCGGTGCAACGTTCCTTTCCATTCTCATCACGCTTAAGCGAATGCATACCACGGAAGTTTTCAGAAAACTCACGTTTTTCTTCCGGGTAACTAATGGTTACCGGCTTTTTAAAAAAGTGTTTTAGCGTAATTGCTAAGCCGTTTATTATAGCCGGCAGGTAAGCGCGCTCTAAAAAATTTAGCGGCTTTGATTCAATTACTTTTCTTTTATTACTTAACGGTTCCATCTTAGCTGTTAATTAAAGTAATAACAATACCGGTTACCACTATATTGGCAATTGCCAATGGTATTAAAACTTTCCACCCCAGATCCATCAACTGGTCATAACGGAAACGCGGAATTGTCCAGCGTACCCACATGAAGAAGAAAATGAATAAAAATATCTTCAGGAACATGAATACAACGCCCAATATAACCGCGCCATTTGTTCCAATATTTGCAGCCATCCAATCCATAAACGGATAATTATAAGCGCCCCAATAAAGAGTAACCATTACTGCCGATGAAATGAACATATTGATATACTCGGCAAACAGGTAAAAACCTAATTTCATGGATGAATATTCGGTGTGGTAACCACCTACTAATTCGGTTTCGCACTCAGGTAAGTCAAACGGGGTACGGTTAGTTTCGGCAAAGGCACATATCAGGAACAATATAAAACCAACCGGTTGGTATATTACGTTCCAGTGCCAGCCGTGTTGCTGCTCGGCTATTTCACGAAGGCTTAAAGTACCTGTTAATAATAGTAACGCGATGATGGATAAACCCATCGAAATTTCATAACTGATGTTTTGTGATGCCGCGCGGATAGCTCCTAATAACGAGTATTTGTTATTGGATGCCCAACCGCCTATCATTACCCCATAAACACCTAATGATACCACACCGAATATGTATAATATACCTACGTTAATATCAGTAACCTGCAAATCGATAACTGTGCTGCCAATAGTTAATTGCTGCCCCCATGGTATAACTGCCGAACCTATACATGCTGTTAGGATAGCTAATGACGGGCCAACTATAAATAGAAACGGACTGGCATTAGTTGGGATGATCTCTTCTTTTAAAAACATCTTACCACCATCGGCCAGGGGTTGTAAAATACCCCAAGGACCAGCACGGTTAGGACCTATCCTATCCTGGAAGAAAGCGGCAATTTTGCGTTCTGCATAAGTAGAATACATGGCTACCACCAAACTGATCAGGAAAATAACTACTATCAGTACAAACTTTATTAATATATCTGCCAACTCCATTATAAGCGTGTTTCTCTTTCTAATTGTGTTTTGTTAGCTTCCTGCAATACCGGGTTAGTTTTAACTACCGGTAACGGCGTAAAATCATAATGATTTGCGCTGATAACTGATTGATGCGATACTTTACGCGGACCATCAATTACCCAATCGCTGGTTTTCTTTTTATCAAAACGGCAGGTATTGCAAATAAAATCTTCTACCTCGCCATATACATCTTTACGTGCTGTCACCCTTAATACATCATCGCCTTTGTACCATAGGGTTACTTTACCGCTGCAGTTTTCGTGATCACAATCGCGGTGAGCTTCAACAGGTTTGGTAAACCAAACACGGTTTTTAAAGCGGAAAGTTTTATCAGTTAAAGCACCTACCGGGCAAACATCAATTACGTTTCCTGAAAAATCATTATCAACTGCTGCTTGTATGTAGGTAGATATTTCAGAGTGATCGCCCCTGTTTAATATACCATGTATACGATGATCGGTTATCTGATCGGCAACAAATACACAGCGATAGCATAAAATACAACGTGTCATGTGTAATTGTATCTTATCGCCAATATCTATACGGTTAAATGTACGGCGGTCAAACTCATAGCGGGTATTAGCCACACCGTGCTCATAGCTTAAGTCTTGCAAGTGGCACTCACCTGCCTGATCGCATACCGGACAATCCAGCGGGTGATTGATCAGCAACATCTCCACCACACCTTTACGTGCTTCCAAAACCTCGGGCGAGGTAATGTTTTGCACTTCCATACCATCCATTGCTGTTGTACGGCATGATGCTACCAGTTTAGGCATAGGGCGAGGGTCTTTTTCAGATCCTTTGGTCACCTTTACCAAACAGGTACGGCATTTACCGCCACTACCTTCCAGTTTAGAATAGTAGCACATAGCAGGCGGAACAATATCACCACCTATAACCCTTGCGGCGTTAAGGATGGATGTTCCGTCTGGTACTTCTACTGATATTCCGTCTATTGTTACTTTCATTGACATTAATCTTAGTCAAGTTTATTTTCTTTGTCATTGCGAGGAACGAAGCAATCTCGAACATGCATGATTGCTTTGCATCCTTGAGATTGCTTCGTTCCTCGCAATGACAATCTTTTAAATTATTGTCCCGCGGGCTCCGGTTTAGGTAACGGATCAGCATAGTGTGCCAAACCATAATTCCTTGTAACCGCTTCGCTGGCGTGTGTTACGTGCCACTCAAACTCATCCCTAAAGTGGCGTATGGCACTGGCTACGGGCCAGGCTGCCGCGTCACCCAGCGGGCAAATGGTATTACCTTCAATTTTTTTAGCTACATCAACCAACAGGTCCATGTCGCTTTGCTTACCGTGGCCATTCTCTAAACGGTGCAATACTTTTTCCATCCACCCGGTACCTTCACGGCAAGGCGAACATTGTCCGCAGCTTTCGTGGTGGTAAAAACGGGCGAAGTTCCAGGTATTTCTTACGATACACTGATCTTCGTCAAACGCTATAAAACCACCCGATCCCATCATCGAACCGCTCACAAAACCACCATCTGACAGCGACTCATAGCTCATCAGGCGGCCCTCGCCGTTAATAGTTTTCAGGAACAGGTTGGCTGGCAAAATTGGCACTGACGAACCACCCGCAACAACTGCTTTCAGGCGTTTTCCGTTGGCAATACCGCCGCAATACTCATCACTATATAAAAATTCTTCAACCGGCAGGCCAAGATCAATCTCGTAAACACCCGGTTTAACCAGGTTACCGCCTGCAGATATCAGTTTAGTACCTGTACTACGGCCGATACCTAACTTCGCATATTCCTCACCCCCATCATTTACAATAGGCACAACAGCTGCAATTGATTCAACATTGTTTACCACCGTAGGGCAGCCGTACAAACCGGCAATAGCCGGGAAAGGTGGCTTAATGCGCGGATTACCGCGTTTACCTTCCAGTGATTCCAATAAAGCAGTTTCTTCGCCGCAGATGTAAGCACCACCACCCGGTTGTACATACAGTTCCAGGTCGTAACCACTGCCTAAAATATTTTTACCCAGGAAACCGTTTGCTTTGGCTTCG
>CAZGBN010000049.1:0-20377 GCA_964524015.1 uncultured Mucilaginibacter sp. | reverse complement strand
CAAGCCTATCAGGAAGAGTTTTTGATTGAAAGTGGGCTTTCTGTTAAGCGGGATAATGGAACCTTATATGACCGTTATCGCGGTCGGGTTATGTTCCCCATATTCTCTGCTACCGGGCAAATAGTTGGATTTGGTGGTCGTACGTTAAAAAGCGATAAAAACGTTCCCAAGTATGTAAACTCGCCAGAATCTGAAATTTACAGTAAATCAAAGGTATTATACGGATTTCACTTAGCTATAAAAGCTATTCGCGAAAACGACAATTGTTATTTAGTTGAAGGATATGCAGATGTTCTTTCTGTACATCAGGCCGGGATACATAATGTTGTCGCATCATCAGGCACAGCATTAACCGACCAACAGGTAAAATTAATAGGAAGGCAAACCAAAAATTTAACAATCCTGTATGATGGTGATACCGCAGGAATCAAAGCAGCAATACGTGGTCTTTCTATTTTATATAAGGATAAGTTTACTGTAGATATAGTAACCTTTCCGGAGGGACATGATCCGGATTCTTATATCAAAGCTAATGGAACCGCCGGATTTAAAGCTCACGTTGATCGTTCGTCAAAAGGAATTGTAGATTTTTATTTGACGACAATTGACGAAAGTGAACTTAAAGATCCCCTTAAAAAAATTAAGGTTGCCGATGATTTAGCCGAGATATTATCAAATAATTTAGAACCTGAGTTTAGAAGTGCTTACATAAAACAAGTTGCCGAAAAATTAAAAATTGATGAAGGTAATTTTATACGTTCAATAAATAAGCTTTTATTAAATAAGATAAAGAAAGAGGAAACTCAAAATAGACCCACTTTTGAAGAATCAGACGGAGAAGAAGTAAAAGAATCAATTAAAGATGAATTAGCTTTAACCGAAGACGAATCTAACTTACTTTATGCCGAACAATCCCAGGAAAAAGAGATAGTGCGTTTGCTATTACTCTACGGCAATAAAATGATCGACTGGGATGGTATTGCCAACACCTATATCGGTCCGTTTATGATAGCCGAGTTAAGCGATGTGGAGTTTGATCATCCGGCTAGTAAGGCATTTATCAGCATCTATAGTAAAGAAGTAGAGAATGGTGTATTACCCGAAGAACAGCATTTTATTCATCACGCTGATAAAGACATTGTTGATCTGGTAGTGACCCTTATCGCTACAAAATATACCCTGAGCGAAAACTGGTACGAGATGCATAAAATTTTGGTACCCGATGAACAGGCCAATATGAAGGCTACTATTTTGGGTGCTATCTTCCACCTTAAAAAACAAAAAGTGGGTAAAATATTGGAGAACCTGCGCAAGGAACTGCAAAATACACCAGGTGAGGAAGACCAGGAAATATTGCTTAACCAATATATGCGGATGAAGAAAGTAGAGAAACATATTTCGGATTACTTAGGTTCTGTTATTTTAAAATAATGGCAACCCACCTTGACCTGGGCCGCAAGGGCGAGAGTTTAGCTAAAGCTTTATTGGAAAATGCAGGGTATGAGATATTGGACGAGAACTGGACACACGGCAAAGCCGAAATTGACCTGATTGCGTATAAGGATAGTGTTATTATATTTACCGAAGTAAAAACGCGTACCGGCAATGGCTTTGGCGAGCCTGAGGATTTTGTAGATGCGCGCAAACAAAAACTACTGGTTGAAGCCGCCGATGAATATATTTACCTGATGGATCACCAGGGAGAGGTACGGTTTGATATCATCGCTATATTATTTGACAAACAAACTAATTATACAATAAAGCATATTGAAGATGCGTTTTGGCCTTCGGCAACCTAACACAAATGAAGAATAAACTACACTTACTTTTAGCGGCAGCGATATTAATTATAATCGCCTGCGATAAAAAAGAAACCAGTTCAGAAACTAATTTAAGTATCAGCCCCGAGGCAGGAGCAACTTATAAAGCAGGAGATGCTGTTGATGTTAAAGTAAGCTTTCCGGCAGATGCAAAACCCGACTCAGTAGTGTATCTGATGGATTCTGTAAAACTGGCTTCTAAAACTGATTCTTCAGCTATCAGCATAAAAACTGATACCATGCCGCTGGGTGTAAAAGTTGTTACCGCTAAATTTTACAAAGGCGGACAAAGCCAGGATATCTCTACCAATTTTGTGCTAATGGCAGCCAAAGCCCCTGAGCAATATACTTTTGTGGTAGAGAAAGTGTTCCCGCATGATACCAGCGCTTATACCGAGGGTTTACTATACCATGATGGCTATTTATATGAAAGCACCGGTCTTGAGGGCCAATCTGAATTACGTAAGGTTGAATTAGAAACAGGTAAGGTAATTCAAAGAACTAAACTAGACCCGCAATATTTTGGCGAGGGCAGCGCCATAGTAGGTGATAAAATTGTAATGCTTACTTATAGAAGCAAGGTGGGTTTTGTGTACGATAAAAAAACCTTCAAACTGCTTAAAACCTTTAACAATAATGTAGGTATTGAAGGCTGGGGAATGACTTTTGACGGCAAAAAGCTATATATGGATGATAGTACCAACCATATATGGTTCTTAGACAAAGACAATTATAACCAAACCGGCTTTATTGAAGTGTATGATGATAAAGGCCCTATAGAACAGGTGAATGAGTTGGAGTATATTGATGGTAAATTGTATGCCAATGTGTATACGTTTGATAACATTGTAGTTATAGATCCAAAAACGGGAGCTATGTTGCAAAATATAAACATGAGCGGGTTGTGGCCACAAAAAGACAGACCGGCAGGATTTGACAGCCAGGATAAAGTATTAAATGGCATTGCCTGGGATGCAAAAGGCAAGCGTATTTTTGTAACCGGCAAAAAATGGCCGCATTTGTACCAGGTTAAGTTTGTGAAGAAGTAAAGCCCCCCAGCCCCCTAAAGGGGGAGTTTTTGTATTCTTTATAAAAAAGGCCGCTTTGAAAATTTCAAAGCGGCCTTTTTTTAACAACTGTTTCCCCTTTAGGGGGCTGGGGGGCTTACCTCCAAGCCTTGTATTGATTAATCAAGCCATTGGTTGATGAATCATGCGAAGAAACCTCATCATTGGTTCTAAGCTCAGGTAATATTTTGCCGGCTAATTGTTTGCCTAACTCAACTCCCCATTGGTCAAAGCTGTAAATGTTCCAGATAATACCCTGTACAAATATTTTATGCTCATACATGGCAATTAATGCACCTAAGCTGCGTGGAGTTATTTTTTTAACCAATATAGAATTAGTTGGACGGTTACCGCCAAATTCTTTAAATGGTGCTAAAACCTCGATCTCTGCTGCTGATTTGCCTGCTGCTTTTAATTCCGCTTCTACTTCCTCCCGGCTTTTGCCATTCATTAAGGCTTCGGTTTGCGCGAAGAAGTTGGATAATAACATGGTATGATGCTCGCCCAACGGGTTATGTGATTGTGCAGGCGCTATAAAATCGCAAGGGATCAATTTAGTTCCCTGATGTATTAATTGATAAAAAGCATGTTGCCCGTTGGTACCCGGCTCACCCCAAATGATAGGGCCCGTTGAATAGTCAACCGGTTTACCATTACGATCAACACTTTTACCATTACTTTCCATATCGCCCTGCTGAAAATAAGCAGCAAAGCGATGCATATATTGGTCATATGGTAATATAGCCTGCGTTTCTGCTTCAAAAAAGTTATTGTACCAAATTCCTAATAAAGCCAGTATAGTTGGCAGATTTTGATCAGGCTCGGCATCCCTAAAGTGGTTATCCATAGCATGGGCACCTTGTAATAGTTCCACAAAATTTTCGTGGCCTATACTTAAAGAGATAGACAAGCCAATAGCACTCCATAAAGAGTAACGTCCGCCAACCCAATCCCAAAACTCAAACATATTTTTGGTATCAATACCAAATTTGGATACCCCGTCAGCATTGGTTGATAGTGCCGCGAAGTGTTTGGCTACATCAATATCTTTACCCCCACTTTCAATAAACCAATTACGGGCGCTATGCGCGTTGGCCATGGTTTCCTGCGTGGTAAATGTTTTTGAAGCAATAAGGAATAAGGTAGTTTCGGCATTTAATCCTTTTAAAGTTTCGGCAATGTGCGTACCATCAACATTTGAAACAAAATGAAGATTTAAGTGATTTTTATAAGCTTTCAACCCTTCGGTAACCATTACCGGCCCAAGGTCAGACCCTCCTATACCAATATTTACCACATCCGTAATAGCTTTGCCGGTATAACCTTTCCAACTACCTGAAACTACTGCGTCACTAAACTCTTTCATATGCTGTAACACATTATTTACATCAGGCATTACATCCTTACCATCCACCAAAATTGGCGTATTACTTTGGTTGCGCAAAGCAATATGCAGCACCTGCCTGCCTTCGGTAGCGTTAATGATGTCTCCGCTATACATAGCTTTAATTGCATCATTTAGCCTACATTCTTTCGCCAATTGTAGCAATAAAGCTATAGTTTGGTCTGTTATGCGGTTTTTTGAGTAATCAAGCAGTATATCTTCAAATTGAACCGAAAATTTTGCAAACCGTTGATTATCAGATTCAAATAAACCTTTCAGGCTCTCGCCAACTATATCAATATAATGATCGGTTAAATATTTATAGGATTGTGTGGTAGTGAAATTAATATTTGGCAGCATAGTTGATGTTTTTTTAACAAAAATAGAATTTAATATTTAGCCTCGCATTAAATTTTATAATACCAATAAGAGTCCGACAATAGCAATGTTTACAAAATGATATTCTTTTGTTCATCGAATTGTCAGTTTATTAATAATAATTAATAAACATTTACAGAATTTAAATTTTTATTTGATATATTTGTACTGTTGATAAGGAAATGGTTTTTTTATCATCATTTTAATAATATTAACATTAAAAACAGTTGTATTATGTTCGAGAAACTTTTTATGCTTGTCAAAACTAACGCCGGGATGGCCGTTATAGACAATCCAGTGATTCCTGTTAAATTTCATGACGCAGTAATCAATGAAGCTTCGAGTTCGATCATTGAGGTTTTAAAAGGCCAGATGGAGAACGGAAAGTTAAAAGACCTGGTAAAGTATTTTCAGTTTCAGGATATGTATACTTATAACAATCCGTTAATAAACAGCACTGTAAATAAGTTTGCTAACAAATTAAATAACTACTACGGTATTGACCCTGCAGCAGCTTTAACTACTGCTAAAGCCCTTATTACCCCGGTTATGAAAGAGTTGATGCAGCAATCAAGCGAAAAAAACAATGATTTTGCCTTGAATAAATTACTGGGCAGCTTAAGCGGAAACAACGCTACCGGTATGGATGCATTACTAAGTCAGCTGGCTATAGCTTAATATATTTCGGTTTACCAAATAAAGGGTTTGCAGGTAAAACTTGCAGACCCTTTTTGTTTAAGTGTACCATACAATTTTTATATTTGCTGTATGACTAAAGAACAGGTCCAGGATTTAAGGGATAGAGTAACTTCCCTGAGGAGGCATCTTTGACATCGATAAAAAACTCGATGCACTGCAAAAAGAACAAGAAATAACTATTGGCCCAAACTTTTGGGATCATCCTAAAGAAGCCGAAAAAGTGCTGGCTTCCATTAAAACTAAAAAGATCTGGACCGACGAATACCAGAAAGTGTTTTCTATCATAGAAGATACCGGCGTACTATTTGATTTTTTTAAAAGCGGCGATGCTACCGAAGCAGAAATGCAGGAGCAATATAATGTTGCTGTAAAGGCTGTAGAGGAGCTTGAATTTAAAAACATGCTCTCGGCCGAAGAGGACCAGTTTAACGCTGTGCTTCAAATTACTGCAGGTGCCGGCGGTACCGAAAGCTGCGACTGGGCCAGCATGCTAATGCGCATGTATATTATGTGGGGCGAAAAAAACGGCTATAAAGTTACCGAACAAGATTTTCAGGAAGGCGATTCGGCAGGAATAAAAACGGTTACGCTGCAGCTGGAAGGCGATTTTGCTTACGGCTATTTAAAGGGCGAGAATGGTGTGCACCGTTTGGTGCGTATATCTCCGTTTGACTCCAACGCCAAGCGCCACACATCATTTGCTTCGGTATATGTTTATCCATTGGTTGATGATACTATTGAAATTGAAGTTAACCCGGCAGATATTGAATTTGAAACTTTTCGCGCAGGCGGTGCAGGCGGACAAAACGTAAACAAGGTGGAAACCGCAGTACGTTTATACCATAAGCCATCTGGTATTATCATCAAGAACCAGGAATCGCGTTCGCAGCTGCAAAATAAGGATAATGCTATACGCCTATTAAAATCTCAGTTATATGAGATAGAGATGCGCAAGCGACAGGAAGCCAGCAACAAAATTGAAGGCAATAAGAAAAAGATAGAATGGGGATCACAAATACGTAATTACGTTTTACACCCGTATAAATTGGTTAAGGACCTGCGTACCGATCATGAAACCTCAAACGCGCAAGCGGTATTAGATGGCGAACTGGACGAGTTTTTAAAAGCCTACTTAATGGAGTTTGGCGGACCGAAAGGTTAGTCTTCGACAAGCTCAGACTGACATTATTAATATTTTTTTAAGTGTTCCATTTTGCGTAAGTGGAACACTTTGGAAGACTCCGTGGGAATCCTTTGGACTGACAAACTTATGTCACCGGTTTATTTATAATAGTTTTATAGATTTGTGTTACAACCAAGTAATCTATTAAATGAAAAAGATAACCTTATACCTGGTGGCGTGTTTACTATTGTCATCATTATCAACTTTTGCGCAGGATCCGCAAATTATTCCTTTGTATACGGGCGCAGTGCCTAATTCAAAAGTTGCTCCTGCTGATTATATAGAGCCGGAACTTGCCAAAGTAACCAATATGACTAATAAGGTAACTGCGCCCGGCATGTACCCTTTCTATCCGGAAAAAGGCAAGGCTAATGGCACTTCGGTTATTATTTGCCCCGGTGGCGGTTATCAAAACCTGGCTATACGGTCTGAGGGTTTTGCCGTAGCACAGGAATTTGCTAAAATTGGTTACTGCCTTTGTATTAAAATACCGCCTTCCAAATGATTTGATTATGGTAGACAGAACCATCGGTCCGTTACAAGATGCAGAACAAGCTATGCTAATAGTACGCACGCGTGCTGCAGAATGGGGCTTGAACCCTGACAAAATAGGCATCATGGGCTTTTCGGCCGGCGGGCATCTGGCATCTACATTTGCTACTCATTTTACCCAGGTAGTAATTGATAATAAAGCTAATGTTAGCCTTCGCCCGGATTTTGCAATACTGATGTACCCCGTAATTACCTTTGGCGAAAAAACGCACCGGGGCTCAAAAAATAATTTGGTTGGCGCAAATGCAACGCAACAGGTTGTAGACTTGTATAGCAATGAAAAACAAGTTACGCCAAATACACCGCCAACTTTTATAGTACACGCTGCTGATGATAATGTTGTGCCTATAGAAAACACCTTAATGTTTTACGATGCTCTGCTTAAAAATAAAGTAAAGGGCGAGATGCATATCTTTGCTACAGGCGGACATGGGTTTGGGCTAAACAACCGCCAAAGTAAAGCCAAATGGTTTGACTGGTGCACCACCTGGATGGATACCAATGGGTTGTTAACTGCTACTAAATAAAACATATTGCCCTAATTTTGTTAAAGTAATATACCAACCTCTTAATATCATGCTGATCAAAAAAATACTTATCGGGATTGACAATAGTGCCTATTCCGACCATGCCGCAAAATATGGGTTTAATATTGCGCATTCGTTTAAAGCTAAAGTTGGGTTAGTACATATTGTTGAGCCTATGTTTATGCCACCAAATCAAGGTATGGATCCATTATCGGGATCACTTCCGGACGCTATTGGTGATGTGGAGATCATGAATATTCAAAATGACATGTCAGAAAACCTATTGGAAAACACGGCAAATAAATTTGGAAAAGATTTACAGATAACTCAATTTAATGAGTTTGGCGATACTGCTGATGGTATTATTAATTGCAGCAAGGATTTTGGAGCAGATTTAATAGTAATTGGTACGCATAGCCGCAGCGGTATTGATAGGCTGTTAATGGGTAGTATTGCCGAGCATGTTGTACGCCATTCAGAAATTCCGGTATTGGTGGTGCCGATGAAAGAGTCCGAAAGTTAGTAAAGTCGGAAAGTCCGAAAGAAAATAAAAAGCCCATCTTACGGACTTCCTGTCTTCCCGACTTACGTACTAATATAACAACCTAAATTTTATAGTATGCTCAATAGCTTTAAGCTCATTTAGCACTTCGGTATCATAACCGGCATCTACGTCAGTAATTACATAACCTATCTGTTCGTTGGTTACCAAAAACTCGCCTACTATATTAATATTATGATGAGCAAATACTTCATTTATTTTGGCTAATATACCCGGTACGTTTGCGTGGATATGTATCAGGCGGTGGGCTTTATTATTGCGTGGTGGTTGTAAGTCTGGGAAGTTACAGCTGGTATGCGTTTTACCCTCGTTCATAAATGCCATTACCCTTTTCGGGATAAAGTCATCGTTACGCGGGTTATGCTTAGGGTCATCAAAAATAATAATACCCAACTCGCAGGCAGCTTCGGCCACTTTGCGGTTCATCTTACCAAAACAACCAATAGCTTTTAATCTTCCGGCTTGTTGCAATTGCTCAACAGTTGGTTGATTTTCTTCATCACAGATCAAAATACCGGCTTCTTCCAAATACTTCTCTTCTATACTATCGCGTTCACGTACGTTGTAACCTTCCTTACGCATTTGTGCTAAAGCTTCCTCTTCAATGTTACCTACAACCAGGCACTTGATACGATTTTTAGGGTATGATATAGCGCGCGGAAGTTTGTTGATATATAAAAACTCATCAAAACTTGGCGTAACATGGTCAGCCTTTTCGGCTACTGATTTACGCTCTATGTTCTCGGTAAAGGCAAAAAACTTTTTGATCATGCCCGACTCCTTTAACTGGAAATCAGAGTAACCATCGCCAATACCATAAATATCGCCTTGCAGGTTCAGTTCTTTTAATAGCTTAACCTTGCCACCCTCTTGCGATAATGGGTTTTCACGGTCATAGCCGATAATATTCCCTTCTTCGTCAAACACAAAAGTATTGGCGTAAATATTTTCCTTTTTGATATGATACTCGGTTACAACCGGTGTAATAAACTCTTTAAACCCTCCGGATACGATCAATACCTCGTCCTGGTGGTTTTTAAAAAAGATAGTATTACGCGAAAACGAGGTAGATACTTTTTTCTTTAGATGTGATATCAGTTGCTTTAAATGCTCGCGGTTGGCATTCAATAATTTAACACGGGCCTCCAGGCTTTGAGTAAAGGATAACCTTCCTTCCATTGAGGCGTTAGTTAAGTCATCTATTTTTTGATAGATTTCTTCCCTATCCGGGCGATCTTTTAAAGATATACGTGCAAGTTCATCTAATGCTTCTACCTGTGTAAACGTACTATCAAAATCTATGATGAAATATTGTTGCGTCGTGGGCGTGTCACTCATGGCTATTGTATTGCGATGTTGCAAAAGTGCAACTTTTGGATGGATTTTTAAACAGAATAATAGCGCAAAACAACAGGGTTTTGTAAATTTTTATTTGCCCAAGGCGACGCAAGTCTCAATAATTGTTTGGCTTATGGGCTTAAAATCAATGCCTATAGCTCTCTTAATTTTTGTGTTATCAAAGTTTTTATTAAGCGTTGCCGATTTGGCAGCTATTTTATCCAACATGGGTGGCTTACCGGTTAGTAACGAAACCAAAGCGGCAAAACGCCAGGCAACTTCCATCATCCACGGCTTGGCTAATATAGTTGGCGGTTTCACACCAAAGCCTTTTGCAATCTCGGTGGTTAGCTGCTGATAGTTTCTATTTTCAGCACTGATAATATAACGCTCGGCGGTTATATCGCTGTTCATCAGGGCTATCATACATTTCGCTACATCCTGCACATCAACAAACCCCGCGCTGCCTGTAGTGTAAACTTTAAGTCCTTTACGTACGGTTTCAAAAAGTTGCCCGCTGCCTAATATACCGGCATTTGGCCCTATAATTAATGATGGGTTCACGATAACCGCATCCAAACCTTCGGCAATGCCGCGCCACACCTCCATTTCGCTTTCCAGTTTTGATAGTGCATAACCATCACTTTCAGTTGAAGAATCTAAATGATCATTTTCGGTGATCAGTTCGCCTGGCTTGGCCGTACCAATTGCGGCTATGGAACTTACATGAACCAGCCTTATGCCTTTCTGCACACATAAATTAACAAGGTTGGCAGTACCTGTTACGTTGGTGCGTATCATGGGTTCTTTATCGGCTTGCTTTAATGATACCCATGCCGCGCTATGATATACTTGCGTTATTCCCTGTAGGGCATCTTCCAAAGCAAATATGTCCATCAAATCGGCATCAACCCATTCTATCGCGCCAGCATAAAACTGCAATACTTGAGGAATTGTAGAAGACGGTCTTTTAGTACATCGTATATTTTGTCCCGACTGCACCAATTGCAGCGCCACCTCCGAACCTAAGAAACCTGTTGCGCCTGTGATGAGAATGTGCATATATGCAAATGTGCAGATGTGCGGATGCTTTTCCTAATCAATTGTTAATATTTTATCGGTTGTGCGTTTATACTGCACGTCCAAAAAATCTGCATATTTGCACATACGCACATTTGCACATCTTAAAATATGTCCTTATCCGATTTCTTTACACCGCTTGACCTTGAAAAGCTAATTCCTAAAAACGGATATTACACCAGTCATTTAGGTAGTAAAATAAACTATTATGCTGATAAATTTCCTGATCTGGATGAACCGGCAGACATAGCTTTAATTGGTGTGCAAGAGGATCGCAATTCAGTAAATAACTCAGGTTGTGCGTTGGGACCTGACTATGTGCGCGAACATTTGTACCTGCTTAACGAGGGCAGCTACAAAACAAAAATCGTCGACCTCGGTAACATTAAGCAGGGCGAAAAGGTTACTGATACCTATTATGCCCTTAAAACCGTGGTAAGCGAGTTAATTAAAAAAAATATCATCCCGGTTATCATCGGCGGCGGACAGGACCTGACCTACGCACAATACCTGGGCTATGAGAACCTGGAACAACGTGTTGACCTGGTAGTAGTTGATTCGCATTTTGATTTGGATGATGACCGCAACGGCGAAACCATTGAAACTACTTCTGCATCTTATCTTAATAAAATATTTTTGCATGAGCCAAATTACCTGTTTAACTACAGCAACTTAGGTTACCAAACTTTTTTTGCCAGCCAGGATAGCCTGCGGGTAATGGATAAGCTTTACTTTGATGTGCACCGCCTTGGCGAAATAAGCGGCAAAGTAGAAGTTGCCGAGCCTATCATCCGTAACGCGGGTATGATTAGCTTTGATATTAGCGCCATACGCTCATCAGATGCCATGGGCAATGCCAATGCTACCCCTAATGGTTTATATGGCGAAGAAGCCTGCCAGATATGCCGGTACGCGGGGTTTAATGATAAGCTAACCAGCATAGGCTTTTACGAATTTAACCCGGCGTATGATAACAATGGGCAAACCGCCATGCTGCTATCGCAAATGATATGGTATTTTATTGATGGTGTTTATAACCGTAAAAAAGATTTCCCGCTGCAGCCTAAATCGCAATACCTGATATACAAAACCAGTTTGAAACATGACGAGCATGAACTGGTATTTGTAAAAAGCAAAAAAAGTGATCGCTGGTGGATGCAGGTGCCCTACCCTACTGGCGGCTCGCGTAATGAGCGTTTCCATTTAGTGCCCTGCCGGTATGAAGATTACCAAACCGCGGTTGCCGGTGAGCTGCCTGATATTTGGTGGCGCACTTATCAAAAATTGAATTAACATACCTTTTTAAAGTTTTATCCGTTTAAAGCGGTATATCAATTATTAATGAAAAAAACACTTTTTCTGTTAACTACTTTATTGCCTTTGTTTGCTGTTGCACAGGTAGGCGGTACATTTACCATAAAAGGAAAGGCCGGTAGTTTAAATACCCCTACGCAAGTTTATTTATTATATCAATTAGGTGCCAATAAAGTTGCCGATTCGTCTGCCGTGGTTAATGGCGATTTTAGTTTTACGGGCAATACTATAAACCCGGTTAATGCCTTTTTGGTGATGGATCATAAGGGCGTGGGCATAGCTAAATTAAATGAAGCTACTGCTGATGTTTTTACTTTCTTTTTAGATAAGGGTGAAATAACTATCACCACGGCAGATTCCATCTCAAAAGCAAAAATTACAGGCTCATTAATTAACGATGAGAACGCTAAACTACTTGCGCAGGTAAAGGTTATTGAGGGTGATGCAACTAAACTGAATGCAGAAATACAGGCTGCGTCAAAAGAAAAGCAAAATTCTGCTGAATTTCAGGCAGAGATGCAAGCTAAGTTTAAGGTTTTGCAAAACAAGCACCGTTCGGCTTTACAAACGTTTATTGTAACTCATCCTAATAGCTATTTAAGCATTATCGCGCTAAATACACTGGATAGAAAAACTGATCCTTTTGAATCAGAGAACTTGTTTAAAACCCTATCAACCGAACTGAAAGAAACCGAGGCCGCTAAAGTACTTAAACAGGCTATAGAACGCGCCAAACTAACCGCCATAGGCGTTACAGCCCCCGAGTTTACACAAAATGATACAAGAGGATTACCAATTAAATTATCCTCATTTAAAGGAAAATATTTACTGATAGATTTTTGGGCTTCCTGGTGCGGCCCATGCCGGGAAGAAAACCCCAATGTAGTGCGGTTATTTAATAAGTATAAAACCAGAAACTTCACTATACTGGGGGTGTCATTAGACAGGCCTGGAGCTAAAAACGATTGGCTGGCCGCCATAAAAAATGACGGCCTGGTATGGACACAAGTATCTGACCTTAAATTTTGGGAAAACAATGCTGCTCAACTTTATTCGGTATCAGCTATTCCTGCTAACTTTTTGTTAGATCCTTCAGGGAAAATAATAGCGCGTGATTTGCGTGGCGCTGATTTAGAAAATAAACTGGCTGAAGTGTTGGGGAAATAGACCCAACCCTCCCCGAAAGGGGGGGCTTTAAT
Source organism: uncultured Mucilaginibacter sp. (assembly GCA_964524015.1). Classification (GTDB taxonomy): domain Bacteria; phylum Bacteroidota; class Bacteroidia; order Sphingobacteriales; family Sphingobacteriaceae; genus Mucilaginibacter. The sequence continues at coordinate 7,274 of CAZGBN010000049.1, read as the reverse complement.
AATATCTTATGACAGTACTTCCCGACAGAATGGGAAGACCCATTACTCAATTAAATAAAAAAGCCCGGTTAAACTTTAAGCTTAACCAGGCTTTTTCACAAATAGCCAATAAAAGATATTGTAATTATCCCGTGTTCTAATAGTTAATTGTTGCCCATGAGTCTACACCGTAAACTTCAAGGTTTACACCAACGTAGCTATTTTGAGCAACTTGACCAAGAGTAACAGTTTGAGGAGAAGGAAAAGAAGCCCAATGTCCGTTTCCACCATAGTAGTATCCATCCTGATGCTGACCGGTGCCGTTAGTGTAGAGTATGTCTGTTAAGCTAAATGAGTCAGGACCATCTATATTTGATGAACCAATGTTAATAGTAACATAATTGTAATAGTCGCCAATATATACACTGTCGTAAGTTCCTGTTTCGTAAGGAACACCTGAGTAAAACCCGCTGGCCGACAACATAAGCTGCCCCGCAAAACTGCTTGAAATAACAGTAAAAAGTAGTGTAAGAATTAAAAGTTTTTTTTTCATAATTTTAGATTTAAAGTTATATAAGATGGCTATTGTTTGTGCGTAGACTATTATTGAGAATTGTCCTTTACTCCTGAGAAATATTTCTTTAGCTTATCCTCTTCTACAGGGTATTTTTCTTTTAGGTCCGTTGCAAGCTTGGCGGTTAACCGATTTTCCTTTTGAGCATAAATTAGCCGCTGTATTTCATCCTTAACGTAGATGTAAGGGATGGTCGTTAGTCCTTTTTTAGCTGTTAGAACTACAACCACAAATTCTTTGTTTACTTCTATAGGAACGGAAATCTGACCCGGGGCTAATCTCAAAATAGTTTCTAATAGCTTAGGATCATTGCTTTGATCATTTATGTTCACTTCTATTTCAATAGCGCGAGGTAATGAACCTGTATTATTAGTATTAGTATTCCCTACTAAAAGGGGAATTCCCCTTGCTTTTTTTTCTAACTGTATTCGGCCCTGATATGCGTTTTGAATATTTTTGAATTTGAAGAGCGAGATGCTGGCGGATTCAAATGTTTTAAAATCGCCACTATTTTTACGATAATATTCTTCCAATTCGTTAGGATAAACAGAAAGCCTTGGATAAACATTGTTTCTTTTATAGTGTTCAAGAAATATCGTTTCCTGATTTTCTTTGCTGAAACTCAAGTACTCATCATCGGCTTCCATATTCATTTGCCGTGCTTCTGCAAACAGGTATTGCTCAATTATAATATTCCGAAGTATTTTTTTTACACCGTCGGCCGTATTTAATGATCCGAAAAATACGGGTTCATTAGTTACAAATTCCTTAAAATCTGAAACCAGGTAGGGAACACGTTTACCTTCAAAGTTGTAGTTCATGATCAGCAGGTTAGATCTCACCCCCGGCCAATCTTTTTTCCTACCATCAAATCTTAAAGCGAGTTCATTAATGGCTGAATCATAAATTTCGGGATTAGCTGCTTTTAATATCCGCTTCTGGCTTTGCCACAAGTATTTCTGTGTTAACCCGAAAAGCAACTCTTGCCGGATACCCGCTTTTTCTTGTTCGTAAGGATTTTGGACTACAAGTTTTGTGGTTGCCACACGTGCTATAAGGTACCCCTTCTCAGTCTCTAGCGGTCCTATAATTTGGCCCACTTTAAGGTTATTCAATCCTTCGGTATAATTGCTAAGCGGATAATAAGGGAATTTAACAGGTGCCTTAAAAACCTTCACACTTGGATCAGAAGATGCCTTAGCTTTAATAGTGTTAAAATTCTCAGGCGATGTGTAGTAACGATCTAATGTGTTTTTATCACTAACCAGCACTACCTCCAATATATGCTCCTGCGATCTTTTCAGATAGGTGTTCTTGATGTCATTTTCTGCAAGTTCAAGTTTAGGCTTAACCTTTTTATTCCACACAAAGCCATTTACCTGCGAAGCATAAGAACGTGAAGCGTATTCAAAAAGCTTTTTTAAGTTGGCCAAAGTATCATATCGATGATCCAATGCGAAAGCTATGATCCTGCCCTCTTCAATCAATTTGTCTGCTAAAGCTTGCTCTTTAAGCAATTTGTACCTGTCTTTTTTTCTCTTGGATTCAAGTTCAGCTTTTGTAAGTTTATACTTACCTATTATAAGAATTGCGTCTTTATCCTTGTTGGTATTGCAGCCTGATACGTAAAAAGCAAATAAAACTATAATTAAGAGTTTTGTTTTCATAAGATAGGTCTAGGTTATCTCCTTTATCAGGAGATAAATCAAATCTATTAAATTTTAGCCTAAAAGAAAATTATAACTAAAAATTATACACCAAAAAATCTTTAAGCAATAAGTCGCTCACGCATACTTTTCTCTCAATAAAATATGATGGATTTGTATACATAAGTATCCGATGAAGGTTTGGTAAAATAGCGTGGCGCAACTTTATCGGTAGCTGCTATTCTCGCTAACTTTTTGTTAGATCCCTCAGGGAAAATAATAGCGCGTGATTTGCGTGGCGCCGATTTGGAAAATAAATTGGCAGAGTTGTTAGGGAAATAATATCTATAATACAACCGTCGCAATTAATTATCAAAATTGTCATTTCGAGCATAGCGAGAAATGACATAGTGAATAGCTTAGCTTATGTAGAGATTGCTACGCTCGCAATGACGCGTGGGTGTAGTTGCTATAGTTTACTGCAAATACTTACCTACAATAGGCATCCTGCGGCCCATGCCGAATGCTTTTGGCGATACCCTTAATATGGGCGGCGTTTGGTAACGCTTATGCTCGGCAATGTTTACCAGCCTTATTACTTTACGCACAATAGCTTCATCAAAACCCATTTTAATAATCTCGGCAGATGAGCAGCGGTTTTCTACATATTCGCGTAGTATCCTGTCTAAAATATCGTACTCAGGCAATGAATCGGTGTCCTTTTGCCCTGGCCTTAACTCGGCAGATGGCGGTTTAACTATGGAATTTATCGGGATGATCTCCTGGTTACGGTTAATATATCGCGCCAGCTCAAAAACCTGGGTTTTATAAACATCACCTATAACAGATATACCGCCACACATATCACCATATAAAGTACCGTAGCCCACTGCTGCCTCACTTTTGTTGGAGGTATTTAATAATATATAACCAAACTTATTACACATGGCCATTAATACTACTGCCCTGCTACGCGATTGAATGTTTTCCTCGGCTATGTTAAATGGCAGATTGTTAAACTGCGGTTGTAATGCCGTTTCAAAAGCATCAGTTATATGTTTAATAGCTACAATTTCATGTTTACAGCCCAAATTATTTACCAGGTCCTCGGCATCTTTTAGGGAGTGGTCGCTTGAAAATTTAGAGGGTAATAATACCGCCATTACATTTTCTGCCCCCAATGCTTCTGCAGCTAAGGCACATACTACTGCCGAATCTATCCCGCCTGACAACCCCAAAATAGCTTGCTTAAACCCTGATTTATAAAAATAATCTTGTATACCCAGTATTAATGCCTGGTGTATTTGGGCTATATCACTAGTGGCTTCAGTACGTATAGTGGTTGGATGATCAAAGGTGATTTGGCTATTATCCTCCAAAGTATAATAAGTCATGCTCTCCTCAAAATAAGGCAATTCATCAACCAGGTTACCGGCATTATCAAACACCAATGATCCGCCGTCAAAAATCAGCTCTGTTTGCGCGCCTACGGTGTTTACATAAAACAATGGCAAGTTGTAACGGCTGGCATTATCTTTTAAAATATTTATACGCTCATCATCATGCGTATAGGCAAATGGCGATGCAGCTATATTGATCATCACATCAGGCTTTTGTTTGATCAGCGTATCCATTGGCCGGGTAACATATAGCGGGTTTTCAATGGTGTTCCACAGGTCCTCGCAAATGGTTAGCGCTATTTTATGGCCCTTAAAATCAATACAATTAAATTCGGTTGAAGGCTCAAAATAGCGGTACTCATCAAACACATCATAGTTAGGTAGCAAAGCTTTATTTACAACGGCTTTCACTTTACCATTCTCAATAAAGTAAGCGGAGTTGTTAAGGTCTTTGCCTTCAGGTTTACTATTATGCGCAGGTAAACCAATGATGCAGGCAATATCTATACAAGCGGCGGCAATGGTATTAGCCGCATCCTCGCACTGGCTTATAAATTCGTTAAACTCTAAAAAATCGCGGGCGGGATAGCCGCAAACACATAACTCGGAAAACACCACCAGGTCGGCACCGTTATCGCGGGCCTTTTGTATGTGTTGAATGATCTTGGCCGTGTTCGACTCGAAATTACCTATATGATAGTTAAGTTGTGCTAACGCAATTTTCATAGTATGAATGATAACTAATTACACGCAATGATGTTTACGGGTAAATGCAAATTATGACTAATTTAGCCCAAAGTATAAAAAATGAGCACCATACACCGCACATCAACGCAAATTTATTTAATTTTTTTTATGGCAATATTTTTTGCGGCCTGTAATAGGAGCAATAAAATTGATGTAAGCCATATTCCTGTTGATGTAAAAATTGAACGGTTTGACCGTGATTTTGATGCTATGCGTACCAAACCAATGGCACAGCAAGCCATCTACCTGCAACAAAAATATGGCATATTTTACCAGGATTTTGTAGAGCGGGTGCTCGGGGCCGGCAGCACAAGAGATACTGCTTATTTTGCTTCCTTAAGGCAAATTTTTGCAGGCAAGGCATATCTTGATTTAAAGCACGATGTGGATTCCATCTATCCGGGAGATATGGAACAACAAAACGAAGAGCTTACCGACGCCTTCAGGCGCATCAAATATTATTTCCCTAAAAAAAATCTGCCCAAGGTATATGCTTACTTTTCAGGTTTCCAGGCGCAAACTTCATTAGGTGATGGGTACATTGGCATCGGCCTTGATCTTTTTTTAGGCAATTCAAGGTTTTACCCGGCGTTGGTAGAGAGTTTTCCACGTTATATCTCACGCCGGTTCAACCCGGCTAATATAGCGCCGCGTGTGATAGAAGGAATAGCTCGTGAAGATATGTTCCAGGAAAATGATAATGATCGCTCCTTGCTGGCTAAGATGATCTATAACGGGAAGATATTATACTTTATGGATAAAACCCTGCCTGATGTGGCGGATAGTATTAAAATAGGTTATACCACCCAACAGCTAAAATGGTGCGAAGACAACCAATCAAACATATGGGCCTATTTTTTAGAGGAAAACTTATTATATGAAACTGACTTTCAAAAAATACAAACCTTCTTAAACGAGGCTCCATTTACGCCGGGACTGGGTGAAAAAAACGATTCGGCGCCTAAGTTAGGGGTATGGACGGGCTGGCAAATAGTACGTGAGTATATGAACCGCCACTCCGAAGTTACCTTGCCTCAATTAATGGCTATGACGGATGCACAGAAGATACTGAACGACTCGAAGTATAGGCCTAGGTAATCCACCAATCCCCACGCGTCATTGCGAGCGAGGAACGAGCGTGGCAATCTCTACGTAGGATATTATAGTTTTGATTTGCAAGTGCAGAGATTGCTTCGTTCCTCGCAATGACGCCGGGGTTGGGGTAAAATAAAAAAGGCCCCTATATAGGAGCCTTTTTATTTTATAATATTTTGTGCTTACTTCATTATTGCAAATACCGCTTTCAAAGAAATTACTACTCCTATTACCAATATAATGTTTGATATAGCCGAGCTAAATGGAAAATCGGCAAAGCGAAGGTAAACACCTACTAAACCGATAACGATAGCTATGGTTAATAATATATAATGACGTTCTGCATTTGCTTCTTTTACTGAGCTCATAATGGGTACTTTTTTATGTTGGCACAAAAATATAAATGTTTAGCGAATTTGAAGCAGATTAGTTTAAAAAACTTTGTCATTCTGAACATAGCGAAGAATCTATCCTGCGGTTATTGCAAAGTTTTTAGATTCTTCGCTATGCTCAGAATGACAATCGGCGGGTAGGAAGTGTATAGCTGTAAAACAAAAAAGGCCTCCCTTTCGGAAAGCCTTTTATTGTACTTGTTAAATGTATAATCTTTATTCGGCGGATAATGCAGCGGCACCACTTACAATTTCGGTAAGCTCGGTAGTAATAGCTGCCTGGCGTGCCTGGTTGTATGAAAGTTTTAAAGCTTTCAATAAATCACCGGCATTCTCCGTTGCTTTATCCATCGCGGTCATACGTGCGCCATGCTCAGATGCATTTGAATCTAACACCGCTTTGTAAACCTGTATTTTAATATTCTTAGGAATCAATTGCTCCACTATCTCCTCTTGCGAAGGCTCCAGTATGTAATCAACCTGGTTAGCTTTAACCGCTGTTGCAGCAACTGCTGCTTTTGGTACAGGTAATAATTGTTCGGCTACTAAAAACTGTACCGCCGCGTTTTTAAATTGATTGTATACCAATTCTACACGGTCATAATCGCCTTTTAAAAAGCCCTGCATAATATCTTCGGTTATTAAAGACACGTTAGCAAAGTTCAGGTTGTTATATACATCATTATTATTACCAATAACATTGTACTTGCGGCGCTGATAGTACTCCTGTGTTTTTTTACCGATACTTACTATAGATACGTTGCCCGCTTTTAATTGCTCGCTGTATTTTTCGGCAATTAAAGTATTGGCCGTTTTAATTACGTTAGCATTAAATGCACCAGCCAAACCACGGTTTGATGATACAGTAATTACCAATACTTTATTAGGTTCGCGCTGTTGTAAAAATGGCGATGAACCATCCTCTAAGCTTGCAGATAAGTTTGCTAACAACTCTTTAAGCTTATTGGCATACGGGCGCAATTGTACAATAGCGTTAGTAGCACGCTTCAACTTAGCCGCCGAAACCATTTTCATGGCCTTGGTGATCTGCTGCGTTGAGCTTACCGACCCTATCCTGTTTCTTACTTCTTTTAAATTAGCCATTCTCTTTTGATGTGCAGATATGCAAATGTGCGTATGTGCAAATGTTATAATTCAAAAACCTAAATATTTCATTTGTGCAGATATACTGATGTCATTTGCACATCTGCATATCCGCACATCTGCACATTTTAGTTATATCTTCCAGACAATTCTTTAGCAACTGTTTCCAGTGTGCCTGTTACCTGGTCATCCAGTTTACCAGCTTTTAACGCTGCTAATATTTCCGGATGGCGTTGCTCTAATTGTGTAGTGTATTCGTTTTCAAACTCGCGGATCTTGTTCACAGGTACATTACGCATTAGGTTTTTAGTACCTAAGTAAATAATAGCTACTTGTT
>CAZGBN010000048.1:0-20568 GCA_964524015.1 uncultured Mucilaginibacter sp. | reverse complement strand
CTTCTTGCAAACCTTAAAATCATTATTAGAAGAGCCGGTAAGGCTGTTAATATAGATCAAAGAGTTAAGAATCAAGATACAAGACAAGGCGATAAGTTTACTTATCGCCTTTTTTATGATAAATATTAGATAAATAAGAGCATTTTAAATGCGTTAGTGGTAATTAAACGCTTGAGTTAGTGTCATGCCGATAACTTAAATCCTTATTTTCCTTGCATTTTTATTAACAAATACTCTTGTTTAATAATATATTAACAACTTAATCAATTATCTCTTGATTTTTGACTAAAAATTATCATATCCTTAATATTTATTTAATAAAATAATAGATTTGTTATTCCGCAACATTCTTGATACAATCAATTGCGGCGTAATGATATGAAGTTAAACATCAATAGCACTAACAGAAACCAGACAGCAGGATTTAAAACTGCAGCGTTGGCTATGGTATTTGTATTTGGCATTGCCCAATTAGCAACTGCACATGAGTTATTGACTAAGTTTAACAAAACATCAATATCATATGATCCGGCTGATACTAATTCAGTAAAGGCTAAGGCTGCTGATAAAACTTCTGTTTTTGATATTATGGGTTCTTCATCCCCAATGGAAGAATCATTAATTATGGATTTTTCTGCTCAGAAAAAGATGAACGCTAACGCTAATACATCTTTAAGCGGCGAGGAAGCATATCCAAAAGCAGGCTGGAGCGCTTTTCAAAAATACATGAGCACAGTAGCTATATCTCCTGATGGAAAATGCGGCGATGTAAAGCTTTCATTCACTGTTGGTACTAATGGAGTTATTAATGACTGTAAAGTTGTTGCAGGCCTAAGCGAAGCTGCCAATGCTAAAGCAGTTGAACTAATTAAAAACGGACCATCGTGGGTTAATACAACTGAAGCAAAATCAGTTTCAGTTACTATTAATTTCCACAGGTTGCATACAGACAACCCAGACTTCCTTTAATATTTTTTGTTTCTATCCGCGTATGAGAATACCTTTTGCAATAAAGGTGTTGTGCGTGCGCTCAGGTTTTTACGGATATTCAATTCTTCCTGCGCTATCTCAATAAATAAACCATCAATAGCTTTGCGGGTAACATAATCGCTTATATCAGGGTTTATTTTGGTTACAAAAGGCACCTTATTATATGCTGTGGCAGCATCCGTATAATATTTAGTGGCACCAACTTTATTTAAACTATTTTGTACAATTGGTTTAAAAGCTAAAGACAGGCCATCAGTAGTTGTGCGTTTAAAATATTGTGTTGCCGCATCCTGGCTACCAAAAAGAATATTGGTTACATCCTGTATGGTCATTTGTTTCACTGCGGCAATAAATATGGGTTTAGCCTGTTTAGCGGCATCTTCTGCAGCGCGGTTCATGGATAGGATCACATTATCTGCCAGTTTACCCAAACCTAAGGTACGTAAGGTGTTTTCTGCTTTTTGCGCCTCAGGCGGAAAAAGGATCTTAACCGCGGCATTGGCAAAGAAACCATCCACCGCTGATAGTTGATCAGAACTTTTGGTGGTACCAAATTCAAGCGCCTGTTTAAGTGCGCTACCTATTTCAAATTGTGTTGGGGTTTGCCCTGGAATTGATACAGTTGAATTTTGTATAGCATTTAACGTATCGCAGCCCGATAAGCTAATAAAGGCACATAATATAACAGGAAGTATCAGTTTTTTTTTCATGCGGTTAAATCTGCTAAAATCGGGCCAATATTAAATGCCTAATAAGCGTACTATTGCAAACACAGTACCTGCCAATAGCGCTGATATTGGGATAGTAATTATCCATGCCCAAAGCAGGTTAACCGTTACACCCCAACGTACTGCTGATACGCGTTTGGTTAAGCCTACACCAATGATTGATCCGGTAATGGTATGCGTGGTTGATACAGGTATACCAAAATGTTGGGTTAAGGTTAAAGTTACAGCTGCCGCGGATTCGGCGCTTACGCCTTCCAGCGGAGTTATCTTGGTGATCTTGCTACCCATAGTTTTAACAATTTTCCAACCGCCAGACATGGTGCCTAATGCAATTGCCGAATAACACGCTAATGGTATCCACTCCGGCATGGGTGCACCAACCCCTATCACTTTTGATGTTACAACTGCCAGGTATAAAATACCCATTACCTTTTGAGCATCGTTGGCACCGTGAGAAAAGCTTAAAAACGCCGATGAAACTAATTGTAAAACTTTAAACCAGCGTTCGGCAGCAGCAGGGCGTGCATTTTTGCAAATATGAAGAATAATTATAGTAAGTATATAAGCAACCAATAAACCAATAAATGGGGCGGCAACAATGCAAACAATAACCGGAAGAATATAGCCGGAGTTTACTGCCGAAAAAGGATCCACTCCCATGTATAAAGCTTTGGTCATCCCCGCACCGGCAAAGCCACCAATAAGGGTGTGTGACGAACTTGAAGGAATACCAAACCACCAGGTGATCATGTTCCAGGTAATAGCGGCAATCAATCCTGCTAATAATACGTGCATGTCTACAAATTGCTCAACTACAATTTTTGCCACATAGTTAGCTACCTTATGGTCTGTAACTATAAAATATGCCAAAAAATTAAAGGCAGCGGCCCATAATACCGCCTGGAAAGGTGTTAATACTTTGGTAGAAACAATGGTAGCGATAGAGTTTGCAGCATCGTGAAACCCATTGGTGTAATCAAATACCAGGGCTAGTATTACAATAGCAACTAAAAGAGTGGTAACCATTTATTGATAAGGCGTTATTAAGCGTTTTTAACCAGTATAGATTCCATTACATCAGCCGCGTCTTCGCACATATCAGTAGCGGTTTCTAAAGCAGCTAGTATCTCTTTATATTTTATCAAACGGATAGCATCTTTTTCATATAAGAATAAGTCAGCTACTGCACGATCAAAAACATAATCAGCTTGGTTTTCTACACTGTTAATACGTATGCATGAATCAGCAATAGCACGTACGTTTTTAAGGTCTTTTAGCTCCTTAACGGCTTTCTCCAGATCAACGCTGGCTTGTAGCACCAGTTCAGATAGTTTACGTATGTGCTCGTTATAATCGTCAATGCGATAAAGGTTCATACGGTTGGCTGCACCTTGTATATAATCCGCTACATCATCAATAGCACTTACTAAAGCGTGGATGTCTTCACGGTCAAAAGGAGTTATAAAGTTTTTACCAAGTTCTAAATAAACCTGGTGGGTAATTTCGTCACCTTTATTCTCCAATTTGTCAATTTGTTTAAATAATTCTTCGCGTGTGGCTTCGCTGCTGGTATTAACGGCTTCAACCAAAATGGTTGCCATGGCAACAACGTTATTAGATGATTGCTCAAACAAAGGAAAAAACACCTTTTTGTCCTTTGGTACAAAGTATTGGAAAATGCTATTTAATGACATCTTATCTTGAATTTGCAACAAAGGTAACTTTGCAATGTTAAGTTAATGTTAATTTTTCATAACAGGGATACCCGGAAATGGCAACCCTTGTTTAACCTTTTGCAATGTAAAGCCAAAGGTTGAACCCACGCCCTCGGTACTGCGTACATTAATGGTTTGCTGGTGGGCCTCCATAATATGTTTAACAATAGCTAAACCTAACCCTGATCCGCCTATTTGCCTTGAACGACTTAAATCTGTACGGAAAAAACGTTCAAATAATCGATTTAGGTATTTTTCTTCAATGCCGGCACCATCATCAGTAACCTCAATTAATACCTGATCATGCAGATCAAATAAGCTTATAAAGGTGTTACCATTCTCTTTACCATATTTTAATGCATTATCAATAAGATTGGTTAATACCTGCGCTATTTTTTCGCGATCGGCATATACCCAAATACCTTCATCATATTTTTGTTTAAATAGTATTTTAATATGGTGTTGCGTAGCTTTCCTTTCTAATGCCTCAATAACTTCCTTTATAAGGTCATTGATCTTAAATTTAGTATAGTTTATAGGTATCTCGCCCGATTCTAGTTTGGATATTTCATCCAGATCCTTGATCAAATAGCTTAAACGGTCAACATTTTTTGATGCTTTATCAAGAAATTGCCTGGCCATTTCCTTATCGTCAAAATCATCGTCCTGCAGGGCTTCAATATAACCTTGTATGGCAAATAACGGCGTTTTAAACTCGTGGGAGATGTTAGACAAAAACTCGCGCCTAAATTTTTCCTGGTTACGCAAACCATCTATTTCGGTGCTTTTTTGTTTGGCCCATTCCTTTACTTCCTGTTCAACATCATTTATGGGGTCGGCGCTTACGTGTTCGCCTAAGGCATCTCTTAAATCGCGGCCCAATTTTAAATTATGTATCAGCTTATATATTAGTTTAATTTTTGAGTAGATATACTTTTCTATCAAATAATAAAAAACCACAAAACTGGTCACAATGGTTACCCCAAAGGTGATCAGCAGATCTTTAATACTATGCTGAAAATAGTAATTTACTGCCGATAGGGTAATAGCTACCGCCAGGGCATTAATGAATACCAATACGCGTAATTTCATAACGTAAAGTTACTATTTACAGGGCATTACTAATCAAATTGGGTGTTAACTTATTATTAATATTAAAAAGGAGTAGAGACGCAATACTTTGCAACTCTACTTGCTGGAGACACCAAGTATGGTGTCTCTACAATTATTTTGCTGTTTCTACTTCTATTGATACAGTAACATCATTAGATAATACCAGGCTTTTTTCGCCCACTCCAAAATCAATACGGTTTAATTTAAAGCTGCCTTTAAAAGTTGCGGCATTACCTGAAGCTATGTAAGTAAAAGGCACTTCAAATACTTTAGCGCGGTTTTTCATGATCACGTTAAACTGGCCGCTATAGTTGTTGCCGCTTTTATGTTTAAATGAAACCGATTTCATGGTGATTTTAGGAAACTTTGCGGCATCAAAAAATTCATCGCTCCTTAAATGCTCATCGCGGGTGTCATTGTCAGTATTTATGCTGTTAACATCGGCATTAGCCTCAATGGTGCTTGCGGCTAAATTTGCCGGATCAAATTGTATGTTGGCTTGCATATTGCCAAAAAAGCCATCGGTATTAATTCCCAGGTTTTTTATTTGAAAAGTAATTTTTGATTTGGTGACCTTAACCTGTGCAAAGGTTGTTGCTGCAAAAAACAGAATAGCTATTAGGGGAAGTAGTTTTTTCATGCTGCGAATTAACGGGTAATATATTTTAATATAAACGTGTGTTAGTATTTTTACATTGACCCCGCAACAGGATAATAGTTTAATTACCACACTCCATATAAAACTGCTTTAGGTAATCTTCCATAAAACGATGGCGTTGTGCTGCCAGTTGCTTGCCCGTTGGGGTGTTCATTTTATCTTTTAACAATAATAGTTTCTTGTAAAAATGATTGATAGTAGGGGCGGTGGAATTTTTATAAGCCTCTTTGCCCATATTTAGCTCAGGCCTAACTTCGGGATTATAAATTTCGCGGCCCTTGTATCCGCCATAATTAAAAGCACGGGCAATACCAATTGCGCCTATAGCATCCAGCCTGTCGGCATCCTGAACAATTTCTAATTCTTTGGAGGTAAAAATCGGTTTATCAAAACTTGATTTGAAAGACATGTATCGGATGATTTGCTGTACATGAATAACAATATCCTCGTTTATATTTATACTGCGTAAAAAATCACCGGCCATAATTGGTCCAATTTCTTCATCGCCATTATTAAACTTACTATCTGCAATATCATGCAGCAGGGCCGCAAGTTCAATGATTAGTAAATCAGCTTGTTCGGTTTGTGCTATTAGTTTGGCATTGGTCCAAACCCGGTGAATGTGCCACCAGTCATGTCCACCCTCAGCATTTTTTAGGGTGTTTTGTACAAAAAGTATAGTTTTAGTTATTGTTTCGGCATGATTCATATTTGCAAATTAGTTTTGCAAATATAAATTTATGCAGTAGTACCGGTTTTTAAATTTTTAACATTCTCTTCAGGGTTGATAAGTTCAACAACATCAAACTCCAAAATATCGGCAATTTGAAAAAGCCTTTCTACGGTTATTTTGGTATACCCCAGCTCTATTTTGCTATAAGCGTTTTGCGAGATGTTTAATTTTAATGCCAGGTATTCCTGGGTATAATTACGGTATTCTCTTTTATACCTAATTTGTGCGGCAATTGCTTTTATTTTTAACGACAAAGTATTACTCATATATAGGGCCAGTTAATGCCTTATCTACGTAATATTTAACAATATAGTTTTAAAAAAACTAAGCCGCTATTGGGCTACATCGTAATTAATAATAATTGTTGGCAATAATGAAGCTTCATTAAGCGGTATCTGATCAGCAGCGGTAAACGACTTGCTGTTTTTATAAAAATCATAGTGCGTTTTTTGCACTTCTGCAACTCCGGTAGTTGGCGTGTTATGCCGAATTAAAAACGGAAGTATAAAATCATGGAATTTTTCCCTATTAGGGATGATCCATTTTTTGCTAGATCTTTTTAGGGCGTCAATAATAAATGGTGCCAAGGCAAGATCGTCCGCATGGTAGATAACAATTTTAGATACTGCGCCATTTTCGTCGGCCGTAAATTTAAAGATAGCTGTACCCGTTGCGCGTTTTTTAATAAGTTCTTTCGGAACCGAAACGCTGTCTTTAAAAAAACGGGTCATGATATCTTTACCGCCTTGAAATGGGAAAGACAATTTCTCCTGCGCCATGCAGCTAACAGATAGTAATAATGTGATAGCAAATAATGATACTTTTTTCATTTAATCTTGTTTCGGCTCTCTTTTGCTACCTTCATATAATTCGTATTCTAAAAGGCGGCAGTCAAGTTTGCCATTATAAAATTCAATTCTCCGGTTTGCACGCAGACCTATTTTTTTAGCCAGGTCAGGGTTGCCGGTAAATATATAACCACGATAGCCCAGGCATTTCTTTTTCATAAAATCGCCAATGCGTTTATAAGTCGCTTCCAGTTTACTGTGAACGCCTAAACGCTCGCCATATTCGGGGTTAAACATTACAACGCCCGGCTCCTGGGGCACATCGGTTTCTTCAAAATCACAAACACTAAATTCAATCAAATGTTCTACACCCGCGGTTTTTGCATTTTTTTGAGCGATATCAACCGCGTCCTGTGATATGTCTGTAGCTATTATTTTAAAGCTGATATCTTTTTTTGCCTTATCCTTTAATAAACGGCGCTCGTTAAAAAATATTTGCTCATCATAACCCATTACGTGCATAAAACCATAGTTCATCCTAAACAGGCCCGGATGCTTATCAGTAGCTAACAAAGCAGCTTCAATAGCTAACGTGCCTGAACCACACATAGGGTTAATAAAGGTGCTGTTCCTGTCCCAATGCGTAGCCATTATGGTTGATGTGGCCAGAGCTTCTAGCATAGGTGCTTTACCTGGTATTTTACGATAGCTGTGTTTAGCCAGTGTTTCGCCTGATGTATCTATAAATATTTCAGCCTTATCATCCTGCCAATATAAATGTATTACCGTTTTATTGGCATCGGCACCAGAGTTTGGGCGAATACCTTTTACAGATTTGATACGATCAACAATAGCATCTTTAACTTTAACGTTGGCAAACAACGGGGTTAAAATATGCTCGTTGTTAACATTGGAGGTCACCGAAAAATAACCCGAAAAATCTATCAGGTTTTCCCATTCAATTTGTACCAATTCGTCATATAACTCTTTTGGGTCGTTGGCGGTAAAGCTTTTTAATAAATATAATACCTGGCTTGCGCAGCGCAGGTTTAAATTTAAAGCTATAGTATCAGTAACCGTGCCTTGCAGCTCGATGCCGGTTTGGAAAACTCGTGTAGGCTCAAAACCCAATTCTTCAACTTCCTGTTGCAAATAAGGCGATAGCCTTTTATTACAGGTAAGTATGATTTTACTTTCAGTGTGGAAAACTTGCATGATATTGTGCGAATTTATGAATTAAATAAACCCTATTTTCATTTCTTATCTATTAACTTTACATTTTAATTTTTTAATACTATGGATATTAAAGGCAAAGTACATGAAGTGGCGCCAACACAACAGGTTACCGATTCGTTAAAAAAACGCGAATTGATAGTGGAGTATGTTGAGAACCCACAATACCCTGAATACTTAAAATTTGAAGCGATTAATGATCGCTGCAACTTATTGGATAACGTAAAAACTGGTGATGATGTGGAGGTTTTCTTTAACCTAAGAGGCCGCCCGTGGACTGATAAAACCGGTAAAAAAAGTTATTTTAACTCCATGCAATTATGGAAAATTAACATTTTAAGCGGCGCAAGCAACAATACATCTCCAGAGTATGCACCACCTGCTGATATTAGTTCAACAGCCGAAGAAGACGATCTGCCTTTTTAAGATATTATTTATCAGCATATATGATAACAAAACCCCGCTAGCCGGGGTTTTTCTGTTTAACTCACCCCGACATCGCTAAGACGCTCGTCGACCCTCTCTTTCGCAAGCGGTAAAGAGAGATGAAGGATTCATTAATTAATAATCCCTCTTTCCGCCAAAGGCGAAGAGAGGGTGGTCAAGCGAAGCAAAGACCGGGTGAGTTTATATGCGAGCGATAATATTTTATGTTAAATATTGTTAAAAGAAACGCTATTGCCTTTATTAAAGAATATTTTTGTGTTGCGGATAATATAGCCGCTTGATTACAGAATTTTTTAACGTTGAAAAAGCGCAGCATTGCAATTATTATTGGTTTAATGGGTTTTGCACTAATTGGTGTGGTTGCTATGCAATTATACTTTTTAAAGCAATCATATGATATGCAATCCAAGCTCTTTGATCGCTCGGTTAGCGAAGCGTTGGATAATGTAGTAGCCAAACTTACCCGCCAGGATGCTGATAAATTTATCAATAAAAAGTCTCGGCTTAAACTAATGATTGATAAAAGAGCCAACAATATTGCCCAGATCATGGATGAGCCGGTAAGTATTGAGGATGCACACAAAATTCGCTTATTAGATTCGCAAAAAATAAAAAATCCAAACGTTCGTGAAAATAAGATAGCCCGTTTACGCGATAGCTTACAACGAATGATAGTGGACCAAAAACTAACTGAAGCACTATCCGGATCAGTAAGTTTACAATTTAAAATTGAGCAATTTACTGATGCCTTTGGCAATGTTAGCCTAAGAACTACGCCGCAGATAGTGGATGCGCCACTTAACACCAAACGTAAATTATATAAATACGATACCATCCCATATTTTGATCCACAATATGGCAACAGTCTGGCTGTTCGGATCAATCCGTTATGGCAAGCAGACCAAGAACGTAAACAAAAGGAAAAGCAAATGCGTCAGATTAGACAATTGCTTACCGCCGATTCTATTGAACGCATGAAAACTGGCAGCGCCAGCGTTATTCAAAATATACTAGATGAATATCAACGGTTAGGCGAACCGCTGGCTAAAAGGCTTGACCCTTTTTGGGTAGACTCTTTATTGCGATATGAATTGCATAATAAAGGGATTGATTTGCCCTTTGATTACGAGGTGTCGCATGCTAAAACAGATACACTCATATATTCAAAAGCAATGGGTATTGCCGGCGAAAGACCGGTTTTTATTCCTGCCAATACTTATCAAACCCCCATATTTAGCAAAGAAGTTATTAATGATCCCGGTTTGATCAAACTTAGCTTCCCGCAAAAAAGCTCACATATAATAGGGACAATGACAGCTACAATGGCTACTACTGCCGGGTTATTGTTTGTATTAATTTTATGTTTTGGATACACTTTGTTCTCTATCATCAGGCAGAAAAAAATTGCCGAAATGAAAACCGATTTTATCAATAACATGACACATGAGTTTAAAACGCCGGTGTCAACCATTATGATAGCCAGCGAAGCCCTGCGTGATAATGAAATAACTGAGGATAAAGCTCGTGTATCGCGTTTGGCTAATATTATTTACGAGGAAAATGCAAGGCTGGGCAGTCATATTGAACGGGTGTTAAATATAGCTCGTATTGATAAAAACGACTTTAAACTGGATAACAAACCACTTGATGTTAATGAGATGGTTAATGTAGTGCTGGATAGCATGGCACTTAAGCTGCAAAAATGTAATGCGGATGTGGTATTAAACCTTGATGCCGAAAATGCAGTCATAAATGCAGACGAGCTGCATTTCTCGAACGTATTATATAATTTAATTGATAACGCTATAAAATACAGCGAAGATATACCACATATAACCATAAGCACATTTAATAAAAATGGCCATGTGGTTATTAAGGTTGCCGATAAAGGCATAGGTATGGGGCGAGAGCAGCAGTCTAAAATTTTTGAACAATTTTACCGTATACCTACCGGTAATGTACATAATGTTAAAGGTTTTGGCTTAGGATTAAGCTACGTAAATACCATAGTGAAAAGGCTTAATGGCAGTATTGCTGTTAAATCTGAAAAAGATAGGGGCTCGGAGTTTGAGCTAAAATTTTCTGCCGTTTAAAGCGAGGTTGGCTAGTGTTTGGGGTAATGAATAATAAAATCACAATTAGTACACCTACCTATGAAAAAAATATTACTTGTTGAAGATGATCCTAACCTTGGTTTGTTGCTGCAAGATTATCTGCAATTGAAAGGAAAGTTTGATGTGGTTTTATGTACCGATGGTGATGAGGGCCTGCGCGCTTTTACCAAGCAAAGCTATGATCTGTTGATACTAGATGTAATGATGCCCAAAAAGGATGGCTTTACTTTAGGCAAGGAGATAAGAAAGATCAATGATCATGTGCCTATAATTTTTGCTACAGCAAAAGCCATGATTGAGGATAAAACACAAGCCTTTAACCTGGGAGGTGATGATTATATTACCAAACCTTTCCGTATTGAAGAGTTGTTGTTGCGAATAAACGCCTTATTAAAACGTACCGAAGGTTCTGAAAAGAAGGCAGAAGAATTGCAGGCCAACTTTAAGATAGGTAAGTATGATTTTGATTACTCTACCCAAATTATATCGATAGGTGATTCGCAGCAAAAACTATCTACTAAAGAGGCCGAATTATTGCGCTTACTTTGCTTGCACAAAAACGAAGTGCTTACCCGCGAAGAAGCTTTGCTGCACATCTGGCATGACGATAACTACTTTAATGGCCGCAGCATGGATGTTTTTTTAAGTAAAATACGCAAGTATTTAAAAGACGACCCCAGCGTAGAGATAGTTAATGTGCATGGCAGGGGGTATAAACTACTGATCAATTAGTCCAGCAGTATTTTTTCATGCTGAAAGGGTATCTCTACGTTAATAAAACCATGCTCTTTTAAAGTTTTACTAAAGTGTAGCTGTACATCATATTCGCCGTGCACCAGAAATATCTTTTTAACCTGTTCAGGATCCTGGCATGATATAAAGTGTAACAGGTCCTCATAATCACCATGTGCGCTCATGGATTTAATTGACCTCACCTCGGCTTTAACATCATACTTTTCGCCAAAAATAAACACCTCTTTATCGCCTCTCATTAAATGCCCGCCTAATGAGTTTGGTTCGCAATAGCCTACAATCAAAATGGTTGTCTTTTCGGTATTAATGTTATTTTTAATATGGTGTTTCACCCGCCCCGCTTCAGCCATGCCCGATGATGAAATGATCACGCACGGTCTCGGATCCTCATTTAATGCTATAGATTCTTCGGTTGATTGTACAAAACGCAAGCCTTTAAAAGCAAATGGATCATGATCAACTTTTAAAACCTCATTAACTGATTTGTTATATACTTCGGGATGATCCTTCAAAACTTGCGTGGCTTTTAAAGATAATGGGCTATCTACATAATAAGGCAAATCGGGCAATATGCCTTTAAGTTCTAACGCGTTAAGCGCATATAGTAGTTCCTGTGTGCGGCCAACACTAAAGGCGGGAATTATTACTTTGCCCTTTTTAATCAGGCAGGTTTGTTTAATTACTTCCAGTAGCTCATCTTCAATAGGCCCCAATTCTTTATGTAACGAGTCGCCGTAAGTTGATTCTAACAATATATAATCAGCTTGTGGAAATTTTTGCGGGCTTTTTAATACCATATCTCCATAACGGCCAACATCGCCGCTAAAAGTTATGCGTGTTTCTTTACCATTCTCTAAAATAACTAAATGTGCTGCTGCGCTGCCAACTACGTGTCCCGCATCGGTAAAATGAAATTTTACACGTGGCGTAATTGCATATTCCTCATGGTACTCCACAATTTTAAATAGGCGTAATGCGTCCATTGCTTGTTCTTCGGTATATAATGGAGTTAAAAGCGGCAGGCCTTTTTTTGCACGGTGCTTATTGCTGTACTCTGCATCCTGAGTTTGTATTTTAGCCGAATCCATTAACAAAATGCGGGCAAGGTCCATGGTGGCGGATGTGCAAAAGATCTGCCCTTCAAACCCTTGTGCAACCAAACGGGGTATTAATCCGCAATGGTCAATATGCGCGTGGGATAATATCAGGTAATCCAGTTTTTTGGGGTTAAAGCCAAAGTGATCATTCAGGTCTTCGGTTTGTTCGCCCATTCCCTGGAACATGCCGCAATCCAGCAAAATACTTGTTCCGTCATTTAATTGTAGTAGGTGTTTGCTGCCGGTTACGTTACGGGCGGCACCATGAAAAGTTATGTTCATATGTAGTTACACTCAAATAAAGGTAATATTTAAAAGGAAGTTTAAATAAATTGAAAAAAATTAGTAATTATCATTTTAAACTAATAAATTCGTTAGGTTAACTCGGGGAATACCTAAAAAAATACAACAATGAAAATTAAAGAACTGACACGTGCCGAAGAGCAATTAATGCAAATATTATGGCAATTAAAAAAAGGCTTTGTAAAAGACGTTATGGAGCAATTGCCTGAACCAAAGCCGGCCTACAATACAGTATCAACAATTATCAGGATATTAGAAACAAAAGGCTTTGTGGGCCATACCGCCTATGGTAAAAGCCACGAGTATCATCCGGTTATCAGTAAAGAAGAATATCAAAATTTTGCTACTGATAAACTAATGACCGGCTATTTTGACAATTCAGTAAAGCATATGTTTTCTTATTTTGTTAAAAAGGAGAAAATTGATCTGAAGGAAGCCGATGAGATCATGAAACTGATTGAAAAACTGAAAAATAAATAGGTATGAGCTGGTGGCATTATTTATTGCTGGTAAATTTTTACCTGGTTTTATTTTTTGTCTTTTATGCTTTACTACTCAGTAAGGAGACGTTTTTTCATCTTAACCGTGTTTATTTAATAGCGGCTTCATTACTGTCATTTTTTATCCCTCTTATACAATCAAGCTGGGTAAAAGGCTTGTTTATTACTCAGCAGGTACAAAGTACCATTTATAGTCAACGGGTTATTTTATACCGTTTTAAACCGATAGAAAGCGCCCTCACACTGGGCAATATACTTACCACTTTATATGTATCAGTTAGCGCGTTTTTATTGGTGAGGCTTATATGGCAGCTAATGATACTGAAAAGGGCTATTGAAAAACCACAGCCATCAGCAGCTTATTCTTTTTTTAAAAAAATAAGCCTCGGCAACAACGTGTCTAACCAGGGTATTATTGCCGAGCATGAACAAGTACACGCCAGCCAATGGCATTCTGTTGATGTAATGATCATTGAAATAGTAATGATCATTAACTGGTTTAACCCGGTAGTTTACTTGTATCGTTTTTCAATTAAATACATACATGAATTTATTGCCGACAGGCAGGTATTGCAATCAGGTACTGATAAGACTGATTATGCTTTATTATTATTAAGCCAAACTTTTGATACGCCCACAAGCGGCCTTGTTAGCAATTTTTATAGCAGCAGTTTATTAAGGCAACGCATTTTGATGTTACAAAAGGATAAATCAAAACGGATAGCCCTGGCTAAATATGGCTTATCGGCTCCATTATTTATATTAATGTTAGTGTTTTCATCAGCAACAGTAAATAATAGCAAGGCGGTTAAGGTTATTGATAATAAAGTAAGCAAAATAGCTACACTACCTGCGGCATCACCTCAATTATTGAAAAATATTAAATATAATATTACAAATAAGATAACTGATGATATACAATATGTAAAATCCTCTACACCATCTGAGAATATGGGCGATGCACCAGTTCAACCAGAAACTGCTTCCGAACTAATGGCGGTAGGGAAAAGCATTGGCGATATTAATACGAGTGCAACTGCAGCTAAAGTGGTTTTTGTTCCTAATGGAAAGGAACCTGAATTTCCGGGCGGAATAGAAAAATTTTATGAAATTGTAAGAAGTAATACACGTTACCCGGAGCAAATGCGCGAAAGCAAGATAGAGGGTAAGGCATTTGTTGAGTTTGTGGTTGAAAAAGATGGGTCAGTTACCGGTTTTAAAACCATTCGCGATCCTGGGTATGGGGCTCAGGAGGAAACACAAAGGGTTATGGCCCTATTACCTAAATGGAATCCCGGTTATCAGAACGGACATCCTGTAAGTGTTAAATATTTAATACCAATTACCTTCAAACTCGAGGCCGAACCTAGTTTAAAGGATACTATGTCAGCACGTAGTTTTACTAAGAGCACAACTCACTTAACAGGTGCAAAAACAGTTACTGCTTTAGATGTAGTTAAAACCAAAGTGTTAACCCCGGTAATTATTCAACCCGAAAGTAGTTTAACCACTATGGTAGCTACAGTAGCCAGGCGCATAATGGGTGGCCTAAGCGGCATCAAACAAGAGACCGATCCAGAAGACTAAATAAAAAACTAATAAAATAGTTGTTTTATTCAAATTAAACTAATATCTTAGTTTATAATTAAAAACCTAAATATTATGAAACTGAAGAAACAACTGAAATGCTTAGCAGCTATAGCATTTTCATTAACGCTGGTAATAGCACCGGCGATAGCTCAAAATTCAAAATCAAATTCATCTAAACCAACAAAAAAATTTCAGGCACAGCAACAAAATGGGATTTATGATAAAGCAGAAGTATTACCTGTTTACCGTGGAGGTAATAAGGGTTTGATGAAATTTTTATCCACCAATATTAAATATCCCACATTGGATAGAGAAAACAACCTATCTGGTAGAGTAATAGCACAACTTACTATTGAAGCTGACGGAAGTGTATCAAATGTGGTAGTTAAACGCAGCCCTAGTGAATTAATGTCTGCTGAGGCTGCAAGGGTTTTAAAAATGTCTAAATGGAAACCCGCTAAAAATAATGGTAAAGCTGTACGGGCGCATTTTTATATACCTGTAAACTTTGCCCTATCTGAAGAAAGTTAAAGGAAATAAAAAAGCTAACACGTGCCGAAGAGTAAATTGTCTTAAAGACCATAAAAATTAACCTAAACCTTATACCTTTCAATTAGTGTAGCCTTGCAGGGTTAAAATTTGCAAGGCTTTTTTTATGGGTTATTGTTATATTTATTAAAAAAGCAATTACCATGAACCTAAAACTCATTTTACAATTATCAATGTTCGGATTAATTATGGCTCTGGGTACCATATCATTAATTCCTGAACAGGCCGAACCGTTTTTTTGGATAGTAATATTTATTTTTTGCGCATTTGTAATTGCAAAAGTAGCGCCGGGCAAGTATTTTTTGCATGGTTTTTTGGTATGCCTGGTTAATTGCCTATGGATAATTGTTGTGCATACTATATTTTATAATAGTTATATAACTAATCATCCAAATGTAGCGTTAATGAATAATGATACACCTGCTGTTATGGCTAATCATCCACGGGTGGTACAAGCGGTATTTGGCGCAATAATTGGTGTTATATCGGGCATTGTGCTGGGGCTGTTTGCTTTAATTGCATCAAAATTTGTAAAAAAGGCGTAGCTAACCCACGTTGTTGCCATATTAATTGTTAATTTTGACGAATAAAAAGCAATAAAAATGAAACCTTTTATTTCAACAAAACTTTACGGATTTATAAATTACGCTTGCGCACTTGTGTTATTAACCTCACCATGGTTGTTTGGATTTTCAGACATGGGCGGAGCAGCCTTTTTTATGCCACTTTTAATAGGCTGGATACAATTAATAATGGCCATATTTAGTATTACACAATTGGGTTTAATAAGAGTATTTCCATTACAAATGCATACTTGTTTAAATGTTTTACCAGGTTCGTTTTTATTATCATTGCCCTGGATATACAATTTTTCGGGTTCGGTTTGGTTGCCGCACTTTGTATTAGGACTGGTGCTTTGCTTAAATGGTATTTTTGTAACTAATTCGCCATTTTTAACAAGGGCCACACCTAGTTTACCCGAAGCTGGCATTACATCAGTTGATGCCCACGAAGGAAGATTGAATCACTAAGAAAAGAAATAATATTTTTTGAAGCGGCTTGGAAGGAAACTTCAAGCCGCTTTTTTGATGACTAAAATACCTCATTAAGTCCCAAAAAGATGCCGCTTGAGCCATAAGCGCCACGGGCATAATCAATACAAAGGTTTGATCGGCTGTTTTTGTTAAACAGTAGCCTTAACCCAACACCCGCACCTGGTTCAATAAACTCCATTAATTTAATGTCGCGACGTATATTACTTGCCGATTGACCGTTAATAAAGGTAACACCAGAAAATAGTTTATTTTTTGTTATCGGGAAGCGATATTCTAATTCGCTATATAAAAAATTTGCCCCTTTATATCTACCTATGGTGTACCCTCTTCCCATTCGGTTTAAAGCATCGCTGCCGGTGCCTGTTAACTCTAAATAAGGTAATGAGCCACCTAATAAGTAACTACCCCAAAACCAGTAGGCCAATATATGTTCCGGATTCTTTTTAGAAAGGCTCCAGTATTTTCTTAATTCAGTTTTTAATTGAGAAGCATGTTGATGGCTGCCCATCCATGTTTCATTTAAGCGCAAAACCACATCAACATATATCCCGTAGTATGGACGATTCACATGATCGCGGGTATTATAGGCAACATTAAATAAAATGCCATTTGCCGAGTAGCTATCAGTTGGGTAACCATTTATTACACTATATCTATAATTATGAGTGCCTATATTAGGCCCTATTCGCCGTTCGTCATCTATATTATGATAATAATTAAAAACTACCCCCGCTCCGGCATACATGTTTTTTACTACCTCCATATAAACCCGCTCATTAAATTTTATATAAGTGAATTGTATAGGAAAAACATCGGCGTTATTTTCTAAAGGGAAACCGTTAATGGAAAAACTACCTTCGCCGACGGCTGGTCGACCAGTACCTATGCCATAATCAAGCGCAACGGTTTTACCCACCTGTAAACTACCCTGTATATTAAATTTATCATGGTTTGTAAATGCATTATTTTTAAATTCAAACGAGGATAATCCACCGGTTGATGTATAGGCATTTGCATTAAATACAGAAAATGAGGTGGTTTTTGGATCGCCAAAAGTCTTCCCGGTGGTTGCTGTAACACCAATTGAAAAACCCACACTTGGGTTGTATCCTGCGGATGGGAGTATAGAAAACGCGGAGTGCGGTTTTTTTATGGTATCAGCACTGGTGCCGGTTTTTTTACTGAAGATGCCTTTGATCACATCAATAGCATCGGTTTGGCGGTTCAGCACTTCGGGCGAATCGTTCTTTTCCTGCGAAAAGCAAATGCCATTACGTAAGAATAATATACATGCCGCTAAGGCACATCTTCCAACTACACGCTTAATCAAAGTTTATAACAGTTATATATTGCAATATAATTGTAAAAATTTGAAAATTACAAACGTAAAAAAGAAAAAATATGTTATTAAATTGACTTAAACTTTAGGTAAAATTAATGGTCAAAGAAAATAAAAGACGATTATGGAAATATTAAGCGTTTATTGGGATTTTTACTTTAGCAGTCGGGATAAGATATTTTCAAAAATTTGCGCTGCAGAAATTTATTGAACTAATAATAAAATAACTAATTACTTAGTTTTTATCGTAATTTTTATATCTTAGTGTAAAATTACATTATGATAAATAAAATTATTACAGGCCTATTATTTATAGTGTTATCATCTAATGCTTTACATGCTCAAAAGGTAATAAAATTTGAAGATGCAGAAAAACAAGGGATAGGATATATGCATTTAGATAGCATGTATAAAAGTGCTGTTCATGCTGATGTAAATTTAGCCGTATTTAAAACTGTTGCGCAGCAGCAAAGCCTTATGGCCGCATATGGCAAGTTTATACAAAGTCTGGGAATGTTTTTAAAAGAAAACAATTTTAAATGGGATAAGCCCACAAGGTGCTTTAACCGAATTTATATGAACGCTAATGGTACAGTGGAGTATTTTTTATATCACTTTACTGAAAAGAATGTATCTAATGACAAAGAGCAACAATTTAATAAGTTGTTAACCCTTTTTGTTAAAGATCATAATTTTGGTATTACAGCTGATGAAAAGTTTGCGCAATGCAGCCCTGTTAGGTATGCCGACTAAAAATAATCAGATTCAATAAAAAGGGAAATACCACGTGATATCTCCCTTTTTTAGATTATATTATATAGGATTATTCGATAACCGATACTTTAAGCATATTGGTTTTGCCATGGTTTACAATAGGTATTGATGCAGTGTTTATTACTACTTCGCCAACACCTATTAAGTTTTCAGCCTTAAGCACAGCATTTACATCGGCTATGGTTTCATCAGTACTTTCTAATTTATCATAATAAAAGGTACGTACACCCCAAACTAAGCTAAGCGCGTTTAATAAATGTTTGTTTGATGTAAATATAAAAGTACGCGCTTTTGGCCTGTAGCTTGAAATTTCAAAAGCGGTATAGCCAGATGTGGTCATAGAAACAATGCCCACCGCATTAGTATGTTCAGCAAGATAAACGGCCGACTCACAAACAGCATTGCTTAAATAACCCGGTGAAGCAGGGTTACTGGTTTCAAGGCTGCTTTTTGAATGATAAGGATAACCAAGTTCTTCTACATTACGAACAATTTTAGCCATAGTTTCAATAACTATAAGTGGGAACTCGCCAACTGATGTTTCGCCGCTAAGCATAACCGCATCTGCGCCATCCAATACAGAGTTGGCCACGTCATTAACCTCGGCACGTGTAGGACGCGGGGTAGTTATCATTGTTTCTAACATTTGTGTAGCAACAATAACCGGTTTTGATGCCGCGCGACATTTGCGGGCAATCATTTTTTGTAATAATGGCACTTCTTCTAATGGCATCTCAACCCCCAGGTCACCACGGGCAACCATTACGGCATCAGTTGCGGCAATAATGGCATCAATATTATCAATAGCCTCTGGCTTTTCAATTTTAGCAATAACTTTAGCAGCTTTACCACGGGCAGTTATAATTTGTTTTAATTCGGTAATATCCTCGGCATTACGTACAAATGAAAGGCCTATCCAATCTACATCACAATCTAAAGCAAAATGCAGGTTTACCAGGTCTTCTTCGGTTAAGCTTGGGATAGATACTTTGGTATTAGGTAAATTAACACCTTTGCGCGAGGTTAAAATACCACCATGTACAACTTCGCAAACTACTTTATCTTTTTTATTGGTTTCAATAACCCGCATTTGTATTTTGCCATCATCTAATAATATAATTTCGTTGGCTTGTACATCCTGCGGAAATGCCTCATAAGTAATATATATCTGATTATCATCTCCAATACACTCATGGGTGGTCATATTTATATGTGTACCGTTTACCAGGTGTATGCCACCATCTTTTACTAAACCTATACGAATTTTTGGTCCCTGTAAGTCGGCAAGGATAGCTACATTGGTTTTATGTTGTTCATTGATCTCACGTATGGTATCTATTACTTTTTTATGGTCTTCGGTACGTCCGTGCGAAAAATTAAGGCGGCAAACATTTACACCGGCCTTTATCATGGCTAATAATGTTTCTTTTGGAGCCGAGGCCGGCCCCATAGTAGCAACAATTTTAGTTCTGTTATAAGATAAATTCATAATACTAGGTCAATTACTGTATAAACACATAGTGTGCAAAATACACATTTAAAATTTCTGCTAAAATAACAGATTTTCGCGTGATTTTATTTTTTTAGGGTCAATCTTTACTGCGGCAACAATTTCAGGTATTTTATTTAAGCGATTTATAAGGCTATCAAGCTCATTATCATCTATATAATTTTTTATCATTAAAAAATAATCTGCTTTTTTCATTTCAGGTATTAAATATCCATCCGAACCTTTGTTACCCAAAAAATAAAAATCTGTCTCACTATCTTCCCAATTATAACTATATATTGAAAAATAAACAGGGGGCATCCCTGGATTAATATCAACTGCAAGGTCGGTATTTTTAATGAAATTAAAGTTTAAATGTTTGTTAATGAGGTAGCAAATGCGATAATCTTTAAGCGAAGTTGTAACTGCGATGAGCACAAAATCAAGATCGATTTCAAACTTTAAAAATTTCCTATTCAAAATCATTACATTTACGCCGGTAAAAATACAAATTGAAACCTTTTGAACTAAAATTTTGTTACCCACTAAACTAAAAAGTTTTAGATTTGATATTTGATAGATTTTATTTTTCTTTGCACT
>CAZGBN010000047.1:0-20615 GCA_964524015.1 uncultured Mucilaginibacter sp. | reverse complement strand
GCGACCCCGACCTTGGCAAGGTCGTGCTCTACCAACTGAGCTACTTTCGCATTTTTCATTTCCGCAATTCACTATCGCGTTTGCGGAGTGCAAATATAGCCAGAAATGAATATTCTGCAAGTAAAAGATTTATTTTTTTTAAGAAATCTTATAAGTCGCTGTTTTTCAAAACATCTGCAATTAAGTCAGCTTCATAACCGCGGCTCATAGCGTATTGTTGTAGTTTGTAGCGGCGCTTAAACTCGGTTTTTTCTTTTATCAATGGCTCTTTTTTGGCAATAACCTTTTGCAAAGCCTTTAAATAATCATCGCCATCAATAGTTAAAAGGGCTTTTTTTATCAGCACATCCGGCACTTTTTTCAATTTAAGCCCCTGTTTTATTTTGATGCGGCCCCAGGCTTTCTGTTTAAACTTGCCTTGTGTATAGGCCTTGGCAAAACGTTCCTCATTTAAATAATTGCCGGTTATCAGCTGCGATATAATGTTTTCTACCGCGTCTGTCCATAAACCCCATTCGTATAGTTTGTCCCTTACTTCCTGTTGCGAGCGTTCCTGGTAGGCGCAATAATGCTCGGCTTTGGCAAGGGCTACTTTTTCATCCGTAATTTTTCGGGGTTTTTGGTCATCCATTAAAACCAAAATTCGTTAAAATTCTTCTATTGTTTAAAATATAAGCAAATTCGTATCTAATATGCTCAGTAACCATTATACCATAGCCGAAGTACAGCAAATTATTAACGCCGCAGGCGATATTGTTAAGGAAGATACCATTAGTGTATTGTTTACCGATAGTCGCCGTATTAATAACCCTGCGGGTGGTTTATTTTTTGCCTTAAGTGGCAGGCGTAACGGCCATGAGTTTATAGCCGAAGCATATTCGGCAGGGGTACGTAATTTTGTGGTAAAGGATGGCCCCGAAATAAAACTACCCGAAGCTAATGTATTGGTAGTACCTGATGTATTGACCGCCTTGCAGCAATTAGCCAAACATCATCGTAGTCAGTTTGATTTAGAGGTGATAGGTATAACCGGCAGCAATGGCAAAACCATTGTAAAGGAGTGGCTGTACCAATTATTATATGCTGATAAAAATATTGTACGCAACCCTAAAAGCTATAACTCGCAAATTGGGGTGCCACTTTCGGTATGGCAAATTACGGTGAGCAATAACCTGGGACTATTTGAAGCCGGTATATCGCAACCTGGCGAAATGGAACGACTGGAAAGCATTATACAGCCCACCATAGGCGTAATGACGCATATAGGCTCGGCGCATGATGAAGGTTTTGAGAGTGATACCGAAAAAGTACAGGAAAAATTAAAACTGTTTAAAAACTGCAAACTGTTGATTCATAATTACGATCAGCTGCTGCCTTACAAAACCAACCTGCCTCAAACCACATGCTTTACCTGGAGCCGCAGCTTTAACCAAGCCGATCTGTATGTTTTTACAGAAACCGTAATAGCTAAAAGCTACTACCTGCGCGCAATTTTTAAGGGAGCGGAGATAGAGTGTTTGGTGCCGTTTACTGATAAAGCATCAGTAGAGAATGCTATTATTTGCTGGGCCACCATGCTGGCTATGGGTTATAATCCTGCCGAGGTTGACAAACGCATTGAGCGCCTTACCCGCGTAAGTATGCGGTTGGAGTTGAAGAATGGGGTTAATGATTGCTCTATAATTGATGATTCCTACAACTCGGATATACAATCCCTGGAGATTGCGCTTAATTTTTTAAATCAGCAAAATCAGCATCAAAAAAATACGCTGATACTGTCGGACATTTTTCAATCGGGTTTGCCCGAGGATGAATTGTATAACCAGGTGGCTCAACTGGTAAAAGCGCAAAAAATAGACAAGTTTATAGGGGTAGGCGAGGCGCTGATAAAACACCAGGAGCTATTTGAAGCAGCCGAAAAGTTTTTTTATGCCGATACCAAGGCGCTGCTTAATCAATTAAATACGCATGATTTTAAGGACGAGACCATCCTGATAAAAGGTTCGCGTACATTTGAGTTTGAGCGCGTGAGCCGTGCCCTTACCCAAAAGGCGCACGAGACCGTGATGGAGATCAACCTGAACGCCATGGTGAATAATTTAAACCACTACCGTTCAACCCTGCAGCCGGGTGTTAAAACTATGGCCATGGTGAAGGCATTCTCCTACGGAAGCGGCACCTTCGAGCTGGCTAATGTGCTGCAATACCATAAGGTAGATTACTTGGCGGTTGCATATATTGATGAGGGTGTTTCCTTACGCCAAACGGGCATTACTCTGCCCATCATGGTGCTTAATGCCGAGCCATCTGCTTTTGATAAGCTGGTAAAAAAT
Organism: uncultured Mucilaginibacter sp.; assembly: GCA_964524015.1. Lineage (GTDB taxonomy): Bacteria > Bacteroidota > Bacteroidia > Sphingobacteriales > Sphingobacteriaceae > Mucilaginibacter. The sequence continues at coordinate 18,282 of CAZGBN010000047.1, read as the reverse complement.
AAATTGGAGCCGGTTATATACAGCTTTAATTTGTTTGATGAATTTATTAAATATGTACAGTATCGCGATATTTTAAATTATCCCATCCACCTAAAAATTGATACCGGGATGCACCGCCTGGGTTTTGAAGGTTTGGATATTGATATGCTATGCGATCTGCTGGAGCAAAATAAGTTTTGCAGGGTACTATCGGTATTTTCACATTTAGCCGCCAGCGAGTCTGTAGATCATGATGATTTTACTTTAGAGCAGATAAGCAAGTTTAAAATGGCCTTTAAGCAAATAGAGGAAGCCTTAGGTTACCCGGTTATTAAGCATATTTTAAACTCATCGGGCATTACCCGCTGGCCGGGCGCACAGTTTGATATGGTGCGTTTGGGTATTGGCTTATATGGCGTTGATTCGGCCATCCCTGCAGAGGATAACCCTTTGCAACCAATAGCCAGTTTAAAAACTAATATATCCCAAATAAAAAAACTATTACCCGGTGATACAGTTGGATATGGCCGCAAAGGCGAAATGCCTAAAGGCGGTAAAATTGCTACGGTACGTATTGGCTATGCCGATGGATACATTCGCGCGTTTGGTAATGGGGTAGGTAAAATGATGATAAACGGCATTGTAGTACCAACTATAGGCAATATATCTATGGATATGACCATGCTTGATGTTAGCGAGGTGGTGAATATTGAAGAAGGTGACGAGGTAATTGTATTCAACGATCAGCTTAAAGTGGAGGATATGGCTGCCCAAATAAATACTATTCCGTATGAAATTTTAACTAATATTTCGCAACGGGTAAAAAGAGTGTACTTTTATGAGTAATTAATCACTCATGAAAAAGATAGCCGGAGTATTATTAAATTACTTTTTTAAAGGATTGATCATTGTGGTGCCTTTAGGCGCTGCGGCATACTTACTGTTTTGGGCCGTTTCTGCTGTTGATAATGCCTTAAACCTAAGCGATATTTTATGGGTAGATAAGCATGGCAGATCCAGATATATACCTGGCTTAGGTATTTTAAATGTGGTGGTTATTATAATGATAGCCGGTGTGCTGGTAACCAATGTAATTACCGATCCTATTAAAGTCTGGTTAAACCGTTGGATAAACCGTTTACCATTCTTTAACTTCCTTTATTCCTCTATAAAAGACCTAACAGAGGCCTTTGTTGGCGACGAAAAGAAATTTACGGAAGCTGTTATTGTACAGGTTAACGAGTTTGGCTTGAAAAAAGTGGGTTTCCTGGTACAGAAAGATCTGACCAAATTGAATCTTCCAGGCGAAGTAGCCGTGTATTTTCCTTATTCCTATTCCTTTGCCGGGCAGGTAGTTATTATTGCTGCCGATAAAGTAAAACCTGTTGACAAAAACTCGGCAGATATGATGAAGTTCGTTATATCGGGTGGGGTAAGTGGGTTGGATGTGTAGTGTTTGCTTTGCCCTTCTTGTTCCTGCGTACAGGTTTTTTGAATACATTGATTACCAAAATGGCACTTATCAGCATCAATAAAGCCGCCAAAATATAGGGAGCGCCGGGGAAGTAATAGCTGCTGGTTTTGTCCTCCGTAAAATGATAAAATATATAGCTAAATAATAAGGGCCCAACAATTACACTTAAGCTGTTTACAATAGTTAACGCGCCTTGTAATTCGCCCTGCTCGTTTTTAGCAACTTTATCAGTGGCCCAGGCTTGCAATGCAGGGCCTGATATACCACCCAGACAATACGGTATCATACATAAATACATCATCCAGCCTTTGTTGATCAAAGCAACCAATACAAGCCCTGCGGTATAAAATAACAGCCCCCAGATGATGTTTTTCTGCTGGCCGAACTTAGGGATGGTATAACGTATCAATCCACCTTGTATGGCCACTAATAATAAGCCTATAACCACACCTAATGTACCTATGCTGCTTAGTGTCCAGTCAAATTTTTCTATCAGGTAAAAGGATAGTAGGTATTCAATGGCTTTTTGGCCTATGTAAACCAAAGTAATAGCACCTATTAAACCGCCTAAGCCAACGTGTTTATAAAAAACATTTACCAATGCACCAATAGGGTTAGCGCGTTTCCATTCAAACGGGCGGCGATGTTCAGGTTTTAATGATTCAGGTAGGATAAAGAAACCATATAGCGCGTTAAATGCCGCGAATGCAGCAGCCGCCAAAAAGGGAAATTTAATATTCAACTCGCCCAAATAAGCACCCAATGCAATGCCAATGATCAATCCGATACCCGAAGCGGCGCCTACTAACCCAAAATTAGCTGATCGTTTAGTTCCGGTGCTGATATCGGCTATATAAGCGGTAGCTGTAGATGTAGTTGCACCGGTTACCCCGGCTATAAATCTACCTACAAAAAGCCAGGCGATTGTTGGGGCGAATGCCATAAATATATAATCGACGCTAAAGCCTACTAACGAGATGAGTAATACCGGCCTGCGTCCGTACCTATCGCTCAAATTACCCATTATAGATGCAAACACCAATTGCATACTGGCATAAACAAAAGTAAGCCAGCCATTGTACCTTGAAGCGGTGCTTACATCCACATGCCCCAGTGTTTCTAATAACTTAGGCATTACCGGTATAATAATACCCAAACCCAGTACATCAATAAAAATAGTCAGGAAAATAAACCCCATCGCGGCCGACCGTGATTTGTTTTTTTTGGGAGCAGATGTTTTATTGGGTATCAGCTTATCGGCCATGAAAAATAGAAGTGTTTACAGGTGAAGTAATGTTATAACCAACTAATTTAATTTGTGTTTCTTTTAAAACTGCGTACCGCTAAAATAGCACTTGCAAACATTAAAAATGCGCCCAACATAAAAGGGGCTCCCGGAAAATGCAAAGTAGTGCCCGGTTTGGTAAAATAATAAAATATATAAGTCATTAACCAAGGGCCAAATATGGCGCTCAGGCTCATTAAACTGGTTAGGGCGCCTTGCAGTTCACCTTGTTCGTTTCGCGGTACCTGTTCGGTCATAATGCCTTGTAGGGCAGGGCCCGCAATACCACCCAGTGCATAAGGTATCATAAAGGCAAACATCATCCAGCCTTTGTTGGCCAAACCAAATAGTATTAAGCCAATGCCATATAGTACCAAGCCGATCCAAATGCTGCGTTCTTGTCCTAATTTAGGTATGGCAACACGCATCAATCCGCCTTGCACAGCGGCTACGGTTAAACCTACAAAGCCCAATGAGTAGCCTACCCAGGCTTCATTCCAGTTAAATTTTTCGATGGTGTAAAATGTCCAAACACTTTGTACAGCTTGCCCGGCAAAATATACCAGGAACAAGCTAACGGCCAAACCTAATACAGCGGGATATTTTTTAAGCTGCAGTAATGAGCCTAAAGGATTTGCTCTTTTAATATCAAATGATCGGCGGTGTGCCACGTCTAAAGATTCGGGCAATACAAAATAACCATAGGCCGCATTTAATAAAGCTAATATACCCGCAGCTATGAAAGGAAGATGGGTGCTGTATTTGCCTAATATTCCGCCTATAACCGGGCCTACAATAAAGCCTATACCAAAGGCAACGCCTATCATCCCAAAGTTTTGTGCGCGTTTTTCGGGCGTACTCACGTCAGCAATATAAGCCGAGGCGGTAGTAAAGCTTGCGCCGGTTATCCCTGCAATTATTCGGCCCACAAATAGCCAGGCAATAGTTGGGGCAAATGCCATAAAGAAATAATCAATGCCAAATCCCAATAATGAGCCTAGTAATATTGGTCGGCGGCCGTATTTATCACTTAAGTTCCCTAGTATCGGTGCAAACAAAAATTGCGTTATGGAGTAAGCTACGGTTAATAAACCGGCATAGCGCGATGCATCGCTTAATCCGCCATGTATAAGGGTTTGTATCAGTTTAGGCAATACCGGGATAATTATCCCTAAACCTGTAACATCAATTAATAAAGTAATAAATATAAAGCTGAGCGCTGCTTGCTTGTTAGGCTTGGGCATAGGTTGGTTCATAGTTGATGGTTCATGGATCATAGTAAATAGGTATCGCTATGAACTATGATCTATTAACCATATGCTAATTAGAAATTCGGTTTAAGCACATATTTGTTGTAGAAACGGGTGATGTGTTCAACAGCTTCTTCGGCGGTATCCACCAGGCGGTATAGGTTAAGATCATCCGGATGAATATTATGCTCTTCGTCCAGCATTTTTTCTTCTACCCATTTAAATAAACCGCCCCAATACTCTTTACCAACAAATACAATAGGGAATCGGGCAATTTTACCGGTTTGTATCAATGTTATCGCCTCAAACGATTCATCCATAGTTCCAAATCCGCCCGGCAAAACAATAAATCCCTGCGAGTATTTCATGAACATTACTTTACGGATAAAGAAGTAATCGAATTCCAGTATTTTGTCTCTGTCGATATATTTATTATGAAACTGTTCAAAAGGTAATTCAATATTTAATCCTACCGATTTACCACCCGCTTCGTAAGCACCTTTATTGGCTGCTTCCATAATACCCGGTCCGCCGCCTGATATTACGCCGTAGCCATGTTCGGTTAATAAACGTGCGGTGTCTTCGGCCAGTTTATAAAACTTATTATCATTATGCGTACGTGCCGACCCGAATATGGATACACACGGGCCAATTTTAGCCAGTTTTTCAAATCCGTCAACAAACTCGGCCATTATTTTAAATATCTGCCATGAGTCGGTTACTTTTATCTCCTGCCAGTTTTTGTTCTCAAATGCTTGTCTTATTTTTTCTTCACCAGTCATATCTTCTTATTATATCAAATCATTAATCATCCGTCGTCCGACTCACCCCGACATCGTCTCACTCGTCGACCCTCTCTTCCACAAGCGGTAAAGAGGGTTGTTTTATTTTGTTTCCCTCTTTACGCCAAAGGCGAAGAGAGGTGGTCAAGCGTAGCGACGACCGGGTGAGTCAATCGCAATCATACTAAACTAAGCGGTTGCCGCTTTTGTTTTAGCTGAAGACGTAAGCCACAATCCCACAAAGGTAATCAATCCGTTCACCAGGATGAGTTCATTATCAAATTTATAGCCAATTAAATCTACCGAGTTATTGCTCAGATAGTAACATATAGCTGGCGATAGGAGGCAAATGAACGGTACCAGCTTATCCATAACCTGCCTGTGGCTCACAAACAATCCAAATGAATATAAGCCTAATAGTGGTCCGTAGGTATATGATGCAACCGAGAAAATAGCTGTAACTACTGCTTTATCGTTTATCGCATTAAATATAATGATGGTTAAAAATAACAATCCCGAAAAGGCTATATGCACATAGTGGCGGGTGTTAATCCTTTGCTTGCTGTTATTATCGCCACCCTTGTTAAAGTTTAAAAAATCCACACAAAAGGAAGTGGTTAAAGCAGTTAGGGCCGAATCTGTTGTAGCAAACGTAGCCGCAGTTAAGCCCAACATAAATACAATAGCAGGCACAATGCCCAAATATTTTAAAGCTATGGTAGGATATAGGTAATCGGTTTTTTCAACGCTGATACCATACTTGGCGGCGTAGATATACAATAATGCACCAACACTTAAAAAGAAGATATTGATCAATACAAACACCGCTGTGAAGCTGAACATGTTTTTTTGCGCTTCGCGGATGTTTTTCAGGCTCAGATTTTTTTGCATCAGGTCCTGGTCAAGTCCGGTCATACCTACGGTTATGAATAATCCGCCCAGAAACTGCTTGCTCAAATGTAGCCGGCTGCTCATAAAATCGTTCACGAAGAATATTTTAGAGTAGCTGCTGTTTTTGATAGCATCAACCGCTTCAAAAACGGTGTAATTCAAACTGTCACAAATAAAATATATCGACAGGAAGACCGACGAAACCAGGAAAAGCGTTTGCAAGCTATCCGTGATGATAATGGTTTTTAACCCGCCTTTAAACGTATATGCCCATATTAGCACAAGGCATATCAATACCGTTGCCGCGAAGGGCACACCATAGCTATCAAATATAAATTTCTGCAATACTATTACCACTAAATATAACCTGAATGCAGAGCCAATTACTCGGCTTATTAAAAAGATACCAGCGGCAGTTTTATAACTCCAGGTGCCTAAAGCATGCTCTATATAACTGTAAATAGAGGTCAGCTTCATGCGGTAATACAGTGGAAGCAGTACCGTAGCTATGATGATAAAGCCTGCTGCATTTCCCAATACAAACTGAAAGTAAGCAAACTCATCACCGCTTGCCGCACCCACTTTACCGGGTACGGATATAAAGGTAACACCGCTTAAGGCAGTGCCTATCATCCCAAAAGCTACCAAATACCATTTGGAGTTACGATTAGCCACAAAAAAGGTATCATTATCTGATGATTTACGCGAGGTAAGCCACGATATAACTAATAGCACCAAAAAGTAACCGATTATAAAAGAGAGTAGCAGGGCTGGGGTCATATGTTTATGAGTCCGGAAGTCGGGAAAGTCCGAAAGTCCGTAAGACGATGGTTTAAAGTTATTGAATTTATGTGTTATTTATAATTTTAATGAATTTAGTAAACCGTTTATCATTACCAGTATTTCTTCGCATTGTGCATAGATTGCAGTGAATTGCTTCTGATCGATCAACCTACGTCTTTGAGCAAGATAAAGACATCCAACTACTTCAATATTTGATCGAAGCGCATAGCCTAAAAACTTGTTAAACTCGGGATTTGATTGTCCTGTTGAACCTTCTGCTATGTTTAGCGAAACAGAATCGGCAGCTCGTTTTATTTGTGCTGACAAAATAAATAGTTCTTCTTTTGGAAAGGATTTGGTCAATTCATTTATGTTGTAAGATAGGTCTACAGCCTTTTGCCAAACAATTAGTTTCTCAAATTTAAATGCCATAATTGATAGGGTTTACGCCCACAATTTATAAATACTCACTAATTAAACAAAACTCCGATAATTTTAAATCTTTAGGACTTTCCGACTTCCGGACTTTCCGACTAAACACTATATTCGCATAATGAATTTCTCTTCTAAACTATTAGAAAACGCCGTTGCTGAATTTGCCAAATTACCGGGTGTCGGTCAAAAAACCGCTTTACGCCTGGTGCTGCATTTATTAAAGCAGGAAAAGGCCGATGTAGAACAGTTTAGTAGCACCGTAAGCAAACTCCGTAACGAAATTCAGTTTTGCCAAACTTGCCATAATATTTCTGATAAAGCCATATGCGAAATTTGCGCGTCGCCCAAACGCGACCAAAGCCTGATTTGCATTGTGGAGGATACCCGTGATGTAATGGCTATTGAGAATACTAACCAATATAATGGCGTATATCATGTATTGGGTGGATTGATATCGCCAATGGATGGTATTGGGCCCAGTGACCTGGAGGTAGATTCATTAGTCGAAAGGTTAAAACAAAGCGAAGCCAAAGAAATTATTTTTGCTCTTAGCGCCACTATGGAGGGCGACACCACTATATTTTATTTAGATAAACGACTTAAGCATTTTAACTTAAAGTTATCCACTATTGCGCGTGGCATAGCTTTTGGAGGTGAATTGGAGTACGTTGATGAGATTACCCTCGGGCGGTCCATCACTACACGTGTTCCGTATGAAAATTCATTATCCAGATAGCGTATGAAATTAACAGTTATTACGGTAAATTATAATCAATGTAATTTACTCAAGCAGTCACTTAATTCTTTAATTGTTTCAGGTAAAAGCATTGATTATGAAGTTATTATAGTTGATAATGCATCATGCGATAAGTCGATAGAGATGCTGGGTTACCAGTTTCCTCAATTTAAAGTTTTAGCTAATCAGGTTAATGAAGGTATACCAAAAGCCTATAACCGCGCTATTGAATTGGCTAAAGGGGAGTATGTTTTACTAGTCAATGCGGATACAATTTGCGGCAAAGATACTTTGGAGAAAGTATTGGAGTTTATGGATGCACATCATGATGCTAGCGGAGCAGGTGTAAGGATGCTATCGCCGCAAGGAAAGTTTCTTTCTGAATCAAAACGCGGACTAACTAAACCGTGGGCGGCATTTTTCAAGTTAGTTGGTTTGGCCAGACATTTCCCTAAATCGCGCTTAAGCAACCGTAACCGTAAGGAGTGGGTAGAGGAGTTTCAGACAACAGAAGTTGATATTTTAAATGGCGCGTTTATGATGCTGCGCAGATCGGTGTTTAACGAAACCGGTTTATTTGATGAACGTTTTGTGCGTTTTGGTTATGATATTGACCTATCATATCGCATGAAACTGGCGGGGCTTAAAAATTATTATTTCCCCAAAACATATATCATTAACTCAAAAATCCAGACTATACCCAAATTTAGCTGGCAATACATTAAATACTTTTACGGCGCTATGTTTATATTCGCTGCTAAATACCTGTTTAAAGTGCCCCAAATAAAAGTACACGGCATGCCGCAGGTGTTTAAGCCGCAATATGAAGTTGAACAATAAAGTTGTAATTATCACTGGTGCCTCATCAGGCATTGGTAAAGCCTTAGCTGTCGAATTTGCCACACGCGGAGCAAACTTAGTTTTAGCCGCGCGCCAATATGTAACCCTTTGCGAAATAGCTCAAAACCTGCAGCAACAATATGGTATAAAAGTCATAGCGGTAGAATGTGATGTTGCTATTGAAAAAGATTGTGAGCATTTGATCAAACAAACCATCACCACCTTTGGGAAAATAGACGTATTGGTGAATAACGCTGGTATATCCATGCGCGCATTATTTAATGATACAGATGTTAAAGTATTACAGCAATTGATGGATGTAAATTTTTGGGGAACAGTTTATTGTACTAAATATGCGATGCCCGAAATATTGAAAACCAAAGGCAGTATTGTAGGTGTATCGTCCATAGCGGGATATAAAGGGTTGCCGGGACGCACAGGCTATTCGGCCTCAAAGTTTGCCATGAATGGCTTCCTGGATGCTTTGCGGGTTGAGAATTTAAAGACCGGTGTACATGTGTTGACCGCTTGCCCGGGTTTTACGGCATCAAACATCCGTAATACGGCTTTAGATAAAAATGGAACACAGCAGGGCGAGAGCACCTTGCAGGAAGAAAAAATGATGACAGCGGAAGAAGTGGCCAAAATTATAGCTGACGGAGTAGAAAATCGTGCCCGTACTTTGATCATGACCAGGCAAGGAAAGCTTACCGTATTGTTAAGCAAACTTTTACCGGGGTTATTGGATAAATTGGTTTATAATGTATTTGCTAAAGAGAAGGACCCGTTATTGAAATAGCAAATAGTTTAATGGTTCATAGCTATGAACCATTAACTATCAACCATGAACTAAAATAATTTTTCCGTTTGCTTTTGGTAAAAACTATTTCCATCTTTGTTGAACAAATGAACGTAAGAATAAATACTAGCTGGTGGTGGTTTAACGAGTAATCGTAAGGCAAACCCATGTATTAAAATATATATTAAAAAAGGGTTGCCGTTAGGTAGCCCTTTTTTATTGTACGTTCAATAGCATTAACTAAAAAATTCCCTTTTGGGATATATATGAAGCAAATACTAAATCACCTTTTTGAAAATAAGGCTTTTACCAGGGAGGAATCTAAAGACATCCTGACTATAATCACTCAGGGTACTTATAATAATTCGCAAATTGCCGCTTTTATGACGGCCTATTGCATGCGCAATATTACCGTGAACGAGTTAGAAGGTTTTAGGGATGCCATGTTGGAACTTTGCCTGCCGCTTGACTTGGAAACCGATGATCTGATAGATCTTTGCGGTACAGGTGGTGATGGCAAGGATACATTTAATATCTCCACGTTAGCGTCATTTGTAGTAGCAGGGGCTGGGTATAAAGTAGCCAAGCATGGCAATTATGGTGTTTCATCGGGGTGTGGGTCATCAAACGTAATGGAATATTTAGGCTACCAGTTTACTAATGATGCTGATAAACTAAAAACCAGTATCAATAAAGCTAATATTTGTTTTTTACACGCGCCTTTGTTTCATCCGGCTATGAAAAGTGTGGCACCTATCCGTAGAGAACTGGGTGTTAAAACATTTTTTAATATGCTGGGGCCAATGGTTAATCCCGCAAGGCCAAAAAATCAAATGGTGGGAGTTTATAATTTAGAGTTAGCACGTATATATGCCTATTTATACCAGCAGTCTGATGTGAAGTATACCATCCTGAATGCTTTAGAAGGTTATGATGAGATATCGCTTACCTGCGATTTTAAGACCTTCTCTGCCGAAGGTGAAAAAATAAACAGCATTGAAGCTTTAGGATTTGAGAAGTTAAATCCATCAGAAATAATAGGTGGCAGCACCGTAGCTGAGTCGGCAGATATATTTATGAAGGTGTTGAACAATGAAGCTACCACCGCGCAAAACAATGTAGTATTGGCTAACGCGGCCATAGCTATTAAAACCATCCACCCGGAAAAAACATTTGCAGATTGTTTTTATGAGGCCGAAGAGGCGTTATTAAAAGGATCAGCTTTAAAAAGCTTTAAAACTCTTTTGAGTAACTAACATGAAAATAAAGGTTTGCGGTTTAAGGGGTAGGGATAACATAAAAGCGGTAGCAGCTTTAGCCCCCGACTATATGGGCTTTATCTGTTACGCACCATCGCCAAGATACATCAATGATTTGCCTGTGGATGTATTGGCTGATCTGCCTGCGGCTATTTACAAAACCGCCGTATTTGTTGATGAGAGTAAAGAAACAATTAATGGGTTAATAGATGCTTTTGGATTTAACGCTATACAGCTACATGGCAGTGAAAGCCCGGAGTTTGCCGCATCGTTTAGGGATAGGGTAACAGTATTTAAAGCTTTTGGGCTTAACGAAGATTTTGATTTTGAACGATTAAATAATTACGCCAACAAAGTAGATTATTTTCTGTTCGATACCAAGACCGACCTGCATGGTGGGTCTGGCAAAACTTTTGACTGGAGTATTTTGGATAAGTACAAACTAAACACACCCTTTTTTTTAAGCGGAGGGTTAAGTTTAGATAATTTGGAGGAGGTAAATACAATTACTCATCCGCAATTTTATGGGGTTGATTTAAATAGTAAATTTGAAACATCGCCGGGGGTAAAGGATATTGAAAAATTAAAAAAAGCATTTAACATGCTTAACTATAGAACTAATGAAATACGGAGTTAACGAGCAAGGTTATTACGGAGATTTTGGGGGAGCATACATACCGGAAATGCTGTACCCTAACGTGGAAGAATTAAGGCAACAGTACCTGCAAATTATTAATGATGCCGACTTTAAAGCTGAGTTCGCCCATCTTCTGAAAGATTATGTAGGACGGCCATCGCCTTTGTATTATGCCAAGCGATACTCTGAAAAATACGGTACCAATATATTTTTAAAACGCGAGGACCTTAATCATACAGGTTCGCATAAAATAAATAATGCCATCGGGCAGATATTACTGGCCAAGCGTTTAGGCAAAAAACGTATTATAGCCGAAACGGGAGCAGGGCAGCATGGTGTTGCTACCGCTACCGTTTGCGCCTTAATGGGTATTGAATGTGTAGTGTATATGGGCGAGGTTGATATGGCCCGTCAGGCGCCAAACGTATCGCGTATGAAAATGTTGGGTGCTAAGGTTGTTCCGGCTACATCAGGCAGCAAAACTTTAAAAGATGCTACCAATGAGGCTATGCGTGATTGGATAGCTAACCCGGTTGACACACATTATATCATAGGCTCGGTAGTGGGCCCGTATCCTTATCCGGAGATGGTGGCTAAGTTCCAATCTATCATATCTGCAGAAACCAAAGTGCAGTTAAAAGAGCAAACAGGTAAAGAGTTACCTGACTATGTTTTGGCTTGTGTGGGTGGTGGCAGTAATGCCATGGGCGCGTTCTATCACTTTTTGGATGATGAAAGCGTAAAGCTAATAGCTGTTGAAGCAGCCGGTAAAGGTGTAGATAGCGGACACTCTGCTGCGACCACTTTTCTGGGCCGTGAAGGAGTTTTGCATGGCAGCCGAACCATATTAATGCAAACAGACGATGGGCAGGTTGTAGAGCCTTATTCTATCTCTGCGGGGCTTGATTATCCGGGCATCGGTCCTCAGCATGCACATTTGTATAAAATTAAGCGCGCGCAATATGCCAGTGTTACCGATGAAGAATCTTTACAGGCAGGGTTATTATGCTGCCAGTTAGAAGGCATTATCCCGGCAATTGAATCGGCACATGCATTGGCATACTTAGAAAAAATGAAATTTAAAGCAGATGATAATGTAGTTATCTGCCTCTCAGGTCGTGGTGATAAGGACTTGGATACTTATATAAAATATTTTGGCTACTAAAGGGTTTATGGTTCATAGTTGATGGTTCATAGTAACTATCGCCATGAACTATGATCCATGAACTATCAACTAATAAATGAATCGTTTAAACCACCTTTTCGCAACTAAAAAAGATAATTTATTATCTATCTACTATACAGCGGGTTATCCTGCCATAAATACCACTATTGATATTGCGGAAGCATTAGAAAAAGCAGGAGCCGATTTTTTAGAGATTGGTTTCCCTTATTCTGATCCCGTGGCTGATGGGCCCACTATTCAAAATAGCTCACAACAGGCATTGGATAACGGAATGACGCTTAATGTGCTTTTTGAACAGTTGAAGGATCTTCGCAAACGAGTTACCATACCAATACTACTCATGGGTTACGTAAACCCTATAGTGCAATATGGTGTAGAGCGATTTTGTAAGGCGGCGGCAGCAGTAGGGGTAGACGGTGTTATAGTTCCAGACTTGCCAATGTACGAGTATGAAAACATGTATTCGAGATTTTTTAAGGACAACAACCTGAGCAATATATTCCTGGTAACCCCACAAACGTCAGAAGAACGTATCCGCAAGATCGATGGACTGAGTAATAGCTTTATCTACCTATTATCTTCATCAAATATAACAGGTGGTAGTTTGAATGTATCTGATAGCATTGAAGGTTATTACAAGCGTGTAAAAGCCATGCAATTGAATAATCCAACTATTATAGGTTTTGGTATTTCTAATAATGAAACCTATACTAAAGCTTGCCAATACGCTAATGGAGCTATAGTAGGCAGTGCGTTTGTGAAACTGTTAGGTGAAGATGGATATTTGGATAAAATTCCTGCATTTGTTAAGTCGATTAGGGGGTAAAAACTACCCTTACAGCAAAGACGAGGAGAAATTTGGTTTACAAATAAGCTTCCAAATCTCCTTTGCCTTCACGGATGATCTCAAAATCGCCGGAGGTGCAATCAACTACGGTTGAGGGTACGTTATCACCATAACCGCCATCAATTACTATATCAACAAGGTTTTCATATTTCTCGTGTATCAATTCCGGATCGGTTGAGTATTCAATAATATCATCTTCGTCATGTATAGAAGAAGATAGGATAGGGTTACCCAGCTCCTTTACAATGCAACGGGCTATAGTATTATCAGGCACACGTATACCCACCGTTTTTTTATTCGAGCTTAATAGCTTGGGCACTTTATGGCTGGCATTAAAAATAAAGGTAAATGGCCCTGGTAACGCCTTTTTAAGTACGCGGAAAGTAGTATTGTCTATCGGTTTAATATAATCTGATATATGGCTCAAATCATAGCAAATAAAAGAGAAGTTGGCTTTATCCGGTTTAATATTCCTGATCTTGCAAATAGCTTCAATAGCTTTTTGATTAGTGATATCGCAACCCAATCCATAAACCGTATCGGTGGGGTAAATTACGATGCCACCCTTCCGCAACACATCCACTACCTGCTGGATAGCTTTTTCGTTGGGGTTTTCCGGGTAGATATTGATAAGCATTTTTAGATATTTCGGATTTTCGATTTCGGATTGATTCTTATCAAAAGTAGACAAAAAAAGGCTCACGATGTTTAAACCTCATGAGCCTTTTATAAATAAATCCGAAATCGCAATTTCGAAATCCGATATCAAAAATTACGCTTGCTTTGCAAATTGTACACTGGCGTGCAATTTAATATCCTCGCCAACTACTATGGCACCTGCTTCGGTTATACCATCCCAGGTCAAACCAAACTCTTTACGGTTAATTTTGCCGGTAACATCAAAGCCTGCTTTGGTATTGCCGTAAAAATCAGTAGCCGAGCCACCAAATTCAACATCTAAACTCACCGGTTTGGTTACGTCTTTAATAGTTAAATTACCTTTTAATTTATAGTCGTCACCATCTTTGGTTAAAGAGGTAGAGGTAAAAGTAATTTTAGGATATTTTTCGGCGTCGAAAAAGTCAGCACCTTTTAAATGTCCGTCGCGTTGTTCCTGGTTGGTATCAACGCTGTTTACATCTAATGAAAATTCAACTTGTGCGTTTTCAAAATTTTCGTTATCAGTAGTTAAACTACCTTCAAAGGTTTTAAAAAATCCGCTTACGGTTGATATAACTAAGTGTTTTACTTTAAATTGTACTTCTGAATGTGTTGGGTCCAATACCCATTTTGTTGTTGCCATGATTGATTGTTTTTTTGTTAGGACAAATATACAAACAAAATAGATGTTTAAACATCTATTTATTATAAATTACATTTTGCAGACATTTATACAATAATTAACGTTGCAACACGCTTTTTGTTAGCAACAATCGTTTAGCTTTACAATATAATACTATCCGCATGAGAAAACTTTTCATCATATCATCCATAATCATCATAGCTGTATTAGTAGGATGGAGTTTAATTTGGAGACCTGCGGTATGGTCGTTTGTTATAATTGTGCCTATTGTAGTTTTAGGTATATATGATCTGTTGCAAACCAAGCATACCATTGTACGTAATTTCCCGGTAGTGGGCAGGCTGCGATACCTGGCGGAGGACCTGCGTCCTAAAATATACCAGTATTTTGTAGAGAGCGATACCAATGGCACGCCTTTTAACCGCCAAAATCGGAGCGTAATATATCAGCGCGCCAAAAAGGTAGATGATACCCGCCCGTTTGGTACCGAACTGGATGTTTATCAAAATGGGTACGAGTGGTTAAATCATAGTATAGGCGCTATTGATCATCATCAATTAAATAATTCGCCACGTGTTAAGGTAGGCGGTCCGGAGTGTACCCAACCATATGATGCCAGCGTATTTAATATATCAGCCATGAGCTTTGGTTCGTTAAGTACCAATGCCATTTTAGCTTTAAATAGCGGTGCCAAAATTGGCAACTTCGCCCATAATACTGGCGAGGGTGGTTTAAGCGATCATCATTTACAGCCTGGCGGGGATATTATCTGGCAGATAGGTACAGGTTATTTTAGTTGCCGTAATACTGATGGTACTATCAATTATGAAGCATTTGCTGAGCGTGCCCAATTGCCCCAGATAAAAATGATAGAAATAAAGCTATCGCAGGGTGCCAAACCGGGTCACGGCGGTATATTGCCCGCAGCCAAGGTTACGCCAGAGATTGCCCGCATACGTTTGGTGGAGATGGGGCATGATGTAATATCGCCGCCTTATCATACCGCGTTTGGCAACCCGGTAGAGATGATGCACTTTATAAAAAAACTTCGTGATCTATCCGATGGTAAGCCTGTTGGCTTTAAGTTGTGTGTGGGCCATAAAAGCGAATTTTTAACCATCTGCAAAGCCATGATCAAAACAGGGATCTACCCTGATTTTATTACGGTTGATGGGGGCGAGGGTGGCACAGGTGCTTCTCCGTTGGAGTTTTCCAACTCGGTAGGTATGCCTTTGCGTGAGGCTTTGGCTTTTGTGTATGATGCCTTAACAGGATTTGATTTGAAGCAGCATATTAAAATTATAGCTTCGGGTAAGGTAGCAACCGGTTTTGATCTGCTAAAGAATTTTGCTTTAGGGGCTGATATGTGCAATAGCGCGCGGGGAATGATGTTTGCTTTAGGTTGTATACAAGCATTAGAGTGTAATACCAATACCTGCCCGACGGGTATAGCTACACAGGATAAAAGCCTGGTGGTTGGTTTAGTGGTTGACGATAAAAAGACAAGGGTAGCCAACTTTCATAACCAAACCGTTGCTAGTGCTATACATATGATGGCAGCGGCAGGTATTAAGCACCCGGATGATCTGCATCGTATGTTTATTTACCGCAGGGTAAGCCACAGCCAGATCATGACCTTCGCCGAATTGTTTCCTTATGCACCTAAAGGCAGCCTATTGCAAACTCCTTATCCTGCCGGTTTTGAAATGGACATGGCTATAAGCAGTGCAGAAAGCTTTGTGCCTGATTATAGTAAAATTAGTGCGGTTGATAGGGTAGAGGCAAGCGCTTATACTAGCAATTAATCTTATCATGGCTAAACAAAAAGCATCCGATACCGAACTGGTATCAGACTATATTGACAAGCTGGAGCAACCCACAAAAGGGATTGTAAAAGCTTTACGTGAAACTATATTAAGTACCGACGCCCAAATTGCCGAAGAAATTAAGTGGAATGCACCCAGTTTTTATTACTCGGGTGAGATAAAGCCGTTCGACCCAAAAGAATACCGGCGTCATATTATCGTAATGAACCTGCATAAACGTATCCTGATGGTTTTCCCCAGCGGGGCTAAAATAGATAACACATCAGGCTTGTTAACCAGTGATTATAAAGACGGGCGTCGTTTGGTTGAGATAAAAACGATAGATGAGGTAAAAATTATAAAACCGCAATTACAGGCAGCTATTAAGGATTGGTTGAGTAAAGTGGAAAAATGATCGGGAATAAAAAAAGTTCAAACATATCGTCTGAACCTTTTTTATTATTTGTCGAGTTTAATTATTTTATACTGTTCTGCAATGTTTGTGCATGTTCCAAATGCATCTGTACAACCGGGGCGGTTTTAGCAGCAAAGTCTTTAATGTTTGCATCTAAGCCGCCTGAAGCCTGGTTACGC
Source organism: uncultured Mucilaginibacter sp. (assembly GCA_964524015.1). Lineage (GTDB taxonomy): Bacteria > Bacteroidota > Bacteroidia > Sphingobacteriales > Sphingobacteriaceae > Mucilaginibacter. The sequence goes on along the minus strand of CAZGBN010000047.1, from coordinate 1,397 downwards.
ATTAGGTCTAAAGTTTTTTGATGATCTGCTACCATTGTTGCCACGTATGCTTTGTCAAAAGCGCCACCTGTTAGATTACGCAAATTATCTCCTTTAGCTTTATGCTCTGCATCAAGGCTGTCTGCTAATATTATGTTTTTGTTTTTTGCTATCGCCATTAATTCATTATTTGCCTTGGTATGGTCTGTTACCATCATATTAGCAAAATCTTTAATGGCAGCGTTATTGCTGGTTGCCAGCGCTATATTACTCAATTCAACTTCGGTTTTGCCGCCCATTGCGGCCATATTAACAAATACCGAGTCGGGCAGAGCGGTTGTTACCATGGTATCGGTGCCGGCTGTCGCAGTACTGTCTGCCACGGTTGCTTCATTAGCAGATGAACATGCCTGAACTAAACAAATTGTAGCTACGCATGCGGTTAATAAAAATAACTTCTTCATGTTTTTAATAGATTAGTTAATAAGCTAACAACCAATATTTTAATAATGTTTGAAGAAATTATTTTATAACAAAATTGTTATAGCTATATAGTTAAATTCTTTTAAGTAGCGGTATAATAAGTGTAAGGAAAGCTATAATTGCAGCCATCGTCCTAATCAAATGCCATTTGTTCCAGCCCGCTTCAAATTGCAGGCGCATACCCTGTAACTCACTGTCGGTTGCTGATTGGATATTAAACTTGTCCAGCATATCATTTAATGGCACGTTACAGGCTATAGTAATACCAAATACAGCTATCACATAAATTAAAGTGGATGCTAACAGGAATGGAAACAGATCACTGCCTCCAATTTTATAATTGAGGTAACTGGTAATAGGCAACACAATAACCGGCCCCATAAAACTTATCATGAACACCGGATTTTGTATTACCCTGTTAATACTTTGAAAGCTTAACAGATATTCTTTATTGCCCAATGCACCCAAGCCGTTTATAATAGAACATTGAAAGCCAAAAAATAATCCTGCCAGTAAACCGGTTAACAGGATGCTTGTGCCATAAAGTATTTGGTGGGTGCTCATGGTTGATTTGGTATTAAAACGTGAACATACCGAAATATACTAAACAAAAAAAGGGGCAATAAGCCCCTTTTAATATTTCTTCAGTTAATTAATCTCTAATTAAACCAACACCTGCTTAACAATCTCCGCAGCTTCTTTTAATAAAATAGCCGAGTAAACTTTTAAGCCTGAGTTATCAATTAACTCTTTTGCTTCTTTAGCGTTAGTGCCTTGTAAACGTACAATGATTGGTACAGGAATGTTGCCAATTTCTTTATAAGCATCAATAACACCTTGTGCCACACGGTCGCAACGTACTATACCACCAAATATATTGATCAGGATAGCTTTAACGTTAGGGTCGCTTAATATGATGTTAAAACCGGCTTTAA
>CAZGBN010000046.1:0-21474 GCA_964524015.1 uncultured Mucilaginibacter sp. | reverse complement strand
ATGATATTTGCCTTCAAAATCCAATCAGATGAAGATCAAAAACCTATTGTTTATCCTGCTTGCGGGCTGCTCCGTTTCGCTATCGGCACAAAATAAAACTAAAACCGCATCTGCAAACAATGACTTACTCCGCCCTAAACTGGTAGTGGGCCTGGTGGTTGACCAAATGCGCTGGGACTATTTATACCGCTTTTACAGCCGCTACGGAACGGGGGGCTTTAAACGACTGTTAAATGAAGGCTTTACCGCCGAAAATACTATAGTTGATTATATACCTACCGTTACGGCCGCCGGTCATACTACTATTTATACAGGTACCGTGCCTGCCATACATGGCATTGCCGGCAATGATTTTATTATACAAGCTACCGGCAGATCCATGTATTGCACCGCTGACAGTAGCGTACAGGGGGTTGGCAGTAATTCAAGTTGGGGTAAGATGTCGCCACGCAATATGTTAACTACTACAATTACTGACGAGTTAAAACTGGCCACCAATTTTAAATCGAAAGTAATTGGTATCGCCTTAAAAGACAGGGGTGCAATTTTACCTGCTGGCCATACCGCTAATGCCGCTTATTGGATGGACGATAAAACCGGCAGTTGGATAACCAGCACTTATTACATGAAAGAGCTGCCGCAATGGGTAAAGGATTTTAATGGCAAACGTTTAATTGAAAAATATTTAGCGCAGGATTGGAACACGCTTTATCCGATAAGCACCTATGCGCAAAGTACAGAAGATAATGCCCGGTATGAGGGCTTATTTAAAGGTTCCTCTACCCCAACGTTTCCTATCAAAACATCATTGTTATCTAAAGATAGTTTAGAAATTATACGTACTACACCTTACGGTAATACACTATCTATTGACCTGGCGGAAGCCGCTATAAATGCCGAGAGGTTGGGACAAAACGGCGTTACTGACTTTTTAGCTTTAAGTTTGTCTTCTACCGATTATGTTGGCCATAAATTTGGCACAAACTCTATTGAAATTGAGGACACCTATTTAAGATTGGACCGCGACCTGGCCGCATTTTTTACTTTCCTGGATACTAAAATTGGCAAAGGTCAATACACCGTATTTTTATCTGCCGACCACGGCGCGGCGCATAACACTGCTTTTTTAACGGACCATAATATCCCGGCAGGGACATGGGATGATGCATTGGCGCTAAGGGGGCTTAACGCCCAGCTACTGGAGAAGTATAAAGGACAGCGATTGGTATTAAGCTTTAGTAATTACCAGGTTCAGCTAAACAATCCTGTTATAAAAAGATTAGGACTGGACGAAGCCGCTATTAAAAACGACTGTATACAATACCTGCAGCAACAACCGGCTATAGCTTTTGTGGTAGATATGCAAAAGGCGCAAACCGCCAATATCCCGAATGATTTGCGGGAGCGCATCATAAACGGTTATAATGCCGAACGCAGCGGTGCCATACAAATTATATTGAATCCGGGGTGGTTTACCGGCCGTACCCCGGCGGCGGGAAGAACATCGACAGGTACATCACATGGCACGTGGAACCCATATGACGCGCATATACCGTTTGTATTAATGGGCTGGGGTATTAAACATGGATCAACCACCCGCGAAACTCATATGACCGATATTGCACCAACCATAGCCGCGCTATTACATATACAAACACCAAACGGCACTATTGGTCGGCCGGTAGGTGAGGCATTAAATAACCTATGAACATTACGTATAAAGAAATAGCGTCTTCGGATACTGAACTAATTAGCCTTATTGCGGATTGGTATTTTGATGAATGGAATATTGATAAAACCGCAACTATTGAGCGACTGAATAATTTCCCTAATAATGGAATACCTTTTCAATTGGTGATGACCCTGGATGGATCGCCAATTGCAACCGGGGGTGTTTATCACCATGTAGGGTTATTAGATGCCGTTCCCCGGTTAAAGGAATTTGAACCATGGTTGGCATTGGTTTATACTTTGCCCAAGCATAGAGGAAAAGGCTATGGAGCAATGCTTTGTGAAGAAATTCAAAACCGGGCAAAAACATTGGGAACAAAAGATCTTTATTTGTTTACACATACTGCCGAAAGCTTATATAAAAGATTAGGTTGGGAACAGCTGGAAAGAATAGCGTTAAAAGGCAAGGATATTGTCATAATGAAAAAAGAACTATAATGTCGTCTCATCATATCATCCGCGAAAAACAGGAACCTGCATTATTGGTGCTGGGCATGGATAGTTTTGATGATGAATTATTAGGGCAGCTACTGGAGTGGAGCCCTACGGTAATGGTAACCCAGGAAATAGCCGAAAAGCTAAATGCTTATGGCATAAAAGTAGATTGGATAATTACTGATAATGTTGGTGGCGATGTTCAGTCGGATGTAAAAGTATTACCGGTAGGCGAATACCCTATAATATCCACAGCATTAAAATATTTGACTGCAAACAATTACCCTGCAGTAAATGTGGTTACAGATGAGTTTGCCCTGGATGATTATTTGCCTTATGCAGATAAAATTAACCTGGTTATTTTTTACAACAACCAAAAAATTTACCCAATAACATCCGGCTTTAGTAAATGGAAGCCTGCCGGAGAAATTATTGAATTATTATCAACCCCAACAAACCTGCAATTTACCGGGCTCGACCCGCTATCTGACACTACATTTAAAACCCGACAAGACGGACTTTTTACCCTGCAATTTAATGAGCCATATATTGTTGTTGCAGAGTCGCTTTAACACTTGGAATTCGGTGCGATTTTTGTGTTAATTTATTTAAATTAGCATTAAACCTTTGGGCTATTTTTTGTCTAACAATATATAAATCGGATCAACGTTTTATCATACAATTATGAAAAGATCAACTATAAAAATGCTTGGTATCGCTTTTAGCGCGATATTGAGTGTGCTTTTTATCACACCTGCCGACGCTCAACGTGGTGTACGCGGTTCATTTGGCGGCGGAACTATTGGTGGCGGTGGTGGTGCCAGCATTGGCGGAGGCGCTATACGAGGCGGTGGTGGTGCCGGAATTGGCATGGGCCGTCCTTCTGTTGGCAATATAGGTCCGCAGCGTGGCACAGCAGTTGCTCCGCGTGGCGGGGCTAGTGCAAATGGTGCTGTAAGTGCGGGGCGCCCGTCTTATCGTAGCTATCCGGGTTTACCAACCGGGACTAACCGTATAACAGGTAGGCCGTATAACGGTTATTACAACTATCACGGTTATTATAATCGTTATTACACGCCGTATTTAGGCGTAAATGTTGGGTTTTTACCTTACGGATATTATCCATTTTGGTGGGGCCCATATCAATACTATTATAGCGCCGGCTTGTTTTATCAGTTTAACAATAATCAATACACTGTTGTGGAACCACCTATAGGCGCTGCTATTAAAGATCTGCCCGATAACGCGCAGTCTATTGTAATTAACGGAGCACAGTATTATGAACTAAATGGTGTTTATTATGAGCCTATTACTAAAGACGATGGCTCTGTTGTTTACCAGGTAGCAGGTAAAGATGGCGTATTAGATACTGATAATGGTGGTGCCGAGGCTTATAACCAAAATCAGATACAAGGCGGGGCATCAGCTACATCTCGTTATCCTGCACCCGCATCAGCTATAACGCCTCCCAAAATGGGCGATGTGGTTAGATCAATCCCATCTGACAGTAAACGGGTAAATGTTGCCGGGCAAAAATATTTACTATCAGCAGATGGCTACTATTACCAGGAGACATTTGATAATGACAATAACCGCAGTTATAAAGTAGTAGGAACACCCAACGACGAACCTAACCGTTAATTCATATTTTGTAGTTTTGAGAAGGTGAAAGCAGCAATGTTTTCACCTTTTTTATTGCGTTCTGTTTAAACATTTTTAATAAGTTTGATTGGTGATGCCTTAAATGTGATATCACATAATTTATGGAACCAATAATAATCCTGGCGATCATCTTATTTATAGTAATAGCAACATTATATGCATCTGTGGGGCATGCGGGCGCTTCGGGATATTTGGCAGCTATGGCATGGCTCTCTTTTGCGCCTGATTCCATCAAACCAATTTCGCTTGTTTTAAATATTTGTGTGGCTACAATAGTTTCATATAAATACATTAGCTCCGGCTTCTTTGACCGAAAAATATTTATTCCTGTTGCCATAGCTTCTTTACCAATGGCATTCGTTGGTGGTAGTATGACCATAAACCCACATTATTTTAAATTGATAGCAGGTATATTTCTAATTATTTCTGCATCATTATTGTTATTGCGGCAATATATTAAGCCTACTACAGAAGTAAGGCCCATGCCTTTTGGATATGGCTTAATTATGGGTGCAGTAATAGGTTTAATTTCAGGATTAATTGGCGTAGGCGGAGGCATTTTTCTTTCTCCTGTTATTATAATGGCAAACTGGACAACTATTAAAAAAGCTTCCGGGGTTGCTGCATTAATAATTTTATGTAATTCAATAACGGGACTTGCCGGTCATTTATCCTCGTTAAATAAAATTGATTCCAATATCCTTTTTTATATTCCTGCTGTTATTGCAGGCAGCTTTATTGGGTCTTATTTGGGTACGAAACTGCTTAGTAATAAATTAATTATAACTTGTTTATTTATTGTGCTCTTTTCGGCAGGTTTAAAATTTATATTAGTTGACTTTGTAAAATAAATTATCACTGAATATATCTTCAAACTACGTAGTTACGTATATTAGTTTGAGCCTTTCAAAATGAAAAAGATCAAAGAGAAACATTCCTTAGCCATGCGATGGTTCCATTGGGTAAATTTCCCCATACTGGCCATTATGATATGGAGCGGCATTTTGATCTATTGGGCAAGCGATACTTATTCCATCACCTTATTCGGGCATACCTATTTCAAGTTCTTCCCGCAATGGTTTTATAAAGAGTTTAATATTATCCATCGTTTGTCAGAAGGAATGGCTTTTCACTTCCTGTTCATGTGGTTTTTCACCATAAACGGTATTTTGTACGTACTCTATACCTGGATATCCGGCGAGTGGCGAGATCTGGTCCCTAAACGTAATTCGTTTAAAGAAGCCTGGCTGGTTTTATTACATGACTTGCATATTCGCAGGGGATTGCCTCCACAAAATAAATATAATGCCGCGCAGCGTATTGCTTATTCGGCCATCATAATAATGGGTCTGGGTTCGTTAATTACAGGTTTGGCTATTTATAAACCCGTGCAGTTTTATTACCTGACATGGTTATGCGGTGGTTACCATTTGGCAAGGATATGGCATTTTGCATTAACCATTGGCTATGTATTATTTTTTATGGTACACCTAATACAGGTTATCCTGGCGGGATGGAATAATTTCAGGTCAGTTATTACCGGTTTTGAAGTGGTAAATGATAAACCAAAAAAGCAAAAGGATGAAAACAACTAAAAAACCGCTTACTACCGATCAAAAGATCAACCGGCGGACGTTTGTTTCGTTCGCTACTTTTATTGGGCTTGGTGCTGCCGCGTATGGCGGGTGGAAATGGCTGTATAATTCGCCCATTGAAACTAAAGGAATTACAGGCGGTGCGCGCAAACCTCTACGCAAAGCATTAAATAAAACGGAGGTATTTTTCAGGAACTTTTTCAGCAATAACAACCTGGTTAAAACCTATCCTAAATCAATGGCCGCCAAAAAGGTGCGGGTAAATAGTGATATCGGTATAGAGGCCTCTAAAAAATTTGATCCGGCAACGTGGAAGTTAGAAGTACAAAAATCACCCACAGAAACCTTGACAATAACCCTGGATGAAATAAAAGCATTACCCAAAACTGAGATCATTTATGATTTTAAATGTGTAGAGGGATGGGACCAGATATCGCATTGGGGAGGTGTAAAATTCAGCGATTTTATAGCGCATTATAAATTGGACGAACAAGTTAAAATGGAATACGTGGGTATGGAAACTCCAGATAAAGCATACTATGTTGGTTTAGATATGCCAAGTGCTATGCATCCGCAAACGTTACTAGCCTATGAGGTGAATGATAAACCACTTCCATTAGAACATGGTGCCCCTTTAAGGTTGATCATCCCGGTTAAATATGGCATCAAGAATTTAAAACGTATTGGCAGTATCAGTTTTAGCAACAATCGTCCGCGAGATTATTGGGCGGAATTAGGTTATGACTACTACTCGGGCTTATAAGTCACCCCTTGCAAAAACCGTGTAACTGCATAAGTAGATAATTGTCCGCCCGGGCCATTCAAATTATAATCAAACCCATGTGTGGCCCAGGGCAGCTTAAGCCAATAATGTTTGATATTGTTTGCTGTTAATTTTTTATCCAGCCTGTTGCTATGCTCATAAGCCACTAATACATCGTTAGCGCCATGAATAATTAATGTTGGAGGTGATTGCTTATCCACATACTCAATGGGCGAGCTGCGTGCATAGTTTTGTGGTACATCCTTGTACGTACCACCCAGATACCGCTCCATCACCCCGCGCGAATCCATTACCAACTTACTTGCCGGCTTGCTATATCCCCAAACCATATCCGCAGGGCCATAAAAATCAATTATCCCTTTTATGGCTGGGTCGTGCATAGTGTATGCAGCTAGCATAGCTACTTGCGCCCCGGCAGATCGACCCAGCAAAACAAAATTGGTGGTGTCTATTTTAAGTCGATCTGCATGAGTACGTAAATAAGCCAGGGCCGCGCGTACATCGTAAAGCGGAGCCGGGCTTTTATATTTTGGCGCCATGCGGTAATTAATAGATGCTACATTATAGCCTGCTTTGGCTAAGTAATTATTTAGTTCGGGCAATTGCTGACTGTCACCGCTGCTCCATGAGCCACCGTGTATCACTACAACACAAGGTTTATTTCCATTGAGTTGTGATGGGTAAAAATCTAACGTTAAGCTAGTGTCCGCATAGGTTACATACGCTTTAGTGTTGTATTTAATCGCTTCAGGATTACCTCCAAACATATTTAAAGCACGAAAGGGTTTGGTATCAATATTCTCAAACCCAAAAACTTTTGTAAAATCCCCTTGTAAATCGCCCGCTATTTTATAAGCCCTTATAATTGGAGAACAAAAGAGCATAAGAGAAATGGTCCCAATTAATGTAGCATGAAACCGATATTTATATTTTCGTAAAACGGCTGTAAACAGTAAAACAACAGTAACAATTATAAATATCCAGCAATACTCAGTCACCAATATCGACAGCAGCCACAAATGATAGGTGGGTGCTTCAAACACAGTTAATAATGAGATCAGGAACAGTGTGCTAAACAGTATCAGTCGTTTCATGAAACGGTATTTACAGCGATTTACGAATTACAATGGATTATCCCTCTCAATTATTACATATTAAAAACATTTTTTTATCTAAACTTGCAAACGCAAAGCCAATAATACATGAGCGAGGAGTTTTACAAGCAAATATTAAACAAGCAGCAACAAGCCGAAACCGTGCCTTCAAATGAGGCCATAACGGGTTGGGCCATGCAGGTTATCCGTTTGCTTTATCCGGAGCAATCAAAAAAAATATTCAGTTCTGTTGATGAGTTAAAGCAGGATTTTAAGCGCCTGGAAAAAGAGCTTTGCGATATTATGAAAGCTACCAAAGCTTGTAGCGATTGTAATATTGATGAGTTGGCCAAAGCGTTTTTTAGCGAGTTGCCCGAATTATACCGCATACTAAATACCGATATTCAGGCAATTTTTACCGGCGACCCTGCAGCACGCAGCGAATTTGAGGTGATACGTGCCTACCCGGGGTTTTTTGCAATTTCGTGTTACAGGATGGCACATTTATTAAATAAATATGATGTGCCCTTAATACCACGCATATTGACGGAGTTTGCGCATTCAAAAACCGGCATTGATATACACCCGGCCGCACAGGTAGGTGAGTATTTTTATATAGACCACGGTACGGGTACCGTTATTGGCGAAACCACTCAAATTGGCAAACACGTAAAGCTTTACCAGGGCGTAACTTTAGGTGCATTAAGTGTTGCTAAATATATGGCTGATACCAAGCGTCATCCAACTGTTGGCGATAATGTGGTGATCTATTCTGGCGCTACTATATTAGGTGGCGATACCATAATTGGCCATGACAGCGTTATAGGTGGTAATGTGTGGTTAACCAAAAGCGTTGCGCCTCACTCTACCGTTTATCATACCCCTATGATAAAGGTTTTAAAAACAAAAAAATAATATGGCAGGCATACTTGATTTAATAGGTAATACGCCTATGGTTGAGATCAAAAGGCTTAATCCCAACCCAAACGTAAAAATATATGGCAAGCTGGAGGGTAATAACCCCGGCGGTAGTGTAAAGGACCGCGCGGCCCATAATATGATAAAAAGCGCCTTGGAGCGCGGCGATATTAAACCCGGCACTAAGCTTATTGAAGCTACCAGTGGTAACACAGGTATTGCCCTTGCCATGATAGCGGGTTTGTTTGGCTTGGAGATAGAATTGGTACTGCCATCAAACTCTACCCGTGAACGTACACTTACTATGGAGGCCTTTGGTGCCAAAGTAACATTATTAGAAGGCATAGAGGCCTGCCGTGATTATGCCGAAGACAAAGCAGCCAATGGTGGTTTTTTTATGCTGAACCAGTTTGCAAACGAGGATAATTATCTTTCTCACTATAAACATACCGGGCCAGAGATCTGGCGAGATACCAACCAACAGATAACCCATTTTGTAAGTGCGATGGGTACTACCGGTACTATTATGGGCTGCTCCAAGTTTTTTAAGGAGGTAAACCCTGATATACAAATTGTAGGCTGTCAGCCAACCGATGGCTCTTCTATCCCCGGTATACGCCGCTGGCCCGAGGCTTATTTGCCTAAAATATTCGACCCATCAAGAGTGGATAGGGTAATGGATATTTCAGAAACAGAGGCCGTGGCCATGACCCGCCAAATGGTTAAACACGAAGGCATATTTGCCGGCATGAGCAGTGGTGGCGCTTTATCGGCATCAATACGTTTAGCCCAGGAATTGAAAGAGGGTACGATCGTATTTATTTGCTGCGACAGGGGCGATAGGTATTTGAGCAGCGAGTTGTTTGGGTAATTAACTAGTCGGCTTATTCCTCGGCCCTTTGTTCCAAACCTTCTTTTTACCCCGGTTACGATTGTTTTTATTAGGCTCATGCGCTGACCTTACTTCGGCAATAGAAGCAATATGCGGCGGTATTTCATGCACAGGTAGCTTTCTGTCGATCAGATCCTCAATGCTTTTTAGTTTGCGCTCATCGCGATGGTTAACAAAAGTAATTGCAGTACCTGTTGTAGCTGCACGGGCAGTACGGCCAATGCGATGTATATAATCTTCCGCGTCACCGGGGGCGTCATAGTTAATTACCAAGTCTATTCCTTCTACATCAATACCACGCGATAGCGCGTCGGTACCAATAATAACCGGCAGCTGCTTGTTTTTAAATTGAAGTAGAATATCCTCCCGTTCTTTTTGCTCCAGATCAGAGTGAAAAGCGGCTACGTTTACTTTAGCAGCTTTTAATTCTTTAGCTAATGCCTTTACAATCTCCTTTCGCGAAGCAAAAATAATAGTGCTTAAAAACGAACCCTCTTTCAGGATATGCAATAACAAAGGCGTTTTTTGCGCATCATGCGCTTTATAAATTTGCTGATCAATACCAACAGCCGGCTGTGATATAGCAATGTTTATTTGCTCCGGATTTTTTAATACTGATTTAGCCAGGTTACGAATGCGTCCGGGCATGGTAGCCGAAAACAATAGTGTTTGCCTTTCTTTCGGCAAATAGCTAATGATGCGCATAATATCATCAGAAAAGCCCATGTCCAGCATACGGTCAGCCTCATCCAATACCAAATATTTGATATGGTTCAACTTTAACACACCCGATGTAAGATGGGCAATCAGCCTACCCGGTGTAGCAATAATAATGTTTACATTGTTTTGGATACCCCGGCGCTGTTGCTCGTAGATATGTCCATCGCCGCCACCAAAAACCGCTATGGAACTTACACCTGTAAAATAGGCAAGTCCTTCTACCTGTTGGTCTATCTGTTGGGCAAGTTCGCGGGTTGGGGTTAGTATCAAGGCGAGAGTTTTCTCCTCAATATTACGGCCTATTTTCTCTAAAACGGGCAATAAAAATGCTGCTGTTTTGCCTGTTCCGGTTTGCGCGCAGGCTATAAGGTCCTTACCTTCTAAAATTTTCGGTATGGCCATAGACTGGATTGGCGTAGGGTTAATATACCCCATGCTGTTTAGCCCGTCTGATAAATGTTCGTTGAAATTAAAATCTTGAAAAGTCACTCTATCTTTATACGTAAGGTATGCAATATATAAAAAATGTCCGACTATCGGCTATTTCGTCAGGCAGGGCAGTCGACGTAATTAATCAAACATGGTTTACACAAGTTAACACATTTCAGCAAATTTTTTTCTTATATGTCTGATTATCAACAACTTGTTTAAAAACCACCCCAAAAAGTGTAAACCATGTTTGCAAAACCAATTAACTAGTTGACTTACAGTATATTAATCCCTGTCCCTGCTCAGTTTGCTAAAAGCCAGCGGGTTTTCGCTCAACTCGGCACCCTCTAATCGGTGCTTTACAATATGTATCGCGGTAAATAACGCCTCGCGGAAAGATACCGGCGATGCCAGGTTTTTACCGGCGATATCAAACGCGGTACCATGGTCGGGTGAGGTACGTACAAATTTTAGTCCTGCTGTAAAGTTTACGCCGGTTTCAAAAGCTATTTGTTTAAACGGAATTAAACCCTGGTCGTGGTACATAGCCAATACGGCATCAAACTGCAAATAGGTCGCGTTAGCAAAAAAACCATCCGCTGCATATGGTCCAAAAGCCAGCACATCGCTTTCGCGGGCTTGCTCAATCGCCGGGATGATCGTCTCCTGCTCTTCGGTACCAATTAAACCGTTGTCGCTGGCATGAGGGTTTAATCCCAATACAGCAATACGTGGTTTGCGTATCCAAAAATCATTTTTCAAACTGTTGTTCATCAGCTTTAGCTTGGCTACAATTTTATCAGCTGTAATGCTCTCGGCTATTTTGGTGATGGGTACATGGCCGGTAACTACGCCCACACGAAGCGCATCGCTCACTAAAAACATTAAGGAATCTTCGGCACCGTCCCGTTGCTGCAAATATTCGGTATGGCCCGGGAAATTAAACAGGTCGCTTTGTATGGTGTCTTTATTTATTGGCGCAGTAACCAACGCGTCTATTTCACCGTTTACCAGGTCATTGGTGGCGCGTTCCAATGAGGAGAACGCATATTTACCAACTTCCTTATTAGCTACACCGGGCTCAATTTTTACATCCTCTTCCCAGCAGTTGATCATGTTGGCGCGTTTAGGCTGCGCCTCTGCAGGGTTGTTTATTACATTAAAATTAAGCTCTGCAACCTCGGTTGTATTGCGGTAAAATGAGGCCACTTTGGTATGCCCGTAAACAATGGGTGTACAGTAATTATATATCGCTGCATCGGCTAAGGTTTTGATGATGATCTCTAAACCTATTCCGTTTACATCGCCAATACTTATGCCTATTTTAAGTTTATTATCCATTTTTATAATGATTACACCGATGTTATTTGATTACACCGATTTGTGCGCTTAGCTTCAAAAACCTCAAAAATAAAAGTTTTTATGCTTAGCATTCGGGTTTAAAGCACAAATATGCCTTAATTTGCTCAAATATTTGATTAATAATGACATTGGTAAGGGCAAAAAAACATTTAGGGCAGCATTTTTTAACTGATAAAAACATAGCCGCCAAGATAGTAGAGAGTCTGCGCCCCGAAAATAAATACACCCAGGTACTGGAAGTTGGCCCGGGCATGGGCATCCTGTCTGATTTTTTATTGGAGAAAAAAGAGTACGAAACTTCGCTGATCGATATTGATGACGAGTCGGTGCAATACCTGCAAAAAAAGTACCCGCAATTGGGCAACCGTTTATTAAACGCCGATTTTTTGCAGTTGGATTTTGCCGGTACTTTTAACGGACCACTGGGTATTATTGGTAACTTCCCCTATAATATATCCTCGCAAATATTATTTAAAGTGCTGGATAACCGCCAACAGGTGGTTGAGGTGGTAGGAATGTTTCAAAAAGAAGTAGCCGAACGCTGCGCCGCCAAACCGGGTAGTAAGGAATACGGCATCCTGAGCGTATTTTTGCAGGCTTACTATAAAGTGGAATATTTGTTTACTGTAAAAGCCGGCGTATTTAACCCTCCGCCTAAAGTATTATCTGCCGTTATAAGGTTAACCCGTAATGAAACTCCCGAACTGGCCTGCGATGAAAAACTATTTTGGCAGGTAGTAAAAGCCGGGTTTAACCAGCGCCGTAAAACTTTGCGTAACGCGGTATCATCCCTCATCAATAAAGAAAAAATCACTGATGAACCGCTGCTTGACTTACGTGCCGAACGTTTAAGCGTAGAGGATTTTACTAGATTGACCAATCTGATCGCTGCCAACCGATAAGTATTCCAATTTTTGTGTGTGAACACTTGGAACAGGGTGGAACACCATTTCACGCGTATTAAATAGAAATATCATTACATTTGATATAACCATTTAACCTAACACGCTCGCTATGAATCAATTTACCGTCAAATCAACTTCGGCTAACCTCTGCATTACTATTGGTTTATTGTTGTTTGCTATTACCTGGATAGGCACGGGCACCCAACATGTAATGTATGCGGATTTTGTAGCTACCCTGGTACCTCAATTTATGCCGGTAAAAATATTTTGGGTTTGGCTTACCGGGTTAGGTATGTTATTGGCCGGCATTAGTTTTTTAATCCGTTATAAAATTAGTGTGGCCGCGTTAATACTAAGTATAATGCTCGGTTTTTTTATTGTACTGATACATTTGCTTAGGCTATCGTCCACAACTACTAATTGGATGTATTGGTTTCGTTTTATAGAGGATACAGCAATTATGGGTGCGTGTTTGTTACTAGCTAATAACGCCGCATTAATTAACATTGGCCGTTGTTTATATGCCGGGGGTGTATTGGCATTAGGTATCGCTCATTTTTTTCATCCTGCCTTAATTAGCCCCAAGGTACCGGCTTATTTTCCGGCGATATTTGTATTCGACTATATAATTGGCGCGCTATTAATACTGCTTTCGGCGGCTATCATTTTTAAATTTTATACTTATAAAGCGGCATTAATCCTTGCCGTATTATTACTGACGTTTGCCCTGTTATATAGTGGGCCGCCATTACTTAAAAACATAAAAGATGCAGGTCAATGGACCGACCTTTTACTTGACCTGGCACTTGCAGCAGGCGCATTTTTTGTTGCCGGTAAATTAAATAAGAATGAATAGTTAGACCAATCCCAACCCCGCAAAATTTTTATTGAGTATCTGACTATTGTTTACATCCAGCCATTTATCAAGCAGCGTTGCGTATATGTCTCTAAAATCGATTTGGTATTTTAAGTCGCCATTATCTAATTGTACCAGATCGGGCGCCTCATTAAATATGCCCGGCTTTTTAAGTTTACCGCCAAATATTAATACGTTGTTAGCTGTGCCGTGGTCGGTACCATTACTGGCGTTTTGCTCCACACGACGGCCAAACTCCGAAAAGGTCATGATCAGCGTATCATCCAGTTTTCCTGTCTGTTTAAGATCTTTTACAAATGCGGCAACAGCATCGCCATATATTTTTAATTGACGACCTTGCTGATTTTGCTGACCAACGTGGGTATCAAATCCACTTAATGACACATAATATACCCGTGTTTGCAATCCCGAATTAATAAATTTTGAAACGTTTTTTAGCTGATTGCCCAATCCTGTTGTTGGATATGAGGCGGTAACATTGTAAACTTTAGATGTTTTTTGAATGTAATCCGCCGATGAATAAGTTTCTATCATGGTTTTATATAGATAGCCTAAATTATCTTCATTCAAATGGGCGTTATCATGCTCATCAACCAGGTCCTTAAAAAATGGTTCGCGCGTGGCCTGGTACAATTTGTTAGGATCCTGTACGGCAATACCTTTCATATTAGCGCCTTTCATGGCCAATGATAGTGTATCGTCTACCTCAATAGCTGTATAGGGGTTTTTACACGTTTGGCAGTTAGAGTCCAAATAGCGGCCTATCCATCCGGTAGTTAAAAACTGGTTGGAATCGCTGGCGGTTTGCCAAATATCCATCGACCTAAAGTGCGACCGATCAGGATTTGGATAGCCTACAGAATTAACAATACTCATCCAACCCTGATCGTAAATCTCTTTTAACGCCGATAGGTTTGGGTTGAGTCCCTGCATATCATTTAATGTAATAATATCAGGTTTATTTATGGCAATAGTCTTCCGCTTTTGGTAATAGATATCATTGCCGTAAGGAATAATGGTATTTAGCCCGTCGTTACCGCCAGATAGCTGAATAATTACCAAATTTTTATATCCTGTAAGCTGGCTTTTCGCCATTGCTTCCAATGGCTTTAAAAAAGCGGGCATCATATATGCGCCTGATATCAGCGCTGTGCTCTTTAAAAAATCTCTGCGTTCCATAATAACTTATTCCTTAACACAACTGATATTCGGGCGTTGATACAATTTGTATAGCCGCCGATCTAGCATCAGCCGATTTGTTTATATCATCAATTAACTCTTTATTTAATTTAGGCTCCAACATAAATGCAGCAACTTGCGCCGGTGATGTATTGGCCGGAATACTCTTTAAAAAGCGCGCCCAATCAGGCTGTGTTTGTACCCTTTTAATAGTATTTAACTGTTGCTTTCGTTGCGAAGCCAGGTAAGCCTCCTCTTCGGGCGTAGCCTTGCCGGTAAAATCAATCACTCCCGCGTTCAGTATGATCGATGGTATTTTCATCCGGTACATTAATGACGAACTGTCTATCCAATTACGCCCGCCGGGCCACCCGGCAACATTAGGTGGTTTAAATAATACCTGGCCCAACGTTCGCTGAAACTGCATTAACACTGCCGGGTTATCATAATTAACATAAAACTGCCGGTTCAATCCAACTAATAACTCAATGGGTGATTTTACCAGGTTGCCTATGTTTTTATCAGCATAAAACCAATCAGCCAAAAACATAAATTCTAATAGTGGCTTTATTTCATAATCGGCTTTATAAAACACATCCGTCATTTGTTTTATGTTGTTGGTATCAGGCACGTCATTAACAAAATAGCGGTATAGTTTGGTGCATATAAATACCGCTGTCTGTTTATTAGCGGTAAGCATATTCAGTATATCCTCGCCCTGGAAATTACCGGTTTTACCAAAAAACGTTTTGGGCCCGTCATCATGCACCCTGGGGTTAAAGCGATAGGTGCCGGTATTGCCATTAAACGCCCAGCCGGTAAATGCCCGTGCCGATTCTTTAATATCCTGCTCGGTATAATTACCACGACCAAGAGTAAAAAGCTCCATTAATTCGCGTGCGAAATTTTCATTAGGGTGGTCCTTTTGATTTTGTTGGTTATTTAAAAACTGCAGCATGGCAGGCGATTGCGAAACTTGCAGCAACAGGGTTTTAAAATTACCCAGCGCATTAGCGCGTTCAATATTATTCAATTCCTGCGCGTATTGTGGGTTGCCAATATTACAGGCAAAGTGATTATGCCAAAAAAGGGTCATCTTTTCGCGCAGTTGTCCTCCGGTTTCGCTTAAATATTGCACCCACCCCTGGTTTAATATCCTTTCCTGCCGGTTGCGCTCTTCCTGTAATGCCCGTTTTTCATCGGGTGTTTGCATAGCAGGTTTGCGTCGCAGGTCTAAATTTTCATCAACAACACCAATGGGTTCAAAATTGGTCGAGTTTTCAAACAGCTTTTTTACGGCCCTGTTAATGGATGTATTTGCCGGGTCGTGCAGATCTTCAAACCGGAGACCGAAACCTGCCCGTGCATATAAATGCTTTATCTGTGTGGATATATTCATCTTATCGCTCATCTATATACGGGTTTTGACTAATTAAAAAGCATTAAGTTTAGTATAGTAAGTAATAGCCTTAACCCTACCTTTGTTTTAATGATATTTCAGTTAGATGAGCGCCTTATTTTCCCGAGCCCTGAATTAGCCGAGCCGGATGGCTTGCTAGCGATAGGTGGTGACCTTTCGATAGAACGACTGCGACTGGCTTATATATCCGGAATCTTTCCATGGTATAGTGATGAAACACCTATATTATGGTACGCCCCTCATGAACGATTTGTGCTTTATCCTGATGAACTGATCATTTCAGGGAGCATGAAACGGTTTTTACATAAAGGGCTTTTTAAAATAACGATGGATAATTGTTTTGAAAAGGTAATTGAAGCTTGTGCTACTGTTGAACGCGAAGGGCAGGACGGGACCTGGATAACCGATGATATGAAAAATGCCTATATCAAACTACACCATGAAGGCTATGCCCGTTCAATAGAAGTATGGCAGCAGGATGAATTGGTTGGAGGAATGTATGGTGTACCTGTAAGTAATATTTTTTGCGGCGAAAGCATGTTCAGTAAAGTAAGCAACGCATCCAAATCAGCTTTGATTTACCTATGCCAAAGCGGTTTGTATGATCTGATAGATTGCCAGGTATATACCGATCATTTAGCATCAATGGGCGCGCATATGATAAGCCAAAAAGATTATATGGCGTTGTTGCAAAATAATGCAGGCTGATTGGTTAACTTTGGTTTTAGTGTGATTAGTTAAAGTAATGCAGCAAATTCCTAATATAAAAGAGCGAATAATTTTAGGTATTGACCCCGGCACCAAAGTTATGGGCTATGGCCTGGTACGCGAGGTGGGGACCAAAACCGAATTAATAAGCCTGGGTGTGGTTAAGATGGAAAAGATTGATGACCATATGCTTAAACTGCAGCGCATTTTTGAAAAAACTCTTGCACTAATAGATAACTACAAACCCGATTGCCTGGCGATTGAAGCGCCGTTTTATGGCAAAAACATACAGGTAATGTTAAAACTGGGCCGTGCACAGGGTGTTGCTATGGCCGCAGCTTTATCGCGCAATATTGAGGTTACAGAATATTCTCCGCGCAAAATAAAACAATCCATAACGGGCAATGGCAATGCCACTAAGGAGCAGGTAGCCGCTATGCTGCAAACGTTGTTAAGTTTCAAAGAAACACCTGATTTTTTAGATGCTACCGATGGCTTGGCTGTGGCTGTTTGTCATTCATTTCAAAAAATATCCACCGGCAAAAAAACCGGCAGTAAAAAATCTTACTCCGGTTGGGATACTTTTGTGAAAGATAATGCTAAGCGAATAGTGTGAATGTGCAGATGGAGCAATAACGATTTAAAGGAATTTGCACATCTGCATATCTTCTCATTTGCACATCTATAACTCTGCTTTTATCTTATCAGCAATCGCTTCAAACTCTTCTGGTGTAAACTTGAGTTTTGGCCGTGTAAAATCCATATCATGTAAGCCGTTAATAGGAATAAGGTGGATGTGCGCGTGCGGCACTTCCAATCCAATAACAGTTACCCCTATACGGTTGCATGGGATAGCCTTTTTCATGGCCGTGGCAACAATTTTGGCGAAGATCATTAGCCCTGTATAGGTCTCGTCATCCAACTCAAACAAATTATCTACTTCCTTTTTGGGAATAACCAATAGGTGGCCTTCTGCCAACGGCGCAATATCCAAAAAAGCCAAAAACTCATTGCTTTCGGCTACTTTATAAGCGGGGATATCGCCTGCTACGATCTTTGAAAATATACTTGCCATAATTGATTAATTGAATGAGTTAAATTATTGATTATAACTCTTCAGTTCAATATTTGTTAGCGGCTAACTTCTAAAACCTCAAATTGAATTTTGCCTGCAGGCACGGTAATTTCGGCTATCTCGCCTACTTTTTTTCCCAGCAATCCCTTAGCAATTGGCGATGCTACCGATATTTTACCGGCCTTCATATCCGCTTCGCTTTCGGCAACCAATTGGTAACTCATGGTTGCACCATTACCCAGGTTCTTTATTTTAACTATAGATAGCGCCAATACTTTTGATGTATCCAGTTTTGATTCATCTAACAAACGTGCATTAGCCAGCGTTTCCTGCATCTGCGCTATTTTGGCCTCGTGCAATCCCTGCGCCTCTTTAGCGGCATCATATTCGGCATTTTCAGATAGATCGCCTTTATCGCGCGCCTCGGCAATTGCCTTTGATATATTAGCGCGCCCGGTAGTTTTTAACTCCTGTAATTCTTGTTTTAATTTTTCTAAACCCTCTTTAGTAAAGTATGCTACATCTGCCATAACTCACGTATAATTTTAAGTTTTATTGTATAATCCAATGTCAAAAAAAACCGCCCTCCCCATTTTTTAAGAAGGACGCAATGACTGTAAAAAACAAACAAGACTATATGGGCCATTGCCTACATAGTCTTGCTTTTTATATTAACGAAGATAAGTGAATTAAATTTTAATATCCAAATTTTTTGGTGTGATAAAGATTAGGGTTTTCTTTTGAAGCTAATCTTCAATCTTTAACAAAGCGAGCTTGCCCGCCATAACTTCGCTAATCCTGCGGTACGAGTCAAAAGTCCACCCGGCTACATGCGGGGTCAAAATTACCTTGCCTGATTGGCGCAGCTCTTCAAACCAAGGTTGCTCGGCCAATGCCGGAAATTTTTCTACTTCCAGTACATCAAGCCCCGCACCTAAAATTTTACCCTCTTTTATGGCATTTAATATAGCCTGCACTTTGGCTACGCTGCCACGCGAAGTGTTGATGAAAAATATTGGCTTTTTAAGATGGAACAAATATTCATCGTCTATCATTCCTTTGGTTTCGCTTGTTAAAGGGATATGAAGGCTTAAAACATCGCTGTGCTTTACAATCTCTTCCATGCTTACCTCGCGGGCGTATTGGTCAGAGAAACCTGTTTTGTATTTATCATACGCTATAACATTAACGTCAAAGCCTGACAGTTTTTTAGCAAAGCTTTTACCCATAAAACCATAGCCTATAATGCCCACAGTTTTGCCTTTTAACTCATAACCACGGTTAGCTTCACGCTGCCATTTACCGGCACGTATTTCGGCATCGGCATTGTTAAAGTTATTCATTAGGGATAGTAACAAGCCTATGGCGTGTTCGCCAACAGCATCCATGTTACCTTCGGATGCATTAATAAGAGCAATGTTTTTTTGTGATGCGTAAGCTACGTCAACATTATCCATCCCTGCGCCGGCACGGCAAACAAAGCGGAGGTTTGGCGCTGCATCAATTACCTGTTTATCAACATTGAATTTTGAGCGTATAACCAAGCCTTCGTAATTTGCTATAATTTGCAACGCCTCATCCAATTTTATTTGAGGTTGATAGTCGCAAATATACCCTTGGGCTTGAACCTGTTCAATAAAAATGGGGTGGATATCGTCTGCAATAAGTATACGTTTTTTCAAAACTTACGTGTTTAGCTTGCAAAGCTATTGAACAGTATTGAAAAATGTATCACTATGATATAATATTTCAGAAAACTACTAAAAATAACATTTGCGGGTGGGATCTGTATTATTACGATTTTTGATCATAAAGCTGATAGATATTTCATGCGACCCATATCCATAACTTCCTAATTTGTTTAACGCATAATCATACGCATAACCTACGCGGAAATTTGGGGTAACAAAAAACTCGGCCATAGCACCCGCGGCGCTTGATTTTTGCATTCCCTTGGGCAAATTAGGTTTATTATATATATCTATAGCAGTACGATAAGTAGCTCCCAGCCATAAACGTTCGCTCAATAGTACAAAAGCATTAATATCCATACTGGTTGGCGCTGTTTGGGTATCTTTAATTAATATAGATGGTTTAAACTTTACGTCTTCTGTTACTTCAAACAAAGCGCCCACGGTAACATATTGATGGGGTTTGGGCACAGGTATTAAATTGGCGTTAGTATTGGCGCTTTTTACAAATTGTGCCAATAAGTTGTCTACAGATACACCGGCAAAAAAATTGTCGCTGGTATATAAAACACCCACGCGTCCATCAGGTATTATATTGCTTTGGTTACCCACAGGCACATAATTATCTCCGCCCTGTACCGGGTTTAGTTTTGACCCATTAATTCCTGTTTGCATAAAACCAAAGCCTACTCCAAAGGCCAACCTTGAGTTTTCTTCCTGCCCAATCTGTATACGGTAAGCGTAATTAGCATATAATGCGGTATTACTTTGCGCGCCCAGCCTATCATTACTTACCAGTAAACCCAAGCCCACTTTATCATCAGCAATGGCACCGTCGCCCGCTATAGATACGGTTTGTGGGGCACCGCTTAACCCCGTCCACTGCGAACGGAAAAAACTATTAATATAAAAATCACTTTTATAGCCTGCGTATGCCGGATTAATATACAATCCGTTAAAAATATACTGGCTAAACTGCGCATCCTGCTGCGCCTTTGCCTGTATAAATGCCAGGGTTATAAAAATTGATAGTATTAATTTTTTTATCATCATCATTTTACCAAAACACCTTGGTTCTAACCAATGTTAAATAACCTTTATAAACATCCCACACACCAGCCTTGTTTTTTACTCTTAATATATAATAATATGTCCCTTCAACCAAACCCTGGCCTGCCCAATCGTTTTTATAACCTTTCTTTTCGTATACATTATTGCCCCACCTGTTAATAATGGTTAATTCATTATCCGAGTAAGTCTCTAAACCCGGAATAAAAAATGTATCATTCACATTATCGCCATTGGGGGTAAAAATATTAGGCACAACCAGTGGATTTACCTCTTGTACAATAGCATCAACATTATTAGCCATGATAGGGTCTGGTTCTTTACCTAATATAGAAACATTGCTCTCAACAATCCCTGGTTTAATCGCTTTTACAGGCACTGTCAAATTTATCGGGCTATTCGGCGTTACTCTGCTTATATTCCAGGTTAATGTACGCGTAGTTGAATTATAAGTCACTTCGCCAGATGCACCTACTTGATGCACATACTCCAGGTTAGCAGGGATTGTATAAAACACCTGCACATTTGTTCCGTTATATACGCTGTTATTTTTGGCAGTCACTATATAACTAAATTGGTCGCCCGGTACGGCTTTGATATTTGAAGACGATATTTTTACCATTAAGTCTACAAGCGTATCGGGCTTTATAACCGGTGGCGCAAAAACGATCCTAACACCATCGGATCGATCTGACGCACACCCGGTTGCCGCAAAAGCTACTACTGTGTATATTCCCTCTAAAGAGGCTCTGTAATCTTTAAATATGGCTCCCTGTATCCTTACCCCATCCTTAAACCATTGGTAGGCTGCCGCATTTGCTGTTGCTCCATGCAGGACAATAGATTGCCCTTCGCTGATGGTGAAGGTTGTATATTCACCAGAAGCCGTTGTCGTCTTACTTCGTGAATATACATTTCCTGTAACCATC
>CAZGBN010000045.1:0-21749 GCA_964524015.1 uncultured Mucilaginibacter sp. | reverse complement strand
CTTTAAATACTACTAATCTATAGTTTGATGGGTGCAGATCTTTTTTCATTGCTATACTTACTTCTTATAAAAGAGGTGCAAATGTAATAATTTAATTCAAAAGTTAAAAGTCAAAATTAAAATAAGTTTTAGCGGTAATCGCAGGTTGACTCACCCCGACTACGTTTCACTTGTCAACCCTCTTTACGCCAAGGGCGAAGAGAGGGTGGTCGAGCAAAGCGACCAGGTGAACCGACGGAGCGCGTTATGCTATCTGCACCAACTCCACCAACACTCCACCCGCACTTTTAGGATGCACAAAACAAACTAACTTATTGTCAGCTCCCTGTTTAGGCTCATCGCTTAACAAAACGAAGCCTTCACTCTTCAAACGTGCCATTTCGGCTACTATATCATCCACCTCAAAAGCAATATGGTGTACACCCTCTCCTTTCTGTTCAATAAACCTAGCAATGGCGCTATCGGCTGATGTAGCTTCCAGCAGTTCGATTTTATTAGGGCCGGTTTGTAAAAACGCGGTTTTAACATTTTCAGTAGCTACAACCTCAGTTTTGTAAATAGCGGTATTCAATAGTTTTTCATACAGGCTACCCGCAATTTTCATGTCTTTTACAGCAATGCCTATATGTTCTACCTTGTTCATGTCCAAATATTGTAAATTATTAAGTTAGTATGACCAAATTAGCTTAAATGGACTAATTTTAAATAAAAAGTTTGCCTATCTTTGTGTTATAATATATTTAAGTATGAATATCCCTATTTACCTTGATAACAACGCCACCACGCCCATGGATCCACGGGTACTGGAAGCCATGCTGCCTTATTTTACCGATAAGTTTGGTAATGCTGCCAGCCGTAACCACCCATTTGGTTGGGTAGCGGAAGAAGGTGTTGATTATGCACGTGAGCAGGTTGCCAAACTAATTGGCGCCAGCGAAAAAGAGATCATTTTCACCTCAGGCGCAACCGAGTCAGATAACCTGGCTATTAAGGGTGTGTTTGAAATGTATAAAGAAAAAGGTAACCACATTATAACTACTGTTACTGAGCATAAAGCCGTATTAGACGCTTGTAAACACGTTGAGAAATTAGGCGGACGTGTTACCTATCTTCCTGTTAAAGAAGATGGTTTACTGGACCTTGCTGTATTAGAAGCTGCCATGACCCCTGAAACTATTTTAGTATCGGTTATGTATGGCAACAACGAAATTGGTGTTATTCAACCTATAAAAGAAATATCTGCCATTGCACACAAACATGGCGCCCTGTTTATGACAGACGCGGTACAGGCAGTTGGTAAAATACCTGTTGATGTTAATGCTGATGGTATTGACTTATTAGCCCTATCAGCACATAAATTTTACGGACCTAAAGGCGTTGGTGCACTATACGTTCGTCGTAAAGGACCACGTGTTAAAGTTACTGCCCAAATGGACGGTGGCGGCCACGAACGTGGTATGCGTTCAGGTACATTAAACGTTCCGGGTATAGTTGGTTTAGGTAAAGCTTGCGAACTTTGCTTTAATGAAATGGAAAGTGAAGCTAAACGCTTATCTGCTTTACGCGATAAATTAGAAGCCGGCTTAACTGTATTAGAAGAAAGTTATGTTAACGGAAACGTTAATCATCGTTTACCACACGTAGCCAATATATCATTCAAATATGTTGAAGGCGAAGGGCTAATGATGGCGATGAAAGACCTGGCAGTGTCATCAGGATCAGCCTGTACATCAGCTTCATTAGAGCCATCATATGTATTAAAGAGTTTGGGCTTATCAGATGATTTGGCACACTCTTCGATACGTTTTGGATTAGGACGCTTTACTACTGAAGAGGAAGTTGACTACGCCATTAAAGTAACCAAAGAAGCGGTTACCAATTTGCGTAACATGTCGCCGCTTTGGGAAATGTTTAAAGAAGGAATTGACCTTGACTCAATTGAGTGGGCAGAACATTAGCCCCCCAACCCCCTAAAGGGGAGCTTAATTGGATATTTAAAAAAAGGATTAATAAAATATAAAACTTCTCTTATTCCCCTTTTAGGGGGTTAGGGGGCAAAACAACAAGAAAATGGCTTATTCAGATAAAGTAATTGATCACTACACTAACCCCCGCAATGTGGGTACGCTTGATAAAAGCAGCCACAAAGTAGGTACAGGTTTAGTTGGTGCCCCTGAGTGCGGCGACGTTATGCGCTTGCAGATACAGGTTGATGATAATAACATTATAACCGATGCTAAATTCAAAACTTTTGGATGTGGTTCGGCTATTGCATCATCATCATTAGCTACCGAATGGTTAAAAGGCAAAAGCATTGACGATGCCATGCAGATTGACAACATGGATATTGTTGAAGAGCTGGCTTTGCCACCGGTAAAAATTCACTGCTCGGTTTTGGCCGAGGATGCTATTAAAGCAGCTATTAATGATTTCCGCGTTAAAAACGGCTTGGAACCCATTGAAAGCGAAAAATCGCATCACTAATTAGACGTGAGTATTGAGATGTGAGTATTGAGATTCCCATCTCTGTCTCAAATCTCAAATCTCAAATCTAACATCTCAAATCTAAAAACAAATGGTAACTGTAACCGATAAAGCAAAAAGTAAGATAGAACACCTGATGCAGGATTCGGGGCTTGACGCCTCCTATTTTCTGCGCGTTTCTGTTCAGGGAGGTGGCTGCTCGGGGTTATCGTATAATCTCGACTTCGACAACGAAGAGAAAAAAGGCGACCAGTTTTTTGAAGATAAAGGCGTACGTATGTGCTTGGATATGAAATCATTTTTATACCTGGCCGGTACCGAATTGGATTTTAGTGACGGGTTAAATGGTAAAGGTTTTAACTTCCATAACCCTAACGCCAGCCGTACCTGCGGTTGCGGCGAGAGTTTCTCGGTATAATTATCTTCTCACATTAGATATCAAAAGCCTCCTGAATTCAGGAGGCTTTTTTTGTTTAGAACATACCGTTATTATGCATCATTTTTTCAGGCACTGCCTGTTTAACAAAATGATGCTCTGTTATACGATTATTTTCTATCTTGAAGATATCGAATAACGCCATTGGTTTGTCTGCTTTAAGTTCCGCATGAACTGCAACATATTCATCGTCTGCTACTATATGATGTATTACCACATCTTTAAATCGATTGTACAAATCAACTATAAATTCTTTATTGCTAACACCACCTATCTTTACTGCCCCATTAAGTTTAATTAAAGGTTCACTATCCCCTATCAACTCATTAGTTACATCCCAATGCTCGGCAGCCATACCGTCCTGCAGTCTAAATAACTCTATGATTACGGTACGTTTACCCATAAACACAAGGTCGAGTTGTACAACAACAAAATCACCCTCAGCTATCATTAATACTATTGGTGATTTAGCATCTTCATCCGGCTTTGGCAATGTTTTTAAAAACTCCACCATTTCAAAAAGACCCTCGCGACCATTCTTACCCATGGGACTGTGCTGAATGTAATCTTCGCGTACATAATCATTTATTAATTCGCTTTTCCTAAGTTTTACTACATCCTTGTAAAACCCGGCTACTATATTTTTATTGGATTGTTGTTCCATTATTTTAGATTAATAGGCACAAATGCCTAATGAACCCTATGCAAAAGCATAGATAATTATTGTTAATTATTTGAAATTATAAGACAATGTAAATCCTTACGCTTTTGGCCTTAAGCCCCGCGTTGACATCTCCTGTTTAGGAGATCGGATTTTTGGTGATCCGTATTTGATATGTAGTAATAGTAATTATGTAGTAAAGATAAATAAATCTCCATAGAGACACAATACTTTGTGTCTTCCAATTGCTATTTAGAGGCGCAAAGTATTGCGTCTCTACAGAAAAATAATTTAGATTTGTTGGTATAACCAGTTAAATTAAACATGAGCCAGCAAACTGAGCGCCCTACCGTACCCAGCCTTATTCGCTATTTAGTAGAGTACATCCACAAGGATACACATCCCTTTTTAGCACATAAAGTTGGTGATGAATGGGTAGACATCACCTATCGCGAAGCACTGGAAAAAATTGACGCCATATCTGCCTGGTTTTTAGATATCGGCATAAAAAAGGGCGACCGTCTAGCACTCATTATTGAAAACGGCCCTGATTACATCTATTACGATCAGGCCCTGCAGCAAATTGGTGCGGTTAATACTTCCATATACCCTACCCTTACCGAAACTGAGATAGAGTATATTTTAAATGATTCGCAAGCCCGTACAATTATTGTAGGCAATCCTTTTCTGTTTAAAAAGGTTTTAAGGATAGCCAACAATTGCCCCGAACTGATACGCATTATTCCCGCATGTGAGGAATGGGAAAAATATACTGATAAATTAAAAGCTAAACTAAACGCCGGGGTAATTGGGTTTAACCAGGTTATTGATCAAGGATTAGCCTTGGTTGATCAATACCGTTCGGCTATTGATAGCGCCAGAGAAGCCATTTTACCTTCTGACCTTTCTTGTTTGATATATACTTCCGGCACCACAGGTACGCCAAAAGGTGTGATGCTTACCCATTTTAACTTAGTGGAGAATGTTCGCAATAGTTTGATACAAATTCCTGTTGTAGAGAAAACGGATGTGTTCTTATCCTTCCTTCCATTATCGCACGTATTTGAACGTACCGCTACCTACCATATTTGTTTGTATGCAGGCTGTAAAATAGCCTTTGCACAAAGCCTGGAGTTATTAGCCAAAAATATGGCTGAGGTTCGTCCTACTATTATGAACTGTGTACCACGCTTACTGGAACGTATACACGATCGTGCCATGAAAAATGGCACATCGACAGGGGGAATAAAAGCTAAAATATTCACATGGTCGCTTAAAATTGGACGAGAGTACCGTGTGGTAAAAGAGGCAGGTAAAAATCCCGGGTTTATATTAAATAACGAATATAAAATTGCAGAAAAACTGGTATTCAGTAAAATTAAAGAACGTACCGGCGGCCGCTTAAAATTTATGATATCGGGTGGCGGCGCATTACCCAAAAACATTGGTGAGTTTTTTGGCGATCTGGGTATTAAAATATTAGAGGGTTTTGGACTCACAGAGACATCTCCGGTTATGGCGGTTACCGAATACCACCGGCAGGTTTATGGTACCGTAGGGCGCATTATTCCGGGTATTGAGGTAGGTATACAAAATGTAGATACCCAAAAAATATATACCATACAAACACATGATACTTTTAATGAGGATTACGAATCGGAAGAAGGCGAAATAATCGTTCGCGGGCATTGTGTAATGAAAGGTTATTTAAACAAACCTGAAGAAACAGCCAATACTATTGATAAAGATGGCTGGCTGCATACCGGCGATATTGGCCGTTTTTATAAAGGCAACCTGCAAATAACCGACAGATTGAAAAACATGCTGGTAAATGCATATGGTAAAAATATTTATCCTACCCCGGTAGAGAACACCTACTTAAAAAGCCCTAAAATTGAAGGGGTATTTTTAATTGGCGATAAGCGCGAATATATTACCGCCATTATTATCCCCGCAAAAGAAACCTTACAGGAAGCTTTTAATTTAGATGAGGCCTATTTTGAGCAAAAAGACACCTTTATTGAAGACGATGCTGTTAAAAACTGGCTAAATCAGGATATAAAGAACCTATCAACCGAGTTAGCTAAGTTTGAACGTATTAAAAACTTCAAGGTAAAACGTAAACCATTTAGCATGGAGGATGGCGAGATAACCCCAACCATGAAAGCCAAACGCAAGGTGATTGAAAAAAAATACGCTGACGCAATTGATGAATTGTATTCAGGTGAGACGGAAGCTGATTAAAAACAATTCATTACACCGGAGAGGATACGGACAACAGGAAAAAAATCCTATTTTTGCAGCCTTATTAAATAAGGTATACTATCATGAGTATTGCACTATCCGAACAGGAAATTTTACGCCGCGAATCTTTACAGCAATTACGTGCTTTAGGCATTAACCCTTATCCTGCCGAGGAATATAAGGTTACCGCCTTTGCACAGGATATAACTGACAACTTCGGCAAGCATCCGGATACCTATAAATCTGTAACTATTGCCGGCCGTATCATGACCCGCCGTATTATGGGTAGTGCCTCATTTGCCGAGATACAGGATTCGACAGGCCGTATGCAGATCTATTTAAAACGTGATGATATCTGCCCGGGGGAAGACAAAACCTTATACAATACTGTATTTAAAAAATTACTGGATATTGGTGATTATGTAGGCGTTAAGGGTTATGTATTTTTAACCCAAACAGGTGAAATATCTGTGCACGTGGAAGAACTGACCATCCTATCAAAATCATTAAAACCTCTGCCTATTGTTAAGCGAGATGAAGAAGGCAATATTCATGATGGTTTTACTGATCCGGAACTGCGTTACCGCCAGCGTTATGTAGATTTAACCGTAAATCCAGAGTACAAACAGATATTTATCAAACGCTCTAAAGTAATTAGTGCTATGCGGAATTACTTTAACAACCAGGGATGGATGGAGGTAGAAACCCCTATCCTGCAGCCTGTGCATGGTGGTGCAGCGGCACGTCCGTTTGGTACGCACCATAACACATTGGATATGCCGCTATTTTTGCGCATAGCTAACGAATTATACTTAAAAAGATTAATTGTAGCCGGTTTTGACGGTGTTTATGAGTTTGGGAAGATGTTCCGTAATGAGGGCATGGACCGCACCCATAACCCGGAGTTTACTGCTATGGAAATATATGTAGCCTATAAAGATTATATCTGGATGATGACTATGGTGGAAGAGTGTTTAGAAGAAGTTACCCGCGCTGTGCACGGCATACCTGCCGTACAGGTTGGTGGTAACGAGATCAATTTTGCAGGGCCGTATACACGCCTGTCGATGTATGATTCTATTCTGAAATATACAGGCATTGATGTATCTGCCATGGATGAAGCAGGTTTACGTGAGGTATGTGCCGACCTGAATATTGAAGTTGACACAAGCATGGGTAAAGGCAAATTGATTGATGAGATATTCAGCGCCAAAGTTGAGGCTAATTTAATACAGCCAACCTTCATAACCGACTACCCTATCGAAATGACACCGCTTGCTAAAAAGCATCGTACCAAAGATGGCTTGGTGGAGCGTTTTGAGTTGTTTGTTAACGGTAAAGAGATAGCTAATGCTTACTCAGAATTAAATGATCCTATTGACCAACGTGAGCGTTTAGAGGAGCAACTAATTTTGGCAGGTCGTGGTGATGATGAAGCAATGGCGATGGACGACGACTTTTTACGCGCGCTGGAATATGGTATGCCGCCAACATCAGGACTAGGAATTGGTATTGACCGTTTGGTGATGCTATTGACCAATCAAAGCACTATACAGGAAGTGTTGTTCTTCCCGCAAATGAGGCCGGAGAAAAAAGCCAAAGTTGCTACCGCAGATGATTTTATAAACATAGGCGTGCCTGCTGAGTGGGTACCTGTGCTAAATAAAATGGGCTTTAATACGGTTGAAGAGTTAAAAGCAGGAAACCCTAACAAAGTGTTTAATGACCTAGGTGGTATGCGCAAAAAATTAAAACTGGATATCACTATGCCTGCTAAGGAAGTGGTGATGGCTTGGTTTGAGTAATACAAATCCTCACCTGTCATTCTGAGCATAGCGAAAAATCTGTGAACTGTGCATAACTGCCGGATAGATTCTTCGCTATGCTCAGAATGACAGTTCTTTTTTTGGAACCCTCTTTACAATTTCTTAACACAATGATAAAGCATAGCAAACTTTTGTATGGATAAGGTTGTATAATTTTATACAAACATTTAATACAAAAATTATTATGATCAATTCAATGTTAGAAATTACCGAAAGTGAGTACCTGATCAAGTTAAACAGGCAAAATTTCAATTTGTCTTTTATCAGGAGTTTATTAAAAATGGTTGAAGTGGCAAACCCTGCCGAGATCGATTATGCTGAAGACAGATTTACGTCAAGAGATAAAGTTATTTCGTCCGAACCTGATTACTTTAGTTCACTTGATGAAAAATAAAAGGCTTTAAACGATTGGTTTAAAGCCTTTTATTTTTTTATTAAAACTGGCGATAGCCGCCTTTTACTACCTGCTTGTCCATTTGCGCCATCTGCGCTTTCATCATTTTTATCTGATCGGCAAGTAATTTATTCTTATCATCCTTAGATGCTTCCTTCAAATACATTTCTGCTTCGCGCTTATTGCGTTTAGCCATAGCTATACCAGCCAAACTTAACTTAGCTAAAGCCGTATTGTGCGACATACGCATACCTAGCGAAAGTGACTTTTTAAAATATTTCTCAGATTTTAAAGGTGCTTTTCTGGATTCAATTAAACCTATTAATAAGTTATAATATCCATGCTGACCTTTGTGTAATTGCTTTTCGTAGTTGTTTACTTTTAATAACCACTCTTCTGCCTTTTCGCTGTTCTCTTTACGTAAAAAATACTGCGAAATCAGCATATTCTCATTAAAGAAGAATGTAAGCAAAAATATACCGCCTAAAAACACAGCAAGTATACCCCATCCCCAAAAACCAAACGCGCAAAGTGCAACACCGGCACCAAACAAAATACAGGCTACTACCAGCCTAACTATATTCGACATAATTTGTTATCCTATTAAAACAGTTTGCAAATATCCGTTTATTTGTACTGTAAATCAACATCTGCGTAAATATTTATGGCAATCGAATTAGATCCATCCTGGCTGGAAGTTTTAAGCGACGAATTTGAAAAAGATTACATGCTTAAACTCAAACAATTTTTAAAAGAGGAGAAAGAATCCGGTCAAAAAATATATCCTAAAGGCAGCGATATTTTCAACGCTTTTAACAAAACACCTTTTGATAAAGTTAAGGTGGTTATTTTAGGTCAGGACCCCTATCATGGCCCGAACCA
The DNA here is from genome assembly GCA_964524015.1 of uncultured Mucilaginibacter sp. Lineage (GTDB taxonomy): Bacteria > Bacteroidota > Bacteroidia > Sphingobacteriales > Sphingobacteriaceae > Mucilaginibacter. The sequence continues at coordinate 12,822 of CAZGBN010000045.1, read as the reverse complement.
GGCACATGGTTTATCTTTTTCTGTTCAAAAAGGCGTTCAAACCCCACCATCGTTACAAAACATTTATAAAGAACTGGCAACTGATATACCCGGCTTTAAAATTCCTAGCACCGGCGACTTAACCAAGTGGGCCGAACAGGGTGTGTTACTTTTAAATGCCACATTAACAGTTAGGGCGGCGACAGCCGGATCTCACCAAAAAAAAGGTTGGGAAAAATTTACCGATACAGTTATCAAAACTATATCCGATAAAAAAAACGGAGTTGTATTTATACTCTGGGGCAATTATGCCCAATCAAAAGCTGACCTGATAGATGGCAACAAACATCTTATTATTAAATCTACTCATCCATCGCCACTGGCTGTAAGCCGCGGCGGCTTTTTCGGCTCAAAGCCATTCTCAAAAACCAATGATTATTTGAAGAAGCAGGGAGAGAAACCGATTGACTGGCAGATACATTAAGATTTGCAAATGAGTAAATATGCAGATGTGCAGATATTAAATCAAAAATTATTTGCAAATCCGCACATTTGCATATCTGCACATCAAATCAATATTCTAACGGCACTATAGGTTCTTTTTTGTTAGTTGATAAGATCATCATAGTGTGGAAACTTTTAACTACGCTGATGCGGCTAATTTTTTCCATGATCAATTGTTCGTACGATTTAATGTCGCGTACATAAACTTTTAATAAAAACTCGCACTGACCGGTAACGTGATGGCACTCGGTTACCTCTTTTATAGCCTGTATCTCTTTAATAAAGGTTTGTATAGTATCCTTTTGGTGAAAATCTAAAGATATCTGGATAAATGTTTTGATACCCAAACCCAACTTTTCTTCGTCAACCAGGGCATGGTAACTTTTTATATATTCCAGATGCTCTAATTTGCGCACACGCTCTAACGTGGGTGCCGGCGAAAGCCCTATTTCATTGGAAAGTTGAAGATTGGTTATCCTTCCGTTATCCTGTAATATCTTAAGTATTTGTAGATCTGTTTTATCTAATTCCGTTGCCATATAACCCTATTGTTGCCCTAAAATACAAAATATAATTTGCCAAAATGAAAATTATAAAAATTTAATTTTTGACAAAATTTAGACTAGTCTAAATTTTTTATTAGATTTGTTTAAATGAATACGCTAGCCGAAGAAAATTATTTAAAATCCATTTACCACCTATCGTTAAATGCTGACAATGTAAGTACAAACCAAATTGCAGCGTCTTTAAACACAAAGGCGGCTTCGGTATCTGATATGCTTAAAAAACTGGCAGATAAAGCATTGATAAACTACGCCAAATACCAGGGGGTAAGCCTTACCCCTACAGGAGAAAAAATCGCGATAAATATTATACGTAAACACCGTTTATGGGAATATTTTTTGGTGGAGAAACTAAATTTTAAATGGGATGAAGTGCATGAGATGGCCGAAGAAATGGAACATATATCATCTAAAGAACTAATTGACCGTTTAGATGAATTTATGGATTATCCCCGTCATGATCCGCACGGCGACCCGATACCAGACAGTGATGGAAATTTTAAACAAAATAACTTAGTAGCTATTGTTGATGTTAAAGTAGATACAAAAGGTATTATATCTGGCGTACGCGACCATTCGGCGGCATTTTTGCAATACCTTGAAAAACAGCAGCTAACAATTGGAAAAAAAATAACTGTCACTGAAATTATTGACTACGATAAATCTATGATCATACAAGGTGAAGATAAAAATATACACATTAGCCGCGAGGTAGCTAACAATTTATTAATTGCCTTATGAGTAACCATACCGAATCATTAAGCAATGTACACGGCTCGGTACAAACGGCCAATAAAACCGGCTGGAAAAAAATACTGGCCTTTATTGGCCCTGCTTACTTAGTAAGTGTTGGTTATATGGATCCGGGCAATTGGGCAACCGATATAGCCGGTGGTAGTGCTTTTGGTTATAGGTTAATATGGGTTTTGTTTGCATCTAATTTAATAGCCCTGTTATTACAATCATTAAGCGCACGACTGGGTATTGTGCGCGGGCTCGATCTGGCACAAGTTTCAAAAATAACCTATCCGCGGTTTATTAACTTTTGCCTTTATATTTTGGCACAATTGGCCATCATTGCTTGCGACCTGGCCGAGATCATTGGTATGGCTATAGGTTTACAGTTATTGTTTGACTTACCACTTATATGGGGTGTATCTTTAACCATCACCGATACCTTACTTATGCTGTTTTTAATGAATAAAGGCATGCGCAAACTGGAAGGCTTTATCGTATCTATGATACTTATTGTAGGCCTTTCCTTTTTAATAGAGATGTTTATTGTTACACCTGATGTAAAGGAGGTAGCCAAAGGATTTATTCCGGGTAATTTATCAGGCAGCGCTTTATATATAGCTATTGGAATTATCGGTGCTACAGTTATGCCTCATAACTTATATCTACACTCCTCGCTGGTACAAACCCGACAAATAACACGAACAGATGAAGGTATCAAAACCGCAATAAAATTTAATTTTTTTGATACTGCTATAGCGCTAAACCTTGCATTTTTTGTAAATGCGGCCATATTAATATTAGCTGCAAGCGCATTTTACAAAAACGGATATTTTGAGATAGCCGAGATACAGGATGCTTACAAATTATTAGAAAATATTTTCGGAAAGATTGCCCCAACCTTATTTGCGATCGCGTTAATAGCTGCGGGACAAAGTTCAACCATAACCGGTACGTTGGCTGGGCAGATAATTATGGAGGGGCACATTAATTTGCGCGTGGAGCCGTGGCTGCGCCGGTTACTGACAAGAATATTGGCTATTGTGCCGGCAGTATTTACCATAATTTATTTTGGTGAGCAAGGTTTAGGTGACCTGATCATATTGAGCCAGGTTGTATTGAGTTTACAGTTGGGTTTTGCCGTTATTCCGCTAATACATTTTACATCCGACCGTAAAAAGATGGGCAAATTTGCCATCGGCATAAAAATTAAAATACTGGCGTGGACATGTGCCATACTTATTGTAGGTTTAAATGCCAAACTGGTTTTTGAAGAATTAATTGGTTGGATAAATACCTCACCAGCTACAGCCGCATGGATGTACGCACTGGTTTTACCTTGTATAATTGGTATCGCGTTGTTATTAGTATATGTGTTTTTACGACCGCTGTTATTTAAACATAAAGATACCGATGTATATGTGCCACATGGTATTGCATCGGTTATTAAAGATTTAGATGCCATACATTATAACCATATTGCTGTTAGTATTGACTTTTCCAAAAATGATACCGACTCCATTAGGCATGCTATTATGCAAGGTGGTAAGCAAGCAAATTATACGCTTATACATATAGTTGAAACCGCAGGTGCCTACTATAACGGCGGCGATGTAATGGATCATGAAACACAAAGCGATGTAGATAATTTGGATCAGTATGTTATCGACCTAAAAAAATTAGGGTATAAGGTTAATGCCCAAATTGGTTTTGGTACCGCAGCTACAGCCATAGCTACTATTGTTAAAAAAGAACATATCGACTTTATAGTAATGGGCTCACATGGTCATAAAGCCATAAAAGACTTGATTTTTGGAACTACTGTTAATAAAGTGCGGCATAAAGTAAATATACCGGTATTGGTGGTTAAGCCTTTAGTTAGAGAAATGTAGAAATGCAACACTTTACGTCTTCTACTGTTTATTCAGAGACGCAAAGTATTGCGTCTCTACGGGATCAATTTTGTAAGTTTGCATCCCCAACAATAATTGCATGATCCAGGATAAAATATATATAAAGAACAAAAAAGCTTATTTTGAATACAGCATCCTGGATAAGTATGTAGCCGGGATAAAGCTGTTGGGTACCGAGATCAAATCTATCCGCGAAGGTAAAGCCAATATCAACGATGCCTTTTGCACTTTTATTAACGGCGACCTTTACGTGCGTAATCTACATATTGCCGAGTACTCTATGGGCTCGTTTTACAACCATGAAGCTAAGCGCGACCGTGTACTACTACTTAACAAAAAAGAGTTAAAAAAACTGCAAACCCGGGGCGAGGAAAAGGGATTAACAATTGTTCCCCTGGCATTATTTATAAGCGAGCGTGGTTTTGCTAAATTAGAAATAGGTCTTGCTCAAGGTAAAAAAACATTTGACAAACGTGAAACGTTAAAAGAGCGCGATACTAAAGTTGAAATGGACAGGGCAATGAAAAGATAGCCCCCCAGCCCACTGAAGGGGGAGTTTTGGCATCAATGTTCCCCCTTCAGGGGTTAGGGGGCTCACCACGCTTTATCCCCTACTAAGGGCACAAACCTAAAAGTATCCAGCACATGCCTTTCGTAATCATGTTCGCCGGTTTTTAATATAGTTACCATTTTTTGTGAGTTTTCATCGCCTACAGGTATTACCAATATTCCGCCAATATTTAGTTGATCCAGTAAAACCTCAGGAACAGTCGGTGCCCCAGCTGTAACTATTATCTTATCATAAGGTGCCCGATTAGCTATACCTTTTGAGCCATCACCTAAAAAAAACTTAGGTTTATAACCCATTTTAGGTAAAACTTGTATGGTGCGTTCATATAATTTTTCTTGACGTTCAATAGTAAAAACTTTGGCGCCTAATTCTAGTAATATACAGGTTTGATAACCGCAACCGGTACCTATCTCTAATACTTTATCACCTTTTTTTATATGCAGTAATTCGGTTTGATAAGCAACAGTATAAGGCTGGGATATGGTTTGCCCTGCACCTATCGGGAAAGCAATGTCTTTATAAGCCTGGTTCCAGAAAGTTTCATCAAAGAAAAAATGGCGTGGGACTTTCCCAATGGCCTGCAACACCTGCTCATCTTCAATACCTTTTTCCTTTAAAAGGTTAACCAATTTTTTCCTTGCCCCTTGCTCGCGGTAATTATCAATATATTTGTACGCCATTAGTAAAGCAAAGTTATATAAAAAGGCAGTTTTATATGGGCTGTTGATAAATACTGATCAATATTTATTTAATTATGTAGCATATTGCTGACCTGTAGCGTAATTGCAATAAATCATCTATGAAAAACTCAACATTATTAAAAATAGTTAGCATGACTGCACTTGTTGTGGTAACTGCATTTGCCTGCACCAAAAGCGACAGTGAAGATGCTGCTGTAATAACTGATGCTACAATAATTAATTCTGGCGCAGTAGCAGCTGACGGTTGCGGCTGGATAATAAAAATACCGGTTACCGACAGCACCTATTCGCCGGTTAACTTGGCCGAAGACTATAAGATAAACAATTTAAAAGTTAAGGTGAGGTTTCATCCTATGAAATCAAAGTTTACCTGTGGTTGGGGAGTAAAACTCAGGGAAGTTACCATTGATAATATTACTAAGATCCCCTAATAAGGATCAACATCAGGTTGTATAATACTACCCTTACTTAGTTTGGTGGTTTGAAACTGAGTGATAACATCGCGTATAGCAGCTTTAACTTTGTTAATAGAGATACCGTCTTTTTCAAATTTGAGCATGATAGATTTGATATAATAATTGCGGATACGGCTAATTAAAGGAGACTCAGGACCGATAACCCTGTCGCCAAATTGCTTGCGTAATTCGTTGGCCAGGTAAACTGATTGATTATATAATATTTCAGGGTCCTTATGCTTAATATCTAAATTAATAATGCGGTAAAAAGGTGGATATTTAAAGCTTTTGCGTTCTTCCATTTCGGTGAAATACAAGTCATGATAGTTATTTTCAATAACCTGTTTTATCACCCTGTGAGCAGGGTCATAAGTTTGTATCACTACCTTACCTTGTTTGCCCCTGCGGCCTGCCCTACCGCTCACTTGTGCCAGTAGTTGATAGCTGCGCTCATTGGCACGGTAGTCAGGGAATTTAAGCAAACTATCGGCATTAATAATACCTATTACGGTAACATCAGCAAAATCCAATCCCTTGGCTACCATTTGTGTACCAACCAGTATATCTATTTTCTTTTCTTCAAGGTTATTAAGTATAGTCTGCAACGAGCTACGCGAACGTGTAGTATCCAGGTCCATTCGGGCAATGCGAGCATCAGGTAATAGTATAGTTAATTCATCTTCTACCTTTTCGGTACCGAAGCCTTTATACTCAATGTGTGTTGAGCCGCAAGCCGGGCAAATATGTGGTATATCTTCTTTATACCCGCAGTAATGGCAATGCAGCTTATTGGTATGCTTATGGTAGGTTAAACTTACATCGCAATTAATACATTTTGGTGTATAAGCACATATTTTACACAATAAAACCGGTGCATACCCACGGCGGTTTTGAAACAGAATCACCTGCTCTTTATTACCTAGTGCGGCTTGCATATCAGCCATTAATACCCCTGTAAAGTGCGACTGCATGGTTTTACGCTTAGTTTCTTCGGCAATGCTTACTACTTCAATGGTGGGCATTTCTACCCCGCCATAGCGTTCGGTTAGTTCTGCTAAGCCATATTTATGGGTGCGTGCATTAAAATAGCTTTCAAAAGATGGTGTTGCGGACCCTAACAATACTTTACCGTTATGCATATTAGCTAAAAAAATGGCCGCATCGCGGGCATTGTAGCGTGGTGCCGGATCATATTGCTTATAGGATATTTCGTGTTCCTCATCAACTATAATCAACCCCAGGTCAGCAAAAGGCAAAAAAACAGATGACCGTGCGCCTAATACTACCTTATATTCATTATTCAGCACCTTTTGCCAAACTTCTACCCTCTCGGCATCATTAAACCTGGAATGATAAACTCCTATACTGGTGCCAAAATATTGCCTTAAACGCTCTATAATATGGGTAGTTAAAGCAATCTCAGGCAATAGATGAAGAACCTGCTTGCCGGTGGCAATCATTTCTTCAATCAGTCTGATATAGATTTGGGTTTTGCCGGATGAAGTTACCCCGTGCAACAACACCACATCCTTCTGCTCAAACTGATCTTTTACCGAACCTAAAGCGCTCTGCTGTGCATCGCTTAGTTTATAATTACTGTACTCGTCCTCATCCTCGTCATGCAAACGGCTTACTGTTTTCTCCTCCGCAACAAATACTTCCTTTTCAATTAATGATACTATGCTTGCTGCACCTGCACCGCTTTCCTCAATAAGTTCGCTTTTGGTTATGCTTTTTTGATGACGGGCCAGTTTCATGTAAGCTAACACTGCATCTGCTTGCTTGGGTGCGCGCTTTTCTAAAATTCCGAATAACTCCTTTAAATTTTCCTGGTCATGATAAACAGGATTAAGTGTGATAAAGGTTTTTTTACGAGGCTTATACCGCTCGCTTACTTCTTCTGATATATGAATAACATTCTTCTCAAAAAGCAGTTTTAATAAGGGCATTACTGTTTTCTGCCCCAGCAACTTAGCAATATCACTTACAGTAAGTTCGGGTTGAATATCCAGCGCTTCAACTATCAAAAACTCCTTGTCATTTAAGGCCGATTTATCTACTTCAATATCTTTATTTAAAGCGATGCGAGTTTCGCTGGCCAATTTTAAGGCCGATGGCAACGCCGCGTGCATCACTTCGCCGGGGTTGCACATATAATATTCTGCCAGCCATTGCCAAAATTGTAGTTGCCCGGCAGTTACTACAGGCCTATCATCTAATATTTCAATTAAATATTTGGCTTCATATTTTTCCGGTGGTTGCTCTGATATAGCAAATACAATAGCCGTATACAACTTGCTTTTACCAAATTGCACTACTACACGCTTGCCAATTTGCACCGCATCGTTCATTTCAAAAGGCACACGATAGGTGTAATTTTTTGAAATAGCCAATGGTAAAATCACTTCAACAAAAAGTGTTTTACGATCGGTATATGAAGCATCAGAAAATTCTAACATTTATATTATTTATGCCTTACTGCTGCAAAAGCCAATGTTAACCAACCAATAATAAATAGCAGGCCGCCTATTGGGGTTATTGGCCCTATGGTTTTTACCAGATTTGAATTCAAACCCAAAATATCACGGCAGGCCATCAGGTACAACGAGCCCGAAAACAACACTATACCAAATACAAAAAAATAGAAGCTAGCTAATATCATATTATTTTTAAAACGCGCAAATGTTGACAGGAACAACAAAGCAAATACATGATAAAAATGATACTGGACTGCAGTATGCCAAACTTCCAGTTGGGGACCTGTTAATTTTTCTTTTAAACCATGGGCTCCAAAAGCGCCTGTTATTACAGCTAATACACCCAATAGTGAAGCTGTTATGATGATTTTTTTGTTCATATTGATAGATGATAGGAACAGCTAAGTTAACCAATTGAAAGTATTACTTGAATGCATCCAAGTAAAAATCTAACTTGCAGCGTAAACATATGAAACGACCAATTATTATAATCATAATTTTGTTTGTAATTACTATAGCGGTAACTATTGTTTACTTTGAAAATTTGGATAAAAGTGGGTCGCGCACGCGCGAAATCATGCAAAATATTCCAGGTAATGCAGCACTGGTACTGGAGTTTACCAACGATAATGGTTTTTATGATATTTTTAATGAGAGTAGGCTATTTACAACTTTAGTTGGTAAAAACGCCATAGCAGAATTAGATACACTACGTAATCAGTTGTTGTTAAATGAACAGTTGGAGCCCTTTTTTACCGGACAAAATATTTTCATTTCCCTACATCCTTTAAAGAATACTATAGAACTGCTATTTACTACAGCGGCAAATAAAAAATTCGATGCTAACTCTTTTGATGATTTGGCAAAGCAAAAAAACACAGGATTATTAATAACCCCATTTAATGTTGGAACTAAAAAAGCATATACTATTTACTCCCATTTATTAAAAAAACGTTTTTATTTAGTTAATAAAGAGGAAGGAATATTTTCAGGAAGTTTTTCAAAAGAACTGGCTATTCAAAGCGCACAGCATATACCCCAAAAAAAGAAAGTCAATTTTATTTTGCTTCCTAATCAGCAAAATTCAAATTCATTAGCTAATCTTTATATTAATTATAGTCAAATAACACCATTGTTTGAACAGTTATTTAAAAATAAGAATACAGATATTTTTAAAAGTTTCAAATCATTCCCGGCATTGGCTGTATTAAGCTTAAATTTTAAAAGCGATGCGCTGATGTTTAATGGATATTCTCAAATTCAGCCTAATGAGCCACGGGATTATTTAAATTTGTTTACCCAACAGCAGCCGGTTACTAATCAGTTAAAAGATATCTTCCCATCAACAACTGCTTATAGTATAAACTTTGCGGTTTCTGATCCTCAAAAATTCAAATCAGAACTTTCTGAATACTTTACTAAGGCAGGCCTTCAACATGAAAAAGATTCACTTTTCAATAAAGTAAAAACCGAAACAGGTATTAACCTAATTATTCAATTTAATCAATTGCTTGCTAATGAATTTGCTGTTATAACTACACGTTACCAGGAAAAGTTAGCTATCATATCTTTAAAAAATGGGTCAACTTTAAAGCCCACCATGTATAACATTGCTAGTATGATTAATGACAATATGGGTCAGCTCAATTACAATAAACTCCCTTATTATTTATTAGGAGAGCCTTTTGCGCAATTTAATCATCCGTGGTTTATGATACTTGACAATTATTTGATTTTGGCTAACAGCCAAACCGAATTAAATAGTTATTACGATACTTATTTAAATCAAAAATTTCAAAGTAAGTTGGAACAGTATAAACAGTTTGATTATTTGTTAGCAGAACAAAGTAATATATCTTTCTATATTAATTTCAATCATTCACAATCAATATTTAAAAGAGATTTAAATACAAATTTTTATAACTCATATAATACCACTCCCGGATTGAAAGATTTTTTCGCAGCATCCTATCAACTTATAGCGGCAAATAAAAAATTCTATACTAACTTTTGCATGCGTCTTAATCCTGCTGATAGTACTTCAATAAAGTAACTATATATCTAACTTTAACGTAATACTTATTATTTCAAATAAATTGATTTAAATTTTATCTTTATTGCTTAACTCAAGAGCCCGATTGTTGATTATAATGAAGAATATTTTATTTTGTGGTTTCCTTTTTTTATTTTCATTAAAAGCCTTTAGTCAACAATTTTCGCAGTATAATACCGGTACTTTATATGATTCCTTTGAAAACCCATCGCAAAGATCTTTCATACCGGATTCGAGCAGGCAATATGCATCTAATTTTTTCTTACCAAACTTTAATAGCAATTTCCACTTTACAGGCGATGCCCAAACAGCATTTAAAACAAGGTTATTTGCTGATCAATATGACGCATCCGCAATAACTGTAGGTAGTGGAGGCTATAATTATTTCAGAGCTAATGCCAGAGCCTATTTATTAATGTTTAAAGTATTTACCAAACTTGAGGGTAACCAGGAACTAGGATTTTTTATTAAAACAAGCGCAGAATCAAGAGGAATAGCAAGTAATGAATCGTTTGCGATATTTAATGGTTTTGATAAATTTCCAAATAATAGTTATACAGATGTTTTTAATAATAGATTTTTTTATCAAACCTATCATCAGGTTGGTTTAAATTACCGCGAACAGGTTACGCCTAAACTTGCAATAGGAGTTAAATTCGGCTTCTTATCTGGAATTGACTACAGGAAATTTAGCTTTTATCAATCGCAAATTGATTTCGACAAAGCAAATAATCAAGCATTACTTAAATTATCAGGTGTTTCTTATTCAGCTGGATGGGATGGTAGAAACACCCTATTACAAAAATCAGGATTAGATTTTAGAAATCCGGGGGTTGCTATTAGTATTGGGACATCATACAAAACGGATGACGCTTATAAATTTCAATTTAATATAAAAGACCTGGGATTTATACACTGGAGTAACACACAGTCCAGTTATACCAATTTCGATCAATCCACAGTACAGATACCTGTATCATCAAATACAGCACCGGAAAAATCGATAAGTGACGCAGTAGGATACATTACCTCACAAAGCCCTGCAACCAGGGGATTTTATTCGCCTGTCAATGGTATTATTGAAGCAAGTGTAAATAAAGATTACTGGCTAAATTATGATCAAACTTTTAAATTTTCGCCTACTGTGATATTGGCAAAAGAACTATTTTATCCGGGGTTTACCGGAGCTTTAGTTGCGCCTGTACAGTATGATAAATACGTGGTTACATTAACATCGTCATATAATGATTTAAAAATGCTTGGTTTAGGCGGTCAATTTATGATAAAGACACCTGATACCGATTTTTATATAGGCAGTGATGCCCTTTATCAAACTATTAACTTTACTAAAGATGCTATTCAAAGTGGCACCTATGTACCCGGTAAAACCGGTAGGTATACTGGGGCTAATTTCTTTATTGGCTTTACTTTAAAATTTGGTAACCTAATTGAGCACCCAATGAATGCCAGCTTTATACCCATGGGCGAAAAAGGCTTTTTTGGTCGACTGTATGACAGGATATTTAAAAAAGATAAAAATTATTAGGCTTTTTTTGAAGTAACCAGGAAATCTTTTAAATAGTACGGTTCAAAATAAGCCACATCTTCAAATTCATTCTTGGCAAATTTATCCACAGCTTTTTTGGTAAGATGAGTTGCTGAATTGGTAAACCCATTTAAAAATTGAGCATTAGGATTATAACCTAAAACCCCGCAGCATTTTTCGGCACCATCACCAAAAAATATTATTTTATTGTTTTGCAGATATTCGTTAAAGCTCGTTTCGTCAATAATTTCTGCAGCGGTGGCTTTAACTTTATTCCCTAAATTGTCAAATAGCGCCGTATACACTTCCATGCGACGTGCATCTATCATAGGGCATAGCAGTGTATTATCATCAATAATTAAACTTTTATCAGCAACTACCCCATTGGCCATAGCCTCTAAAGTTTCAATAGCTATTAAAGGTTTATCTAAAGCATAACACAACCCCTTAGCTGTTGATACGCCTATACGCAAGCCTGTATATGAGCCGGGGCCACAACTTATAGCAATAGCATCCAGATCGGTATACTTTAACCCTGTTCCAACAATCAATTCTTCAATGTATAAGGTTACTACCTCGGCATGTATATTACGTTGGTCAACCTGTTTATAGCCAACAACAGCTCCATCCATTGCCAATGCAACAGAACATACGGTTGTAGCGGTTTCAATTTGTAATATTCGGCTCATAAGTGTTATGGTACCGGGTCGTGCCCATGCCCTCCCCAGGGATTACAACTTGCAATGCGTTTTATAGTTAACCATCCGCCTTTAAAAGCACCGTGCTTTTTAATAGCCTCAATACCATATTGCGAACATGTAGGTGTATACCTGCATGAAGCGCCTGTAAGCGGCGAAATTAAATATTGGTACAGTTTTATCAACCCTATAAAAATAGCGCCTATTATCCCTTTAAAAAATGCTGCAATGGCTTTCATTTGGCAACCTGTTCACAAAGTTGGATTAACAGCTTTTGCATTTTCTTTTCAATAGTGTCATAGCCCAAAATTTCTTTACCTATATATCCTACAGAAAACACAATGTTTTTATCAATACCCATAAGCATATCATATAACTGATGTTGCTTATTTAGTCGGTATGCTTCGCGAATGCGGCGTTTAATTAAGTTGCGATCAACTGCTTTTTTAAAACGCTTTTTGGAAACCGCAAATAATATTTGAGCACAAACAGGCTGAGGATCAGCAATAAAAATCCAGGAAACTTTAAAAGGGTAACATAAAAAAGAAGAACCGCTATGATAAAGCTCATCAATAAGCTTTTTATTACATAACCGTTCTTCTTTTTTAAAAGTATACATTTTGCTAA
>CAZGBN010000044.1:0-23192 GCA_964524015.1 uncultured Mucilaginibacter sp. | reverse complement strand
AAGGCGAACATTGTCCGCAGCTTTCATGATGATAAAAACGGGCAAAGTTCCAGGTATTACGTACAATACATTGATCTTCATCAAAAGCGATAAAACCACCCGAACCCATCATACTACCGCTCACAAATCCACCGTCTGATAATGACTCGTAACTCATTAAACGAGCATCGCCATTGGCTGTTTTTAAAAACAAGTTAGCCGGTAAAATTGGTACAGATGAACCACCTGCAACAACCGCTTTTAAGCGTTTGCCATTGGCAATACCACCGCAATATTCGTCGCTGTATAAAAACTCCTCGCATGATAGGCCAAGGTCTATTTCATAAACACCGGGTTTATTTAAGTTACCCCCGGCAGATATTAGTTTGGTACCTGTACTACGGCCAATACCAATTTTAGCATATTCGTCACCACCCTCGTTAACGATAGGCACTACCGCGGCAATTGACTCCACATTGTTTACCACCGTTGGGCAGCCATACAAACCGGCAATAGCCGGGAATGGTGGTTTAATACGTGGGTTACCACGTTTACCCTCTAATGATTCTAATAGCGCTGTCTCTTCACCGCAGATGTAAGCACCACCACCCGGTTGCACATACAGCTCCAGGTCATATCCGGTGCCTAAAATATTTTTACCTAAAAAGCCCGCGTTTTTTGCTTCGGCGATGGCTTTTTCCAGTATGCGTATCTGCGGCATCATTTCGCCACGAACGTATATGTATGATGTTTTTGCACCCAACGCAAAGCTGGATACGATCATTCCCTCAATTAATAAGTGAGGGATATAAGTCATTAAAAATCTGTCTTTAAAAGTGCCGGGCTCTGATTCATCCGCATTACAAACCAGGTAACGTGCAACACCTTCTGGTTTGGCCAAAAAGCTCCACTTCATCCCGGTTGGGAAACCTGCACCACCACGGCCACGTAAACCCGACTTCTTAACTTCCTCTACAACCTCTTCAGGTGTAAGGGTTTTTAAGGCTTTCTCTACTGATGCATAACCACCTTTTGAGCGATACACCTCATAGGTATTAATGCCGGGTACGTTTATATGTTCTAAAAGTAATTTGCGTGCCATTAGTTATTCGCCTTAGCTTTTAAATCTGTGATCAACTGATCAACCGACTCATTGGTCAGTTTTTCATAGAAAGTATATTCAGGGCCTATTTGTAAAACGGGTGCAAAACCGCAAGCGGCTAAACACTCTACTCCGCGCCAGCTAAATAAACCGTCAGCAGTTACTTCGCCTTCCTTAACACCCAGCTTTTGCTCAATATGGTCCATTATCTTTTCGGCACCTACCAGGCAGCATGGCCCGGTGCGGCAAACCTCTAACACGTATTTACCCTGCGGGCGTAAAAAATACATGGTATAAAATGAAGCTACTTCATAAACCTCAATAGGTTGTATCTTCAAATATTCGGCAACTTTATCCATAGCCGGCGGGCTCACCCAACCAAACTCGGCCTGTACCAAATGCAGTATAGGCAGCAAGGCTGATTTTTGTTTTCCTTGGGGATAACGGCTTACGATATCAGCAAAATTATTTAACAACTCCGGCGAAAACTCTACCGGTGTGTTTGGTATAGTATCTTCAACTCTAAGCATCTAACTCTCCGGCTATAACGTTTAAACTACTCATGTTAATAATCGCGTCAGACAATACCATGCCGCTGCTCATTGGCGCATACATCTGGTAATTGATAAAACTAGGCCTGCGGAAGTGTAAACGATATGGCGAACGGCCACCATCATTTACCAGGTAAAAACCTAACTCGCCGTTTGCCCCCTCTACCGAATGGTAAACTTCGCTGGCCGGTGTAGGTATCTCGCCCATCACAATTTTAAAGTGATAGATCAGGGCTTCCATATTATTATAAACTTCTTCTTTTGGAGGCAAGTAAAACTCAGGCACATCGGCGTGGAAAATATCTGAGGGTTCTTTCTCCAGCTTAGCCAAAGCTTGCTCAATTAAGCGCAGGCTTTGCCACATTTCTTCGTTGCGTACCAAAAAACGATCGTAAACATCACCGGTCTCTCCTACCGCAACATCAAAATCAAATTCTTCATATGATGAGTACGGGTTCATGGCCCTTACATCATAATCAACACCGGCTGCACGTAATAACGGGCCGCTCCAGCTATAACTTAACGCTTGTTCGGCCGTAACCGGGGCCACACCTTTGGTACGGTCAACAAATATGCGGTTACGGTTAAACAACGCTTCAAATTCTTTTAATACTTTAGGGTATCCGGCTATAAACTTACGTAGTTTAGCAAAAGCAATAGCATTAAAATTACGTTCAAAGCCACCAATACGGCCAATGTTTGTAGTTAAACGCGAACCGCAAACCTCTTCGTAAATTTCATAAATATGTTCGCGCCATTGCATCATATAGGTAAAGCCGGTTAATGCTCCGGTATCTACACCCAAAATTGAATTACAAACTATATGGTCAGATATCCTTGCCAACTCCATTACAATAATGCGCAGATAATCTACACGTTTAGGGGTTTGGATACCTAACAGTTTTTCAACCGTCATGTGCCAGCCCATGTTGTTAATGGGTGATGAGCAATAGTTCAACCTATCCGTTAACGGGGTTATCTGGTAAAAAGGGCGATGTTCGGCAATTTTTTCAAAAGCACGGTGGATGTAACCGATAGTGGATACACCGCTTACAATTCTTTCACCATCCATTTGCAAAACGTTCTGAAACACACCATGCGTAGCCGGGTGTGTTGGCCCTAAGTTTAGGGTTGATAGTTCGCTTTGCGGATCGTTATCTGTATATACGAGGTGGTTTTGCATCTCTTATCTTCCGAAAAAATAATCTTTTTTATCTACACGGTTCGGGTCTTCCAGCGGGAACTCTTTCCGCATCGGGAAAGCCGTCATGTCGTCAACATTTAATATCCTGCGTAAATCAGGATGGCCATCAAATTGTATCCCGAAGTAATCATAAGTTTCGCGCTCCATCCAGTTGGCACCATCCCATAAGGTAGTAGCTGTAGGTATATACACATCGCCATCAGCTAAAAACACTTTAAGGCGCACACGTACATTATTTACCAGGCTATGCAGATGATATATTACACCAATTGGCTTTTCCTGCTCAGGGTAATGTATACCGGTTATATCAGTTAAAAACACAAATTGTAACACGGGCGAATTTTTAAGAAAACTTAAAATTTCAATAATATTTTCGCGGGTAGTTTCTAAAGTTAGTAAGCCATAAGGCTCGCCAACTACGGTTACTTTATCTGCAAACTGGTCTTGAATATTCTTTAAAAGTTCTTCGTTTGTTATTTTACCCATTACTGTATGCCGTATGAAGCTAATAGTTTTTGATATTCAGGAGTATCGCGCCTGCGTGTCGACTCTGTGCGTACCAGGTTTTGTATCTGCATAAAGCCATCAATAATAGCCTCAGGGCGTGGCGGGCAGCCGGGCACATAAACATCTACCGGGATGATCTCGTCAATACCTTGCAGAACCGAGTAAGTATCAAATATACCACCGCTTGATGCACATGCTCCTACAGCCATAACCCACCGAGGTTCGGCCATTTGAAGGTAAACCTGGCGCAGTACCGGGCCCATTTTTTTAGCTATAGTACCCATAACCATCAACAGGTCGGCCTGGCGCGGCGAAAAGCTTAAACGCTCGGCACCAAAACGCGAAAGATCATAATGAGAGGCCATGGTAGCCATAAATTCAATTCCGCAGCATGATGTAGCAAATGGCAAGGGCCATAATGAGTTTGCGCGGGCCATACCCACTGCTTTATCTAACGATGTAGCAAAAAATCCTGCTCCCTCTACTCCCGCGGGAGCTCCAACAATTTGAATATCACTCATGAATATATAAACACAAATACAATTCCAATAGTATTTGGAAAGCGCAAATTTATAATAATTTACGCTGAAATGATTGCGAAACGGATATATGAAATGTATTTAGAATCAGTCTAAACAATTTCCTCTTAAACCGTCATTGCGAGGAACGAAGCAATCCCTAATGGTGCAATTCAATTAGAATATTTAGCCAAGATTTAATAGACGAATAAATTACATTGCTTGAATGTCCGCAGTAGAGATTGCTTCGTTCCTCGCAATGACGCTTGGTTTATTTAATCCCAGTTTAAGGCGCCTTTTTTTATAACGTAGATAAAGCCGGCCAGCAAAGTAGCCATAAAGATAAACATCTCTATAAGCCCCGTTAATCCCATTTCGCGGAAGTTTACTGCCCAGGGGTACATAAATATTACCTCCACATCAAACAGCACAAATAATATGGCTACCAAAAAGTACTTGATAGATACCGGTGTACGTGCGTTACCAACCACCTCAATACCCGATTCAAATGGGGTAAGCTTATCTTTAGTTACACGTTTGGGCCCAATTTTATGAGTAACAAACATGGTAGTGAACACAAAACCTAAAGCAACCAGCATCTGGAAAATGATGGGTAAATAATTAATGGGCAAACTTTGTACTTCCATGGTGCAAATATACAAATGGTGCATAAATAAAAAAGGCTTCTTTTCAGAAGCCTTTTTATAGTTAATTTTATTACTTAGTTGCTTTTTTAGGAGCAGGAGCCGCTGCGGCTTTCGTGTCAAAATAATACTTTGCTCCGTAATTATTAGGGTTAAGCTCTCGTGCTTTCGTAAAATTCTCTAAAGCTTTAGCATCATCTTTATCATGATACTGTGCATAACTACCTAAATAGGCATATGCATCTGCTAATGCTCTTTTTTCTGCATCTGTAAGCGGTGTGGTTTTTGCAGTAAGAATTTTTATTAACTCTTCATAATGCGGTTTAGCCAAACCCCGTAAATTTTGCGCATCTGCATCTTTATAATCAGCTATATATGCACGATATTGAGGATAGAAATGTAACTGGGTTACCGCTTTCTTTTGAACATAACTTAATGCAGAATCTGCTTTTACCAGCAAGCTTGAGTCTGGTTTAATTGCAGGATTGGTTTTACTAGCCGCAGATTGAACGCGGAAAGCATTATAATAATTAAATCCCAGGTAAAAATGTTCATTTAGTAGTGGTTTACCATGAACCTTATTAATTTTTTCTTCGTAAGCTTTACCTTGTTCTAAATAATTAACCGGCTTTTTATACACATCAATAATGTTGTCATAAGCAGCATCAACTAAAGTAGAATCTAAATCAGCTGCCTTTTTTAATGCTGCCACACCGGCTACAGTATCTTTACCACTTGCAATTAGTAAGCGCCCCTGGTAAAGATAATCCCGTGGTAAAATACGCGCTGGTTCTGCTTTAGCAAACCAGTTATTTATAGCGGTTAAGCCAGTACTATACTCTTTATTCTCATAAGCTGAATAACCTAAATAACGTAAAGCACGTATATTGCTTCCTGCTGATTTAGCTAATTGAGCTGCAACTTCCTGCAACTCTTTATACATACCTGCGTTAATTAAAAAGTCGGCATAACGCATTAACGTTTCGTCAGACCGATCTGTTAAGCTCATGTATTTTTTGTAGTTTTCAACGCCTTCCTTAATTTTATCAGATGCGGTGGCTTTATTCTCAAATGACGAGTTTAAATCTGTTTCTGCCCATTCGCGATAGGCCGGGCCAAAATTAGGGTCAATGGCAAGTGCAGCCTGGTATTGTTTAACAGCATCTTCAAAATTATGCGCATTGCTCCATAATACACCTTGCGCTACATTAGCTGAAGGCGATTTAGGGTCCAAAGCTAAAGCAGCGTTGTAATTTTCATAAGCTCCACTAGTATTTCTTTGTGACCTGTAAGCATTACCCAATTCCAATGCTATTTCTGCATCTTTAGGATTAGCTAATTTACCTTTATTTAAAGCAGCTATTGCGGCTTCAGCATCAGCTGAAGCTACTGCTTTTGTATTAGGCAGAAGCTGTAAATATCCCTTACCCATATATAACCAGGGTTTTGAATCCTTTTTACCTATAAAGCCCATAGCCGTGTTAAAGTTTGATGTTGCGCTTGCATTATCTTTATTTAAACGCGCCACAACACCTAAGCCTACATAGTTTAAGGCTGATTTTGGGTTGGCAGCTATACCTTGAGTAAATACAGCTTTGGCTGAATCAGGGTAATCTTGCAAAATATATACCCATCCCAGCTGGAAAAAGTTCTCGTCTTCTTTTGCTTGTGTAACCGTTAGGTTTTTAAGCATTGCTTTAGCTTTTTGATATTGCTCGGCATCTATGGCTTTTTTGGCATCAGCTAAGCTTTGGGCAAAAACCGATGAACCTAAAGATACCAGACCTAAAGCTATCGTAGCTATTTTACTGATCATTTTCATCTCGTGTTTATAATTATAATGTTAGTATGTATGTTTAATATTTATTTCTCT
Source organism: uncultured Mucilaginibacter sp. (assembly GCA_964524015.1). Classification (GTDB taxonomy): domain Bacteria; phylum Bacteroidota; class Bacteroidia; order Sphingobacteriales; family Sphingobacteriaceae; genus Mucilaginibacter. The sequence continues at coordinate 16,814 of CAZGBN010000044.1, read as the reverse complement.
TCCGGGTATTTGATTAGGTAAAATACCCGATCTTAAAATAACCCTTTGTCCGGTTTCATTTAATATAAAATAGGCAAAGTTAGTGCCCAAATCCTTTTTACCTGTACAATTGATAGCATACAGATTTCTTGATAATGGATACTGTTTTAAAGCCAGTGTAGATTGCGATGGTTTAAAATATTGGTTGGGGGCAAGTTTACTATTTTCATCTTTAACAGCCAATATATTTATGTTATTTAATACACCACTATTATCATCCTCCTGGTCATCCAACCAGTTAAACCCTACTATGCCAATTGCATCCTCATGCTCGCTGACATATTTTATTACCTCCTTGTTATTTTTAAGTGCAAAAATGTTCTTTCCTTTCAAATCATTATTGCCTGAAAACTCTTTTAAATACCTTACCAAACTTGAACTAGGATTATCAAAAACGATATTCTTGTCTGTTTTAGTCTGTCCGTTCAGCATTTTTTTTATTTCTTTAACAGTTATTAAGGTATCAGTTGAAACCTTATTAACAATTATCGCGATAGCATCAACCGCAAAGCGGTATGTTTCTGGCGATAAGCTTCTTTGCTTTAATACATTTAATTCTTGGACATTTAATTCGCGGGAAAGTAAAGCCAATCTTACTTTATCGTTTAATAAAAGCCTTAAAACATCATTTTCTGACTTATAGATGATATTAACATCAGTATTCGGAATAAGCTGTATAAAAATGTCTTTAAGCTCATCAACTATTGGCTGACATGACTCGTCTGCAGCGAAGGTTGCTTTTATAACCGTAGCCTTTTGCTGTGTACTTTTTGCTGGCTTTTGCTTACATGATTGCCCAAGTATTACTGCCGTAGCAATAAATAAAATAAGTTTCAACTTATTCATCATCCTTTTTTAACAGTCGCGAAAACCTTAATACACTATACAATACTATCATACCACCAAATATTTTTCTCTGCGTATCATCCAACTGTACCTGTAAACCTTCCCAAAACGCCACCATTACCCCAAAAGTTAAAAAAGCAACAAAGGTAACTATCCCTAAAATAAGCAAAAACCGCCTTTTGAGCGATTTTTGCTTATCATTAATACTATTACGTATCATTTTATTCTGAATCGCCCAATGTAAAATTAATTGGCACAGTAAACGTTGCCCGTACCTTACGGCCGTTTTGTATACCAGGCTCCCATTTTGGCGAACGTTTTAACACACGTATTGCTTCATCCTGCATTGCCTGGCTAGGTCCACGTACTGCTTTAATATCAGTTAAGCTACCATCTCTTTCCACAACAAACTGAAGATAAACACGCCCTTGCAGGTTATTCTCTCTATCTACAGGAGGATATTTAATATTATCCCCTAGATACTTAATGAATTTATCATTACCACCCGGAAACTTAGGCTGTACCTCAACTACATCATATACTTTATTTACATCCTCAGTAACCGCTTTTTGGTCATTATTACCCACCGGCTCAGCAATTACAATGTCAGCGTTGGGGTCACCTTTTATATCCTTTTGACCAGGATCAGCAACCTTCATCTCTTCTACAGTTGGTGGTGGTTCTTTAACCTCGTTATCCGGCTTTACAATCGGAGGCGGAAATTTAACTACATCATTCTTTGGCTTAGGTGGTTCCTCCGGTGGTGGAATTTCCTTTTTCTTTTCTGCAGGAGGTGGTGTTAATACCACATCGCGTATTTCTACCTTCTCAGGTGCTTTAGGAATAAGACCTTGAATCTTATTGATAATTGTTTTTATCGATAGTACGAAAACAAAGAATATAACACCAAATAAAAGAGCACGGTTAGTGTTCCTGGGGTTACTTCTCCTTAATTCGTAAGCACCATAATTTTTATTACGGCCGGCAAAAACAACGTCGATCCATTCCTGCTTTAATATGTCTAATTTAGATCCGAGCATTATTTTAAGCTTTAAATTTTTCGTAAATTGTTAATTATAAATTTTGCTAGATATCAATAGATCTTTTTCAACCGGCAAAATATCTACAATAGCTCGTCTTGTGTTATGGGTGATATTTAATTCATCCATTACTGTAACCAGGTTATTGTAATTAGATTTATCACTTGGCTTTACGATTACCATCATATCTTCACCTGTTTCAGCTTTAATCTTTTTAGCTTGCTCAATCAAAGTATTACGTAAAGGCTTATAACCGTCAATAGTTGGCGGAGTTTTGCCCGGTATACCTACAAACCATGCTAATTTGTTATCTGAACCTAACAAAATAGTCATTGTTGTTGATTCTTTTACAGGTAAACTAGTATCATTTTTTTCTGTTTTATCCGGCATTATCAAGTCCATAGCCTTAGGCTTCTGTAACGTGGTAGTAAGAATAAAAAAGGTAATAAGCAAGAACGCTAAATCAACCATGGCTGTTAAGTCCACGCGGGTTGATTTCTTTTTGGTTCTAACCTTACCGCCGCCTTTTTTACCCCCGCCGGAGGTATCTAATTCTGCCATAATTTTATTTTGCTGTCAACGTTTTTAACGATGTGATTAAACTAAATTTATTTTGTTGCTGCTTTTGTAAGCAGGCAATAACTTTCTTAATAGTAGGATATTCTTCCCTACTATCGCCTTTTATAGCAATTTGTAATTGCACACCATGTACACCCAAATTAGCTTTACGTGACGAGCGTACCCAATCAGATAACTCGCTGTTATCTGTAGTATCCACCGGTATACCTGGTTGCTGATAAGCCGACTTCTGATCATTTGACAGCGCTAAATATTGCTTTAAACTACCAATAGGCACACCAAATGATTCTACACCTGCAAATTGCTGTTGCTCCTGCGGGGTAAAGTTAATGTTATACTTTTCGCCCATTAGCTTTAATGCTTCTACACGTATATCAGCACCCTGAACGTTGAAGAAAACTTTACCCTGAGCTATAGTAAGGGTAGAAAAATCAGTTTCAGGTATGGTAAATGTTGCTGTAGACGCAGGCACCTCAGCCGGTAACGGCTCTTGTACTTTAGGTTTTGCTGATAATATAAAGAAGGTAAGTAACAGAAACGCAACGTCGCACATGGCGGTCATGTCAATTGCTGTACTTTTTCTTCCAACTTTTACTCTAGGCATAATTGTTAATTTTAATTAGTGTTATTTAAATTATTAATTCCCGGCCCTATAAATAGGGCCGGGATATTAACACTAAAATTTATTTGTTTTTATGTGATGCAGCAAATGTTTGTACAATGCTGAATCCTGTTTCGTCAATAGCATAAGTTAAACCATCAATCTTTGATGTAAATACGTTATACATAATGATTGATACAGTTGAAGTACTGATACCTATTGCAGTATTAACCAAAGCTTCAGAGATAGCAGCTGATAATTTTGAGGTATTAGTTGCAGCGCCTGATAACTCGGCGAATGCGTTGATCATACCAATTACCGTACCTAATAGACCTGTTAAAGTACCGATAGATACCAAGGTAGCTATGATAGTTAAGTTTTGCTCTAACATAGGCATTTCTAAAGCGGTAGCTTCTTCAATGTCTTTTTGAATCGCTAATGTTTTCTGATCAACATCTAAAGTTGTATCAGTTTCCATTTCTTTGTATTTTTTCAAACCTGCTTTAATAACGTTAGCAACAGAACCTTTTTGTTTGTCGCACTCTGCATTAGCAGCCTCAATGTTACCAGCGCTTAATGCAGTTTGAATTTTTCTAACAAATGCATCAACACTTGAAGTACCTGATGCTTTACCGATAACGATAAATCTTTCGATAGAGAATACAATTAGCATTAATACATATGAAATACCCAGTGGTACTAATTTACCACCTTTATACATGGTACCGAATAAATCTCCCTCAGCCGGGTCACCAGTGTTATCACCACCTTTAAAGTGACTTGCATCACCTAATACGAACATGTATATACATATTGCAACAACAAGACAAATTGGAACAGTCAAAGTTGCAAATAAGCTCGAACCTGAGCCTTCTTTTTTAGTGGTAGTAGTTGGTTTTGTTGGTGCAGTTGCCATTACTTTTAAATTTTAGTTTTTGTTTATGTTTATTTTTAGTTAGTTAATTGCGCTTTTTTTTGCGGATAACAAAATTAGAATTTATATGAAATAAAAAAATTTTTTGTTATACTTTATTTATACTTGGTTTTAGCTTTTACAAGCTTGTTTCATTACTATCTACATAACGTAACGAAACAAAAAAATTGCCTTTTAGCCAGACAATTTTTTACAATAAAACCCATTATTTTTTATAATAACAAGTTAAGCCTATAAATTTTATGTAATTAAACTGTTATAATTAGATTATGGTGATTTTTTTTGGGTCAAAAATTTAAAATAAAAGATCTTTTAATGGAAGCAAATTAAATATACAGTAAAAAAAATTTCAATTCTTATCCACCTTAGTTTTTTTTACTTATTTACTAAAACATTAGTTATCCGCCTGCTTTTTTTGCCTTATAGCTGTCGTTTTGTAGTAATATTAAAATCTTATCTCTAAAATCGCCTTGTATTAATATTTCTCCTTCCTTAGCAGAACCTCCTACACCGCACTTTGTTTTAAGTTTCTTGCTAATCACTTCCAATTCCTCGGCACTCCCTATAAAACCTGTAATACGGGTAACCAGTTTCCCTCCACCTTTACGGTCAAGATAAATTTTAAGGTTTTGCTGTTGGGGTGGTATTGATTGAGACGAATCATTGCTTTCTTCCTGGTAATTAAAATCCGGATCAGTAGAATAAATAACGCCTGTAAAATTTTTATTTTTCTTTGCCATTGCTAATAGTTTTATAGTCATCGCCAACTATTACTTTTAACGAGCCTGGTACAATATTTATTTTTATGTCGGCGTCAGCAATTTGAGGCTCCCCGTCCAGATGTATAGGCCCTGGTGACTGGCGGGTGATAGTTATATGTTCACCTTTAATAATTTCCAGGTATTTTGATCCTTCTACTTTCTTGAACAACATTCTAAACCCCATTTCGGGCAAACGATAAGCCGGGAATGGTTTTATTACACATACATCAAGTAACCCATCCTGAACTGAGGCACGGGGAGATATGTGCATATCATTTCCATATTGTGACGAATTGGCAAGGCTCAGCATAAATGCTTCGCGATCGTACACCTCTCCATCTATAATGATATGGTATCGTTGCGATTTGTATACTGCTATCTCATTTATTGCCGCTTTTATGTAACTTAAAAACCCGCGCTTCTTATTATGTGAGAACACTTCGCTAATGTGAGCGTCAAACCCCATACCCGCCATATTAAAAAATGGCTGCCCATTCATTTCTGCTGAGTCAATAAGTTCAATATGACCGGTATTCAAATTTTCAATTGCTTTTTGGATATCCATGGGGATATTTAAAAACCGAGACAATCCATTGCCTGATCCGAAAGGCAGTATACCCAGTATAACATTACTACCTACTAACCCAGAGGCTACTTCATTTACTGTGCCATCTCCACCAACTGCTACTGCAATATCATACGCTCCTATCGCGTCCTTAGCCAATTGCCTTGCATGAGATACGTTATTAGTAAATACAATAACATAGTCAAAAACATCAGTATTTAAATGCCTTTTTATCAGCTGCGGCACATCGTCCTTGTTCTTACCGCCCGATATTGGGTTAACAATAAATAATGCTTTACTTTTCACACCTAAATATATAAGGCGTCAAAAGTAAATCTATTTTCGGCTTTGTAAAAATTGTTTTATTTTTGGCAGCATAGTGGACTGATTTAGTTATTCGCCTCTTACAATACCGGGGCGGATCGGATTGCAACCACGTAAAAAAGTGCTAAAACCATGCTTCTTTAATACGTTCCGTTAAATCCTTCCTCAAATACTTAACAATAAACAATATAAAATATATGTCTTATTTATTTACTTCAGAGTCTGTTTCAGAAGGACACCCGGATAAAGTTTCCGACCAAATATCAGATGCATTAATCGATAATTTTTTAGCTTTTGATCCTGAATCAAAAGTAGCATGTGAAACTCTAGTTACAACCGGACAGGTTTTTTTAGCCGGCGAAGTAAAATCAAAAGCTTATTTAGATGTACAAAAAATTGCCCGCGATGTAATTAAAAAAATCGGCTACACAAAAGGCGAGTATATGTTTGATTGCCACTCATGCAGCGTATTATCTGCTATACATGAGCAATCACCTGATATTAACCAGGGTGTTGAGCGTCAGGCTAAAGAAGAGCAAGGTGCCGGCGACCAGGGCATGATGTTTGGGTATGCTACTAAAGAAACTGATAACTATATGCCGTTGGCATTGGATATTGCCCATGCTTTATTATTAGAGCTGGCTGCCATCCGTCGCGAAAATACTGATATTAAATACCTGCGCCCGGACGCAAAATCACAAGTTACGCTAGAGTATGATGATAACAATCAACCTGTGCGTATCGACGCTATTGTAATATCAACACAGCATGATGACTTCGATGAAGAAAAAGCCATGTTAGCTAAAATCAGCAAAGATATCATCAGTATATTGATCCCTCGTGTTAAAGCTAAATATGCTAAATACGCGCACTTTTTTAACGACGATATTAAATACCATATTAACCCAACCGGCAAATTTGTTATTGGAGGTCCGCATGGCGATACCGGTTTAACAGGCCGTAAAATTATTGTTGATACTTATGGCGGCAAAGGCGCCCACGGTGGTGGTGCTTTTTCTGGTAAGGATCCATCAAAGGTTGACCGCTCTGCAGCTTACGCTACGCGTCACGTTGCTAAAAATTTGGTTGCTGCCGGTGTATGCAGCGAGGTATTGGTACAGGTATCATACGCTATTGGTGTAGCACAACCAATGGGTATATATGTTAATACTTATGGCACCGGTAAAGTTGGATTAACTGATGGTGAGATAGCTAAAAAAGTTGAGGCTATTTTCGATATGACCCCATACGCTATTGAAACCCGCTTTAAATTACGTAACCCTATTTACAGCGAAACCGCAGCTTATGGTCACTTTGGCAAGCCAAGTATCACTGTAAAAAAACAATTTACTGCTCATGATGGAAGCATATTGGAAAGAGAAGTTGAATTGTTTACCTGGGAGAAATTGGATTACGTTGATAAAGTAAAACAAGCTTTCGGTTTATAATCACCTAATAATATTTAAATTTGAGAGCGATGAATTAATTCATCGCTCTTTTTTTATACTATATAATTACGTTTATGAAAACAATAAAAACTCTTTTACTATTTATCGTCTTATCTGCAGGGCTTAATATAGCTAAAGCAGATAGCCCTGCCTTGAGCGTAGCTTTTAACAATGTCATTACCTCATACCTGGACATTAAAAACGCACTGATAGCGGGCGACGCTGCAACTGCACAAACTAAAGCTAAGAGTATGATGACTGCTTTAAGTGCTGTACCTGAAAAAGAAATGAACCCGGCACAACGTAAAGCCTGGGCTGCCTATTTAAATAAACTAACTTTTGACAGCCGACATATTAGCGAAGAAAATGTAGTAGATCATAAACGTGAGCATTTTGCAACCCTATCAAGCAATTTTATGGCGGCTTTAAAAGCATTTAATATAAATAAAATCACATTGTATAAACAGTATTGCCCCATGAAAAAATACTATTGGTTAAGCGAAACCAATGCAATTAAAAATCCTTATTATGGCAATACTATGCTTACCTGTGGTACAACGCAAGAAACTTTTGAAGCTGTAAAATAATATGCCTAAGGCCGAAGAGCAAAACCCCTGGAAAATAACTTCTGAAAAAGAGATCTATGATAACCCATGGATAAACCTTATCGAATACCAGGTTATTAATCCAGCGGGCAACCCGGGCATATACGGTAAAATACATTATAAAAACCTAGCTATTGGTATTATTCCATTAGACGAAGATTTAAATACTTATTTAGTAGGTCAATATCGATTTGCTTTAAACCAATATAGCTGGGAACTACCTGAAGGCGGCGGACCAATTGGTATTGATCCGCTAGAATCGGCCAAACGTGAATTGCTGGAAGAAACCGGATTAAAGGCCAGTAATTGGACAGAACTGCAGCATATGCACTTAAGCAATTCGGTAAGTGATGAGTTTAATATTATTTACCTGGCACAAGGTTTGGAACAACATGAAGCCGAACCCGAAGATACCGAACAATTAATAATTCGTAAACTTCCTTTAGATGAAGTTTATCGCATGATCTGCACCAATGAAATTACCGATGCCATAACTGTTGCAGCCATTTTAAGGGTAAAGTTATTGCTTGCCGAAAACCAGTTAGTTTAAGTATCAAATAATTTTTATTTTTAGCGGAATAATGAAGAAGTTTCTCGGCTACTTTTTGTCTCCTATAGCTATACTGGCATTTTTGCTGATACTTTGTATTTTTCAGCCTATACAATGGTTAAGCTATAAATTGGGCGGCTACTCGGCTCATAAAAAATCCGTTGATTTGTTAAACTTTTTTTTAACCAGCACCGCTTACATCCTGTTTAATAATATTACGTTTATCAACAAGCAAAATCTGCCGGTTGGGCGCTCAATTATATTTGTGGCCAATCATCAAAGCTTATTTGATATACCGCCGCTTATCTGGTACCTGCGGAAATATCATGCTAAGTTTATATCAAAGGTGGAGCTGACAAAAGGTATTCCTTCGATATCATTCAATTTAAAATATGGTGGCGGCGCTAATATTAATCGTAAGGACCCACGCCAGGCAATAACTGAATTGATAAAATTTGCTGAAAGAATGAAAAATAATAAATGGTCGGCAGTTATTTTCCCGGAAGGGACACGGTCGGTTGACGGGACAGTAAAAACATTTCAATCAGCCGGCATAGCCACCATTTTGAAAAAATGTCCTGACGCATTAATAGTACCCATCGCCATAAAAAACTCATGGCGCATGATACAATACGGGCTTTACCCCATGAATACCTTTACACCTATGACCTGGGAAGTTTTAGAACCTATTGAACCCACAACAGGAACCGCAGAAGAAATAGTTTTATTTGCTGAAAACAGGATAAAAGAAAAGTTAGGGCAAGCATAACCACCATGTCATTGCGAGCGGGAAGAGCGGAGGAATGAGCGAGCGTGGCAATCTCCTCGCGTTCGTAAACAGTTTGTATGGCGACAAGATTACTTCACTCGCTAAATCCGGACACGACCGGTTCGCAATGACAGGTCGCTTTTATAAATTCTTTCCCTCAATCACTTTAAAAAACTGATCACGATAGGTGTCTCCTACGGGAATAACTTTATCACCAATAAAAATACGGCTACGTTCAATGCTGTCAATTTTATTAAGTGATACAATGTAGGATTTATGTACCCGCATAAAATGCTTATCAGGAAGGGTCTCTTCCATCTTCTTCATGTTTTGCAGGGTTATAATGCGTTCGGTCTGGGTAAATATGGATATATAATCTTTTAAGCCCTCGATATATAATATCTGGTGCAGGTATACCTTTTGTATTTTGTATTCGCTTTTTACGAATATAAAATCATTCATAAAATCCTGTTGTGGCTGCTGTGGTTGTATTTGTTGTACCTGCTGTTCTACACTTTGAGGTGCAATTGCGGGCTGTATAATTCCCTGCGCTTTTTGTGCGGCTTTAAAAAAACGATCAAATGCTATAGGTTTAAGCAGATAATCAACCACGTCCAGTTCATAACCTTCTAAAGCATATTGCGAATAGGCAGTAGTTAATACCACCTTAGTTTTACCATTGGCTATTTTTAGAAACTGTATGCCGGTAAGCTCGGGCATCTGTACATCTAAAAACACCAGGTCAATATTACCCTCCTGCACCATTGTTAATGCTTCAATGGGGTTAGTAGTTGCTTTAACCAAATGCAAAAACGGCACTTTAGCTATATAATCTTCCAGTATATGCAGAGCCAAAGGCTCATCGTCAACTACAAGGCATCTTATCATGTTATAAAACTAATGATAATTCGGTAGTATACGTATGTTTTTCGTCACGTATCTCTAAATTATAGTTACCGGGATATAGCAGATCAAGCCGGCGTTTTACATTGCTTAAACCAATGCCGCCAACAGCATCCATATTGTTTGTATGTTTTTTGTTTTGAATGATGAATTGAAGATGCTCTTTATTAACGCTTACCAGCATTTTAATAGGCGACATCTCATCATTGGCAATACCATGCTTAAAAGCGTTTTCAATAAAGGCTATTAATAACAGGGGTACGATTTTTTGATTGGTCACCTTACCCTCCACCCTAAAATCAACATAGGCTTTATCGCCAAATCGCAATTTTTGCAGGTCGATAAAATTTTGAAGGTATTGCAGTTCTTTTGACAGGTCAACCTTTTGGTCATTACACTCATAAAGCATATAGCGCATTATTTCGGATAGCTTCAATATGGCATCGGGCGTGGTATCTGATTTTTGATAGGCTAAGGAGTATATGCTATTCAAGGAGTTAAACAAAAAATGCGGATTGATCTGTGATTTTAAAAAGGCAAGTTCGGCAGTAAGGCGCTGATTTTCCAGATCACGGTGTATACGTTCATTTACAAACCAATCAACACTTAACTTCAATACAATACTGAAAAAAACGAAAAGAATTCCTAAAAACACATTGACGATAAAGGAAAACATAAAGCCCATACCCCGCGTCGTATTAGCCACCCTGGGGCGTGGGGGCAGATATGGTTTTAATAGCTCATTTAATCCGTACTTAATTAAAGCATAAGCGATAATGGCTGCTACTATAGCTAAAAAGTATAACCCGTATTTTTTTTTGTTTAACAGCTTGGGTATAAACACCAAATAGTTAAGATAAAATAGGCTTATGTTAATTAACCCGTACAGCAAATAATCTATAAAAAGCTCCTTTATGCTCCTTTGTCCAAAATTGGGCAACATGAATAACAGTATTAAAACTGTCCATACAGCAATGTGCCAAATTAGTGCCCTGTTCCTTTTCATTGTATCAAATGTAATATTATGTACTTCCCAACAGACTAATATTTATATATACTACCTGTATTTGCCGATGAACAGGCAAAAAAATCCGACGAACGGGCATTTTTAGGCAAATTGGCGTTCATCTATAAATATGTGCCCTTGGTATAATACATTTTAATAGCCTGATTTTTAATTATTTCTTTGTTCTATCAAATCAAAACAAAATGAAAAAGCTGTTTACAAATTCAAACCCATTTATATTGTTATTAGCACCTGTTGTATTTGCTGTTATAATGGGAGGTTACTACCAGTTTGAACAAAAAAAACAAAGTTTAGAAAGCTCTGCGCCAATGCAGGCTACTTCGCTTTTTGTTAAGGGTGTGACTTTGGTTAAAACTGTGTGTTCAATAGCTAACAATAACGTATGGTAATCAAAACTGAAGGGTTAACCTTTAATTTTGGCAATCAAACGGTTGTAAAAAATTTATCACTACAAGTTCCGGAAGGAAGCATATATGGTTTTCTTGGCCCAAATGGCGCCGGGAAAACCACTACTATTAAATTACTACTTAACCTGTTAAAAACACAGGAAGGAAATATCGAAATATTTGGCCAGCAGTTTTCAACCCATCGTAAACAAATACTATCCCAAATTGGCTCGTTAGTTGAACAGCCTGCTATATATGCCCACTTAACAGGTAAAGAGAATTTACATAACCGGGCCATCCTTTTACAAATTGCCGAAAGCCGTGTTGACGAAATGCTTGATTTGGTGCATTTAACTCACGCAGCCCATAAAAAAGCCGGCAATTACTCCTTAGGGATGAAACAGCGTTTAGGCATTGCCCTGGCTTTATTATCAGACCCCAAACTGCTTATCCTTGACGAACCTACCAACGGACTTGATCCTAATGGTATCATAGAGATTCGCGAGTTGTTGATCAAGCTGGTTCTTGAACATAAAAAAACTGTTTTTATATCCAGCCATTTGTTAGCCGAAATTGAACGCATGGCTACCCATGTGGGTATTATTAATAATGGGCAATTATTATTTCAAGGCAGTATAAAAGATTTGCAAGCAATTAGCCAGCCATTGGTACATATTGAAGCAGAAAATGCCGTTGACGCCGCAAACCTGCTTACAAAAAACGGCTACACCGTTGTCGAGGTGACTGACGATCACCTCTCTGTTGCTTATCAGTCGAAACAAAAAACCGGGCAGATAAATACCCTGCTTAACCAAAACGGCTATGTAGTTTACAGCATCCATAAAACACAAAAGGACCTGGAAGCCTTATTTTTAGATATAACCCAAAACCCTGCCTGATGAAAGATCTTTTATTATCACTTCAGTCTGAATTTTACAAGAGTCGTAAAACACTGGGCTTTTGGTCGGTTATTATACTACCGCTGGTAATATGCCTGTTGGTTTCTACAGGTTTTTACTTTAACAGCGCTAAGTTGGCTTCAATGCCCGGCATGGCAATTTGGGCGTTATTTTCGGGTATTCTTTTCGCTATAGTAAGTGGAATGTGGTTAGCCATGATGGTAATATTTATTTGCTACTCAGTAAATAGTATTGAACATAAAGCCGATTCATGGAAAACCTTATTTAGCCTGCCTACATCCAAGTGGGCGGTTTACTCAGCCAAGTTGATATATGCCTCGCTTTTAATAGCATTATACCTTTCGCTGTTTTTAGTATTCACCGTTGTGTTAGGCAATTTACTGGGCACATTAAAACCCGAACTTCATTTTGCGGATTACCACATGGAAGGATTATTAACACAACGCTATATTAAGCTGTTCCTTTCGTCATTAGGCATTTTATCTATACAGTTTTTATTGAGTTTGCTATGGGCAAATTTTTTAAAACCGATGGGCGTTGGCTTTATATGTACCATAATAGGGTCTATATTGACCGCCATTAATTGGAAATATGTTTACCTGTTTCCGTATGCTTCACCGTCATTAACAACAAGAGGCAGCACACCACTCCGAAAACCGGGTGCAGTAGTTGAAACCACAGTTGATATTTTTACTGATAATATTTACGTAAGCCTAATTGTATTCGTCGTAATTTTTATTGCCGGGTTTTATATCGTGCAAAAGAAAAGCGTGAAGTAATTGCGTCTACTTGAACATATTCTTTAAAGCAGCCAATTTTACCGCCATATCTGTTTCCACTTCGGGTTCTTTTCTTTTTTTGGCGGAGGATTGTATGCGGGCTTTTGAGGCTGGTTCACTTTCGCAGGGCGTTGCTCCACTTTTTTAGGCTCATCCGTTTTCATGGATAAGGCTATACGCTTACGGTTAACATCCACCTCAGTAACCGTAACTTCTACCTGCTGGTGTACTTTTAATACTTCATTGGGGTCTTTTATAAAGCGGTTAGCAATCTGGCTCAAATGCACCAAACCATCCTGGTGAACGCCAATATCTACAAAGGCGCCGAAGTTGGTGATATTGGTTACTATGCCCGGCAGTTTCATTCCAACCTTTAAATCGGTAATACTATTCACCCCTTCGGTAAAACTAAAAGCTTCAAACTTTTCGCGTGGATCTCGCCCCGGTTTGGCTAACTCGGCCATGATATCATTTAGCGTAGGTAAGCCTACTGTTTCGGTAATATATTTTTGTAACGGGATGCTTTTTCGCAGCTTTTCGTCGCTCATTAAGACGGTCACGGTAGTATTGCTATCCTTTGCCATTTGCGCTACCAGGTCATATCTTTCAGGATGCACCCCGCTTGTATCTAACGGATTTTGCGCGTTGCGGATACGCAGGAAACCTGCTGCCTGTTCAAATGCCTTATCACCTAAGCGTGGCACTTTTTTTAACTGATCGCGCTTGGTAAACGCGCCGTTTGCGTCGCGGTACTCCACAATATTTTGCGCCAGCTGCGGACCTAGTCCCGACACATAGGCCAATATTTGTTTGGATGCTGTATTTAACTCCACACCAACGGCATTCACGCAACTGATCACCGTATCATCTAACGATGCCTGCAATTTATTTTGATCAACATCATGCTGATATTGGCCTACTCCTATTGATTTTGGATCTATCTTCACCAACTCTGCTAATGGATCCATCAAACGGCGACCAATAGACACAGACCCCCTAACCGTTACATCCTTATCCGGGAACTCCTCACGCGCCACTTCTGATGCTGAATAGATTGACGCACCGCTTTCGTTCACCATTACCACATCAACTCCGGGTAGGTTTAATTTGCGTACAAAGTCCTCTGTTTCACGGCCTGCGGTACCGTTGCCAATGGCTATGGCTTCCACGTTATATTTTTCAAATAAGTGGGTTACGGTTTTCTCTGCTTCTTTAGCCTGCCCCGGACCTGTATGCGGGAATATGGCGGTATATTCTAATAGTTTCCCCTGCTCATCCAAACAAACCACTTTACAACCAGTACGGAAACCCGGATCAATAGCCATGGTGCGCTTTTGCCCAAGCGGTGCGGCCAATAATAGCTGGCGGGCATTCTCGGCAAATACACGAATGGCTTCTTCGTCGGCTTTTTTCTTAGTCAATAACCGAACCTCTGTTTCCATTGATGGGCGCAGTAAACGTTTGTAGCCATCAATCAGCGCTTGCTGTACCTGGTTGGCTGCATCATTGCTACCGGTTATAAATGCTTTTTCTAATAGAGCAATCGCTTCTTCTTCGGGCGGTAGAACATCCAGGTATAAAATCTCTTCTTTCTCGCCCCGGCGCATGGCCAGTATTCTATGTGATGGTGCAGTTTTTACAGGTTCTTCCCAATCAAAATAGTCCTTATACTTTTGGCCCGCTTCTTCTTTTCCCGCCGCAACTTTGGTTTTAAAGCTACCTTTCTCCATAAACAACTCGCGGAGTTTGGTGCGTACTTCGGCATTTTCGCCGATGAACTCGGCTATGATATCCCTTGCACCGCCTAAAGCATCTTCGGCATCTTTAACACCTTTTTCTTCATCTATATATTTTTCAGCTTCGGCTACTACGTCAAATTTATTTTGAGTTAGTAAAGCATCAGCCAGTGGTTGTAAACCTTTTTCGCGGGCAATGCTGGCGCGGGTTTTTCTTTTAGGGCGATAAGGCAAGTAAATATCTTCCAGTGCCACTATCGTCTCTGCCTCATTGATCTGCTTTTCTAATTCGGGTGTCAGCTTGCCCATCTCGGTCAGCGAGTTTAATATTGCTTCGCGACGTTTATCCAGTTCGCGCAGTTGCTGCACCCTGTCGCGTATTGCGGCCACTTGTACCTCATCTAAACTGCCGGTAACCTCTTTACGGTAACGGGATATAAAAGGGATAGTAGCACCTTCATCTAATAATTCAGCAGTAGCAGTCACCTGCTTTTCGGCAACAGAAAGTTCGGCAGCTATTTTTTTATAGTGGGATATCATGTATTATAAATTGGAAGGCTAAAATCGGTTTATGACTGGAGATGTCAAAGGAGTGTTGGGAAGTTTTGTTGGTTATTCTACCCTCCTGTCATCGCTACGCTTGACATCCTCCCTTCGCTGCGCGCAAGGAGGAAATTATTTTGAAAAATTATTAATCATTAAAATGATAAAGGAAAACCACCTCGCCGGTGTAGGCAGGCTTTTTTTCATTTTCAATTTCCATGGTAACGCCTATGGTAGCTTTGGTGATGCCGCGAAGATTTACAATGGCATTTAGTTTGGCAATTAGTCTCACATTGGTATTTACCAATACAGGCTGGGCAAAGCGAATACTTTCAATGCTGTAATTGATCTGCATTTTTAGGTTTTGCACATCGGCTATTTGGTGCCAAAAGTAGGGTAGTAATGATACGGTTAAGTAACCGTGGGCTATAGTCGCCTTAAACGGACTTTCGGTAGCCGCCCTTTCGGGTTCGGTATGTATCCATTGATGATCTATAGTAGCTTCGGCAAATTTGTTGATCTGATCCTGGGTAATTAAATGCCAGCCGGATGTACCGATAACATTTCCCAAATGAGTTTCAAATTCGTCGTAGTTTTTTATAGTTATCATAGCAGAGGGTTTATTATTGTTGCGGTAAAAATAATAAACACTACGATATTTCCTATTGTTTTGCTCAGCGGGATTTTGCTTCCTTCCGACTATTTCTTCTTCTTCCGCTCCAAATTATCTTGCACCCTGAACTTTACTATCCGACTCACCAAGTCAAGTGGTAATGGTTTATCAATTGGGAACTGTAAAGTACCCTTACCTCCTTCGTATTGGGCTGTCTCTTCTTTAAATGCCTCTATACCTCTTGGTGCCGGGTAAAAACCTATGTGATTTTTATAGCCCCCAAAATGCACCAGGTTACCATTTAATATAAATGTAGGTATGCCATATTTAATGGCTTCAGTTGCCTCCGGCGCGGCTTTGTGTATAGTTTCGCGCATCATTTGCAAAAGTTCCTGTACATTTTCAGGATAGTCGGCTATGTAAGCATCTATAGAAGTATAACTTTTCATTATTTAAAACATTGATCAATACAAACTTACTATGCAGTTTATAAAATCAGAGGTTACAAAAACGACAATATAAGGGGTTGTTTGCGACTTTATGATTTACTTCCATTAATTAGGTTAAATATTCACACAATGCGCTTGCAAATAAAACAAATAAGCGTATCTTTGCAGTCCCGAAAAAGCGGGGTTTAATAAACGTTTAATTAATTTAATTTAAAGCAAGTGAATACGTTAAGTTACAAAACTGTCTCAGCCAACAAAAAAACCGTTAACAAACAATGGGTTGTTGTTGACGCACAAGGCGAGATTTTGGGGCGCTTGTCTACTAAGATCGCAATGATCATACGTGGAAAAAACAAGCCAGATTTTACCCCAAACGTAGACTGTGGTGATAATGTAA
>CAZGBN010000043.1:0-23955 GCA_964524015.1 uncultured Mucilaginibacter sp. | reverse complement strand
GAGAGACTCGAACTCTCAAGAGACAATTCTCAACGGCTTCTGAGACCGCAACGTTTACCAATTTCGCCATCCGGGCAATAATTATCGAATTAATTATTGATCATCAAAGATAATATGCTTGTGTTTAATTATATGTATTAATCTTTACAGATAGCTATTTTATTTTATCTGAAATTATATTATACTGGCAATGAACCTCTTATTAACCGGCAATAAATTAATTAAAATAAGCCTTGCAGACATACGTGAATAGTCCTATATTTGCACCACTTTAAACGGAAACGAATAAAGGATGATTCCGTAGCTCAGCTGGTAGAGCATAACACTTTTAATGTTGGGGTCCTGGGTTCGAGTCCCAGCGGGATCACAAAGACCACCCAACAGGTCGACCTTTTGAAGTAAGAGCCTCTTGAAAAAGAGGCTCTTTTTTGTTTTAAAGGCGGTTTTTAGCTTAGAAACCGACTTTTTTCAAAACTCATCCTCTACTTTTCTTTAGAATTTTAATACAGGTTAGTTCAATCTAATTCAAAGTAATCGGTAACCGGTTTTTAAAGTGACACCCGCGGTTGCCATGGTCATAGTGCCTGCAATCTGGCTTGTTCTGATAGGGGTATCGCGAACAACCAGCTGCATATCGTCTTTAGATTTTAACTTTTTTGCCTTTGCTACAATGGCCTCTATTTGCTGAATCTTGGTTTGGTCGAGCAGCGGCGTTTCAAAAAGATCGGCTCTGCTAAAGGTAAATTGCTTGGTGGCATCAGGGTCAGTTTCTTGGGCGACTAAAGTTTTGGCCAGCGCTTGCTGCAGCTTTTGTAGGTTAACTTTTTCGTCGGCAGTGGAGGCTTGCAGGTTCGGTAATGCGGGTTACCACACCTGAGATCTGGTCTCTTTTCATATAATATATTTTACAGGCAGAAAAATGTTATAACTAAAATCTTCAATAAATACTTATATCAAACAGGTAATTAAACTTTTTATTAACAATTATTCGGTAATTTATGGTCGGCCGATATAAATACGGAATTTTCAGCCGTATCCCAACCCATTTACAAACCAAAGATCAGATTTCGTTTTTGATAATATTTGATATACTATTAGTTAAGCATAGGCTTGTTGTGATTTAAGAAATAGATATGCCCTGGCATTAGGTAGATTACCGTCTTCTTATAAGAATCAGCCTATTAAGGTGCGCGAAAAAGCTGTAGAAATTGCCAACGCTTACTTTAGGTTCTGCTCATTTGGAAAAACGCTTCTTTCGTTTGACTTTCGTACTCACATTTTTATTAATAGCTCACCGTTGCTGTTAAATAACCTTTATTATTCGACCCATCTTTGGTTTCCTCTTTTTTCAAATCTCCATCAACGTAAATCTGTACTTTCATACTCATTAACGGTGGACTGAAACTTCCGGGAGCAAGGGCGCTGATGTTTAGCGTATTCACGGAAGTAGGTATATTTAGTGTACCACTCGACCATGTACTTTGTTTATCAGGCGTGACCTTTTTGTCCAGGCCGTTTTCATCCGTATAGGTAATTTCCGTTATTGTTGTTTGTGGCGATACAGTTACCTTGTATTCCACTTTGCGCAAGTTGCTGCTACTATTCTCCTTTTTACAGGCGGTTAAGCCCAGTAATACGATAATTACCTGGGTTCTTAATACATAGACTAATGTTTTCATAAATTCTATTTGTTTATAGAATTAAAGTAAACAATTATATCAGTTGCAAAATTTTACAATGAGCGAAAGAAGGGAAATAGGTGAGTGAATATAGCTTTTAAATGAGTGAGATATAGTAGTCCCATTGGGCCTTGTGATTTCGCGTTACGTGATTGAAGCGCCGACAACACTAGTAGGTATGATCGAGATTGACAATTATCGCCTTTCTTGATAAGTTATAAAGAACGATTAGAGATTAATATAATATTAATTTTAATTACTATAGATTAACATTGAAAGATAATGTCTGTGTTTTAATTTGATTGACCCTGGCTTTTTTGTTGTCAAGTTCACGGTAATAGGCAAGCAACTTAAGAGATTTCTTCAGCAGCTCATACTCATTTGCAATAATAATATTTAAGACGTATCATGTTGTGGTAAAGGTGTCTTGGAAACGTAAACGCCCATACTCACTATGGTCAATATTCTGGCTTAGAATGAGCAATTAGAAAACTTGGCTTCAAAGGATATAAAAATTGAAAATCCTGCTTTTGCTCTTCCCGCCACTTCGAAAGTATTTTGTACTAAACCTGAGTAAGATACTGTGAAGACACTAGTAGCTGGATATTTCTATAAAAAAAGTAGTACCTGCATCTTCTTCGCTTTCAAACCAGATCTTCCCACCATGACGCTCTATCGTTTCCTTCGCAAAATACAAACCTAGCCCATTAGACTTTTCTCCTGCTGTGCCGATACTTTGCGCTTTGGAAAAATGTTCAAAAATAAAAACCTTGCATTTTAACTGGTATGCCAGCACCATTATCTTTAATTGATATATGGAACACATTATCTATAATTTCAGACGTTATAGTAATTACCCCACCAATGTGAGAAAATTTGACTGCGTTAGTTAGGATGTTGTGCAATACGCGTTGAAAATGATGTTGATCCAGTTTAGCAAAAAATTGCACCTTAGTTAGGTTCGTTTTCAAGCTTAGTTCCTTTTCAATTAATACACCGTGAAATTGTTCAGTACAGGTTATAATAAACTGTGATACTTCCGTGATCCGGAACCCAGAACTTTCATTGTCCATTTTTTCAATATCAAGTATAGTTGCAGCTCGTAATGATATCAGGCCATTAACATCAGTTGACATCTTCATCATCTTCTTCTTCCAACTCATCGCCTTTTTTGCCACGACCAAGGCTTATTTTGGGTTTATCTTGGGTGCCGGTAATATGCATTGGGATTCCTAAAATACCTAGCGGTGGCAGCCCAAGACGCAAGTCAAGGTTTAGTTTATTATCAAAACTTACCTGTCCGGCAAATTTTAACCGGAAGCCAGCCATACGCATTTTGATTTGTTTAATGGTGATAATATTGTTAGCGATGATCGTTTCAATGTTTACCTTCGATGCATCACAAGTATCAATTTTACGATTGGTTTTCTCACTAACTGAACCAAATAATTTAAAGCCATGCATTTTAACTTTTTGTGCCGATAAGATTCCACTACCTCTTAGTGAGGGGTAAACAGGCATCATGTTGCTATTAAGCCTACCTGCGATTTTATAATCGAGTGAAATCAAACCTTCAGCATTTTTTGCAGAACTGGCCATATCTCTAAACAGACTAATTTGGTTATACGCTTTTTTTATGTCGAAATTTTTAGCGTTAATGTGATAATCAAATGCTGCATTCTGCTGACTAATGGCTGTATAGCTGCCATCCATCATAACAGGCGTGCCTATTATATTTAATCCAGTTTGTTTTAAAGTAATGCGACCATTGGCAACATTTACATTGCCTTTAATACCTGTTATAATTAAGTCTTTATAGGATAGTTGTTTTATGTCTGCTAATAGACTAAGGTTAACCGTTTTTGGCACCATAACTACACCGGTTGGCATACCGCCTTTAGTATTTGCTGGTGACGTTTTCGCAAACGCCATAAAGTCATCCGCATTGATACTGCTGCTACCAAAGTTAAAGTTACCGTTTAAGATCGAACCCGGACGAACAGCATAGTCTATTACATTGTTCAGTGAGCCGTTTAAATAAAGCACAGACTTCCCATAAGAAGCCTTAAAGGTATCAAACCGCATTTTATCCTGGTTAAAAATAAAATCGCCATTGTTGATCAAAAACGGCATGGGAAAGAGGTCTGACGTTACTGTAATATCTTTCACTTTCAACGAACCTGAATTATTCAGTTGGTTATAATTGGCTGCTAGAGCGTCTTTTTGATTGCCTTTTAGCGTTAAATTGGCTTGTATCATACCCTTGACATTGTAACCTTTAACTGCAAACACCTGGTAGATTTTACCAATGTCCAACGTTCCCTTCGAGATAATTATATAATTGACATTGCTGAAATCTTTCAGGTCGGCTTTTAAGAAAAACGGCTTCCCTTCAAAACTAAACGAAACAGGTTTGATATTGACCTGCATGCCCTTTAATGAGCCGGTACGATTTACTAAATGGGTGTTAACTTGTATATTTTGAATAGGGCGCGGATAATACTTTGTTTGGATAGACCCTCTTTTTATATCAACGCTTGCCTTAACAACCGGGAAAATATGCTGTGCTGGCAGGTACCTACCCTTACTTTGTATATCAGCAACCAGCGAGCCGGACAAGACCATACTGTCCAAAGGATAAAACCGTTTAATATCAGCTAAGTTAAAGCTGGCTTTTAAATTGGCTATCATGGGAAAGCCTGGTGACGCGCTTGCTTTGAAATAACCTTTAATGTAGTTGTTTACTACGTTAGCATTCAGGTTGGTTATTTCAAATTCAGCATGTTTATAATCGTTATCCGGACAGGAAGCGTTTATATTGAAACTGATACTTTTAACCGGTTGAGGTAAAGATGAATACTTCGCATAACCATGATTGAACGACGATCGAAGGTTAAATTTTGGAATGCTGGTTATCCTGGTATCGCCTTTATTTCCATAACGTGGTACGGTGGTAGCATATGTACCTTGTGCTAGTAAGTGCAATGAGTATTTCCCCTTTACTTCGACTTTTTTAAGGCCAAAAGCTTTGTTCCATTTTTCAACATCGATTTCTGCATTAATGCGGGAATAAATATCAGGCTGATGTAAGCCTTTTACTTTCAAAATGGCACTTAGATAATCTTTACCTAAGTTCATGTATAGCGAATCAAGGCTTATGCTTAGACTGTCAGGATGCAATCTGGGTAATTTTGCGGTGAAATTGATATACAGATTTTTTATTGGCTCTGGTGCATTCGGATTTTTAATGTAACCATTTTGGACTTGAAAATTAAGGCTGAGGTTGGGCGCTATACTATCTGCAGCTAGATATTTTCCGGCTAACCGTAAGTTCATCTTCGCAATACCACCAACCTCGGTATTATTGAACATTTGCAAGTATTCACCGGGAAGAGCAGTTATCACATCTCTTAGAGCGCTTTTTTTGGATGTAAAATTAAGATCCATGTCATACCCATCTTTAATAAATCCAAAGCGTCCTGTAAACTGAAGTGGTAATTTGTTGATCAGCAGGTCATTTTTTTGGAAAATAAACGCAAGTGATTTCGTATTGATTATGGTAATTAGATCAGCATTCAGTTTTTTGGAATGCAGGTATTGCTTATTATTATATAAAAAGTCTACAGACGCTATTTCTGTATGGGTATACAGATCAAAAACGTCTTTACTCAAGTCGCCCTTCCCGACATAGTTAAATCCGCGAGCCGTAAATTGCATAGAAATAGACCGATCATTATAAACCAGACGACTATCCTCTACTAATATTTGATCAATACCTAGTGATAAACTGTTGGTGTCGGCAGGGATAGACGCATTAGACGCTTTGGCTTTATAGACATTATAATTCACATGTCCGGCAGTATCGGCTTGTATATTAATAAGCCCCTGTGTAAAATATAGTTTGTTAATGGTGATATTATCTTTAAAAAGCGTCATTAGGTTGATACCCAACGAAACTTCTCTAGCTGCAAGCAAAGTATCATTTTGAAATGGCGCGCTACCTTTAAGCGAAAAATCCGAAAGGGTAAGTGTTAACGCCGGAAAATGTCTAAAGAAGGATAAACGTGTATTTGAAAATTCGACCCTACCATTAATGTGGCCATTAGCCCATTGCTTAATTTTGTTATTTACCGTTTGCGGAAAAATATATGGCAGCGTGAACATCAGTACAAAGGCGACAATAACAGTTCCACCAGCGATCTTTAGTTTTTTGAATATCTTTGTTGTGATGGGTGGGCTCATGAATAAAACATCGGCAGTTGTAAACGTTTAGATTTTGCTAAACTAATCATTCTCAAAAAGACAGCAAAAAGCAGAAAGAAAATCAACTGTGATGAAAATATTTTAATTTACACCACCATGTTGAATGGCTATTTGACTTAGCATATCGCCGACTGATTAAACCAAAATATTTACACTATTTCTATAATACTAAATATTTATACCTTAGTTAAATATTTCAATATTAGTACTATGCCTAAGAAATTTGATGTCTGCATGTTGATCGATGACGATCCATTAGACAACTTTATTAATAAAAAGTTGATCAAGAAAAATAATTTTGCGGAAAAAGTTATTGTGTGCAATGATGCTCAAAAGGCATTAAAATCCCTCAGTTCGGGAAAGGTACAGCCAGACATTATTTTCCTTGACATTAAAATGCCTTTAATGAATGGTTTTTCATTTTTAGACGAGTATGATAAATTAGATATAGACAAAAACCATACTAAAATTTATATACTTTCAATGTCTTTAAATCCAACTGAAATTGAACAGGCGAAGCGAAACAAATATGTAACTAGTTTCTTAAAGAAAAATTTAACTCCTGAAATGTTATTGGAACTTGCCAGCTAAGATTTCTTACTACCGTTTACACGTACTGTATCATTCGACTGATCACCCGGCGTACTGCTCGCCTGCTACTACAATAACGCAAATCTCTTCTTCTGTTTCCGCTGCCAGTTCAGTTAGTAGATCAATACCCTTGCCCATGTCTTCATCGCCGGTACCCGTTGGGAAATACGACTCTACCAGCTCATTTGGAATACAAGGCCACATCCAATACTACTGCGTAAGTTCCAGGTAATGTTTCCGAACGCTTTACCGTTTAGGTCCTGGTCCGGTTTCATTTTCCTTTGTGCCTTGTCTACTAATTTTTTTCCTGTTTTCATAAGGTCGCAAAAAGTCAGCCATAAAGAAAAGAAAGCCGGTTCTACTAAAGAATGTTAATTTATTTTCTAGCATAGCGTCCCGATTTTTCTAAGGTATAAGTGGCGTTTAACGAAAATTTATTAAATTATAATAGGCCATTCTTAAATTGTTGGACTGCGTAATCACACGCTCTTGCTGTTAATGCCATATAAGTTAATGAAGGGTTTTGGCATCCTGAAGATGTCATACAGCTACCATCTGTAATGAATACATTTTTAACTGCATGCATCTGATTAAATTTATTAAGAACTGAAGTTTGGGGATCATTGCCCATTCTAACTGTGCCCATTTCATGAACGGTGGATCCGCCTGGTGTTTTGTAATCGAACAATTGAATGTCTTTAAAGCCCGCCGTTGCTAACATCTCTCCAGCAGTTTTTTTGATATCGTCCATCATAGCATGTTCGTTATCTCTAAAGGAGAAATCTATGTTTACTAGTGGCAAACCCCAAGAGTCGAACTTCGTAAAGTCCAGTGTGATTTTATTGTCGTAATAGGGTAAACACTCACCCCACCCTCCCATCCAAACAGTCCACGGGCCAGGCGTAGTTAATTTGTCTTTGAAATCTTTGCCAAATCCATCTAAATTAAGGGCACGATCTTGCCACTCCTGTCGCTCTCCATGTCCCTGTAAGTTATATCCACGTACAAATTCTAATTCTGTTTTTTCGTCTTGTAAATTTCTATACCTGGGTATTAAAAAGCCTGCAGGGCGCCTTCCTTTGTAATATCTATCCTGAAAATCGGGATGAACACCATAGGCTCCGGCAGAAGAATGGTGATCCATTAGATTATGACCAACTTGCATGCTGTCATTTCCCAATCCATTAGGAAACCGGTTGGATTTAGAATTTAATAATATAGCGGCGGTTGCAATAGTAGAAGCATTAATAAAGATGATCTTGGCTGAATATCTATATATATTTTTTGTTAACGTATCAATTACGATTACTCCTGTCGCTCTTTCTAGTTTCTCATCATAAATAATTTCCTTAACGACAGAATTAGAACGTAATACTAAATTTCCCGTGGCGGTTGCAGCGGGCAGCGTTGAACTATTACTGCTAAAGTAGCCGCCAAATGGGCATCCTCGAGAACATAAGTTACGATATTTGCACGGACCTCTACCGTCCCAGCCTTTGGTAAGGTTGGCAACCCTTGCTATAGTGAGGGTACGTCTATCTGCATTCTTTATAGCATCTTTTAAGTGATTTTCTATGCAATTAAGTTCCATTGGGGGTAAAAACTCGCCATCGGGTAACTGACTTAACCCCTCCTTTTGCCCACTTACACCTATAAATCTTTCCACATAATCATACCAGGGCGCTAAATCTTTATATCGAATAGGCCAATCTACCCCATATCCATCTTTTAAGTTCGCTTCGAAATCTAAATCACTTAATCGGTAGCATTGCCTTCCCCATACCAGAGATCTTCCACCAACTTGATAACCTCGGACCCAGTTAAAAGGCTTTTCCTGTAAATAGGGATGGTCTATATCCCTCGCAAAAAAATGCTGATCGCTAGGATCAGATATATAACTCTGGACAGGATTTTTATTGAGGTCTTCTAAAGTGTGATATAATCCATTTTTAAAATCCCAAGGATTTAAATTGGCGGTTGGGTAATCAATAATGTGTTTTACATCTCTTCCCCTCTCTAAGACCAAGGTTTTTAAACCTTTTTGACATAATTCTTTGGCCGCCCAGCCACCGCTGATACCAGAACCAACTACTATGGCGTCAAAATGTTGTATTTCTAAATTATCTGAATCCATGCTATTTGGTTGCCCAAGATCTTTGATTTAATTGTAAAGGTAAACAGGGTTGATAGCTTCCTGGAATAAAGTCGTACACCAAGCCTTTTGTAACACCATAAAATGACATACAATATCCATAAACAGTTAAAGATTTGAGCTGAGCAAAGAAAGTTTGTCCAAACAACTTTGCCTTGATCTTATTTATGATGTTATATTTATATACGCCTTGCTGTTCAAAGTATTTCAAAACTTCAACTTTCTGCCTATAAGTACATTGCGTGAATTTATCTTGATAATGTGATTCGCAATATTTTTCTACATCTTGTAAGCCTTCTAAGAATGTGTTTTGCCCTTCATTAGGCGTACAGTTAGTAATGATATTCATAATAAATTCATGTACTTTCGCCTGTTTAGCTCCAGGGGTATTTGTAGTAGGAATAATTGTTTCCGCTATTTCGGCAATTAGATCTTCGTATTTATGAATTGTATGTATACTCGATTTTCTCTTGACTTTATAAAGCTTATATCCTCCGAAACCCACCGATGTGGCAACACTAAAAAAGAAAATATTTTTTATGGCTTTTCTTCTATTCACTTCATTCATTAATTAATTAGCTAATTTAGCACTTATTAATTTAAATATATTTTTTATGCTTTTAAAATTTAAACCACAGCAGGTTTTATCAATTTTTTCCCATGATTCATTATACATTTAAATGAGTTTATCTGCTAAGTTAAAAAATATTCACTTTTTATCCTTAATGGGAACGGGGGGTATGTCTGTATTAACCTTTTTGTTCACCGCTGTGTTATATAGGTCGCTGAGCATAAAAGATATTGGCATTTGGTTTTTTTTTCAGGCCTTACTCTCCTTTTTAGATACATTTAGGCAAGGCTTTTTGACAACCGCTTTCATTAAATTTTATACTGGGACTTCCAAAGAAAGAGGCAAAGAAGTCATTGGCTCTACATGGGTGATAGCATCTGTTATTACCCTACTTTTCATTATTTTAAATATTCCAGTACTCTTTCTTCTAAGTCACATAGTGGATGCCAGTCTATCCTACTTTCTTAAATATTTTTCTATTAATTTACTTTTTTCGCTCCCAATGATCATAGCAATGTGCATAACGCAGGGTGATTTAAGATTTGACAGGTTACTGTACATCCGAGTAACGCAAGTTTTATTATTACTAGGGTTTCTTTTAATTTTAAATTTTACTCATAGAACCAATTTAGATAACTTGATGATTGCAAATTTATCCGCTTCATTTTTAACAAGTATATTATGCATAGCAAAGGGTTGGTCTGGAATAAAATATGCCATTTTTAAGAGTAAGGAATGTATAAATGAGCTTTTCAATTTCGGTAAATATACTGTTGGAACGTCTATCAGCAGTAATCTTTTTGGGGTAACAGACACCTTTATAATAAATTTTATGTTAGGCCCGTCATCTCTGGCAGTGTATAATTTAGGAAAACGATTAATGGAAGTTGTCGAAATTCCATTAAGAAGCTTTACTGCGACGGCAATGCCTTCAATGTCTAAAGCCTTCAATGAGGGTGATAAATTGCTTGTAATTGAAATAATGAAAAGGTATATAGGTATGATTACTATCGCTTTAGTTCCAATTTTAATCGTTGCTTATATTTTTTCGGATTATGCAATGAGTTTAATTGGAGGTGGGCAATATAATGGTACAGAGGCTGGAAGAATAGCTGTTAATATATTTAAACTAAGTGTCACTTTTGCCCTTCTATATCCAGCAGATAGGTTTATGAGTGTAACGTTGGACGCCATACATAAGCCAAAAATTAACTTTATAAAGGTTATTATAATGTTAGTAATTAACCTGTGTGCTGATTTAATTGGCATATATATTTTTAGTAATATTTATGGCGTAATAATTGGAACTATACTTCCACTGCTAACAGCCATATTTATATCTAATTATTATATACAGAATAGCTATCAAAAATTTTCCTTTTCTGATATTTATAAACTAGGATTTAATGAAATAAACAAGCTTATAATTAATTCTTTAAAAAAGTACAAAAAATAACAAACATATCTAATGAAAGAAATTGAAGAACCCATTACTTTAATAACGGTATGCGATGATCAATTCGTAGTGCTAATGGCAGCATTACTCAAGTCAATTGAGACCAATCATCTATCTAATGAAGATATTAATGTCTACATTGTAAATGATGGCATTTCTGAAATCAATCAAAGAAAACTTTTATCGAGTTTATCCAGCCAGAAACTAAATATAATATGGAAATCAATGGATGAGGCTATTCCAAAGAATTTAAAGTTGCCATTGGATAACACTACATTTCCAGCCAACACATACGCCAGAATCTGCATCCCATATTTTATTCCTGACGAAGTAACCAAAGCGATTTACTTAGATGTTGATATGATCGTTTTAGAAGATATTAGTAAACTTTGGCATACAGATATTGGCAACTCAATGATTGCAGCTGTAAGTGATAGGTCTCAAATAGTAAGCTCTCCTTGGGGGGGAATTAAAAATTATAAAGAATTAGGGCTTGATCCTTTAAGTGGATACTTTAATTCAGGATTATTTGTTTTAAGACCACAAATGTGGCGTGAACAAAATATCTCTAAAAAAGTATTTCAATGTGCCGAAGAGAATCTTGAATATATTAATTTTGCAGATCAATATAGTTTAAATGTAGTTTTTAACAATTGTTGGCACCAACTAGATAAGCGTTGGAATTGTTACGCACAAAATGATGACGAATCACCGTATCTTATCCATTTCACTGGAACAAAACCAATTTATAGAGGTTACCAATTTAACGAGGCCTATAAAAATATTTTTTTTGACTATTTAAGATTAACATCATGGACAAATTTGAAGCCAAAAAGTGATTTTATTAGGTTTTTAAAAAAATTTTATAACAGAATTACTAAAAAAACCAGGGCATACTTAAGATCTTAATTCTAGAAAACTTTAATCACCTTAGCTGGATTTCCGACGACGGTAGAGTTTTTAGGAATAGATTTTACAACTACTGATCCCGCACCAATTGATACATAATCATTAATTTGAATATTCCCTATAATTACTGTATTACATCCTATGTCGACAAAGTCACCAATGAGCGGTGCTTCTCCTGCATACCTTCCATCTTTATTTTGTTTAACACCGATTGTAGTGCATTGTCTAATACTGCAATTTGAACCAATAACAGTATTTGGATGAATAACCAAACCACTGCCATGCCATATTTGAAAGTTCGGGCCCACTACGGTTTTCCAAGATAGCTCTACACTCATCACCCACTCCACCCAAAACCTATAGAGAAGTAAATACCAGAAAAAAAATATTTTAAGAAATGGATTTCTTACGATTAGCTGTGCTATTCTAAATAATACAACTATATACTTACCTTTTGTAGGGTTAACGCAATTAGCGTCCCAATCTTGAAGTATGTATTCTCTTATACTCATATGGCCCAAATTAAATCAAATAATTTATTATCAGTTTAAAAATAATCTTTAATTTCATCAATGTTTAAGATATGACATTAAGTAATAAAAGTTTTATATTTTTACTATTGAAATACGATCATTCCCAATATGTATATATTTAATACTCCCCAGTGGATTAACAAATATCATTTTCCTTATAAAAATGTAAGTGAAGTACCTGATGATATATTTAAACAAATTAATTTTAAACTTGAAAAGTTACAACACAGTGAACCATTAGTAACGATACTAATTGCGGCTTGGAATGAAGAAATCAACATATTGCGAAATATGGCAAGCATTGCTGATTTAGAAACAAAAATTCCATTAGAAATTATTATTGTTAACAACAACTCTAAAGATAATACGCAAGCCACTCTAAATAAGTTAAAAGTGAGCAGCTATTTTCAGGAAATACAAGGCTGCGGCCCAGCTAGACAGTTGGGTATGGAAAAAGCCAAGGGCAAATATATTGTATTAGCTGATGCTGACTGTGTTTATCCGAGCTGCTGGCTCGATGACATGATGGAGGTGATGACCAAACCAGGAACTGTTTGTGTATATGGTCGGTACTCTTTTATTCCGGAAAGGGGCTTCCCAAGATGGCAACTATTTATGCTAGAAAAATTAAAAGATTTTGCTGCAGAGTTGAGGCAATTTAATAGGCCCTATCTAAATGCCTTTGGGATTAGTATGGCTTACATCAAAGAATATGGTTTAAAAGTTGGGTATATAATGCACAATACTAGAGGAGAGGATGGCAGGCTATGTTTTGATTTAATGCAATTTGGAAAAGTTAAACCTGTTAGGTCTAATAGAGCACGGGCCTGGACAGCTCCTAGAACTTTACAAAGAGACGGTACTTTTATGCAGGCGTTAACCTCAAGAATTGTATTAGAGTTGAGAAACTTATTTTCTTTAACTAAGCCTCACCCACCACATGATACTAAAACTAGTAAAAACGAATAATGTTTCCAATTGAATATAATTATGTATACGTTCTCTAATGTATCTTTATTAATTACGCATTACAATAGAAGCGAATCACTAAATAACCTTTTAGAATCTTTTAAAAAACTGAATTGTTCTTTTGGTGAAGTTGTGGTATCTGATGATGGAAGTAAAGCTGAACACCTTGACAAACTTAAGCTTTTACGCGAGGCATACGATTTAAATCTTATTACTACGCCAATAAATAAAGGATTAGGAAACAATATCAATAAGGGACAAGATGCGGTCAAAAATGCTTATACCCTATATGTTCAGGAGGACTTTGAGCCGAGCCCTGACTTTCCGGCTAAGTTTGCCAAAGCACTTGAATTTATGGATTCCGATAAAAGCTTAGACATTGTTAGATTTTATGCTTATTATCCCTATCCTTATTTAAAGTTATTTAGTGAAGACTACGACGAAATGTATGTCAAGAATTTCGGGTTGCGGTATGATAAAATCTATTTTTACAGTGATCACCCCCATTTAAGGCGATCTTCATTTTTTGAAAAATTTGGCCGTTATCCAGAAGGTTTAAAAGGAGATTTAACAGAATATAAAATGTGCATCTCCTTTATTCAAAACAAAGGGAGAGGTCTATTTTACAAAGATTACTCAAGTTTACTTTTGCAGAAAAATTCGGAAGAGGAGCCGAGTACTATGACCAGGAGCAATTGGAAACAAAAAGAAAATTTGTTACTAAATACTGTTCGTTATATTTACAGGCAAATAAAATATAATCTGGATATCAAATTGAGTAA
The DNA here is from genome assembly GCA_964524015.1 of uncultured Mucilaginibacter sp. Lineage (GTDB taxonomy): Bacteria > Bacteroidota > Bacteroidia > Sphingobacteriales > Sphingobacteriaceae > Mucilaginibacter. The sequence goes on along the minus strand of CAZGBN010000043.1, from coordinate 10,050 downwards.
ACCTCTTGAAAAATAAAGGTTTATTCAATACATACAATAATACGAATAAGCAAAGTAGGTAGCATATAGATAGAATATAAATACTTCCCCATATTAGTTAGTAATCGCATTTCATTTATGCTTTAGAAAATATTCCCCTTTTAAATGCAAATACGAAAATGATACAAATGCAACTATTTATCAACTTTGCACTTACAGAAACTTACTAAGCTCACATAAATCAGGAACCTAGAAATTAATTATTCTTTCACGGAGTTGATTTCAATACTTGCTATTATTACTATGGAACAGTTTTTGATCTAGTGCATCCAAAATATCTCCATCCACCTCTGTATCAAACTTTCTAGCGAAAAGCTTATCAGAGTTTAAGATTCCAGGTAAATCTTTCAACTCTAAAATCAAAGGGTGGGCTGATGAGTCAGACCAAGTGATGTATCTTAAATTATTGTTAATAATTTGAGTTCTATAAGGCGAATTCATCAAAATTGTTGCTAACAAAAACTCATCTGCAGCCCAGGTGTATTTCATAAAATTTGCCAACTTCGGACTTTTCTTCATAAATTCTATCGAATATTCAGCACATTCTTTAGAAATAGCCCACCAACTTGAAATACTACTTCCATATAGCTTGATTGGTAATGGAAATTTTCGTTTCGGGGCAATCGAGTTTATTATTCTTTGTAAAAAATATTTTCCCTTAAACTTTAAATCAGTAAAATGATAATGTTGATATCTAATAACCGCATGTGACCACCAATCTTTTTTATCATCGGGATCAAATGAAATGAAACTTCTCCCAATACTTCGCTCAAAAAAAGCTGCTATCTCATCCATTGGTTTTATCGGATAATCTTGTGCACTCATTAAATTGTAAAAGTCGTAGGAAACTGGTGCATTTATAACTTCTTCTAAAGATGCAAAAATAGCTTTTACAAAACTGAATCCTCCCCAGTTGCATAATCTCCTATCCTTAATAAAATTTACTCTTTCCAATTTGGCGAGATACAAAAAAGGAGCAATATCTATTTTTTTATCTACGTGGATAAAAACGTGAAAGCTAGGGTGATTCATGGCTTTAATCATCCGCTCCAACTGGGCTGGATTTTTATAAGCCATAATTATATTTGCTACATTCATTCCAGTTTTTTTGCTTGATTTACGGCATTATAAATGGCATTTACAGAGTTTTTCCAAGTGTGAGACAACGCAAACCTTTTTCTTGCTTCTTCCAGCTCCTTAGTATTGTGTTTAATCAACCTTTCTATTCCTACTACATATTGTTCCTTAGTATTAGCCAAGTAAACATGCTCCTTGAAAACATCCATAGTCTCTGTTCTCGTAGCAATTGTTGGTTTGCCCAGCGCTAAATATTCATCTATTTTTCTAGGGTAATTGCCTACGGTTAAAGCATTTAAAATTTGAGGGTTAAAACAAATATCGAAAAAATTTATGTATTTAGGCAAGTCTTCCGGAGGTTGTGCCCCTAAAAAATGAATGTTTTTTAAATCATGCAACTTGCTATCTTTGAAAGCCACATCTTCTGGGCCGACTAATACTATATTCCATTCCGGTTTATTTAAAGCAATATAATAAATAAGGTCAATGTCCAATCTGGCAACAGTTAATACACCTACATAACCGATAATTGGGAATTTTAGTTCTTGCAATTCCGCTGATACTTCCGCTATAATCGGTTGATCGAATATCGCAAAATCGCAACCTTGACCAACGTAAAAAGAATTCGCATTAAATTGTTGACAATAGTTCTTCAGATATTCTGAATTGGCCACACACAAATTTGATTTAGCAATTAATTCTGCCTCTAGTAATTTGCCATGTCGTTTATAGTAATCAGTGGCTATCATGTTATCTCTAGAATAATAAATGCTTAACTTTGGCTGCAACAATTCGATGAGGTAAAAGCTTCTGAACATGTCACTATCGTTAAATAGGATAAAATCCTTAAATTCCAGTTGTTTCAAAATTGGAGAAATGGCCTTCACCAGTCTTTTATTGTTAATTTTATTTAACAGCTTAAATATCGTAGTTGATGAAATCCAATTAATAGATTCTATTAGACAATTTGGGTAAAGATTATATAGGTTAGCATCTATCTGGACTAATCCATTTTCCTTGCCATCGATAACACTTAATCTTTTTTTTACTTTGGGGTCTTGCCCTCCTCTAAACTTACTAATTCTATCAAGCGGAAAGTTAATGTATAATACCCTATTGTCTTTGGCAAATTCAAGCGCAATATTTTTACAGTTACTGCCAATTTCAGTATCCCAAGCCTGTTGGCCAACTACTATAATATCTTGATTTTTCAATAGAATTTAACTTGAAAGTTGTTTAAAATTATTTTCATCATTGTTCAATTTGATGCTTGGTAGCAATCGATCTTTTATTGGCGTTTTTAGCATAAAATAAAGACACCAATTGAAAATAAATAAATTTTGGAATGTTAACTAGTGAGTTATAAATTCTTGGATCGGCCTTGTAAAACCTTAATGGAATATAAAACCCAATCATAAACATAATAAATGCAATGACCCAAATGACCGCAAAAACCGGGCTAATAAATAAATTGATTATTAGGCACAAAACCGACAGCAAAATAAACATAAATAATGGTGGCCTGACTACAATTAATCCAAATAATAATTGATTAATATCCATTCGTTTCAATCCTTTTAATATAATATGAAAGCCAAAGATTGAATATTTAAACCAGGTATTGATCCAACGGGACCTTTGGTTTACCAATTGATTGGCATTAGTAGTTTTTTCATCAAAGACAATTGCTCTAGGCGCAAATGCTATTCTTTTACCCAGAAGAAGTATTTTTGCCTGCAGAACCTTATCAAAGCCAGCACCGGTCAAATCATAATTCTCGAAGCAGGTTTTATAAAGGGCTGTTTTAAACGCCATGCCAGAACCCGCTAGTGTAGCGGAAGAACCCAATTTAAATAATACTTCTCCATCATAAAAATGGTAGTAAATATCTCGGGCCGCATCCATACAAGCATAGTTCGTATTTAAATTTTTGGCTTTACGAATTCCTTGCACTGCTTCAAAACCTTGGGCAAAACAAGTATTTAACTCATTTAAGTATTCCGGATCGGTTAAATTATCACTATCTATGATAGTTAATATTTCGTGATCTCTTTTAAAATTGGCAATTGCATAAAGGTGAGATCTGGTATTGCTGGCTAAGACACTAGGAGGTTTAAGCAAAATAACTTTAGGATCATCAAAGTTCAAATTGGTGATGTCGCAATTATCGGCAACGATGTAGATAAGATAATTATTGTAGTTCAACTTCAACAACGATTGAACTACTGACGGTAACAAGCTTGTTTGTTGATAGGCCGTTACAATAATTGCATAATCATTTTTGTGATTAACTATACTTTGATACTTTCGTTTACTAGAAAGGAAGTAACAAATGGCCAAAAAAGTTGGTGTTAACAAATTATAACCTATCAAAATTTGGATCAAAAACCAAATGTAAATCATAAAAAATTAATTAAATTCGTCATTATCATTGTTATTATCCTTATTATATGCTTTTAAGCCCCAAAAAAAAGCGACAATAAAGCAAATAATACCAGGTGCTATAAATATTTCAAATGGCATAATTTAAACTAATAGAGTACTAGATTCTGTTCTTTCTATCTGAGGACTTTTGGCAATAAAAGCCCATGATAAATAAATAACTATGGAAGTAGGCATAATATTAATCACCTCATTACCATAGCTGCCGACTAAAATTCCCGCAAAGCCGGCTGTTAATGCTATCATTTTTATACGCAACGTTTTATCCTGGATATTCCAAATTAGACCACAACTTTTACCTAAAATATACATCATGATACAAAACCAAATGGTAAACCCAAATATGCCATACATAGCCCAAAGTTTAACATAATAACTATCTGGCTGTACCGTAGACAAATATTTATCAGAATTGTACAAATTTCCATTATAACCTATAACGCCCAATCCTCCACCAAATGGGTAATCCTCCATATAAATACGTAAATTTCTTTGTGTATTAAGTCTTACATTGAGTGAGGCATCCTCAGGATTAAGTGCTGTTCTAAGCCTGAAAATTTGATAATTGCTATCACCAATATGTGTATACTTTAAAATAAAAAGAAATGAGCATGCTATTAACCCACCAAATACTATTGCCTTAATATTTTTACTTAATAGGATAGCAACAAATATTGCCGCTACAAAAATGAACAGTGCCCCTCTGGTACCGGAGATTAACATTCCGTATAAATTTAAGAAAGAACAACTAAGCAGTATCATTCTCTTCCACCATAACATGGGTATTAATGTAAGTATAAGTGCCAGTATCCCAATATGTGCTTGAGAGGCCCCAAACTGACCTGCATCTGAGTAAAAAGAAAAAACTCTTAACCGCCCCCAAAGAAGATGAGTACCTGCGTTAGCATTGAGGAAAGCCTGCTCTCCACTTGATAAGCCTATATACAATTGTTTAATGCCGTTTAATGATGCCAGAGTAGATAGTCCTATTACGAGGATAAGGAATACATCCAAATGCTTATTAGATTTAAATAAAATCAGTCCTAATAATACCATTAAAAATGGATATAACGCAGCGGTCCTTAATTCAGCGAGCCAACCAAGAAGTGCTGAACCGGGATTTGCAACTTCCAATAAGCTAATAATAAGCCAAATTAGCAACACATAGAATAAATCACAGTTCAAACTTTTCCAATCTTTCGTATTAGCAAATGAAAAAGAAGCGAATAGCGTGATTATTAAAAAAACCTCAATTAAAATTCCAACAGGAAAACCACCAATTTCCCTTCCTACAATGCCAAATAAGAAACAGTAGGCGACTAGTGAATATAATAGCTTTTCATGGAACTTCATTGAAAGTTTAATCCAGATAGTTCAATTATTTATGTTTATTATAATCGATTTTATTCAAAATCCAGCCTAAAAAACCTGATTGCCTTTTGATATATTCTATAAGAACATGGTCACTATCATTAATAGCCTTTCCAGATTCAAAAACGGCTATGTTCTTCTCTGTAAATAACAACCATTCCTTAGAAATGTTTACATCATGTAAGCTATTGATATCGATAATTATGATATCGAATTCTTTTCTTAACAGCTCAAATCCAGTTCTTAGATTTTTAATACTCTGCACTTCCAACAGAGAATTACGCTCGGAGCTTTTATTCATGACGGTTATTAAATCATCCATTTGGAATTCCTTCTTTTGAAGAAAAGTCTGAAAATTTTGTCTAGTGGTTAATTCGGTGCTCTCCGCTTTTTCATGAGGCTGTTCATCTGCGATTAGCAATATTTTACGCCCGGTCATGGCCAAAGCGTAGGCCAAACTATAGCAAATAAACGTTTTTCCCGCATTAGCTACCAAACTCGTTACCCCTAATATTTTACTGCTATCCGTTTCCATCGCATCCAGTATCTCGAAACGGGTAGAACGTAAATGTTCTCGGTACATTTCGTAATCTCGATTGTCGCTCTTGTCATTCCAAATGTTTCTGGCCACTCTTTCTTTTCCATGTAATTTATTCAGACTACCTATTACTTTCGATTTGGTAGCTAACTCTAACTGACGAGGAGTTATGAGGGAATTATCCATTAGAAAAATGAATAACAGCACTCCTAAACATAGTGAAAAACTAAGAAAACCAGAACCAGCCACATACAGAACAGCTTTTGAAGGAAGCGGATTCCCTATTGTACCAACTTGGTCGATTTGTAATTTTAAACCTATGGTTTGATCTGTTTTAGTTTTATTATAATCATCTAAAGCTGCTGTATAGTCTTTTAGAGCTAAATCCGCGTCACGCTCGTAGTTCTGTATCTCAGCATCATAGGGCACCATACTATTGTATTGCGCTCTAAGAGTTTCCAACTCCCTATTGATTGAGCTCATGCTACTTTTGGCTTTTTGCAAGTCTATTTCTAAGGCGTTCTTCTGCGCAACCAAAGTTTGTCTAGAGGTTCTGGGATCCAGCACATTGTCATCAGAATTTTTCTGACTCTTAGAGTTAATCAATCTAGTTAAAGAGTCGATCCTTTTTTGGTCTGCCAGTTTAAATCCCTTGTCTACAAAATCATTAGTTGCTTTGGTTAGCTGGTTTTGTAAATCGATGATGTTTTTATTATCTGCTCTGTTTGGAGCGCCTACATAAGAATCATTGCCTCTCAATTTACTTTCGATCACAGAGATGGCTCCTACATTTGATTGTATTGTTCTAATTGCATCAGATCGCCTGGCTTCAGCCTGCGCAATCTGAGCGTTAACGGTTGCAGACTGTTCACCCAGATTAAGCACACCTCTTGCTCTCTTAAAATTAGACAGCGCCATATTTTTTTGATTCATGATGGCCTCTTTTTTCTTGAGCAACGAATCTAATAAAGCAATAGATGTATTCTGATTTTTAATAACCTCATCCGTGTAGTTACTAATAAATTCGGTAGTGAGTGTATTTACTACGAAGGCTGATAATTTAGGGTTTTCTGAAATAAACTCAATCGAAATCAGGTCACTATTTTCCTTGTGGGTAACTGTTAACTTGCGTAATAATCCCTTTTCTCCATAATCCATTGACTGTACCAAGTCATATAGCTTATACTTTCCCTTGTTATCCTCAAGTGTTAAAAGCGTTTTATTTATTAATCGTTGTTTAAAAATCGAGGCTAACTCTGCTTTATGAGCTTTGGTCAAAACTTCAATTTTTGGGCTATATTTTCTAAAGGCTAATTCTGGATGTTCTAATTCATGCAACATAAGATGATAAGACACGATATCTATCATCTTTTTCATCTGCAATTTTTCCATAATATTATTAAACGATTGACTTATTTGAAAAAAATCAATAGTTTGTTCGGAAATAACTTTTTTGGAAGGGTCTAATAAACCAGTAGAAATTCTGGATTCGGAGGAATATTGCTTAGGTAGTTTTTGGACTAAAAAGTAAGTAACCACAATGGCTATAATTGGAACTATAATAATGATCCATTTATATCTACTAACTAATTTTAGAAAAGATTTAAAATCCATTTAACTTTTATCCTTTATTTAACGTCAGCAATTTTTTGTCCAATCATTTCTTCCAGTAAGTCTTTTGCTTTTAAATAAACTACTTCAGATTGAATCTTAGCAGTTAGAGCGCCGGTGGAAATTAATCTAGATTGGTTATACGATTCGAGAGTCGCTTCACCTTTTTCAAACTTATAACGCATACTTTCTGCTACCCCTTTGTTATCCTGAGCACTTAGAGTATTTATCTTCAATACCGCCAAAGATTGAATATAATCATAATATCTCCTTTTTACCTCATTGGCTAACTGAATATCAAAATCTGTTTGCTCCAATTGGGCTACTCTGTAATCTGCTTTAGCTTTTTTTACTGCAAATGGCTTTTGTAAAAAAGCGCCTAAATTGAAACTTATGCCATACTGAACGCCGTTTACGATATAAGGGTTTGTTGGATTGATTGCTAATTTATCCGATGGTCTGTAAAAATAAGATAGGGAAAATAGATCCAAGTAAGAAACAGATGCAGCTTGAACTGCAGTTTTTATACTTTCAGCTTTAGCTGCTTGAATTTTTCTTTTTGGCATATACTCTTTAGCCATTTGAATATACTTATCCAAATCTGCGGCGTTTACATCAGGAATAATCGTTTCTTGAGTGTAACCTCTTACCGAACAAAAAGCTACTATTAAAAGCGTAATTTTTAAATTTTTTTTCATATATGGTCATTAATAAGTGTATAACTTAAGAAAGTTTAAAGATAAGAAATGTTATGATTAAGTCTAATTATACTTGTTCTTTTCAATTAAAGCTAAAACTAAAGATAATTTCATCGAGGATACAATGCTTAAGAAGGCACAAAGTTTGGTAGTTCTTGTATCATTGTCTTTTTTAATAAATGCTAATTTTGGTTTTGTAATCCTCATAGATATATTTCACTATACCTGCCATGGCATATAATTCCAAAGTTAAGATTAAAAAACACTGGTATAAATATTACATTAAAGTTATGATCAGAAAAAGATTCTTCATATAATTAATGATTTCAGCGGTTATGCCATAAGAAGTATTATATTAGTGTTATTTTATAAACAGCGTGCCTTTAAAAATGGATCCCTCAGTCAAAGAAAATATTAATCTTCTAATAATAGATAATGGAGAGAATGTAAAGACGTTAATATCGGCTTTAGTAGATGAAAATTTTAACATTTTTACTACCAAATCAATTGAAAAAGCATATCAAATATGTATAAATAACGATATTTCTATTGCCATCATCGCTATGGATATGCCTGACATGAACGGTTATGAGCTTTTAGATAAAATTAAAAGCACCCTGGAGACGGAACACATACTAGTCATTTTCACCATTAATTACCCCAGCAGTTCCGAAGCTGTAGTAAAGGGATTAAGCCGAGGCGCTATAGACTACCTGCACAAACCTTTTGAGCTGAACATTACAATTGCCAAAATCCGGTCATTAATAACATTGGTAAACTTTAGGAAAGAAATAATAAAAAAGAATAAAGAGCTAGAGCATTCTAAAGACGAACTTTTTAAAACAATTGATAAAACAAAAAAAAGCAAAGTTATTAAAGAGAATTTCCTTGCTAATATGAGTCATGAAATTCGCACCCCATTAAACGCCATAATGGGGTTAATAAGTTTGCTGAAAGAAACGCGGGTTGACAGTCATCAAAAAGAATTGATCAACTTGATGGATTTTTCATCAAACGCTTTGCTAGGTATTGTTAATGATGTATTAGAAAGCGCTAGAATAGATGCCGGAAAAGTAGAAATAGTTAATACAAAAATCAGCGTTATAAAGTTGCTTAAATCCGTCTGCGATTTGATAAGGCCGATAGCTAGTGAAAAGGGATTAAATTTAATTTGTGAAATTTCTGACAAAACGCCGGATTTTATTTTGGCTGACCCATTAAGGATAAATCAAATATTACTTAATGTAATAAACAATGCTATCAAGTTTACACATCGTGGCGAAGTAGTAATCAGTCTTCAACCCTTAGAGTTAAATGAAAAACAGGTATTGCTGGAATTTGCGATTAGAGACACGGGCATTGGTATTTCAAAAGAGTATATTGAAAAAATTTTCAACAGGTTTGAACAAGTGGAAGATAGAACCTGGCAGGGATTTGGCGGTACAGGCTTGGGTTTGTCAATTGTAAAAAGGCTAATTGAATTAAAAGGTGGTAACCTACATATTGAAAGTGAAGTTGGCAAGGGTACAGTCCTGACCTTTACGAATTGGTATGCTTTAGCTGATAGGGAAGAAATTTCCAGCCCGGAAAATTTTGAACATTCATCTTTTGATGAGATTTTAATACTATTGGTAGATGATAATCCGGTAAATCAGTTTATCGTGGTTAATATGCTAAAAGAATGGAATATTAATGTTGAAATAGCCAATAATGGTTTAGAAGCATTTGAAAAGTTACAAAGCAGAAATTATCAATTAATTCTTATGGATACTCATATGCCAGTAATGAACGGCAATGATGCCACCAGGAAAATTCGTAACGAAATGATTGCCCCAAAAAAATATATACCCATTATATCATTTTCGGCTTCCGTTATTGAAAATGAAAAAAATGAGGCAAAAAGAGCGGGTGTCGATGATTTCATCGAGAAACCTTTTGAAATTTCAACATTAGTAAAAAAGATTCGCAAATTAACAGATAAAAATTAGAAGGAAGATGCAGCCCACTATATTATTTGGCGCTTACTGATAATTCGCAAAAGTTTAGATTACCGATTAATGAAATGCACCATTACGGATTCCTATGAGCATAGGTTTATTAATCTTGTCGTAATTGGTTAACCAAAGTTTGACGATTCATCTGTATTTTTCCCATACTAACGATATGGTTATATCTTTAAAGTAGCTTTGCATATATGACCCATTTGTTGGCCTCTTATTTACTTCAACAACTTCAATAAATATTGCCCATAGCCGCTCTTAATATACTTTTGGG
>CAZGBN010000042.1:0-24259 GCA_964524015.1 uncultured Mucilaginibacter sp. | reverse complement strand
CTTAAAAGAACTTTATCTCGTCACCGTCACGGATCAGATTTATTATGTTATCACTAGAATGTGATGACTTTTTTGATGTTGTTAAATCGAAAATCGCTTTCGATTTTTTTGCCCTGTTTGTTTTGGGACTGCAAAGGTATGAACCTTTTTTTGTTTTGCAAATTATATTTAAAATATTTTTTTGCAGTGTTTGTATGTTGTTTAGAACAAATCCCGCTTCCTTATTTGCGGGCTGCAAAGGTATGCACTATTTTGATTTATACAAACCATTTTTAGGTTTTACATTGCATATAAATATAACACACTGCAAATCAGCCAAAAAAAATTAAATGATTTTCCTAAAGGTTTTCCAGCCAAATAAGAGTTGTTAATATGTTATATCATTATAGTATAGCAGAAAGTTAAAAGATGTTAAATACGGCTACTATATATAATAACTTGCTTTTGCGGTTATATATTAGCTGATAAATAAATAATTGACCTATTTTTATATTATTCTTATCTTTGCAAAATGTTTAAAAAATACCTATCGTTATTTTTGGGGTTATTAGTTGTAATGTTAATAGCTATAAGCGGCTGTAAAAGCAGGTTTGAGAAGCTAAGGACAAGCAACGATAATAACAAAAAATATACTGAAGCTATTAAACTGTATAATAAAAAGGAATATAGTAAGGCATTAGAGCTGTTTAATGATATTGCTCCTAAATATCGAGGCCAATCAAGCGCTACCGAGCTTTTTTATTACCAGGCTATGGCTAATTATAAGTTGAAGGATTATATAACCGCAGGATATTTATTTAAACAGTTTGCTGATAACTTTCCGTCAGACGCCAAGGCTGAAGAATGTCGCTTTTTAACTGCATATTGCTATTACCTGGATGCACCGGAATTTTCGCTTGACCAGGAAAACACTGTAAAAGCTATTGAGCGCATGCAGTTGTTTATCAACTTTCACCCTAAAAGCGAGCGCGTTGCCGAAGCAAACAAGCTGGTACAAATTATGCATGAAAAGTTGGAAGAAAAATCATTTGCCAACTCAAAATTATATTTTGATGTAGGCAATTACCAAGCTGCAGTTATTTCATTTAATAATACCTTACGCGATTATCCGGATACCAAATATGCCGAAGAGGTTGAATTTTTGATTGCTAAATCACAATATGAATATGCAAAACGCAGTTTGGAAACTAAACAAGTAGAGCGTTTTGACCAAGCTATTACTTATGCAAATCAATTTACTGAAAAGTATCCTGAAAGCAAGTATTTAACGCAAGTTGCCGGTCTTAAGAAAGATAGCGAACAAGGCATTATAAAAACAAAACTTATTTTAGCCGAGGCGGAAGCCAGTATGAAAGCCTTTCGGAAAGAAAATAAAAAAGATACAACACTGGTAAAACCATCCTCAAAATGAGGCGAAAAGATTAATAAACATTCCAAATAAAAAATTTGATATGAGTAATAACGTAAATAATAACACAAAACCCGCTGTAGCTAACAGCACGGTAACCCGCGATTTGCGTGAGTTGGATGTAGAAACAGGTAATATTTATGAGTCGCTGGTAATTATGTCAAAAAGGGCAAACCAGATATCTAATAATATTAAGGAAGAGCTGCATCAAAAACTTTCTGAATTTGCTTCGGTTAATGATAACCTTGAAGAGGTTTTTGAAAACCGCGAACAAATTGAAATATCTAAACATTACGAGAAAATGCCTAAACCATCATTGGTGGCTGTTCAGGAATTTTTAGATGGCAAAGTTTACCATCGCAATCCTACTAAAGAAGCGTAATCTTTTTTAATTCAAAAGTTAAAAGTCAAAATTCAAAAAGCCGATTTGGTCCTTTTGAATTTTGACTTTTTATTTTTTACTTTATTGTATGCTTGAGGGTAAAAACATTGTTTTAGGGGTATGTGGAAGCATTGCAGCTTATAAATCAGCAGCGCTTGTGCGCCTGCTGGTTAAAGCGGGCGCAAACGTACAGGTGGTAATGACACCCGATGCCACCAATTTTATTACCCCGTTAACCCTATCTACCCTATCCAAAAATCCGGTATACCATCAATATTTTGAGCCCGAAACCGGCGAATGGAATAATCACGTTGAATTGGGGTTGTGGGCAGATATATTATTAATAGCTCCGGCAAGTGCCAATACTTTAGCCAAAATGGCTACTGGTTTGGTTGATAATTTATTAACCGCCGTATATCTATCAGCCAAGTGCCCGGTATATTTTGCCCCGGCTATGGATCTGGATATGTGGAAGCATCATACAACCACACAAAACATTGCGCAACTTCAATCATTTGGTAATATATTAATACCACCAGGGGTTGGCGAGTTGGCCAGTGGTTTACAAGGAGAAGGCCGAATGGCCGAGCCAGAAGATATTATTTCCTTTTTATTAGCAGATATAAAAAAAAAGCTTCCCTTAGTTAATCAAAAAGCGTTAGTTACCGCCGGGCCCACCTATGAGGCTATTGATCCTGTTAGGTTTATTGGCAACCATTCATCCGGCAAAATGGGCTTTGCCATTGCTGATGAGTTAGCAGCTATGGGTGCTGATGTTACGCTTATTGCAGGCCCATCGGCACAAAAAAGTAAGCAGCGTGGTATTAAACGTATTGATGTAACATCGGCAGCAGAAATGCTTGAACAGTGTCGGCAGCATTTTGCACAGGCAAACATTTGTATAATGAGTGCTGCCGTTGCAGATTATACTCCGGTTACCATCGCGCAGCAAAAAATTAAAAAACAGGATACCGGCTTAAATATCGACCTGAAAAAAACTACCGATATTTTAAAAACATTGGGCGAATTAAAACGCCCCGATCAGCTATTAATAGGTTTCGCGTTGGAAACCAATGACGAGGTGCAAAACGCTATTGATAAACTACAAAAGAAAAACCTGGATTTTATTGTGCTTAACTCGTTAAACGATGCAGGTGCAGGTTTTAAAGGCGATACCAATAAAATAACCATAATTGACCGCAATCTGCAAAAAACCATGTTCGATTTAAAAACTAAAGAAGAGGTTGCTAAAGATATTTGCCTTAAAATTACCGAACTTGTAAAACGATAAATGAGAGCGCTATCTATTTATATCCTATTGATTTGCCTGGCATTTACTGTACAGGCGCAGGATCTGAATGCCAGGGTAAGTGTATTGTCGCCACGTATACAAAGTACCAATAAGCGCGTCTTTCAAACCCTGCAAACTGCTATGCGCGATTTTTTAAATGGCCGCAAATGGATATCAGATCCTATTGCCTCGCAAGAAAGGATTGAGTGCACATTTATTTTAAATGTAACCAGTTGGGATGGTGGCAGTAATTTTAGCGGCGAGTTGCAAGTACAGTCATCTCGCCCGGTATTTAATGCCAGTTATACCACTACCCTGCTTAGTATTAACGATAAAGACTTTGACTTTACATACAACGAGGGGCAAACTATTGATTTTAGCGATCAGAATTTTCAATCAAACTTAGCATCTGTAATGGCATTTTATGCTTATATTATAATAGGTGCCGATTATGATAGTTTTTCAAGATACGGTGGTACTCCTTATTACTTAGCGGCGCAAAGCGTGGTTACTAATGCGCAATCTTCACCCTACAAAGGGTGGAAAGCGTTTGACAGTAATACCAATCGTTACTGGATATCTGAAAATGTAAACAACCGTATATATGCACCTCTGCGGGTATTTATATATGACTACCACCGCAACGGACTGGATGTTATGGCTGACAATGCCGCCAAAGGCCGTAAAGCTATTGCAGCAGCCCTGCCTTCCCTTACCCAAATTGATCGCCAAAGGTTGGGGGCCGCTTTCCCATTAGTATTTTTTGCTGCAAAGGATGATGAGCTGGTTTCTATTTTTAGCGGTGCCGATGTAGCTACACGTATGGAAGCTATGAATACCTTATTAAAAGCCGATCCGGCTAATGGCATGAAATACCAAACCCTACAAAAAGGCAATTAATAATTCCAATCGTATTCACCGATTTTTTACTGGGATCTGCCGATACTTTTCCCGTTGTTGCCAAATTCTTATTGCCTAAGGTTAAGCGACCAAATAGATTTATCATAAATCTATTTGGTCGCTTAACCTTACAGTTATGAAACTAATTTTAATCGTTATTTTAAAAAACATTGAAAATTATTTTGATATACGAAAATTATCGTATATACTTGTACGAACAAATTCGTATAATGATATAGATCGGATGCCAAACCTAAACTACATAGCAGAAACCTACAAAGGATTAGTTGTATATAAAGGACAGTTAATCTTAACTGACGAACAAATTGAGACGTTTCTGAATGATGCGAATAAATCTTTTATTGAAAATGTAAAGGAACACTATAATTGGGCTTCGGCATTTGCAGATGTTAAATTGCCATTGGTTAATGAAATAATTCACCATGGTTATAATTTATTTTATGCAAAAAGATATCAAGAATCAATTGAGCTTTTTATCTGGGCACTTTCTATCTATCCTCATAATTTGAATTTGTATGACAGCATGGGTGAGGTTCACCAGGGATCAGGAAATAAACAAATTGCATTAAAATACTATATGGCCGGGTTGGATGAAGTAAAAAATCAGGAGAGGGTATTAGATAATAAAGAGTATGACCAGCTTACAGCGGGTTTTGAAAGAAGAATAAAAGCACTAGATATATAAAAATGGAACTAAAACCAACAGAAAGCGAATTAGAGATATTACAGGTAATTTGGAAAAAGGGCCAGTGTACCGTACGTGATGTGCATGAAGAATTAATCAAAAGCAAAGATGCCGGTTATACTACCACTCTTAAATTAATGCAAATAATGCATGACAAGGGATTGGTGGAGCGCGACACAACTTCAAAAACGCATTTGTATAAAGCAGTTATTACCCGCGAACAGGCACAAAGCACCGCGCTGGATAAAATACTAGATACCGTATTTAAAGGATCGACAGCCGACCTGGTTATACAGGCATTGGGCCAACACCGTGCATCAAAGGATGAGATAGACGCAATAAAAAACTATTTACAACAATTTGAACCTAAAAAGTAAACGTTATGGAACAGCTGTTTTATAATATAAGCCAGATACTGGGCACCACCATTATCCACTCGTTATGGCAGGGCCTGCTCATATACGGTGCGCTGCAATTAATATTTGTAGTAGTGCTGGGTTTATCGGCCCAAAGGAAGCACAACATAGCTATGCTGGCCTTGTTTAGCATGGTGGTGTGGTTTGGATATACCTTTTATACAGAGTTTAACAACTATAACTGGAACCCGGTAGTAAGCAATTATAATTTAAGCGACAGCTTCACCCTATCCCTTTATAATACCTATGCAGCTACCCCTGTACCTCATACTACATTTGAGGGGTATAAAATGGAGTTCTTTAACGCAATAAAAGCCTACCTGCCTTATATAGCTATTTTATACGCAGCAGGTTTGATTATCAACTTGTTTAAATTGGGTGCATCATGGAACAAGATACGCCTGATCAAAAAAGCGTTAACCCCCAACCTTGCGTTGCAAGCGCAAGTAAATGATATTTCGCGCCGTTTTGGTATACGCAAAACTGTGCAACTGAACTTTAGTACCCGGGTAGACGTACCCTGTGTTATTGGTTATATTAAACCTATTTTACTATTACCGGTAACCATCACCACGCAGCTTAATGCTGATGAAGTGGAAGCGATACTTATGCATGAGCTATCGCATATTCAAAGCAATGATTATTTGCTGAACGTAATTCAGCAGGTAATAACAGTGCTTTTATTTTTTAACCCCTTTACTATATTAATTAACCGCATTATTAGTACCGAGCGCGAAAACCGCTGCGACGATATGGTAGTGCAAACCACCGGCGACCCATTGATATATGCCCAGGCATTATTAAAACTGGAAGAGAACCGCCGCAGTAATTTAAAACTGGCTTTAGCCGCAACCGGCAAAAAGTATCATTTATTAACCAGAATTGAACGTATTATGAAAACTAACAAACCCACAGGGAACTTTAAACATATACTACTGGCAATGGTTATTATAGCCGCCAGCCTTGGAAGCATATCATGGTTAAACCCCGAAATTAAGGATGGCAAGGTCGTGCTTAAAAGAACCGCCGCTAAAGTATTAGCTACCATTGATGAAACAACAACAGCCGCAGCAAAGACCCTGCATCCAATCAGCAAAAAAAGTAAAAAGCATTTTACCGTTGTGGCTGATGACTCAACGCGTTTGACACAATTGGTAGATACTACCAAAAAGAAAAGTACCATTAAAATTGTACTAGAGGATGAAAAGGGCAATAAAAAAGAATATGCCTCAATAAAAGATATGCCTGCTGATGCACGTAAGGAGTTTTTGAATATTAACACCGATTTGAATTTAAACCTTAACATGGATAGCGCCCGCTTTGGAGATGTTGCCAGGAACCTAAATTTTAGATTGAATAATGATGTTGTGTATAAAGGTAACGTCCCGGTATTTAAAGACAATGATTTAAAAAACATGAACTTTAACAGTGACTTTAAAGTATTCAATGAAAAAGAACTTAAAGAACTCAAAGAAATGAACGCAGCGTTTAAAGGGCGGAATAAGAAAGAGTTAGAAAGAATGAGGGCGGAATTTAAAGTTTGGAATGATAAGGAGTTAGAAAAACTGAGGGAACACGGTAAGGAAATGAACACCAAACAGTTGGAGAAAATGAAAGCTGATTTCAAGAAGTTGAATGCAAAACGGCTGGAAAAATTGGATGCAAATGTTAAGAAACTGAATGCAAAAGAGTTGGATAGAATGAAAACGCTCCAAAGAAATTCGGCCGACTTAGATAAAATGTATAACAGCCCTGAATGGCAAAAAAACATTGCTGATATAACAAAGGCGTCTGCAGATTTTTCAACTCAATTTTCCAAAAACGGTGATTGGCAAAAATCGCTGCAAGACCTTACTACACAAAGCACGAAGTTTAGCCAGGAATTTTTAAACAGCCCCGAATGGAAAAAGTACCAGGAAGACCTGATGAAACAGGTTGAGGAGCTATCAAAAATGCAGAATGAATCTTCAAAAGAAGTAAAGGAAAAAGCCAAAGAGATAGGTAACAAAATTCGTGAGCGGACTATGGAGTTAAGAAACAGCATACGCTCAGAACGCAAGGAGCGCCCTGAAAAAACAGAGAAGCCGGAAAAGGCCGAAAAACCGGAAAAAGCTGAGAAACCGGAAAAAACGGAACGACCAGAAAAAATTGAAACACCGGGTAAAAGTTCCTTTCTATTCTCAACACCTTGGCTTGGTGGTAAAGAGCCTATATATTATTCGTTTTCGGCATACAATTAACGCTAGATAACTATAAAAGTAGCTAAACACCAGCATCGCTAAACAATAGTTTTTCCATAATTACTATTGCTTGATTGGATAAAGAGGGAATGCAGCCCTCTTTATTTGTTTATATATCTTGTCACCTTACATCATTTTGATTTTGTAATTTAGTATCCTCAAACCAATACGAGGATACTTTTTTTATGCTCCAAAAGCTCAGTATAAGTAATTACGCGTTAATTGATAACCTGGAAATTAGTTTTGACAGTGGCCTAAACATCTTAACCGGCGAAACCGGCGCGGGTAAATCCATCATACTTGGTGCCTTATCGTTAATATTGGGGCAGCGTGCCGAGAGCCGCTACTTTTTTAACCAGCAAAAAAAATGTGTTATTG
The DNA here is from genome assembly GCA_964524015.1 of uncultured Mucilaginibacter sp. Lineage (GTDB taxonomy): Bacteria > Bacteroidota > Bacteroidia > Sphingobacteriales > Sphingobacteriaceae > Mucilaginibacter. Next base: position 16,538 of record CAZGBN010000042.1, on the reverse strand, counting down.
AGGGTTCGTTTAAAATTGGCGAGTTTCATCTAAAAGCTTTTTTTGAAGATAACGACCTTGATTATGAGGCCGAAACCGTTTTAAGGCGCGAGATATCTGCCGATGGGAAGTCAAGAGCATTTGTGAATGATACTCCGGTAAATTTAACCTCGCTTAAATTATTGGGCGAAAAGCTGATAGATATACACTCACAGCATGCTACGTTGGAGATAAACGACCCGGAGTTTCAATTGCTGGTGGTTGATTCGGTTGCAGGGCATCAGGAGTTGTTAATCGATTATCAAACCAAATACAGATCCTACAAAAAAAGCACAGCTAAACTGGCGCAGCTAATTGACGAAAGCGATAAAGCCAAAGCCGATCTGGATTATTACCAGTTTCAGTTTGATGAGTTGGAGAAAGCCAATTTAGATGCTGAAGAACAGGAAAAACTGGAGCAGGAACTGGCCGTATTAAATAACGCCGAAGAAATTAAACGTAATTTGTTAGGCGCACACTACCTGATGCAAGAGGGCGAAACATCGGCAATTTTACAGCTACGCGAGAGTTTGCATCAATTATCCGCAATAGAAAAATTTAACCCTCAAATAGAAGAACTGCATGCGCGGTTGAACAGTACCCTTATTGAACTAAAAGATATTGCCGCCGAAATAGAAAATACTGAACAGCGCACTCATACTGATGAAGCACGTGCGGATGAAATTAATACCCGTCTCACCCTTATCTACACCCTGCAAAAAAAACATCGTGTAAATACAAATGCCGAGTTATTGGAATTACAGGAAGAATTATCGGGAAAAATACAACAGGCTGTTTTTGGTGACGAAGCGATAGAGAAACTGCAACAGCAATTAGCACAGGATAAAAAAGAGTTGGAGCAATTGGCGGCGCAATTATCTGCTAATCGGACCAAAGCCCTCCCGCAAATAGAAACACAGGTACTGCAAACGTTGGCCGAAATGGGTATGGGAAATTCGGCTCTTAAAATTGAACTGACTGCGTTACCTGGGTTAGCGGCTAATGGTGTTGATCAGGTTAAACTCCTATTCTCGGCCAATAAAGGCCATGCATTAGCCGAAATGAGCAAAGTAGCCTCGGGTGGTGAGCTTTCAAGGTTGATGCTAAGCATTAAATCATTAGTGGCTAAAAACACTGCCCTGCCTACTATTATTTTTGATGAGATAGATACAGGAGTAAGTGGCGAGGTAGCCCACAAAGTAGGGCAGATCATGGAGCAGTTATCGCAAAACCTGCAGGTAATAACTATTACCCACTTACCGCAAATAGCAGTTAAAGGTGCCAGCCATTATTTTGTTTATAAGGATGATGAAGGCGCTACTACCTACACCCGCATTAAACAGCTGGAAAAACAAGAAAGAGTAGTTGAGATAGCCAAAATGCTAAGTGGCGACAACCCCGGCGAAAGCGCTTTACAAAACGCGCGCGAACTATTGAATTACTAAACTATTGCAGGTAAAATAATAATTATAACTTTACCACTTTATAAACAAAATCAAACATGGCTTATAATTTATTAAAAGGCAAAAAAGGCATCATATTCGGTGCTTTAAATGAGCAATCTATCGCCTGGAAAGTAGCGCAACGCGCTGTTGAAGAAGGTGCAGAAATTGTATTAAGCAATGCCCCTATTGCATTACGCATGGGCGAATTGAATAAACTGGCCGAAGAGTGCAACGCGCCTATTATTGGTGCTGATGTTACCAGCAACGAGGACCTGACCAACTTGTTCACCCAAACACAAGAGCATTTTGGCGGTAAGATCGATTTCGTTTTACACTCAATAGGTATGAGTGTGAACGTGCGTAAAGGCATACCATACACAGAAAATAATTACGATTTTACCCACAAGGGTTTTGATATATCGGCTTTGAGCCTGCACCGCGTATTGGCCACTGCTATGAAGATGGATGCGATAAACGAGTGGGGATCTGTTGTAGCGTTAAGCTATATAGCTGCCCAACGCGTATTCCCTGACTATAATGATATGGCCGATAACAAAGCGGTGTTGGAAAGCATTGCCCGTAACTTTGGCTACTTTTATGGTACCCAGAAAAAAGTACGTGTAAATACGGTATCACAATCGCCAACGCTTACTACTGCAGGCTCGGGTGTTAAGGGATTTAGTGGTTTTGTTAATTATGCCGAAAAAATGAGTCCGCTGGGTAATGCAGATGCTAACCAGTGTGCTGATTACGTGGTAACCTTATTTTCCGACCTTACCCGCATGGTAACCATGCAAAATCTTTTCCATGATGGTGGTTTCTCTTTCACCGGGGTTACTAAGGACATTATTGAGCAGATGGAAAAATAGTTTTGATTTCGAATTTAAAGTATTTTAAAGGCTGACCAATAGGTTAGCCTTTTTTATGCAAAAAAACCCGAAATTAAAAGCGGGCAAAGGCCTGCCGGAAAACGCGGGCCAGGGTGTTTTGCCTTGTGGGCGGAAGGATTTTTCCGGCTTGATGTTTGGTTACTTTGCATCTAAGATAAAGTAACAGCCTCCGCGGCAAATGAGCGGACGATGTTCGTTCTATGACTACATTAATCTGCGAAGCAAACGGAGATTGCCACGCTATCGCTCGCAATGACGCTTGGTGTAGTTATGTCAAATAAACCGCATCCTCTTCCCCATCCTGATCCAATATCACTTCAATATGATCTTTGATGATGGTGGAGAGGGCTATACCCGCATAATCGGTTTTAATGGGGAAGCTTTTATGATTACGATCGATCAATACAACGGTGCGCAGCTTTTTAAGCGGGGCGTTTAAAAAAACACCGAAGCCATAGGCTAATGCCTTACCGCTGTTTAAAACATCATCTACCAATATAACCACCTTGTTATTGCATTCGCTAATATCGAAATCATATTTAGCATTTAAGCTGGTGCTGTTACGGTCCACATCAAGGGTTAGCAGTTTGCTTTTGAAAGGCGCAATTTTATCCAGGATGGTTTTTAAACGTTGGGCTATATGCGTACCGCGCGGCAGCATCCCGGCTATCAGAATTTCCTTCTCGTCAAAATTATCTTCCAGTATCTGGTAGGCAATACGATCAATCTTCTGCTGTATTTGCTGCTGATTTAATATAAGAAGTCTTTTTTCTGGCATGGAAGTAATTTATTGAAAGCTAAAATAACTAAAATAAATTGTCATTTCGACCAACGGGAGAAATCTATACACATGCAAGGCTGACTAACGTTTGTATGGATTTCTCACTACGTTCGAAATGACATTTGGGTGGGCGGTTTACCCTTTACCATATGGCACAAACACAAAATTTGCACCCTCGGGTGTAACCACAAATACGCAGATAAACTTATCCGGATCCTTATAGGTATCCTCAAAGCGTTGCTTCAATTCTTTTTTTATAACGCCGCGTTCCAAAAACTCTTCCAGCGTACTGGCGTGTATGCTCCAGGTGCTGTTCAGATCGTGGCGGTCCAATATCAGCTCGCCCAGGGCCAGCTCGTGTTGGTGGGCAACAAATATCGGGTATTCAGATAATCCTTCTACCCTTATCTCCGTAGCCACTTCCCGTATCGATTCCTGGAAAAATTTCAGGTCCTTCTCCAGGCTCAGCAGCGGACTCTCCTGCTGCGGCTTGCGGCCCTCGTTATTACCTTCATTAAGCAGTTCTTCTGGTTGCATATTGACCCCTCTAAATCTCCCCAAAGGGGAGACTTCTTTATTGTTTACAAAATTATAAATCCCCTGCTACTCCTCCCCTTTGGGGAGGCCGGGAGGGGTCTACCTTAACTCCAACAACACCACATTCTCCACATGCTGCGTATGCGGAAACATATCTACCGGCTGTATCTTCACCGTATCGTATTTCTCTTTTAGTACCAGCAAATCGCGGGCCTGTGTGGCGGCGTTACAGCTTACGTACACAATTCTTTTCGCTTCTATCTCCATTAGCCTGGCCACCACATCCGGGTGCATGCCCGCCCTTGGCGGATCGGTTATGATCACATCCGGCTTACCATGTTCGGCGGTGAACTCGGGGGTTAACACATCCTTCATGTCGCCGGCGTAAAATTTGGTATTGGTAATATTGTTAATGGCGCTGTTAATTTTGGCATCCTCAATCGCTGTAGGCACATACTCAACCCCTACCACCTCGCGCACGCTGCCAGCAATAAAGTTAGCGATCGTTCCCGCGCCGGTGTAAAGGTCATACACCAATTCGTCGCCTTTAAACTGGGCGAAGTCGCGGGTTATTTCATATAGCCTAAGTGCCTGTATACTGTTGGTTTGATAAAACGATTTCGGGCCTATCCTGAACCGTATGCCGTTCATCTCCTCGTGTATAAACTCCGGGCCCTTATAAGCCACTACCTCCTGGTCAAAAATGGTATCGTTCTTCTTTTCGTTGATGATATATAGGAGCGAAGTGATCTCCGGGAAGCCACTGTCAATAAAGTCCATCAGTTTGTCTATCTCCTCTTGCGTAGGGTAGGCAAAAACTACTATCACCATAATTTCGCCGGTGCTGCTGGTGCGGATGATCAGGTTACGCAGCGCGCCGGTATGGGCGCGCAGGTCATAATAGGTATAGCCGTTGGCCTTGGCAAATTCGTCAATGCGGTTACGCAGGTCGTTGCTTGGGTCGGCTTGCAGGTAGCAGTGGCGCACATCCAGTATCTTATCAAACCGGCCGGGAATATGGAACCCCAGCGCGTTCATGTTCAGTTGTTCGTCGTCGCGGTTCTCGCCATCATACAGCCAGCGTTTGTTGCTAAAGGTAAACTCCAGCTTGTTGCGGTAATACCTGTCGGCAGGCGAAGGTACAATAGGCATCACGCCGCCTACATCTATCTTAGCCAATCGGCCCAGCGCATCGGCAACCGACTTTTGTTTAAACTGTAATTGCGCCTCATACGTCATGTGCTGCCATTTGCAGCCGCCGCAGGTACCAAAATGCTCGCAGAAAGGGGTAACCCTATGTTCCGATGCTTTTACGACGTTCAATATCTTAGCCTCGCCGAAGTTTTTTTTACTGCGATACACCTGCACATCCACCACATCGCCGGGAACGGCTTTCTCTACAAATAACACAAAATCATCTGCCTTGCCTACGCCCTTGCCCTCTTCGGCTATGTCAATAATGGCTACGTTGTTAAATACCTGGTTTTTGGCTCCTCTGCTCATTGCGGCAAAGGTAGGCTTAGATGTGCAGATGTGCAAATATGCAGATGTGCGGATGGTCTGAATCGCTGATTTAACTGATTACCGGATTGCGCTGAAGTGAAAGGCCACGTGCACAGGGCTCCCTCTTGAGAGGGGCAGGGGTGTGTTATGTGGGCGTTGCCTACGGCCCGGGCTATCCGCTCATACTGCACAGGCATTAGCCACGTGCCGGTATACGCTTCTATCCCTAACGCGGAATTACAGATACGAAAATGTAAAATGATAGTAATAAGTGACGGTAGCCTTTGTAGCTACATATTTTTTAGGCAATAAATACTGTTTTCCCTTTGCTTTTAGTGTTAATATTTGCTATTTCTCAACATTATGTGCGCAAGCGAAAGTATGCCCATTAAATTGTATATTTTTGTTTTACATAACAAAGGAGCCCTAAAGCTCCCGTTATTTTTCTAAAAAGAATACCGATATAGATGAAACAGTATTAGGACCTAACCTAATATTTGACGGTAAAATTCCGTCCGGATGTTCGGAGCCTCGAGAGTGCAATCTCGGGGCTTTTTTTATTACTGTAACCCTATAACAAAGAAAGTCATTAGTAATTATACTATCAAGAATAAGTTATTAAAGTTATCGACTTTATATTGATTTGATTATTGCTAGTCCTCCATATCTGCCAACGAAAGTTATTCCTAACTAGTTATTGATTCTTTTTGCGGAGAGGGAGGATTTACTTTGCAACGTTTGTATAGGCGGCACATGTGCGCCAGTTAGGAGGAATAACACTAAAAATCTAATAATTTAAAATCATGAATATAATAAGATGGAAATTCTTTGGCCCAATTAACTAATGTTAAATTACTTTTCAGGATTTTAGGAACCCATGCTTTTATAACTTTATCATTTTTTAATTCCACAACTCTTAATGATTGATAAAACTTTCCATCCTTGAATTCATATATTGCCTCTTGCTTATAAATCTTTGATTTAAATTTAATTGTAATTAGAAATCTGCCTTTCCTTGTTCGATTTAAAAACTTTGGCAGATCTACAAGATCCTCAGAATTACCGTTTACTACCGATCTTAACCCATAAGAGATTCTATTTTCGTTATGACAAGTCCTATTTACAACTTTGATATTGTTTATTATCGACGTTTTGCATTTAATCAGATTGTCAAAGTTGTGTATTGACACGGCGATATTATACACCGGTTTATAGTCATAATTCTTTATTACACCCGATAACGTAGTATCACTTATTATAACAAAACGAAAAAGAGGCACTTCTTGGCTACCTTCAATTAAACCAACTAAATTGTTAGCTGCATTATTCAAATCATCTGCTGACTTTTTTTGGCCTTTTGTGATTAACTCTGATTGCTTAATAGAGTTTTCATCTAAAGCCCTTCTCAATTTGTAATTATCTGCTCTAAAAACGGCAAGGCTATCATTAAGTTCCTTTTTATCAGTATGTGAAGTATAACTTGATACAAATACATTAAATACCGATAATGTAGTTATAATTAGCAATACGACTTTAATATTCTTGGCGTCTCTCTGTATGGCTTTTTTTTAGCTCTTAAATCCTTATTAAGTGCAATAATGGACACAACCGCAGCTAATACTGAAGTAGTTATTTGTCCAAAAACTACGGCATCGAAAAATATATAATTATCAAATAGTTCTTTCACTTACCAAATGTACAAATATGTTTAAATATTGATAATCAATCGCTAGCGCACGCGTGTAGCGTAATTTACGTTGCAACCCATATTTCAAAGAACAACATCGCGCCAGTTGCTCCCGATAGCTATCGGGATTGCGAATACATCATCGCGATAGCTATCGGGGCGGGGTTTGTAATAAGAGATATGGTGACAGTGGTGTTTCAGTGCATACTCCCGCGTTAGCGATGGCAACGGATACCGGCCCAAGCGCCTAAGGCCTGCAGGCGTATGAGTGTACAGCGCGGGCCGCAGGTAACGCCATGATAGCAATTTTGCTTTTTATTAGCCGCAACTACCGGCATTTCGCTATCTTTAATTCAATAAACCACTACCCATGCTCACCCTTGATAATTACCTGGATAACCATTATATAGGCCGCAGTAACTGGCTGCGCGCGGCAGTTTTAGGCGCTAATGATGGTATTATTTCGGTATCCAGCCTGGCTATTGGTGTAGCCGCTGCCAGCAGCACCCGCGAGCCTATTTTGCTGGCTACCGTTGCCGGTATGGTGGCGGGCGCATTATCTATGGCGGCAGGCGAATATGTATCGGTAAGCTCGCAAACCGACACCGAAAAAGCCGACATAGCCCGCGAGGCCCTTGAACTGCAGGAAATGCCCGAAGAGGAACTGCAAATGCTGGCCCAGATATATGAAAAACGCGGCCTTAAAAAAGAAACCGCCATGCAGGTAGCTCTTGAGCTGACCGAAGTTGACGCCTTGGGCGCCCACATGCGTGATGAACTGGGCATTAACGAGATCAGCCAGGCCAATCCTATACAAGCGGCATTAGCTTCGGGCGCGTCGTTTACGGCGGGTAGCTTATTGCCGCTGTTGGTGGTACTGTTTGCCCCGGTATTGCATATGGAGTATTATTTATACGGCTTCACCATTGTGTTTTTGGCCATACTGGGCGCCACGGCTGCCAAAACAGGCGGATCGGGCATTGTAAAAGCCATTATGCGCATTACCATTTGGGGAACCATTGCTATGGGCCTATCGGCACTGGTAGGGTACATTTGCGGCGTTAGGGTTTAACTTACCCTGCTATGCTTCTACAGGTTCAGCTTGACAACGCTCCTGCTACTTACCAAAATCGTACGTTAGCCTGCCGTGCTGGTTAGCTTCGTCCTTTTTAAGTTTGCTGAATTTGGCTTCCATAATGGCTTGCTCGTATTTGGCTATCAAATCGCGGCTTTTTACGGTAGTGCCGCGTGGGTCGGCTTTGGCGGCTATTACGTTTCCTTTCCAGTCGATAGTGAAGCCAATGGTTATTTTTCCGGTAGCGGGCCTTACCTTACCTAATTGCGGCTGCATTAAAATATTACGTCCTTCGGGGATATCTGCTACATAAGCTATATCGTGTCTTTTTTGTGCAGAAGCGGTAAATATGCTGCCTAGCAGCATCATTACCATTAGTGCTTTGATTAAATATTTCATTGTTGTATTGTTGTGTGATGAGGGGGTAACAGGTGAGGACGTTATTTTGTTTGGGAGAAGTGTTTCACAGAGGCATGTAGTCCTATATTAGAGCTTTGTGCCGCTCAATTGCCGCTAGGCTGTTACTTTCTCTTGATAGAAAGTAACCAAAGATCAAGTCAGCCAAAATGCTTCTTGCGCTCATAGCCTTTGCGCTGCAAATCGGTTAAAACCACGGGCTGCAAACAGTTGCCCTGCTTCGCTCGCTCAAATCTGCGCTTCTGCAAATATTTGCTATGCCCTTCCCCACGCTTTTGGCCAGCAAGTTTTAGCCGATTTCACCCGAAGCTGTTCGGCTGACGGCATTGGGTTAATAAAAGCATTTTCATTAATAAAAACGAAATTGAAAGCGGGCAGAGGCCTGCCGGAAAACGCGGGCCAGGGTGTTTTGCCTCGCGGGCGGAAGGATTTTTCCGGCTTGATGTTATTCACTGTTGTTTGTTTTTTTTATAGGTGTTCATGAGTCGCTGCGCTTGGTTTGGTTACTTTTTCATCAAGGAAAAAGGACTAGGCCCTCCCGCGGCTATGAGCGGGACGATGCTGTCATTTTGTAATACATATCTCAGGAGATTATTGATGTGTTAATTGTTTTTATGGCATCAATGAACTCGCTACGCTCGCAATGACGCGTGGGGTTGGCAAGATTAGCAGGATTAAATCGCTACTGCAGCTTTAACCAAATACGGCAGCATTTCCTTTTGGAAGGATACGAAGTTTTTGCGTACGTCGGAATCTGATACCGAGGTGAAGGCAAAGCTGAATACTATGCTTTTACTGCATTTGATGAGGAAACGCATGCGCTGCTGATATGATTCGTGCTTGCGGATACCGCTTAGGCGGGTAAAGGATAGCACCAGCATTTCTTCTAGCTCATTACTTAAGCTTTTTAAAAATTCCTGCGAGTTGGTGCTCTCGCGGATGAAATCCCAACCAATAAATTCATTACAAACGGTATACGACAGGCGGCAGGTTTTCATGATGAGCATGCTCAGGTGCGCCTCTTCGTCAGTTTCAGGGATATTGCTGTGTATCAGGTCGTCAACACTCACGCGTATGTAGTCCATCAGCAAGCTATGCAAAACGGCCTCTTTACTGTCAAAATACTTGTAAATAGTTGCTTTGGCAATTTTTGCCCGCTTGGCAATTTCGTTAACACTGGTTTTATGGTAACCAAACTTGCGAAACAGGTCCTGCGCGGCGCGCTTTATGCTTTCTTTTATTTTATCTGGCTCCATTGTATCAGTTAGATACAAATATCTCAAAAGTATTGGTATTTACAGCATACGCTTTTAATGCCCTTGTAGCAGGCGCTTTTACAGGCGTACCATCCGTTAATGAGAACTTAGAACCACTGCAGGGATCGGTAGCAGTAAGGGTGGGATTATCCAACGTTACGGCACAACGTTTTTGAGGCTCGTAACTGCTGCACCTGTCATAAGCTACATAGCCATAAGCGCTGCGATAAATGATTATTCCCGACACGCCATAACCATCAAGTAGCACAGCACCGCCAATACTTTTAAGGGGTGCCAGCTTTGGGTCGGCCAGGGTACCCTGGAAGTATACGCCTACATTAGGTATAGTTTCGCCGGTTTTAGCACAACCCATACAACTGCATATCACCAGCACGGCTAAATACCCCAGGCGCTTCATTAGCTATATAATTTCTGTTTTAAACTGTTTTAAAAAGCGTTCGTCGTTTTCAGAGAACAGGCGCAGATCACGTATCACATATTTTAAATTGGTAATACGCTCAATACCCATACCAAACGCAAAGCCGGTATATTTTTTACTGTCGATGCCGCAATTTTCTAAAACATTAGGGTCAACCATGCCGCAGCCTAAAATTTCAACCCAGCCACTGTATTTACACATGTTACAGCCAGCGCCTTTACATATACTGCAGGATACATCCATCTCGGCAGATGGCTCGGTAAACGGGAAATATGAGGGGCGGAAACGCACCTGCGTGCCTTCGCCATATAGTTCCTGCACAAAGTGATACAGGGTTTGCTTCAGGTCGGCAAAGGATACATTTTCATCTACATATAAACCCTCAACCTGGTGAAAAAAGCAATGCGCACGGGCAGATATAGCCTCGTTACGGTAAACCCTGCCCGGCATAATAGCGCGGAACGGCGGTTTGCCCTGCTCCATCATACGCACCTGTACCGATGAGGTGTGGGTACGCAAAGCGATATCATCCTTACCCGCATTTTTTTTGATGAAGAAAGTATCCTGCATATCTCTCGCCGGATGCTCTTCAGGGAAATTCAATGCAGAAAAGTTATGCCAGTCGTCCTCAATCTCGGGACCCTCGGCTACGGTAAAGCCCAGGCGTTTAAATATATCTATGATCTCGTTACGTACCAGCGTTAACGGGTGGCGCGAGCCTACCTGGAAACCATCACCGGGAAGGGTCAGGTCAATTTCGGATTTTGAATTTTCAACGTTGGATGTGAAGGATTCTTTAAGGTCGTTGTATTTGGCTTCGGCCATTTGCTTAAACTGGTTAAGCACTTTACCAAACACCCTCTTCTCTTCGGGACCAACAGTTTTAAATTCTTCAAAAAGGTCCTTTATTAAACCCTTGGTACCTAAATATTTTATGCGGAACGCTTCCAGTTCATCCGCGTTGGCAGGTGTAAAAGCGGTTATCTCGGCCGTGTACTGATCTATTTTATCTTGCATTGATTATGATTTGCAGCTGCAAATTTAAGAATCTATATCCATTTATTTAATCACCCCTAACGCTTTACCTACTTTGGTGAACGCGGCAATGGCTTTATCCAGGTGCTCCACCTCGTGCGCTGCCGACATTTGCACCCTTATCCGCGCCTTACCCTTAGCCACTACCGGGAAATAAAACCCGATGACATAAATGCCTTCATCCAGCATTTTGGCGGCAAACTCCTGCGCTAAAGTTGCCTCATACAACATCACAGGAACTATGGGGTGTATGCCCGGTTTAATATCAAACCCGGCTTCGGTCATTTTTTGGCGGAAGTATTTGGTATTGCTTTCCAGTTTATCGCGAAGCGAAGTAGTTTCGCGCAGCATATCCAGCACGGCAATAGATGCCCCGGTTATTGCAGGTGCTAAAGTATTGGAAAACAAATACGGCCTTGAGCGCTGGCGCAGCAGGTCAATAATTTCTTTCCTGCCGGATGTGAACCCTCCCGATGCACCACCCAGGGCCTTACCAAGTGTTCCGGTAATGATATCTATTTTATCTATCACATTATGATGCTCATGCGATCCTCTGCCCGTTTTACCCATAAATCCGGTGCAATGGCTCTCGTCAATCATTACTAAAGCATTATACTTTTCGGCCAGCTCCGTTATTTTATCCAGCTGTGCGATAGTTCCATCCATGGAGAAGGCGCCATCCGTAACAATAATGCGGTGGCGGCAGTCTTTAGCTTGTTGTAGCTGTACTTCCAGGTCGGTCATATCATCGTGCTTATAGCGAAGGCGCTGTGCTTTTGACAGGCGCACCCCATCAATGATAGAGGCATGATTCAATTCATCGGATATTATAGCATCCTGCTCATTAAACAAGGGTTCAAATACGCCACCATTGGCATCAAATGCAGCGGCATATAAAATGGTATCCTCGGTGCCTAAAAATTCGGATAGCTTACATTCCAGGTCTTTATGGATATCCTGCGTACCGCAAATAAACCGTACCGACGATAGTCCATAACCGCGCCAATCCATTGCTTTTTTAGCCGCCTCAATAACTTTGGGGTGCGATGACAGCCCCAGGTAGTTATTAGCGCAAAAGTTTATCACTTCGCGGCCGCCCTGTACGCTAATGTCAGCCCCCTGTGGCGAGGTAATGATGCGCTCAGTTTTGTATAAACCGGCGTCTTTAATTTCAGCAAGTTCCTGCTGCAAAACAGGTTTTAATGTATTATACATAGGTTGCTTATTAAGCTATAAATTTACGCATTAACACGCATTGAGTCAGTAATATTTACTTTTAAACGCCAAATCAAAACATTTAGCCTAAAAAATTATTTTATGTGAAGAATGAATAAATATCTACTATCCCTATTTATTATACTAACCGCGCTAAGCTTAAAAGCTGATGCACAGCAATTTGTTTTATCCGGCAGGATAAGTGATCAAAATAATAAATCTATTGGTTTTGTATCGGTGTATATACGCAACTCAACCTATGGCACTACCAGCAATGAGGACGGCACATATCAATTTAAACTGGATTCGGGCAATTACGATGTGGTTTACCGTTTTGTAGGTTACAAAGAGCGTATTGAAAAAATAACCATTACTGACCATGACGAACGACATGACCTGCAAATGGAGACCGAAGTTTTCCAATTAAAACCGGTTACTATCAACAATAAAAAACAACGCGACACATCGGCCATTAATATTATGCGTAAGGTTATTGCCAAGCGCAAATATTATCTTCATGAGGTTAACAACTACTCAACTACTGTATACATTAAAGGGGTACAAAAGTTAACAGGTGCCCCCAAATCGCTTTTAAAAGATGGCGTAAACCGGGTGCTGGCTTTAGATAGTAACGGCAGGGGGATAATATATCAATCAGAGTCGGTATCAAACTTTACCTTTCAACAACCTAATAAAGTAAAGGAAGTTACGGTGGCTTTGAAGGAGGCGGGTATAACCCCAACTTTCAGCTATAACAAAGCGTCCGACCTGCAAGCCAATTTTTATAATAATATTTTTTATATAGATGGGTTGAGCAGTCGCGGGTTCACATCGCCCATATCCAGTCGTGCTTTTTCATTTTACAATTACCGGTTGATAGGAACGACCCAGGAAAACGGACGGACAATAGACAAAATAGAGGTTATACCCAAACGGTTCCATGACCAGGCATTTAGAGGTTACATTTATATTATTGAGGGCGATTGGCGTTTATACAGCGTTGACCTAACATTAAACAGCAATGCCAACGCGCTTAACTTTGTTGATACCATGCGCATAAGCCAACAGTTTGTCCCTGTTAAAGATAACATATGGATGCCAGGCTCTATCCAATATGATTATAAAGGCAAAGTACTTGGCTTTAAATTTGAAGGCTATTATTTAGGCATTTACAATAATTATAAATTTGATACACCCACTCCACCGGGTTATTTTGATGGAGAGATTTTAAGGATAGATACCGCATCAAACAGCAAATCTTCTGATTATTGGGCAAGTATCCGTCCTATGCCATTAACCGCACAGGAAACCTTTGACTATCAGAAAAAAGATAGTATCGCAACAGTGCAAAAATCAAAACCCTATCTTGACTCTTTACAGGACCACAAAAACAATATATTAGTGTTGCCTTATTTAATATTTGGCTATACCGCTACCAGTAAAAATGATAAAGATTCTTTATACGTTTTTCCATTCATCCATACTTTTTACTATAATACCGTTGAAGGTTTCGGTATCAATTTAAAGGCACGCTACTCCAAAGTTTTTGATGATTACAGGACATACAGCATTACGCCTGCCCTACGGTACGGGTTCGGCAACAAATTATTCAGCGCCAATGTGCGAACGTCCTATACCTACGACCCGGAGCATTCAGGTAAGTTCTTTTTTGATTTTGGCAGCGATGTACTGGATTTAAATAATGTAGGTACCCGGTCATTATACTTTAATACTTTAAGTACGCTGCTTAACGAAAACAACTATGTAAAATACTATCGGTCGCAGTTTGGCACCTTAGGCTATCAACGCGAATTATCAAATGGTGTATTATGGGCGGCATCGTTATCCTACGGCACCCGCACGCAATTATATAATACCTCTTATTATAAAATATTTGATAATAAAACTAAGGAATTCACTTCCAACAATCCGTTGGCACCTCTTGCACCTGCTGATGATATGTCCCTTTTATTCCCTAAACACCAGGCACTAACTTTTAATACTTCTGTAAAATTCACCTTTAATCAGCAGTATATAACCCGACCGACCGGAAAAATATTTTTGCCATCAAGGTATCCCACATTAACTGTAAACTATCGCAAAGGCATAAACGGACTATTAAATTCGGATGTGAATTATGATTTCATATCCGCAGATATTTCACAGGAAAAAATACGGGTTGGTTTATCAGGTTATTCATCTTTCAAATTAACCGGCGGTGGTTTCTTAAATACCAGAAGTTTATACTTTATGGATTTTAACCACTTCTTAGGTAACCAGGGTACTACTTTCGATCCTACTTACATTGGAAGTTTTCACTTTTTGCCATTTTATACTTACAGCACCAGTTCGGCATTCTTAGAAGCGCATTACCAGCATAACTTTTCTGGATCGATACTAAGGCGTGTGCCCTGGGTGCGCAAATTAAAAATTGAAGAAATTATAGGTGCTAACTACTTAACAACCCGGGGCAATAACAATTACTCTGAGTTTTATGTGGGTATACAGCGCCTGGTATTCCGTATTGATTACGGTGTATCCTTTATGGGGGATAAAAAATACCTGCAGGGCTTTAGGATTTATTATGGTATCCGATAGTTAGTCCGGAAGTCCGCATAAGTCGGAAGTCCGGAAGATATATATACTTTCCGTCTTACGGACTTTCGGTCTTTCCGACTAAAAACTTATCTTTGCCCTTCATTTAACACCGTTTGCAGCGGTATCAATGTAGTTATGAAATACAATACCTTACTTTACTATTGTTATTCAACAATAGCACATGCGGAGCAATTTGCTGCCGATCATTTAAAATTTTGTAAAGATCTTAATCTTACCGGGCGCATTATTGTGGCTACCGAAGGGCTTAATGGTACCGTATCAGGCACAGCCGAAGCATGTAAAACCTATATGGATACCGTGCATGCCGATCCGCGCTTTGCTAATATCGATTTTAAAATTGATGAGGTTGATACACCATCATTTGTAAAAATGCACGTGCGCTATAAAGACGAGATAGTACACTCTGGCCTGCGCGACCCAAATGTGATCAACCCACAACAAAAAACCGGCAAGCACCTGGAGCCCAAAGAGTTTTTGGCCATGAAGGATGCCGAAGATGTGGTGATACTGGACGTACGATCGAATTACGAGCATAACCTGGGCAAGTTTAAAAACGCTGTTACGCTGGATATTGAGAATTTTAGGGATTTCCCGGATATGATCAATAGCCTGGCGCAATACAAGGATAAAAAAGTTATCACCTATTGCACCGGGGGCATTAAATGCGAAAAAGCATCAGCACTGTTATTGCACGAAGGTTTTAAAGATGTGTACCAGTTACATGGTGGTATCATCAAATACGGTAAAGAAGCAGGCGGCGAAGATTTTGAGGGCAAATGCTATGTGTTTGATAACCGCTTATCGGTTGAGGTTAACAGCATTAACCCGGTGACTATATCTAAATGCTACAACTGCGGCAAAACCACCGATAAAATGATCAACTGCGCCAACCCCGAGTGCAATGAGCATTTTACCCAATGCGACGAATGCGGCACCGCTATGGACGGCTGCTGCAGTGATGACTGTAAAGCGCATCCACGTAAAAGGGTTTATGATGGTACAGGCTATTATGTAAAAGTACCACAACCGGTGAATGTTAAAAAGGCTTCTAAGATTTCGTTGGCGTAAAACTACCCGCGCGTCATTGCGAGGAACGAAGCAATCTCTACATAGGACACTCAGGAAAAAAGATGTTGTTTCAAAACGAACCTCGCGATTTTGACTTGCATGTGCAGGGATTGCTTCGTTCCTCGCAATGACGCACGGAGTTGGTTATTCCCCCTCTGATTTTGGCGGAGTTGAGGGCTTAAACTTTGGTTTAAAGCCCAGTTTTGGTGCGGCGGGTGCAGGAGCTTCCTCTTCCTTTTTTTCCTCGGTAGCAGGTGCGGCATCTGCAGGTTTGGTAACGCCAGCTTTAAATCTCGGTGTAAAACCAATTTTTGGTTTTTCTTCGGGTGATGGGTCCTCTTTCTTTTCTTCTGGTGCAACTCTGGTTTCTACAGGCTTAGTAACACCCGCTTTAAACCTTGGTGTAAAGCCGGGTTTGGGTGTTGTTGGTGCAGGTGTTTCTTCTGCTGTCTTTTCCTCTACAGGAACATCAGCAGGTTTGGCCATATTAGCCGCTTTAAAACGTGGGGTAAACCCGGGCTTTGGTGCCGCTGGTATATCTTCCTTCTTTTCT
>CAZGBN010000041.1:0-24934 GCA_964524015.1 uncultured Mucilaginibacter sp. | reverse complement strand
CATCTAACTCTCCGGCTATAACGTTTAAACTACTCATGTTAATAATCGCGTCAGATAGTAACATGCCGCTACTCATTGGGGCATACATCTGGTAATTGATAAAACTTGGCCTGCGGAAGTGTAACCGGTATGGCGAACGGCCACCATCATTTACCAGGTAAAAACCTAACTCGCCATTAGCTCCCTCTACCGAATGATAAACTTCAGTAGCCGGTGTATCTATCTCGCCCATCACAATTTTAAAGTGATAGATCAGGGCTTCCATGTTATTATATACTTCTTCTTTTGGAGGCAGATAAAATTCAGGCACATCCGCGTGGAATATATCTGAAGGTTCTTTTTCTAACTTAGCTAAAGCTTGCTCAATTAAGCGCAGGCTTTGCCACATTTCTTCGTTACGTACCAGGAAGCGCGCATAAACATCGCCACCCTCACCTACCGGAACTTCAAAATCAAAATCTTCATATGAACAGTACGGGTTCATGGCCCTTACATCATAATCAACACCTGCTGCACGTAATATCGGGCCGCTCCAGCTAAAGTTTAACGCGTCTTCGGCAGTTACCGGGGCAACGCCTTTGGTACGGTCAACAAATATGCGGTTACGGTTAAATAACGATTCAAATTCTTTTAATACTTTAGGATATCCTGCTATGAAATTGCGCAGCTTAGCAAAAGCTATAGCGTTAAAATTACGCTCAAAGCCACCAATACGGCCTATGTTAGTTGTTAAACGCGATCCGCAAACTTCCTCGTAAATTTCATAGATATGTTCGCGCCATTGCATCATGTAGGTAAAGCCGGTTAAAGCGCCAGTATCCACACCTAAAATAGAATTACAAATAATGTGGTCTGATATGCGGGCCAGTTCCATTACAATAATGCGCAGATAATCTACACGTTTTGGTGTTTGAATACCTAATAGCTTTTCAACCGTCATGTGCCAGCCCATGTTATTGATGGGTGATGAACAGTAGTTCAACCTATCGGTTAACGGGGTTATCTGGTAAAACGGGCGATGCTCGGCAATTTTTTCAAAAGCACGGTGGATGTAACCGATGGTTGATACACCGCTTACTATCCGCTCACCATCCATTTGCAGTACGTTTTGAAACACACCATGCGTAGCCGGGTGCGTTGGCCCTAAATTTAGGGTCGACAATTCGCCTTGCGGGTCATTATCTGTATATACGGGGTGGTTCTGCATCTCTTATCTTCCGAAAAAATAATCCTTTTTGTCTACACGGTTTGGGTCTTCCAGCGGGAATTCTCTCCGCATCGGGAAGGCCGTCATATCGTCAACATTTAATATCCTGCGTAAATCCGGGTGGCCATCAAATAATATCCCGAAAAAATCATACGTTTCGCGCTCCATCCAGTTAGCACCTTCCCAAAGAGTAGTTGCTGTTGGGATATGCACATCGCCGTCTGCTAAAAATACTTTTAAGCGTACACGCACATTATTTACCAAACTATGCAAATGATAAATTACACCAATCGGTTTTTCCTGCTCAGGATAATGTATCCCGGTAATATCCGTTAAGTAAATAAACTGCAATACAGGCGAGTTTTTCAGAAAGCTTAATATCTCGATAATATTCTCGCGGGTAGTTTCCAGGGTTAACAAACCAAAAGGCTCGCCAACTACGGTCACTTTATCTGCAAACTGATCTTGAATAGCTTTTAAAAGTTCTTGGTTAGTTATTTTACCCATTACTGTATGCCGTATGAAGCTAATAATTTTTGATATTCAGGGGTATCGCGCCTGCGTGTTGATTCTGTTTTAACCAAGTTTTGTATTTGCATAAAGCCATCAATAATAGCTTCGGGGCGTGGCGGGCATCCGGGAACGTAAACATCTACCGGAATGATCTCATCAATGCCTTGCAACACCGAGTATGTGTCAAATATACCCCCGCTTGATGCACAGGCACCAACAGCAATTACCCAACGTGGCTCGGCCATTTGTAAATAAACCTGGCGCAATACCGGACCCATTTTTTTAGCTATGGTACCCATAACCATCAAAAGATCTGCCTGGCGAGGCGAGAAACTGATACGCTCGGCACCAAAACGTGCCAGGTCATAATGCGAAGCCATGGTAGCCATAAATTCAATACCGCAACATGATGTAGCAAATGGCAAGGGCCATAATGAATTTGCGCGGGCCATACCCACCGCTTTATCTAACGATGTAGCAAAAAATCCTGCTCCTTCTACTCCCGCGGGAGCTCCAACAATTTGAATATCACTCATGAATATATAAACACAAATACAATTCCAATAGTATTTGGAAAGCGCAAATTTATAATAAATTACCCTGAAATGAAGCTTAAAGGACGATATGAAATGTATTTAGAATCAGTCTAAACAAACTAAGCAACTCTAGTAGAATTGTCATTCTGAGCGTAGCGAAGAATCTATCAATCTTACACTAGTGGATAGATGCTTCGTTTCTCAGCATGACCGGGATTGGTTGCTAAAAAATTTAATCCCAGTTTAAGGCGCCTTTTTTAATAACGTAGATAAAGCCTGCCAATAACGTAGCCATAAATATCAGCATCTCTATCAGCCCGGTTAGGCCCATCTCGCGGAAGTTTACGGCCCAGGGGTACATGAATATTACCTCTACATCAAACAGTACAAATAAAATAGCTACCAGGAAGTATTTAATAGATATGGGGGTACGCGCGTTACCAATTACTTCAATACCCGATTCAAATGGGGTTAGCTTATCCTTAGTAACACGTTTGGGCCCAATTTTATGGGTTACAAACATGGTTGTAAACACAAAACCTAAAGCAACCAACATTTGGAAAATGATGGGTAAATAATTAATTGGCAAACTTTGTACTTCCATGGTGCAAATATACAAATGGTGTATAAATAAAAAAGGCTTCTTTTCAGAAGCCCTTTTTATTATCGTTAATTAATATTACTTAGTTGCTTTTTTAGGGGCAGGTGCGGCTGCGGGTTTATTCTTATTATCGAAATAATACTTAGCCTGATCATTAGCCGGATCTTTCTCTAAAGCTTTAGTATACATTTCCTCCGCTTTAGTCGCATCTTTATCATGATATAGGTAGTAATTACCCATGTAACCATAAGCTTCGCCTAAATTTTTGATCATTGAGGCAACTGTTGATGGTTTGGCTGTAAACGCAGCAATAAATTGCTCATAATACGGTTTAGCTTTACCTACCATTTTTTCCGGGTCCCTGCTATCTCTTAACCCTTCGATACGAGCTTTATAGATAAGGGCATTCAGTTCAGGAGTAGTTGCTACTTTTATTGCACGTGTTAGCAAAGTATCGGCTTTAACTAATAAGGTAGAGTCTTTTGTTCTGCTAAATGCGAAATAATAATAAATACCACCTAACACACCTTCAGAGAAAGTTGACCTATTACGGATCCTCCTGGTCATTTCTTCATAAGTTGAAGCTTGACCTAAGTAATCGTTTCTCTTTTTATGAACATCCAATATATCTTTTAACCCACTTTCAGCTAATGTGCTATCCTGTTCTACCGCTTTTTTAATTGTGTTAACGCCTTCAGTAGTGTCCTGGCCACTCGCAATTTTCAAACGGCCTTGGTACATATAATCACGTGGTAAAATACGTGTCGGGCCTGCTTTAGAGAACCAATTGTTCATTGCTTCAATACCTTGCTGATACTTTTTGTTCTCATATGCGGCATAACCTAAATAACGCCATACACGTACATTAGCACCTGCTGATTTAGACAATTTGGCTGCAACCTGCTGTAACTCGGCATATTCACCTGCGTTTATTAAAAAGTCGGCATAGCGCATTAAAGTTTCGTCAGACTCATCTGTTAAACTCATATACTTTTTATACTGCTCAAGACCTTCTTTAATTTTAGCAGACGCTGTAGCTTTATTTTCGAAAGAAGAATTCAGATCAGTCTCAGCCCACTCACGGTAAGCGGGGCCATAGTTAGGGTCAATTTTTAATGCATCCTGGTATTCCTTAATGCCATCTTCAAAGTTACGGGCATTGCTATACAATACACCCAACGCAACTTTTACAGCAGGCATTTTTGGATCAAGCCTTAAAGCATCGTTGTAATTTTCATAAGCTTGCGCAGTCTCTCTTTGCGAGCGGAAAGCATTACCCAACTCTAAAGCAACCTCAGCATCTTTAGGGTTAGCTAACTTGCCTTTCTCTAAAGCAGCTTTAGCTGCGTTAGCATCAGCATTTGTTATAGCTTTTGTATTTGGTAAAAGCATTAAATAACCTCTGCCCATATACAACCAGGGTTTTGAATCCTTTTTACCGGTAAAACCCATTGCGGTGTTAAAGTTTGATGTTGCGCCTGCGTTATCTTTATTTAAACGTGCAGCCACACCTAAACCTACGTAATTAAGGGCAGACTTAGGGTGATTGGTTATACCCTGGTTAAATACAGTTTTAGCCGAATCGATATAGTCTTGCAAAAGATATACCCATCCCAGCTGGAAAAAAGTTTCGTCGTCTTTTGCTTGTGTAACAGTTAGGTTTTTAAGCATTGTTTTAGCCTTTTGATATTGCTCGGCATCAATAGCTTTTTTGGCATCAGCTAAGCTTTGGGCAAAAACCGATGAGCCTATACATGCCAGGCCTAAAGCTACTGTAGCTATTTTTCTGATCATTTTCATCTTCTCGTGTTTATAATTATATGTTAGAATGTATGTTTAATATTTATCTCTCTTCCGGGTATTTTATCAGGCAAAATGTTTGACCTCAAAATAACCCTTTGCCCGGTTTCAGTTAACATAAAATAGGCAAAATTGGTGCCCAAATCCTTTTTACCTGTGCAATTAATAATATACAGGTTGCGTGATAGCGGGTATTCTTTTGTAGCCAGTGTACTTTGCGATGGTTTAAAATATTGGTTAGGCGCAAGTTTACTGTTTTCATCTTTAACTGCCAATACCTTTACATTATTTACCGGGTTTTTATCATCCTCGTAAGGATCATATAACCAGTTATACCCTATAATGCCAATAGCCTCCTCATGCTCACTGACATATTTTATCACCTCTTTGTTGTTTTTAAGTGCAAAAATGTTTTTTCCTTTCAATTCATCATTGCCTGAAAACTCTTTTAAATACCTTGCTAAACCAGAACTTGGATTATCAAAAACGATATTCTTATCTGTTTTAGTCTTTCCATTCAGCATTTTTTTTATTTCTTTAATCGTTATTAAAGTATCATTTGAAGCCTTATTAACAATTAGCGCAATAGCATCTACAGCAAAACGGTGTGTTTCAGGCGCTAAGTTTTTTTGCTTTAATACCTTTACTTCTTGGACATTTAATTCACGAGAAAGTAAAGCCAATCTTACCTTATCATCCAATAAAAGCCTTAAAACATCGTTTTCTGACTTATAGATGATATTTGCTTCAGTACTATCACTATCATAAGTTTCATTAAAAACGTATTTCAAATCTTCAGCAATAGGTTCACATGACTCATCTGCCGCAAATGTTACGGTTTTAATTTTAACTACCGGCAATGCAATCTTATTGTCCTGCTTTTGCTTGCATGATGATGCGCCCATCACTATCAACACAACAATAAAAAAACCAAATTTTAATTTATTCATCATCCTTTTTTAGCAGTCGCGAAAACCGCAGTATACCATACAATATGATCAACCCACCAAATAATTTTCGTTGTGTATTGGTTAACTGTACAGGTATATCCTGCCAAAACATTAACATTACTCCCAACCCTACAATACATACAAGGGTAACTATCCCTAAAATAAGCAAAAACCGCCTTTTGAGCGATTTTTGCTTATCATTAATACTATTAAGTGTCATCTTTAATCTGAATCGCCCAGGGTAAAGTTAACCGGAACGGTAAACTGTGCACGTACTTTACGGGCATTTTGCACACCTGGTTCCCATTTTGGTGACTTTTTCAACACACGTATAGCCTCGTCCATCATTGCCTGGCTCGGGCCACGTATTGCTTTTATATCAGTTAAGCTACCATCTCTTTCAACTACAAACTGAAGTACAACACGTCCTGTTACATTGTTTTCCCTGTCTACAGCCGGATATTTGATGTTATCTCCTAAATACTTCAAAAACTTGTCAGTACCACCCGGAAACTTAGGCTGCACCTCTAATACAGTGTACACCTGGTTAACATCCTCAGTAACCGCTTTTTGGTCATTATTACCTACCGGCTCATCAATTACAATTTGAGCGTTAGGATCACCCTTAATGTTATCCTGTCCTGGGTCAGCCACTTTAAGTTCGGCCACTGTTGGTGGTTCTTCCTTAACTTCCACGTCCGGCTTTACAATCGGAGGAGGAAACTTCAACACGTCTTGTTTTGGTTTGGGTGGTTCTTCCGGTGGTGGAACTTCTTTCTTTTTTTCTACCGGTGGCGGTTCAAGCACGATGTCGCGTATCTCAACCTTCTCATCGGCTTTAGGAATAAACCCTTGAATCTTATTGATAATTGTTTTTAACGACATTACGAAAACAAAGAAAAGCACACCATATAAAAGAGCACGGTTAGTGTTCTTAGAATTGCTGTTCCTTAATTCGTAAGCACCATAATTTTTATTACGGCCCGCAAAAACAACGTCGATCCATTCCTTTTTTAATATGTCTAATTTAGATCCGAGCATTATTTTAAGCTTTAAATTTTATGTTTCTATTTATTGAAAATACCGCTGTCTTTTAATAACTGAAGCTCAATCGGTAAAAGATCTACAATAGCACGCTTAGTATTTTTGGTAATATTTAATTCGTCCATTACAGTAACCAAATTGTTGTAATTTGAATTCTCACTTGGCTTTACAATTACCATCATATCCTCACCTGTTTCAGCTTTTACTTCTTTAGCATTATCGTTCAAGCTTTTACGTAAATTGCCGTAACCTTCTATTGTGGGTGCAGTCTTTCCAGGTATACCTCTAAACCAGGCTATTTTATTATTTGAACCCAATAAAATAGTCATTGTTGTAGTTTCTTTAACATTCAATTGTGCATCGGGTTTCTTCTCATCTTTATCCGGCATTACCAAATCCATAGCCTTGGGCTTTTGTAAGGTGGTAGTAAGGATAAAAAAGGTGATCAGTAGGAACGCTAAATCAACCATGGCTGTTAAATCCACGCGGGTTGATTTCTTCTTGGTCCTAACCTTACCGCCGCCCTTTTTACCCCCGCCGGAGGTATCTAATTCTGCCATAATGTTTTTATTTTATAACGTTTTTAAGGTTGTGATTAAACTGTATTTGTTTATCCCCTGCCTTTGCAAGGTGGCAATAACTTTTTGTATAGTAGGATACTCTTCCCTACCATCGCCTTTTATAGCAATCTGTAAGTCAACTTGATGAGTCCCTAAATTAGCCTTACGTGCAGCGGTAACCCAATCAGCTAACTCATTAATACCAGTAGTATCAACCTGTATACCCGGTTGCTGGTAAGCTGCCTTTTGCTCGTTAGACAAAGCTAAATATTGTTTTAATGTGCCAATACGTACACCAAAGCTTTCTATAGCTGCAAATTGCTGCTGCTCTTGTGGTGTAAAGGTAATTCCGTTTTTTTCGCCCATTAACTTTAATGCTTCTACACGTACATCAGCACCCTGCACATTAAAGAAAACTTTACCCTGGGCAACGGTAAGGGTTGAAAAATCCGTTTCGGGTATGGTAAACGTAGCAACTGAAGCAGGTACTTCGGCCGGTAACGCTTCTTGTACTTTAGGCTTGGCTGATAATATAAAGAAGGTAAGTAACAGGAACGCAACGTCGCACATGGCGGTCATGTCTATCGCTGTACTTTTTCTTCCAACTTTTACTCTAGGCATAATTGTTTATTTTTAAATATAGTGTTACTTAATTTATTAACTCCCGGCCCATTTACTATGGGCCGGGATATTAACACTAAAATTTATTTGTTTTTGTGTGATGCAGCAAACGTTTGCACAATGCTGAATCCTGTTTCGTCAATAGCGTAAGTTAAACCATCAATTTTTGATGTAAACACGTTATACATAATAATTGATACTGTTGAAGTACTGATACCTAATGCCGTGTTAACCAATGCTTCAGAGATAGCTGCTGATAGTTTTGAAGTATTAGTTGCAGCACCCGCTAACTCAGCAAATGCGTTGATCATACCGATTACCGTACCTAATAGACCGGTTAATGTACCGATAGATACCAAAGTAGCAATAATGGTTAAGTTTTGCTCTAACATAGGCATTTCTAAAGCAGTAGCTTCTTCAATGTCTTTTTGGATAGCCAAAGTTTTTTGATCAACATCTAAAGTTTGATCAACTTCCATCTCTTTGTATTTTTTCAAACCAGCTTTGATCACGTTAGCAACAGAACCTTTTTGCTTGTCGCATTCTGCAGAAGCTGCATCAATGTTACCGGCGCTTAGTGCACTTTGAATTTTTCTAACAAATGCGTCAACACTTGCAGTACCTGATGCTTTACCAATAACGATAAACCTTTCGATAGAGAATACAATTAGCATCAAAAAGTATGAAATACCAATAGGTACAAGTTTACCACCTTTATACATAGTTCCGAATAAATCGCCATCGTTAGGATCGCCACTATTATCACCACCTTTAAAGTGACTTGCATCACCTAATACAAATATGTATATACAAATTGCAACAGCAATACAGATAGGTACAGTTAGTGTTGCAAACAAGCTCGAACCTGAGCCTTCTTTTTTAGCAGTAGTAGTTGGTTTTGTTGGTGCGTTTGCCATTACTTTAAAATTTTAGTTTTAGTTTTTGTTTATTTATTAGTTAGTTAATTGCGCATTTTTTTTGCGGATAACAAAAATAGAATTTATATGAAATAAAAAAACTTTTTGTTATACTTTTAATTTATAGTTGGTTTAGCTTTGGTAAGCTTTGCTTCGGTTACTAGTTACATAACGTAACGAAACAAAAAAATTGCCTTTTAGCCAGACAATTTTTTACAATAAAACCCATAATTTTTTATAATAGCAAATCATGCCTATAAATTTTATGTAATTAAACTGTTATAATTAGATTATGCTGATTTTTTTTAGCCTAATAAATTGGATATAAAGATTTTATTTAGACTAAAATTGCGAAAAAAAGCAAAATAATTTACATTTAACACAATCGATAGATTATTTTACTTATTTACTAAAACATTAGTTATCCGCCGGCTTTCTTAGCCTTATAATTATCGGTAATTAGCAATGTTAAAATCTTATCCCTAAAATCCCCTTGTATCAATATCTCTCCTTCTTTAGCAGATCCCCCTACGCCACACTTTGTTTTAAGCTTCTTGCTTAGCTCATCCAGCTCACTACTATTTCCAACAAAACCTGTAATACGAGTTACCAGCTTACCTCCGCCCTTACGGTCAAGGTAAATTTTAAGATTTTGCTGCTGCGGTGGCAATGATGTTGCTAAACTATTGCTGCCTTCTTCCTGGTAAGTAAACCCCGGATCAGTAGAATATACAACGCCTGTATAATTTTTATTCTTTTTTGACATACGTTAAATAGCTTTATAAGCATCGCCAACAATTACTTTTAACGAGTTGGGCACAATATTTATTTTAACATCGGCCTCAACAATTTGAGGTTCGCCATCCAAATGAATAGGGCCGGCTGCGGGCCGTTCAATACGTATATGTTTCCCTTTTATTATCTCTAAATATTTTGATTTATCGGCAACCTTCAGGAGCATACGTACACCCATTTCTGGTAATCGCCATGCAGGGAATGGTTTAATAATACAAACATCTATCAATCCATCCTGCACAGATGCGTAAGGAGCAATATGCATATTATTACCGTACTGGGATGAATTAGCCAAACTAACCATAAAAGCGGTTCGCTCATAATACACTCCATCAATTTCAATACGATAATGCTGGGGCTTATAGTTAGCTATCTCTGTTATAGAAGATCTGATATAACTTATAAAGCCCCGTTTTTTATTATGCGAAAAAACCTCACTTATATGAGCATCAAAGCCCATACCTGCCATATTAAAAAACGGCTGTCCGTTTGCCTCTGCCGAGTCAATCACCTCGATGGGGCCCTTATTTAAATTTTCAACCGCCTCTTTTACATCCATAGGGATGTTTAAAAACCGCGACAATCCATTACCTGATCCGTAAGGGATAATGCCCAATAACGTATCACTGCCAACCAGGGCCGAAGCAATTTCATTTACTGTGCCATCTCCACCAACAGCTACCACTAAATCATATTCGCCAATAGCTTCTTTGGCTACTTGCCTGGCGTGTGCCACACCTGTGCTGAAAACAATAACAGTATTAAAAACATCAGCATTTAAATACTTTTGTATCAGTTGTGGTACGTCATCTTTCCTCTTTCCGCCTGATACCGGGTTTATTATAAATAATGCTCTTCGTTTCAATTATTATATATATAAGGTGCCAAAAGTAAATCTATTTTCGGTTTTGTAAAAATTGTTTTATTTTTGGCGGCATAGTGGACTGATTTAGCTATCCGACTTATAAATATCTAGGACGGATTGGATTGCAACCACGTAAAAAAGTGCTAAAACCATGCTTCTTTAATACGTTCCGTTAAATCTTCCTGCAAAAAATACATAAACAATATAAAAATACATGTCTTATTTATTTACTTCAGAGTCTGTGTCAGAAGGGCACCCGGATAAAGTTTCCGACCAAATATCAGATGCATTAATTGATAATTTTTTAGCTTTTGATCCTGAATCAAAAGTAGCCTGTGAAACCTTGGTTACAACCGGACAGGTTTTTTTAGCCGGCGAAGTAAAATCAAAAGCATATTTAGATGTACAAAAAATAGCCCGTGACGTGATCAAGAAAATTGGTTACACCAAAGGTGAATACATGTTTGATTGCCATTCATGCAGTGTTTTATCTGCTATACATGAACAATCGCCTGATATTAACCAGGGTGTTGAGCGTCAGGCTAAAGAAGAACAAGGTGCAGGCGATCAGGGTATGATGTTTGGCTATGCAACCAAAGAAACTGATAACTATATGCCGTTGGCATTGGATATTGCCCATGCTTTATTATTAGAGTTGGCTGCCATCCGTCGCGAGAATACAGATATTAAGTATCTGCGCCCTGATGCAAAATCACAAGTCACATTAGAGTATGATGATAACAATCAGCCGGTACGTATTGATGCTATTGTAATATCAACCCAGCATGATTATTTTGATGAAGAGAAAGCTATGTTAGCTAAAATCAGTAAAGATATCATCAGTGTTTTGATTCCACGTGTTAAAGCTAAATATGCTAAATACGCTCACTTTTTTAATGAAGATATTAAGTATCACATTAACCCAACCGGTAAATTTGTTATTGGCGGTCCGCATGGCGATACAGGTTTAACAGGCCGTAAAATCATTGTAGATACCTACGGTGGTAAAGGCGCACACGGTGGTGGTGCATTCTCTGGTAAAGACCCATCAAAGGTTGACCGCTCGGCGGCTTATGCTACACGCCATGTTGCTAAAAATCTGGTTGCTGCCGGTGTTTGTGATGAAGTACTGGTACAGGTATCGTATGCTATTGGTGTTGCACAGCCCATGGGTATATATATTAATACTTATGGTACGGGTAAAGTTGGTTTAACCGATGGCGAGATAGCTAAAAAAGTAGAGGCCATGTTTGATATGACCCCTTATGCTATTGAAACACGCTTTAAACTGCGTAACCCTATCTACAGCGAAACTGCAGCTTATGGCCACTTTGGTAAACCAAGTATCACTGTAAAAAAACAATTTACTGCACATGACGGCAGCATATTGGAAAGAGAAGTAGAATTATTTACCTGGGAGAAATTAGATTACGTTGATAAAGTAAAACAATCTTTCGGTTTATAATAACCTTATAATATTTAACTTTGAGAGCGGTGAAGCAAATTCATCGCTCTTTTTTTTATTTTAATAATTACGCCCATGAAAACTATAAAGGTTCTATTACTACTCACATTAACATTTGCAGGAATAAATAATGTCAAAGCTGACCAGCCTGCTGTAAGTATTGCTTTTAACAAGGTTATTAATAACTACCTGGATATTAAAAATGCTTTGGTAGCTGGCGATGCTGCAACCGCGCAAGTTAAAGCCAAAAACATGGCTACACTTTTAAGCACCGTCCCACAAAAAGATATGAATGCCACGCAACGTAAAGCCTGGGCTGAGTATTCAACTAAGTTAGCATCCGATGTTAAGCAAATAAGTTCGCAAAACGATATTGAAGCTAAACGCGAACGTTTTGCAACATTATCAAACAACTTTATGGCAGTTTCAAAAGCGTTTAATTTAAATAAAATCACGCTATATCAACAGTATTGCCCTATGAAAAAATACTATTGGCTAAGCGAAACGAGCGCTATTAAAAATCCATACTATGGCAATGCTATGCTTAGCTGCGGTACTACACAAGAAACGTTTGAAGCAGTAAAATAATATGCCTACCGCTGCCGAGCAAAACCCCTGGAAAATAACCTCAGAAAAAGAGATATATGATAACCCATGGATAACCCTAACCGAATACCAGGTTATTAACCCATCGGGCAACCCAGGCATTTATGGTAAAGTTCATTATAAAAATCTGGCTATAGGTGTATTGCCGTTAGATGAAGAGTTGAACACGTATTTGGTTGGCCAATATCGTTTCGCTTTAAACCAATATAGCTGGGAACTGCCCGAAGGTGGCGGGCCAATAGGCGTTGATCCGTTAGAATCTGCCAAACGCGAATTATTGGAAGAAACCGGATTAAAAGCCAATAACTGGATCGAATTGCAACGTATGCATTTAAGCAACTCGGTTACTGATGAATTAAATATCATTTATCTTGCGCGCAGCCTGGAGCAATTTGAAGCCGAACCTGAAGATACCGAGCAATTGATAGTACGTAAAGTGCCTTTAGATGAAGTTTACCGCATGATATGCGCTAATGAAATTACCGACGCTATTACAATAGCGGCTGTTTTACGGGTGAGGCTACTGCTTGCCGAAAACCGCTTAGTTTAATAAATATCAAATAATTTTTATTTTAGCCGAAATTACGATGAAGAAGTTTCTCGGTTATTTTTTATCACCCATAGCTATACTAGCATTTTTCTTGGTGCTCTGCATTTTTCAGCCTATACAATGGTTAAGCTATAAATTGGGCGGGTACTCGGCTCATAAAAAATCGGTTGATATTTTAAACTTCTTTTTAACCAGTACCGCTTACATCCTGTTTAACAATATCACGTTTATTAACAAGCAAAACCTACCTGTTGGCCGTTCCATCATATTTGTAGCTAATCATCAAAGCTTGTTTGATATACCACCGTTGATTTGGTACTTGCGCAAGTATCACGCAAAGTTTATCTCAAAAGTGGAGTTAACCAAAGGCATACCTTCAATATCCTTTAATTTAAAACACGGAGGTGGAGCTAATATCAACCGCAAAGACCCTCGCCAATCTATAACCGAACTGATAAAGTTTGGTGAACGAATGAAGAATAATAATTGGTCGGCGGTTATTTTTCCCGAAGGCACACGGTCTGTTGATGGTAAAGTAAAAACGTTCCAGTCAGCCGGTATAGCCACTATTTTAAAGAAATGTCCGAATGCGTTGATCGTACCCATTGCCATAAAAAACTCGTGGCGAATGATACAGTATGGCCTTTATCCTATGAATACCTTTACACCCATGACTTGGGAAGTATTAGCACCCATTGAACCCGGCACCACACCGGCGGATGAACTGGTATTAACTGCCGAAAAAAGAATTAAGGAAAAGCTGGGGCAGGCGTAGTTTGTATTTGACAGTATTAATCCTTATAAATTCGAAATCGATAACCCGAAATCCGAAATAACTATTTATTCTTTCCCTCAATCACTTTAAAAAACTGATCGCGATAAGTGTCTCCTACGGGGATAACTTTGTCGCCAATAAAAATGCGGCTACGTTCAATGCTGTCAATTTTGTTAAGTGATACAATATATGATTTATGCACCCGCATAAAATGCTTGTCTGGAAGGGTCTCCTCCATCTTCTTCATATTTTGCAGGGTGATAATGCGCTCGGTTGGGGTAAATATGGATATATAATCTTTTAAACCTTCTATATACAATATTTGATGCAGGTACACCTTTTGTATTTTGTATTCGCTTTTTACGAATATAAAATCGTTCATAAAATCCTGCTGGGGCTGCTGCGGCTGTATTTGTTGTACCTGTTGCTCGATAGCTTGAGGTGCAATTGCAGGCTGAATTATACCCTGCGCTTTTTGTGCGGCTTTAAAAAAGCGGTCAAACGCTATAGGCTTAAGCAGGTAATCAACCACGTCCAACTCATAACCTTCTAAAGCGTATTGTGAGTAGGCAGTGGTTAGTATTACCTTGGTTTTACCGTTGGCGATCTTTAAAAACTGTATGCCTGTCAACTCGGGCATTTGCACATCTAAAAAAACCAGGTCAATATTCCCTTCCTGTACCATTGTTAACGCTTCAATGGGATTGGTGGTGGCTTTAACCAGCTGTAAAAAAGGCACTTTAGCAATATAATCCTCCAGTATATGCAGGGCTAAAGGCTCATCATCAACTATAAGGCATCTTATCATATTATAAAACTAATGATAATTCGCTAGTATACGTATCCTTTTCGTCACGTATCTCTAAATTATAATTACCGGGATAAAGCAAATCAAGGCGGCGTCGTACATTACTTAAACCAATGCCACCAATAGCATCTGTATTGTTTCTATGCTTTTTGTTTTGAATGATAAACTGCAGGTGCTCTTTATTTACACTTACCTGCATTTTAATTGGCGAGGCTTCATCATTTGATATGCCATGCTTAAACGCATTTTCAATGAAGGCTATCAATATTAGGGGTACAATTTTTTGATTGGTTACATTGCCCTCGACCCTAAAATCAATGTATGCTTTATCGCCAAATCGCAATTTTTGCAGATCAATATAATTTTGCAGGTATTGCAACTCTTTAGCCAGGTCAACTTTATTATCGTTACACTCATAAAGCATATAGCGCATTATTTCTGATAGCTTTAATATAGCATCGGGCGTAGTATCTGATTTTTGATAAGCTAATGAATATATGCTGTTTAATGAGTTGAATAAAAAGTGGGGATTGATCTGCGATTTTAAAAAAGCCAATTCTGCAGTAAGTCGCTGGTTTTCCAAATCGCGGTGTACGCGTTCATTTACAAACCAGTCGACAGATAATTTAAGTACAATACTGAAAAACACGAACAGTATGCCAATAAATGTATGGGTGATAAAGTAAAACCTAAAACCCCTGTCTCTTCGCGGACTTGCGATATAATCCTTTAACAATTCATTAAAACCATACTTAATTAAGCTGTATGTAATGATGGCTCCAACTATGGTTAAAAAATATATCCTATACTTTTTTTTGTTTAAAAGTTTAGGGATAAACACCAAATAGTTCAAATAAAACAGACTGATGTTAATTAATCCGTAAAGCAAATAGTCTATCAGGAGATCCTTTACACTCCTACCACCAAAATTTGGTATGATGAATAACAGCATTAAAAATGCCCACACGGTGACGTGCCAAAATACTGCCCTATATCTTTTCATTATACCAAATGTAATATTATGCACCCTCCAACAGACTAATATTTATATATACCACCTGTATTTACCGATGAACTGGCAAAAAAGTTCGACCAACGCGCATTTTACACCTATTTGGCGTTCATCTATAAATAAGTGCCCTTGGTATAATACATTTTAATAGCCTGATTTTTAATTATTTCTTTGTTCTACCAAATCAAACCAAAATGAAAAAGTTGTTTACAAATTCAAACCCATTTATATTATTGTTAGCCCCGGTAGCATTTGCTATAATAATGGGCGGCATTTACCAGTTTGAACAAAAAAAGCAAAGTTTAGAAAACTCTGCCCCAGTGCAGGCTACTTCGCTTTTTGTTAAAGGCGTTACCTTAGTTAAAACTGTGTGCTCAATAGCTAACAATAACGTATGGTAATCAAAACCGAAGGGTTAACCTTTAATTTTGGAAACCAAACCGTAGTAAAAAACTTATCATTACAAGTTCCGGAAGGAAGCATATACGGTTTTCTTGGCCCAAATGGCGCCGGGAAAACCACTACTATTAAATTACTGCTTAACCTGTTAAAAACACAGGAAGGAAACATTGAAATATTCGGGCAGCAGTTTACCACCCACCGCAAACAAATATTATCACAAATAGGCTCGTTAGTTGAGCAGCCTGCTATATACGCCCACTTAACCGGTAAAGAAAATTTATGCAACCGGGCCATCCTACTACAAATTGCCGAAAGCCGTGTTGATGAAATGCTAGATTTGGTGCACTTAACCCACGCGGCACACAAAAAAGCCGGTAATTACTCTTTAGGAATGAAACAGCGTTTAGGCATCGCCCTGGCTTTATTATCAGACCCCAAACTGCTTATACTTGATGAACCCACCAACGGACTTGATCCGAATGGTATTATTGAGATACGCGAGTTATTGATCAAACTGGTTCTTGAACATAAAAAAACAGTTTTTATATCCAGCCATTTGTTAGCCGAAATAGAACGCATGGCTTCGCACGTTGGTATTATTAATAATGGCCAATTGCTTTTCCAGGGTAGTATTAAAGATTTACAGGAAATTAGCCAACCCGTAGTACATATTGAAACAGAAAATGCAGTTGATGCCGCAAACCTGCTTACAAAAAATGGCTACACTGTTGTTGAGGTTGATGACAACCATTTATCTGTTGCCTACCAGTCCAAACAGAAAACCGGCCAGATAAATACACTACTTAACCAAAACGGTCATGTAGTGTACAGCATCCATAAAACACAAAAAGACCTGGAAGCCTTATTTTTAGATATAACCCAAACCCCTGCCTGATGAAAGATCTTTTATTATCACTTCAGTCTGAATTTTATAAAAGTCGTAAAACACTGGGCTTTTGGTCGGTTATTATATTACCCCTGGTAATATGCCTGTTGGTTTCTGCCGGATTTTACTTTAATAGTGCTAAGTTGGCTTCAATGCCCGGCCTGGCAATTTGGGCGTTATACTCGGGTATACTTTTTGCTATAATAAGCGGCATGTGGTTAGCCATGATGGTAATATTTATTTGCTACTCGGTAAATAGCATTGAGCATAAAGCCGATTCATGGAAAACCTTATTTAGCCTGCCTACTTCTAAGTGGGCGGTTTACTCTGCCAAGTTGATATACGCTTCGCTTTTAATCGCCCTGTACCTTGGGCTATTTTTAGTATTAACCGTTGTATTAGGTAATTTATTGGGCACGTTAAAGCCAGAGCTCCATTTTGCCGACTATCATATGGAAGGACTATTAACCAAGCGCTATATCAAACTGTTCCTTTCGTCATTAGGCATTTTATCCATACAGTTTTTATTGAGTTTGCTATGGGCAAATTTTTTAAAACCGATGGGGGTTGGCTTTATATGTACTATAATAGGGTCTATATTAACCGCCATTAATTGGAAATATGTTTACCTGTTTCCGTATGCCTCACCTTCATTAACAACAAGAAGCAGCACACCACTCCGCAAACCAGGCGCAGCAATTGATACCACCGTGGATATTTTTACGGATAATATTTACGTAAGCCTTATTGTGTCCGCAATTGTTTTTGTTGCCGGATTTTATATCGTGCAAAAGAAAAGCGTGAAATAATTATTGCCTTACCGGTTTAGGGAAAACAGGCAAACTTTCATGCCCATCTGCATCTACAGCCTGCACCGCAAAAAAGTAATTATCCTTTGAGTAATTCAGAGTGATATTAGTATTTGTTGTAAATATCTTCTTTTCCCAATACGGGTTAATGGTCTCACGTATCAGCACATAATAGCCAATAGGTTTTTTACTTACTGCGGACGCATCCCATTTCAGCTCAGTATTGTTGGTCAATGCACGGGTTAACATACTCACGTTTTGCGGCTGTGCAGGAGCTATGGCTAAATTAGCCAGTACCGAAAGGTTCATCCTTGCTACTTTTTGTACATAATTATAATCTACATGCTCGGGCACATCGCCGTAAGCTACGCCATTTTCGGTACGCACGTTTTGGTGCTCGCGGGTAAAGTCTTCATTCATTTCGGTAAACCTTACCGCTGTAAAACCTTGCTGCAAAAACGGAACATGGTCGCCGCTGCGCAAAAAGCGGTCACGGCGGTATATGAGTTTTACATCCAGCTGGTCAACATAACGTTCGGCTATTTCTTTAACATAACGCGCCAATTGCCTTGACGGGCTATCATTTTCGCCGCCGTTCCCTATTAGGCTGCGTATTTGGTTAGCATCGGCAATAGTCGGCACGCCATCGCTAAATACCCTTACCTGGCTATTATTTTTAAGGTCGTTATCCTGGCCATGGCTGTTGCCTACAATATCATTGTTCAACATGGCATCCACATTCCATTTTTCGGTTTTGGCACGTTTAGCTACATTGGCAGATCCATATAAACCCTGCTCCTCGGCAGCTACAGCCATAAATATGATGGTAGAGGGAAAACCTCGCTTAGCCATAACTCTGGCCAACTCCATGGAAACCGCTGTACCAGATGCATCGTCATTGGCACCCGGCGCGGTGCTAACCGAGTCCATTACATTGGTAGGCATAGAATCATAATGACCCGAAACGATATATACACGGGTGTCGGTTGGATCTGTGCCCTTTAATATGGCTAATATGTTTTTGAGAACTGTGGGTTGATTTATCCTATCACTTTTAGGCTGTGTAAAAACATCAAACTGAACGGTCATCCTTCCGCCCGATTCTTTGGCATACTTTTCATATTCGGCCTTTATCCAGTTACGGGCCGCGCCAATACCTTCGGTTTTGCTTAGGGTTTCGCTTAAACTATGGCGGGTACGGAAACTAACCAGCTTACGCACATTAGCTTCAATGTTGGCGGCAGATACTTCGTTAACCATTTGAGCAATGGCGGCATCCTTTTTTATAACTGTTTGCGCCGTTGCAGACAGGGCGCACATTCCCCATAAAATAATAAGACCAGTTTTCATGCCTTTAAGTTAGGCATAAAAGCATTAAGAAATAACTACTTTTTTTTAAGATTTGGGTTAACATAGGTTAACACATTTTTATTAATATTTTTTCTATTTTACTGATAATGAAAATGTTACGAATAATACATCCCAAAAAGTGTTAACAATGATTTTTACTGGTTTTATCAGCTATTTAAATAAGTTTTTCAAAGCGGCCAATTTTACCGCCATATCCGTTTCCACCTCCGGTTCTTTCTTTTTAGGTGGGGGATTGTACGCGGGCTTTTGAGGCTGATGAACTTTGACAGGGCGCGGTTGCTCAACCTTTTTCGGCTCATCTGTTTTCATGGATAGCGCTATCCGTTTACGGTTTACATCCACTTCGGTAACAGTTACCTCCACCTGCTGATGAACTTTTAATACTTCGTTAGGGTCTTTAATAAAACGGTTAGCTATCTGGCTTAAATGCACCAATCCATCCTGGTGAACGCCAATATCAACAAAGGCGCCAAAATTGGTGATGTTGGTTACGATACCCGGTAGTTTCATACCTACCTTTAAATCAGTTATAGCATTCACACCTTCGGTAAAACTAAAAGCTTCAAACTTTTCGCGTGGGTCTCGGCCGGGTTTGGCCAATTCGGCCATGATATCTGTTAGTGTAGGTAAGCCCACCGTATCAGTAATATATTTTTGCAGCGGGATACTTTTGCGCAGCTTTTCGTCGCTCATTAGAGCGCTTACAGTAGTATTGCTATCTTTTGCCATTTGTGCCACCAGATCGTATCTTTCGGGGTGCACACCACTGGTATCTAACGGGTTTTGCGCGTTGCGAATACGCAGGAAACCGGCTGCCTGCTCAAAGGCTTTATCGCCTAAACGTGGCACTTTTTTAAGTTGATCGCGCTTAGTAAACGCGCCATTGGCATCCCTATATTCCACAATATTCTGTGCCAATTGCGGACCAAGGCCCGATACATAAGCCAATATTTGTTTAGATGCGGTATTTAGTTCCACACCAACTGCGTTCACACAACTGATCACCGTATCATCCAATGATGCCTGTAATTTATTCTGGTCAACGTCATGCTGGTATTGCCCAACCCCTATTGATTTTGGGTCGATCTTTACCAATTCCGCCAATGGGTCCATCAATCTACGACCGATAGAAACTGATCCCCTCACAGTAACATCCTTATCCGGGAACTCCTCACGTGCCACATCTGATGCGGAATAGATAGAAGCGCCACTTTCATTTACCATAACTATATCCACACCCGGCAGATTCAGCTTGCGCACAAACTCCTCAGTTTCACGTCCGGCAGTACCATTACCAATAGCAATAGCTTCTACCTTATATTTTTCAAATAAATGGGTTACGGTTTTCTCGGCCTCTTTAGCCTGCCCCGGCCCGGTATGCGGAAATATGGCTGTATACTCTAACAACTTTCCCTGCTCATCCAAACAAACAACCTTACAACCCGTGCGGAAACCCGGGTCGATAGCCATGGTACGTTTTTGCCCAAGCGGTGCAGCCAATAACAACTGTCGGGCATTCTCGGCAAATACGCGGATGGCCTCCTCGTCGGCTTTTTTCTTGGTTAATAACCTTACCTCTGTTTCCATGGATGGACGTAATAGACGTTTATAGCCATCCGTAAGCGCTTGCTGTACCTGGTTGGCGGCATCGTTATTGCCGGTGATGAATGCTTTTTCTAATAACACTATCGCCTCTTCTTCGGGCGGTAAAACATCCAGGTACAATATCTCTTCCTTTTCGCCACGACGCATGGCTAATATCCTGTGTGATGGCGCCGACTTTACCGGCTCTTCCCAATCAAAATAGTCTTTATATTTTTGCCCCGCTTCTTCTTTACCGGGTACTACTTTGGCTTTAAAGCTGCCTTTCTCCATAAACAGCTCACGCAGTTTGGTGCGCACCTCGGCATTCTCTCCGATGAATTCCGCAATAATATCCCTTGCTCCGCCTAAAGCTTCTTCGGCATCTTTAACACCTTTTTCTTCGTCAATATATTTCTCGGCTTCGGCAGTTACGTCAAATTTATTTTGAGCCAGTAAAGCATCAGCCAATGGCTGCAAGCCTTTCTCGCGGGCTATGCTGGCACGCGTTTTTCTTTTAGGTCGATATGGCAAATAAATATCTTCCAGCGCCACCATCGTTTCCGCTTCGTTGATCTGCTTTTCTAACTCAGGCGTTAGCTTGCCCATTTCGGTCAACGAGTTTAATATCGCTTCGCGGCGTTTATCCAACTCGCGCAATTGCTGCACCCTATCGCGTATAGCGGCTACCTGCACCTCATCCAAACTACCAGTAACCTCTTTGCGGTAACGCGATATAAAAGGAATGGTAGCACCTTCATCTAACAACTCAACAGTAGCGGCAACCTGTTTTTCGGCAACAGAAAGTTCGGCAGCTATTTTTTTATAGTGGGTATTCATTGATTATAAATTGGACGGCTAAAAATGGGCTTATGGTAGGAGATATCAAAGAGGTGTTGGGAAATATCCAAACCTCTTTATTCTTCTGTTAACCTTACAAGAAAAGTTATTAATCATTAAAATGATAAAGGAAAACCACCTCGCCGGTATAAGCAGGTTTTTTCTCATTTTCAATTTCCATGGTGACGCCAATAGTAGCTTTGGTGATGCCGCGCAGATTTACAATGGCATTCAGTTTGGCAATCAACCTCACATTGGTATTTACCAATACAGGCTGTGCAAAGCGGATATTTTCGATACTATAATTGATCTGCATTTTCAGGTTCTGCACATCAGCAATCTGGTGCCAAAAGTAGGGCAGTAATGATACGGTCAAATAACCATGCGCTATGGTAGCTTTAAACGGACTTTCGGTAGCGGCCCTTTCAGGTTCGGTGTGTATCCATTGATGATCTATAGTAGCTTCGGCAAATTTGTTGATCTGGTCCTGGGTAATTAAATGCCAGCCGGATGTACCGATCACATTTCCCAGATGAGTTTCAAATTCAGCGTAGTTTTTTATAGTTATCATAGCAGAGGGTTTATTATTGTTGCGGTAAAAATAATAAACGCTATGATATTTCCTATTGTTTTACTCACCCGGACTTTTCCCGATAGCCATCGGGATCGTCCACCCTCTCTTCGCCTTCGGCGGAAAGAGGGTTATTAATATTAAATATGAGAGCCGTGTATAGGGCTCCCCCTCTCTAATTTAGAGAGGGGCGGGGGCGAGTAATTACAACTATTTCTTTTTCTTCCGCTCCAAATTATCCTGCACCCTAAACTTTACAATCTTGGTTACCAGGTCAAGCGGCAGTGGCTTATCAATAGGGAACTGTAAAGTGCCTTTACCGCCTTCGTATTGTGCAGTCTCTTCCTTAAAAGCTTCAATACCTCTTGGTGCCGGATAAAATCCAATATGGCTTTTGTAGCCGCCAAAATGCACCAGGTTGCCATTTAATATAAATGTAGGTATGCCATATTTAATGGCTTCTGTGGCCTCGGGTGCAGCGGCATGGATAGTGGCGCGCAGGGTTTGTAAAAGCTCCTGAACATTCTCAGGAAACTCGGCTATGTAAGCATCTATTGATGTGTAATTTTTCATCTACTTAGTAATTGATCCATACAAACCTACCGTATAGCTTACTACTTAACGCGTTATTAACACGACATTATTAGGGGCTAAAAACGACAAATTATTTACTCCAATTATTATTACTTACATCAGCATCCATAAATATCCCGCCATCAAGCAACACCGAGGTAACCGTTTTATTGTTTTTTAAGTTGATGGTGGCTTGCTTTTGATCAGCCTCCCAAACAGCCGGGGTTTGATGAATAGTGCCTGTTGTGCCATCGCTATAAGTTAATACTACATCAAACGGAGCAGCAAAACCGCCAATATTTTTAACTGTAATTGTATACCCGGCTCCTTTTTGCTCCACATTTTCTACAGCCAGATCAATATACCCGGGAGTGTAAAACCAGTTGTAAAAAAACCAGTTCAGGTTTTTGCCGGAGCCCGTACTCATCGAGTTAAAATAATCCCACGGGATAGGGTGCTTGCCGTTCCAGTTAGCCATAAAAGCATGCAGTGCTTTTTTAAATAAAGCGTCGCCCAAATAATCTTTTAATGCCAAATAGCTTAATGATGGTTTGTTATAAGCATTATTGCCTGCACCTGATCTTACCTCTGGTGATGGGGTTATGATTGGTATCTCATTAGTATGGGGCCGGGTTGCCCAGCTTGATACACGAAACTTTTTATAAAAATCGTCAGCGGCTTTTTTTCCTTTTGATTCTATCCCTATCAGGTACTCCAGCGTGGTTGCCCAGCCTTCGTCCATAAAAGCATAATAA
Source organism: uncultured Mucilaginibacter sp. (assembly GCA_964524015.1). Classification (GTDB taxonomy): domain Bacteria; phylum Bacteroidota; class Bacteroidia; order Sphingobacteriales; family Sphingobacteriaceae; genus Mucilaginibacter. The sequence goes on along the minus strand of CAZGBN010000041.1, from coordinate 1,521 downwards.
CTTTCATTTATGCCCATATAAAACGGAAAATAGGTGTGCGCCTGCTCATGATCCTGTACCAACTGTGCAAATGCCAGATCTTTTTGCGGACTGTCGTTCACCATCATAGGATATTCCATATCGGCAGTGCCCTGAAACGCAGTACTTTTACTGTAAGGGTAAGGTATACCCGGCCAGTTGCGCGAAAACCATCCTAAAGCATACCTGCTAAATTGCACCGAATGATGAAAATCTTCAGAAGCATCAGGAAAAGCTGCCTGTACACTGGCCCGGCGTTTGGTTTTATCATCAACCACCACACTTGCGGCATCCCAAACATAGTTATTACTTACACCCAACGCCACGTCAGTTATATTGTTTGACGTAAACGTCCAGATGTTCGTCGCATTTTGTACAGTAATATTTTTATTGGCCAAATCCTGTGCAGTGGCTACATGAATAGTACTATCACTTGTAAACGATGTTGTTAATCTTTTTGCAAACTCGGATTGCAGCACCTGGTTTGGGTTACGCAGGTCACCTGTTGCCCAAACCAGGTAATCTTTAGGTACAGTTACGTTAAGGGTATAATCGTTAAAGTCATTATAAAACTCCAGTGGCCCGGTATGCGGCTGTGTGTCCCAACCTTTATAATCGTCATACACGGCTACACGCGGATAAAAATAAGCCAGGTAAAACGTAGTAGGATTAATAAAACCCTCGCGGTCGCCGGTAGTACCATCCGATAACTGATAATGCCAGGTGATATCCAATTTTACAGAATCATGAGGCATTAATGGTTTGGGCAATCCTACCATATGATTTGTGGTAATAGCTTTGCTATTATCCCAAGCGGCACTATTGCCATTTACCTTAAAGTCATCAACGGTAATTCCCGCATCCGTTTTACCGCGCCGGCCTGCGCGATGAACATTCATAATAAGCTTCATATTCAGGCTATCCAACTTATCGGGACTATTATTAAAATAGGTTATCTGTTCAACGCCGTTTATGGTAGTACCCGGCGGCGACATAGTTACTGATATATTATAACGGCCACGGTTTTGCCAATAGGTTTTACCGGGTTTGCCATCACGGTTACGGGTGCCGTTGTTATAGGTTTTTTCGATACCCGCAGGTATAGTTAATGTTTGCGCATTGGCTTGTACAACCAATATAAACATCAGCGCCGATAAGCTTATAGATTTTAGCATCATACTATTTTTATTATTGATGCTTAAAGATAGAAAAGAATTATAATTAAATATCCTTAAAACAGCTTGCAAATAAAACAAATAAGCGTATCTTTGCAGTCCCGAAAAAGCGGGGTATAATAAACATTTAATTAATTTAATTTAAAGCAAGTGAATACGTTAAGTTACAAAACTGTCTCTGCCAACAAAAAAACCGTTAACAAACAATGGGTTGTTGTTGACGCTGAAGGCGAGATCTTGGGGCGCTTGTCTACAAAGATCGCTATGATCATTCGTGGAAAAAACAAGCCAGATTTTACCCCAAACGTAGACTGTGGTGATAATGTAA
>CAZGBN010000040.1:0-25827 GCA_964524015.1 uncultured Mucilaginibacter sp. | reverse complement strand
AACTTACATAACATATTGAATTATCAGGAGCGCCCGGATCTGTGCCCAATGCATCAATATCTTTACTGCTTAAATGCACATGCTTATTTTTAGCATCAAGCAGTAAATAATTACCACAGGCAGAACTAACCACCTTAACTTCAGTAAGAGGATCTGAAACTGTTGGCATCAAAATATACGCGGTGGCAGCGGTTGCATGCATACTGCAGTACATAGTAAGTATTGCTACTATGGCGATACTAAATATTTTTGCTCTCATTTTGTTTCTTTATTTGATTATACTGCTCAATTACATTTAATTGTTGATTAAGCACCTCGGTTTGAATTTCCAAATTCCTGATCATAGCACGTAATACTAATTCGGGATTAGGGCTGGTAACCAAATCATTATTTAATTTCCTGTAGGCAGAATCCATTTTAGCAGTTTCGGCACTAAATTCTTTATATAACTGTGGATCTGATTGTGATACATTTTTTAATTCGGTACGCTTATTAGCAATTAGCGCCGTATAGTGTATTTGTTGCTGAGCGTAAACCGGATTAATACTTGCATAGTTTACCTCTTTATTGTTATTACTGCGCAGATAAATAACAAAGCTTACTCCCATTACCACAATTACTATCGCGGCCACACGCAGCACAAACCCTAATGAAAATGATCTTTTTTCATTTTTTTTTTGACGCTCGGATTTTGTGGGTAATTCCCTTTCAATCCGGCTCCATAAATCGGGTGATGGTTCTAAATCATTAAATTCTTCCCGGTTTGTTTTTACAAACTCTTCTAATCGCATACTCATTTTATTTATTCTTATTTAAAAGCGCCTGCAACTTCCGTTTAGCGCGTAAAAATTGTGTCCGTGATGTATTTTCGGCAATGTTTAGTATTTGTCCTATCTCTTCATGATCATATCCCTCTAACAGGTATAACGATAATACTACGCGGTAACCTTCGGGCAAATTATTCATGGCCTGCTTTACTGTGGCTACCTGATATTGTATTTCGTCATCATTATCAATTATTTCATCGGCAATACCATCTAACTCATTTTCGCCTAATTCTACCCACTCTACCTTTCTTTTTCTTAATAAATTAATTGACCGGTGTACTACAATTTGCTTTAACCATAAGCCAAAAGTAGTTTCCTGTCTAAAATCTTTTATCCTGCTAAAAGCATCCAAAAAGGCGTCTTGTAAAACATCTTCAGCATCTCCAATATTGCCCACTATACGAAAGGCGACGTTTAGCATCGCTTTCGAATATAATCGGTACAATTCATAGCAGGCTTTTTTGCTGCCTTGCTTACATTCAACAACCAGGTTGTAATGCTTGTCGATAAATACGGCGTCCAAATTTTTCAGCTTTCAAATTAAATGACGCAGAAAGTTAATAAACGTTGCACCAAAACTGATTTATTTATGTAAGTTATTTATGCATAACTTAAAAGTTTGACCGGAATTAAAATATATAAAAAAATGGGTTCCGGAATATGCCGACTTCAGCAAATATCCAAAACCCATTGTTGATCATTCATTAGCCCGTGAGCGCTTAAAATATTTAAAGCAGCCCTAGCTAAATAAGATTAAGGAGTAGTGCCAACTATAACCATATCAAATCGGATACAGCTATTGGCAGGTATGCTGCCATTTGCAACATTTTTATAGGCTAACCGCGAAGGCATAATTAACGAGATATTTGTGCCGGTTGTACAATAATTTTTTGCACCTTCCTGTACGCCCGGTATCATATCCGGAATATCAAATGAAGTACCGGTAGCGTTATTATCAGTAGCATAATAATCAAATTTATATCCGTTTAATAAAGTACCTATGTAGTTAATGGATACAGTAGTATTGTTAGTTATCGGTACGGTTCCGGTACCAGGTTTATTTATTTTATAGTATAGGCCTGATGAAGTTTTTTGATAACCCGTTAAATTATTAGCTGCTATGTATTTAACTAATAAATCGTCATCATAAGTTTTTTGATCAGTAATAGCATGTATATAATAATCTAAACATTGGTTACCTGCTATTTTGGTATTAACGGTGCTGCTGCTGCCCGATCCGAAACCGATTAAACCATACGCTAACCGCGAAGGAATAAGAATACGCATACTTCCTCCCTTTTTTAAAACATTTTTTACCATTAATTGCAAACCAGCAGGTAATTTTGAAGTTGATATTTGTCCCACATACGCACTATAGTGGTTTACTGTAGTGTCTGCTGAGTTATATAATCCGTCAAAACTTTTTAAACTGTAAACAAATGATATGCTGTCAGTATACTCATAAGCTACTCCGTTACCAGGCAAAATGGTTTTATAATATATACCCGTGGTATCGCCTCCTGAAAGATCGCGCTGCATGCCGGTTATTCCGTTTGTGCTTATATAGGCCTCTATTTGCTCCTGGTCATACTGTTTAATGTCTTTATCAATTTGCGTTTTACGGCAAGACATTAAACCTATTGTAGAAAGTATTAAGAAAGTAAAAATTGTTTGCTTCATTTTTAATTGTTTGCTAGTGCTATAAGCACTATTTATAAAGCCGTTACGGCTTGTTGTATATTGTTTGCCTAATTTATTATATCAAATAACTCTATATCAAAATCTAAAACCGCACTTGCGGGTAATCCCTCTGTTAAACCGTATGACTTACCCACCTCAGGTTGCGGGTACGGGCCGTAAGCATAACGTGATGGTATTAATAAACGTACTATTCCACCCTTTTTTATTTGAGGTATTCCTAATCGCCAACCTTTTATCACCGCACTTAACATAAAGGACGGGTGAATATTATCGGTACTTATAAACGGCTGGCCTGTTGTTAAGAGCCTGCCTTTATACCCTACTGTTACCTGGGTTGAATTTGTAAACAGTGCCGTTCCGCTTCCCGGCTGAATTACGATATAATACACCCCGGTAGTATCAATTCGTTTTGCATTTAACCCCGGGTTTGCTGCCAAATAATCACTTATAATTTTGTCATCAATAATAGCCTGCACCCTTTCGGCCTCTGCACCCGTAGATGCATCCTTTTTACAAGCAGTTATTATACAGCAACAAAATAACAATATTAATAGTGCCCTGTTCATTGTTTCAAAAGGCAAATTTATTCTTTTATATGTCAAAAACAGCAGGTTAACATATTTTAACATTTAATAAGCAGGTTAAAAGATATAATAAACCTAACAATCAATTATTTGGTTTAAAATTAACCGTTAACTGGTTTATTTTTTTAAGCAGGTTGATCAAATATTCTTTATCCGCTTCTTTAATATGATCATTAAGATAGTTGTTAAACTCTTTTACTACCGCCCTGGCCATTTGCCGTTTTTCTTTACCAAGAGGTGTTAAGTATATTTTTACCGACCTTTTATCACCCTGGTTCAACTCCCGGTATATTAATCCTGTTTTTTCTAACTGGCTAAGCATACGCGAAAGGCTGGTTGATTTTAAACCAAGTAATGCCGCCGCCTGCGAAACAGTTGTTCCTTCCTGTTCGTCAATGTTTATCAATAAATAACCTATTGATTGCGTTATGCCAAACTCGGTAACCAGTTGGTTATAGCGATTAGCAATAGTTTGCCACACAATTTTTAAAAAATAATCTATGGTTTCCTGGTGTTTTACATGGCCGCGCATACCATCAAACGTAATAAACACTAATTGATTAAACAAATATGATTTAACTCATACTTTTGGTTATTTTGATAATCGGATTTATTAATACGGTTTTTATTTTTACACTTACAGACAAAAACAAAAAAAAATCCGTTATAAATAGCATGAAAAACATAACATACTACCTGACCATTTTAGTTGCTTTTATTTTTTCGGCTAAAACAACACTTGCACAAACAAACGCTTCTGCCAACACAAATTCCTACCAAATTGCTGCGGGGGTAAAATTTGGAGGGTATGAAAACGGCCTGTCTGGCAAATACTTTTTTAAAGAAAACACTGCTATTGAGGCTGTGCTTGGTTTTCGTAGCCACGGTGTGGTATTAACCGGCTTGTATGAAATACATCAGGTTGCATTTAATGTACCTGCCTTAAAGTTTTACTATGGCTTTGGCGCGCATATTGGCGGTATTGGCAGCGGTAATTATCGCAGATTTAATGGCGATACTTATGTTTATACCAATAATCAAATATTATTAGGTGCCGATGGTGTAATTGGGCTTGAATATAAAATACCAGATGCGCCTATTGCTGTAAGTTTGGATTTAAACCCACGTATTGAATTGGCTACGGGGCCATTTATGGATATTGCCCCCGGTTTAGGTATTAAATATACTTTTCAATAAGTTATTACCTTACAGGTGTTTAAATAACCTCTCTTTAAAATATATTACGGCTTAGTTTTTGCTATATATAAGCAGCATTGCTTATTATCATTATTATCTTTAGCTAATTGTGATAAATATTAAACTTACGGGAAAACAATTCTACATTTAGAGCAAGTATTTCTCAAAATCATTTTAATATTGTATAACCATTTACATAGTTGTTGTATATTAAAAAGTTTAGGTAAAATTTAAACATATATTACATTGAAACACACTTTACGTTTTATAGTCTTTGTTATAATATTGTTCAGTGGTTTGTTCAGCTTTAATCGGTCTTTTGGACAAACGGTAACTTTTAACCCCCAAACTACAAATCTTGCACCTGCCGGAACACTTACAGGATATACCAGTGACAATGTAGCGGTGTATGGGTTTAGTCTTACCGTAACAGATGCTCCTGAAACGATTGGAACGGTTAATATAAAAAACGCGGCCAATAATGTTGACCTAAACACTATTTTTAGTAACGGCAGGCTATATAGTACACCAACATCGGGATATAATGCTGCCAACCCGGGGACGTCTGTAGGTACAGTAACTTTTAGCGCCGGGCTGGTTACTATAAGTAATATGAACGAAAGTATTGATGTTAATGAAACCAGGTATTATTATTTAGTGGTTGATTGTATATCAATAACTAACACTGCCTTTCAGCCCTATATAGGCTATGGACAATCGCCTGTTGGCATAATTAGCAGCGGTGGCAACAACTACAATAACAACAACAATGGCTATGAAAATTACTACCAGATAGCTGCTGGTACGCCGCCGCCAATTGTATTAAATAATTTAACTACAGGTCTTGCATCAACCAGTGCCACAATAATTCCAAGCCAAACAGGTGTAGCGGTATTTGGCTTTAGCGTAACCACCAATAACGTAAACCGAACTTTTAATAAGTTTAATATTAATAGCAACTCTTCATCACTTTCATCATACATTGCCAGCGCAACTTTATACAGGAGTAATAATAATTCATATACGGGCGGTGCTGAAACCCAAATAGCAACAACGAGCACTATTGGCACACAATATATTAATTTCACATTCAACGATGAGAAAATAAATGATGCTACCAGGTATTATTTTGTTGTAATTACATTAAAAAGCAGTTTTCCCGCTGCCGATGATATACAATTTAATTTTACAGATAGTCAATCAACCCCGGCCTTGCAACAAACTTCGCCAAATAATAATTATAATGATTTTAACGTATTAGGTAACACCTACAATTTCAATTCATCACGATTAACGGTTACTTCACAACAAACAGGGGTATCAGGCAGTACAATTACTGCCAATCAAACCGGGGTCGCTTTATTCGGTTTTGGTATACAATCAACTAACGCTATCACTATTAGTAAAATTAATATTAATAGCAATAATGCTAATGCTGAGGAGTATTTTGGTAATGGTAAATTATATTACAGTACAAATAATTCATATACTGCAGGTGCTGAAACTCTTGCAGGTACTGTTGTATTTAACGGCAGTTATGCTAATGTTACTTTAACTGCTCAAAATACGTTTACAGCCAATCAAACGCGGTATTATTTTTTAGTAGCAGATAATATTGGTGGAGCGCCATCATCTACCATCGCGTTTAATTTTATAAGCGGCCAGGGTGATGATGCTATTGTTCAAAGCAGCCCTGTTGCCTCATCATATAACACCTTTACTATAACAGGCAACACATTTGATTTGCCAGATCCTACCATTTTTGTAACAGGTGCCAACAGCGCTTCAAACGGCATTACTCAGGGAGTATTGGCATTTGGGCAAACTAATATTGTATTATTTGGATTTGGAGTAGAAGGATTTGGTGCTTCGCAAACTTTTACTCAAATTAATATCAAAACCTCGGGTTTAGAAAATCAATACTTTTCAAATGGCCGGCTTTACAGGTCAACTACCAATGTATTCCCGGGTGGGTCGCCTTTATATAGCGGGGCATCAGTAAGTATTGGCGGCGGCGGATATGTAGTATGCACTGTAAACGAAACTATTACCCCAGGCACAACCTATTATTATTGGCTGGTAGCAGATTATACGGTTAACAGCGGTCCTCCAAATGCGGCATATACTTTTAGTTTCCAAAGCGGCCAATCATCATTGGCATTTACCCCAACGCCTTATTCAACCGCTTATAATACTTATAATGTTACAGGACAGGCATTCAATATTGCTACTACTTTAGATTGGGTTGGCACAAACAGCAGCAGTTTTACTGACGCCAACAACTTTAAAACACTTAATAACAGTAATGGCACCGTACCTATTAGTTCAACTATAGTACGTATTGGCGGCAGGGCATATACCAATGCCCCGGTAATTACAGCAAATACCACTTTAGGCGGACTAACTTTTGGTTCGGTTGTAGCCTCACCTGTAATAACCATTAACTCGGGCTTTACGCTTACTTTAAATAACGTGTTAAATGTGCTTTCAAGCGGTAACGGTACTATAACGGGGCCCGGTGCTGTTACGTTAGCAGCAGCTACTATATCGAATGTAAACGATAATGCAACCCTAAATATAAATGGGGGTGGTACATTAAATAATGCAGGTACGTTTACTATGGCATCTACTTCTGTTTTAAATGTAACAGGCAGTTCAACTGTTGCTAATACCGGTACATTTACCTTACAATCAAATGCAAACGGATCAGCAACTGTTGGCCCGGTATCAGGTAGTATTACCGGCAATTATAATGTTGAACGTTATATAACCGGGGGACAATCATGGAGCAGGGGGTATAGGTTATTGTCATCACCGGTATCCGTATCAGCGGCCAATTTAATATGGCCTAATTTAACCTTTATTCATAATAAAACTTATACAACAGGTACAGGTGGGGCCACTAATGGTTTTGATGCCGTGGGCAACCCTAATATGTATTTGTACCGCGAAAACAAGGCGCCTGATTTTTCAACTTTTATATCTGGCAATAGCCGGGGTGTGGCTAAAATAAATAATACTCCGGCATATAATTTTAATATTGATGGTGATGCAGGAACGTTTAATATACGCGCCGGTAATGGCCTCCTGTTGTTTTTTAGAGGAGACAGGGCAACTATTACAGATCCAACTAATACGGCTAGCATTGCACAGCCAACCACTTTTACTCAAACAGGATATTTAAACCAGGGTAATATTGTTGTTCGTAACTGGTTTACACCTGCATCTGCAAATTTATCGTACACTGCGGCCACCCCTGTTAGCGTACGGGGTTTTAACTTTGTAGGTAACCCTTATGCCAGTTCAATTAATTGGGATAATATTACTGGAACTGCCTTAAGCAATACTATTTGGATATACAATCCTAAACTAAAAGTTTACGCCACTTATGTTAAAGGCACGGGTGGTATAGGTACCAATTTTAATGGCACCGCAGCTAATATTATACCAAGCGGACAAGGTTTTTATGTAAAAGCAACCGGTACTACGGCCGCCTTAACTTTTACCGAGGCGCATAAAGTTAATACACAGGTGCCGCAAGCGAGCTTATTATTAGCAACCGCTCCTGTTAATTCTGCCGCTATTAAATATATGCGTTTACAGGTAATAAAAGATAGCTTAAACAGGGATGAATCATTGATATTTTTTAATGATACCGCATCTGTAAATTTCTCTGCAAATGAAGATGCCGAATATTTGCCGGGGGTGAGCCAGGTTAATATATCAACAAAAGCTACCGATAATACCGCACTGGCCATTAATCAAATACCGTTCCCGGTAAAAAGCCAAATCATCCCACTAAATGTTAATGTTCCGGCTGATGGTGCATATCAACTCGCTGTCCCTGAAGTTCAAAATATACCACAACTGTACCGTGTTTGGTTAAAAGACGCCTATAGTAAGGATTCTTTAAATTTAAAAGGCAATAAACCTGTTTATAATTTTAATGCCGTATTAAATGACTCCACTACCTTTAAAAACAGGTTTAGTGTGGTAATTGGGATAGACGGCAATTACACCTACCAACTGTTAGATTTTACTGCTACTAAACAAACTACGTCTGTTAGCTTGGCCTGGGTAACTGCAAACGAATCAAATAACACTTATTTTACTATTGAGCGTAGCGCTGATGGGGTAACTTATACTACCATAGGCACTTTACGATCTAATGGGCAGAGCAATTATGAATTTATTGATAATTCGCCTAATTTAAATGGCAAAAACTTTTACCGTTTAAGGCAGGAAGATTTTAATGGCACAATTACTTTTTCAAAAGCCATACCTATTACGTTTGTAAACGGAAGCAATGTTACATCGGCCCTTATATCACTTTATCCAAATCCATCAAGTTCAACCATAAATATATCTATAGATAAGGTAGATCCTGATGTGACGCCTTTATATAGTATTACTATTACCGGTAGTGCAGGCAAAGTAATAAATAAAGTCTCTATCTCACAAAATAGCTGGCAGGGCGATATCAGTAAATTAACACCCGGCACTTATTACTTACAGGTTATTAATGAAACTAACAAAAAAGTAATAGGTAAAACCAGGTTTATTAAGTTATAGATATCAATTTTTTGATGGCATTAAAATTGTATTCTATATAGTTGTATAGTCATCACAACCTTGTTTATGCTACTCACGTAATAATCAATAAGGTTAATTTGTTGATTATTAAATAACAACACCCCACTATTGAGGCAATATTTCCACACTTTTGGTGTAGATTACTTTAATTGATATTTTTGTATATAAATAAATTATTTTGAAAATCCTGATTCAACCTATTTTAGTTGCCTTCGTCTTAATTACATTAATTGGCGGCAAATTATTTGCACAGGCCCCTAATATTAGCTATGCCAATTCACCTGCATCTATACTAAGAGCAGTAGCTGTGGGTAGTGGCGTAAACCCCACTCTTAACGTAACTAATACGGGTGGAACAATACCAACTACTTATTTTACTGCCAGCACATTTGCCGGTAGCACAGCAGGTACAGCAGGCACTACTAACGCCACAGGTACCGCGGCAAGATTTAGTGGGCCTAACGGTATAACGAAAGACGCTTCCGGAAATTTTTATGTAGCAGACCAAACTAATAATGAGATCAGAAAAATAACATCTGCGGGGGTGGTAACTTTACTTGCGGGTAGTACAACCGGGGTAGCAGGTTTAACTAACGCAACAGGTACCTCAGCAAGGTTTAGTGCACCTAAAGGCGTCACTACCGACGGTACAAATTTATACGTTGCTGATTATACCAATAATGAAATACGTAAAATAGTGATAAGTACAGGGGTAGTAACTCTGTTAGCAGGAAGCAATACAGGGACATCAGGTCTTACGAATGGATCAACAACTGCGGCAAGGTTTAGCGGGCCAACCGATATTGCTTATTTTTCAAATTCAGCTATGTACATAGCCGATCAAACAAATAATGAAATACGTAAAATTACAACTGCCGGTGCGGTAACTCTATTGGCAGGAAGCAGTACAGGAGTATCAGGTCTTACCAATGGAACCACTACTGCCGCCAGATTTAACCAACCTAGTGGGGTAGCGGTAGATGCTTCAGGTAATATTTATGTTGCTGACAAGGGAAACAATCAAATCAGGAAAGTAACATCCGCGGGTGTAGTAACACTTTTTGCGGGAAGTGCAACAGGTGTTGCCGGATCATCAGATGGAACAGGATCCGCAGCGTCGTTTAACGCTCCAACCGGGATAGCTGCCGACGCATTGGGAAATTTGTATGTTTATGACAGCGGCACAGATTTAGTAAGGCAAATTGTTATAAGCACCGGAGTGGTAACAACTATTGCAGGTTCAGGTTCGGGTTATATAGAGGGGGCTGGTATAACAGCCAAGTTTAATGGTGCAGGCTTAGTTACAGATGCGTCAAACAACATTTATATGGCCGATTTTGGCAATAATACCATTAGGAAAATTACTTCAGCCCCCAGTTTTACCATTAGCTCCACACTACCAACTGGGTTGAGCTTTAACACCGCTACAGGTGCAATTACTGGTACCGCCACTGTCTCATCTGCAATAACCAATTACACTATAACTGCTTATAATTATTCTGGCAGTAGTTCCACCACACTTACCCTTAATACTTTTGCAGAGTATACATGGAATGGCGCAGGCAGTACTGGTATATGGCAAACTGCAAGTAACTGGACACCAAATACTGTACCGGGCCCTTATGATCGTATGCTGATAGGATTGGGCACTTATACTTATGAGCCCCAAATATCAACCACTGAAACTATTGGTTCAATATTAATAGGTACTAATGATAATAGTTCGGTTAACATTACTGTAAACAGTCCAGGTGTTTTAAATGTTAATGGCGATATAACTCTTCAAAGTGATGCAGGCTCGTCTACCAACAACGCCCATGTTAACGAATTTAATGGCACTGGAACGGTTAATGCGGTCAATTTTAAATTGATAGCCAATACAACCGGCTTGACTAACGCCTATCAGTTAAAAATGAACTCATCGGTAAGCAATTTAAATTTAAGCGGCGATATTTCGCTTACCACTACCTATGCAAGTTCCAAAGCTAATGATGCCAAGTTTACTGTCAGTGCAGGTACAGTAACCGCAACCGACTATATAACCAATAATGTCTCAGGCTCTACATCAACCCTGGAGATGACCGGCGGCACGTTAAATTTTACTGACCCCACGGCATTAGCTGGCTTATCGGGTAATGGCACCAATACTATAACCCTTACCGGCGGAACAATTGGTTATACAGCATCAGGAGCACAAACAATTTATACAACTACAGCAATCACCGGTTTACCAAGTGGCATAAGCTACCAGGGGCTCTCATTTGGCGGCTCGGGTATAAAAACTGCAGCATCGGGCAACTTAAATATAGCCGGTAATTTTACCAATACTTTAGCTAATGACGCCAGCAATTATTTAGACTTTACAGGCGCTGCAGTTCAATTTAACGGAGGTACACAAAGTTTAGTACTAGGCAGTGGAACTGGTGTTGATTTCAAGAACGTAACTTTTACAGGCACCAGTGCCAGTACAAAAACTATAACCAGCGGCAAGTTTAATGTTGTACCAACCGGTGTGTTAACTATAGCCGGAACAAATACCACCTTGGCGGCCGGGAGCGCATTATTAACTTTGGAATCTGATGCCAATAGCTCGGCTACAGTACCTGCAATACCATCAGGTAGCAGTATTACAGGTAATGTTAATGTAGAAAGATATATATCAGGCGATCAATCCTACAGTCGTGGTTACAGGTTGATATCGTCGCCTGTATCGGTTTCAAGTGGAAGTTTAATATGGCCAAACCTAACCTACATCAGCGCCAAAACCTATACTACCGGTACACTTGGCGCTACCAACGGGTTTGATGCGGTGGGTAACCCTACCATGTACTTATACCGCGAAAATATGGCGCCTGATTATTCCAGTTTTATCTCGGGTAATAACAGGGGGGTTAAGAAAATAAATAATGGTACCCTGTCTAATTTTGATATTGATGGCGATGCGGGGACTTTTAATATATTTGCCGGCAACGGTTTATTATTATTTTTCAGGGGGGATAAAGCCACTACTGTAAACCCTACTGTTACCAGTACCATTGCTAAACCTACTACTTTTACGGCTACCGGATATTTGAACCAGGGAAATATTGCCGTAAAAAACTGGTTTACGCCGGCATCATCTAACTTATCTTATACCCCTGCTACACCTACAAGTGTACGCGGCTTTAACCTGGTGGGTAACCCTTATGCCAGTTCAATTGATTGGGACCTGGTAACCGGGCAAACTAATGTGGGCACTAAAATTTGGGTATATAACCCTACTTTAAAAGTGTTTAGCACCTATATACAAGGTAATGGCGGTGTGGGCACCAATACTAATGGCGGCAATGTGGCCGATATTCTACCAAGCGGCCAAGGGTTTTATGTGCAAACTACCGGTGCTTCACCTGTTTTAACTTTTACCGAGGCGCATAAAGTGAACACCCAGGTTTCGGCAGCAAATATTATGCTGGCCGCGGCCCCGCCTACTACCGACTTAAAATATTTGCGAATAAAACTTACCCAGGATGCGGAAAATAAAGATGATGCCCTGATATTTTTTAAACCGGGCACAAGCGCTGATTATGTAGTAGATGAAGATGCAGATTATTTAAGGGGAAATAACGTGGTTGCCATATCAACCAGGGTTAACAATAGGGCAGCTTTGGCTATAAATCAAATGCCGTTGCCTACTTATAAAGAAAACATCAACTTAAACGTAATAGTTCCGGCTGACGGAACCTATCAGTTAAGTGTTCCTGAAATTCATGATATGCCTGTTCAATATGATATATGGATAAAAGACTGGCTTAAAAAGGATTCGGTAAATATTAAAACATTACCTACTTATAATTTTACTGCCGTTGCAGCTGACAGCACCACCTTTAAAAGAAGGTTTAGCATAGTTATTACAACTGACCCGGGCAGCGCATATTACCTTACTGATTTTAAGGGCCAAAAACAGGGCGGTGCTGTACAATTGACCTGGAAAACAGGAAACGAGGGTAATACCACCCAATTTACTATACAGCGTAGTAATGATGATGGTTTAACTTATACTGATCTGGGCAGTTTTCAATCTAACGGCTCGGGGTCATATAGCTTTACTGATAACTCGCCATTGTTTTTTGCGGAAAACTTATATCGTTTAAAACAAGTAGACAATACTGGTAATGTAGCTTATTCGGGGACAGTACCAATTGCATTTGGCGTTTATGGCGATGTTGTAAAAAATTCAATAAAACCTTATCCTAATCCCGCGACAACTGGTGTAAAATTGATTGTTGCCGAAAAAAGGGATAAAAACAGTAAGGCAGAAAAGTACTCAGATTACACTATTACCATATCAAACAACCAGGGAACGGCGGTCAGTACCATCAACACATCGCAACCTGATAGCTGGGAAGGTGATGTAAGTAAATTAGCCCCGGGAGTATATTTTATAAACGTTTACAATAATTATACTAAAACTCTTATTGGGAATTCTAAATTTGTTAAATTATAATAATTAAAATATAGCATGAAGTGGTGTAAGGCATTAGGTTTATTATTTACTTTCTTATTTATAAGCATTGTTACCACGGCACAGGATTGTGGCGACGGGCCCGGATTACCGGGACAGGATGTGGATGCGGCTACCAACGGGTGCCCGCTGGATACCTGGGTGATAGTATTAGTGGGGGTAGCACTTATTTTTACTACTGCCCAGCTTTATCGTAAACAACAACTAGAAAAAGTAATTTAAGTTTAAATAGTCAATCATAAAAAAAGGACCGGCAATTCACCGGTCCTTTTTCTTTTTATTCCAATCAGCTATTATGATGATCGTAAATTGGTTGGTCTAATTCTCCTATCACCGCTGCCACCTGCCGGTGCTGCTGATGAGGGTGCCAAACTTAATTGTTTTAAAACACCATCTACTACTTTCGGCAGATCTTCAATGTCTTTTTGCGGGTCGCGATGTGCTTCGCCAACTCCAAAACCGCGCCAAACTACTTGTTTTGAGCGACGGTCTATCAAATCAATAACAATGGTTCCTTCTTTGTAATGTTCCTTACCCAAATTTACATCGGCATAAGCAAATGGTGCGCCGTAGGCATAGTAATATGGACGATATCCATAGCCCCAGCCGCCAAAGCCCCCCCAGCCAAAGCCCATACCCCAACCGGGATAGCCACCCCAACCATAGTTACTGGCGTAAACCTGACGGCTACCACGGCCAACTTGCCGTGTATAGCTGATGATAAGATCGGGATTGTTTTGCTGTAAACGTAAACCCTTCTCCACCAACGCTGCGGTTGCAGCATCTTTTATTTTAGCATCAGCAATAGAACTCTGGCTATTGTTGGCATTATTAGCGCTTCCACCTGTAGGCATCCACGCAAATGAGCGGTAATTACTTAAATTAGTTCGGTTAAGTCCTGCCTGATAATAATCATACGTGGTGCAGGATGCTAAGCCCGATATTAATACAACCAAGCCTAAATAAATTATTCTTTTCATAGCTTTCCCTTCAATATACAGTTAGACAATTATCTTATAAAAGGTTTAATGACAAATTAAGTTTTTTATCGAAAAAAAATGCGCCTAAATTTACATAAAGACGCATATTTTAAAGTTTTATTATACCTATAACAGGTCAAAGCCTATATCTTTCCTAAAATACATGCCATCATAATAAATACGGCTGGCATCGGCAGTAGCTTGCTGCAGTGCATCAAATAGGTTATCCTGTAAAGAAGTTACGGCCAATACCCTGCCTCCTGTGGTAATAACCTCATTATTATGTATGGACGTTCCGGCATGAAAAACATGCGAATCGCGTACATTTTCAATCCCCGTAATAGTTTTATTTTTTAAATACTCACCAGGGTATCCGCCTGCAACCATAACAACTGTAGCTGCTATTTTATCAGATAATATCAGTTCCTTTTCATTCAAATTACCTTCGGCTACGCCTAATAATAAATCAACAAAGTCCGATTCAATTCGTGGCAATACACTTTCCGTTTCCGGGTCGCCCATGCGGCAGTTGTATTCAATCATATATGGGTCACCGCCACAGTTCATTAATCCTATAAAAATAAAGCCCTTGTAGGATATACCCTCTTGTTTTAAACCCTCAATAGTTGGGATAATAACGCGCTGCTCCACCTTGTCCAAAAACTCGGCATTTGCAAAAGGCACCGGCGAAACAGAACCCATACCACCGGTATTTAATCCGGTATCTCCCTCGCCTATGCGTTTATAATCTTTAGCTGATGGAAGTATTTTATAATTATTACCATCCGTTAATACAAAAACCGATAACTCAATACCCTGCAAAAATTGCTCGACCACTACTTTCGAGCTGGCATCACCAAACTTGGCCTCAGTAAGCATTTCAATTAATTCCTGCTGAGCCTCCTGAACAGTTGTACATATTAAAACACCCTTACCGGCGGCCAAACCATCAGCCTTTAAAACAATAGGTAAACCAATAGTAGCCAGGTATTCAAACCCTTGCTGTAAAGTATCGCGGGTAAAGGTTTGTGATTTTGCGGCAGGGATGTTGTGCCTGGTCATAAATTGTTTAGAGAAATCCTTACTTCCTTCTAATTGAGCACCCTCTTTTTGCGGCCCAATAACCGGGATATGTTTAAGTTGAGCATCCGCCAGGAAAAAATCATGTACACCACGTACCAAAGGTTCCTCGGGACCAACCAACACCATATTAATATCGTTGCTTAATACGGCTTCCTTAATTCCGGCAAAATCATTTACACCAATATTTAGGTTGGTGCCGTATTGGCCGGTACCGGCATTTCCGGGCGCTATAAATAATTGCTGGCATTTAGGACTTTGAGATAACTTCCAGGCGAAGGCACTTTCCCTTCCGCCCGAACCAAGGATCAGGATATTCATGCGGCAAAGATAGATAAATGTGCAGATATGCGAATGTGCAAATGTGCGGATGAAGAAAATTGAATATAAATAGTATCAACAATATACCTTTATGCTTTCAGCTTTTACCTTTCAGCTCAAAACCGTACCTTTGCCTGCCATAATGGCCTCAAAATTGCGCTGGCGCAATTGTTGAGATTACCGGGGTTATATCAATTATAATATGTTAGATTTTATAAGTAAGCTTTTTGGAAGCAAATCAGATAGAGATGTTAAGGCTATAATGCCTTTAGTTGAAAAAATTAAGGCCGAGTATGCTAAACTTGATCAAATTACCAATGATGAGCTTAGAGCCAAAACCATAGATTTTAAAGAAACTATTAAACAAGGTTTAGCAGATATTGATAGCCAGATACAGGCTATTAAAGAGCAAACTGATAAACCAGATCTGGATGTTAGCGAGAAAGTTGAGCTTTATACCCAGTTAGACAAACTGGAGAAAGACCGCAATAAAGAGCTGGAAGAAATATTAATGCGCATTTTACCTGAGGCATTTGCTGTGGTAAAAGAAACTGCCCGCAGGTTTACCAATAACCCTACCATTGAGGTTACTGCTACCGAATTTGACCGTAACCTGGCCGCGCGTAAAAACAACGTTTTAATTAAAGGCGATAAAGCCATACACCATAATAAGTGGCTTGCGGCAGATAATGAAGTTACCTGGAACATGGTACACTATGATGTACAGTTAATTGGTGGTATTGTATTGCACCAGGGTAAAATATCTGAGATGGCCACAGGTGAGGGTAAAACGCTGGTAGCTACCTTGCCTGCCTACTTAAATGCTATTGCAGGGCAGGGTGTACACATAGTAACCGTAAATGATTACCTGGCACGACGTGACTCAGAGTGGATGGGGCCTTTATATGAGTTTCATGGTTTATCGGTAGATTGTATTGACGTTCATCAACCTAATACAGAAGAACGCCGCCAGGCCTACTTGGCCGATATAACTTTTGGCACCAACAATGAGTTTGGTTTTGATTACCTGCGTGACAACATGACACGTAGTCCGGAAGAATTGGTACAACGCAAATTACATTTTGCCATGGTGGATGAAGTTGACTCGGTTTTAATTGATGATGCGCGTACGCCTTTAATTATATCGGGCCCTATACCTCGTGGTGATGAGCATGAGTTTCATGACCTTAAACCGCGTATTGAGCGTTTAGTTAATGCGCAAAAAAACTATATTAATGGTGTTTTAAATGATGCTAAAAAAGCCATCGCCGAAGGCAAAACTGGGGTAGATGAAGGTGGGTTAGCCTTATTACGCGCCCACAGGGGGTTACCAAAAAGCAAAGCTTTAATTAAATACTTAAGCGAGGGCTCCAATAAAAACGTACTGTTAAAAACAGAGAATTACTACATGCAGGACCAGGGCAAGGAAATGCCTAAGGTTGATGCAGAATTGTTTTTTGTGATAGATGAGAAACAAAACCAGGTTGAACTGGCCGAAAAAGGTATTGAATTAATAACATCCGCGGGTGAAGACCCTCACTTTTTTGTGATGCCTGATGTAGGTACAGAAATAGCCGCTATTGAAAAGTCAGATATATCTGCCGAAGAAAAAATTGCCCGCAAGGATGAACTGATGCGCGATTTTTCTATTAAATCAGATCGTATACACTCAGTTAATCAATTATTAAAAGCTTATACCCTTTTTGAAAAAGATACCGAGTATATTTTAGATGACGGAAAAGTAAAAATTGTTGATGAGCAAACAGGCCGTGTACTGGATGGCCGCCGTTACTCTGACGGATTGCACCAGGCAATTGAAGCTAAAGAGAATGTAAAAATTGAAGATGCATCGCAAACGTTTGCTACTATAACCCTGCAAAATTACTTCAGGATGTACCATAAATTATGTGGTATGACAGGTACAGCGGTTACAGAAGCTGGCGAGTTTTGGCAGATATATAAATTGGATGTGGTGGAGATACCAACCAACACACCAACCAAACGTACCGATATGCAGGATCTGGTGTACCGTACCATCCGCGAAAAATATAATGCCGTTGCTGACGAGATAGTAAAATTGACACAAGCGGGCCGCCCGGTATTGGTGGGTACCACTTCGGTTGAGATATCAGAATTACTGAGCCGTATGTTAAAATTGCGTGGTATTAAACACAACGTGTTAAATGCCAAAATGCACCAGAAAGAGGCTGATGTAGTAGCCGAAGCAGGTAAAGCAGGTACCGTAACTATAGCTACCAATATGGCTGGCCGTGGTACAGACATTAAACTGGGCGAAGGTGTTAAAGAAGCAGGTGGTTTAGCCATTGTAGGTACCGAGCGCCATGAGTCGCGCCGTGTTGACCGCCAGTTGCGTGGTAGGGCCGGTAGGCAGGGTGACCCGGGTTCATCACAATTCTTTGTATCGTTAGAGGATAACCTGATGCGTTTATTTGGGTCAGAGCGTATATCAAACCTAATGGTTAAAATGGGTATTGAAGAGGGCGAGGTGATACAGCACTCCATGATTTCTAACTCTATTGAGCGTGCACAGAAAAAAGTAGAAGAGAACAACTTTGGTATACGTAAACGCTTGTTGGAGTATGATGATGTAATGAACTCGCAGCGTACCGTTATTTACACTAAACGTAAAAATGCTTTATTTGGCGATAGGCTGGATGTTGATTTAAACAATACGTTTTTTGATGTAGTAGAAGATATAGCTACAGAATATAAAGAACAAAATAACTATGAAGGTTTCCGTTTAGAGATCATCCGTATTTTCTCCGTTGATGTTGAAATTACTGCCGATGATTTTGCTAACCTATCTGTTGATAAACTGGTTGACAAGACTTTTGCCGAAGTAACTGATTTTTACAAACGCAAATCAGATGCTATTGCAGAGCAGGCTTATCCTGTTTTAAAAGATGTGTTTGATACCCGTGGTAACCTGGTTGAAAACATAGTTGTTCCGTTTACTGATGGTATACACGGAATGCAGATTGCTGTTCCACTTAAAAAATCGGTAGATAATAAAGGGTTAGAAGTAGTAAAATCATTTGAGAAGAATGTTACCCTTTCGCTTATTGACGATGCATGGAAAGAGCATTTACGCGAAATGGATGAGTTGAAAAACTCTGTACAAAATGCAGTTTACGAACAAAAGGACCCGTTATTGGTTTATAAATTTGAAGCGTTTAATTTGTTCCGCCAGTTATTGGCCAGCGTGAATAAAGAATTGGTGAGTTTCTTGTTCAGAGGTGGTATTGCTACACAGCAGGCCCCTGACGATATACAGGAAGCAAGGCCAATGCCGAAAACAGATCAAAGGAATATGCGTACCTCAAAACCTGAACTGGTAAATGCAGGTGGTAATTACAGCGATATGCCGGATGATATGCGCGAACTACAAAAAGCTACCCCTGTTAGGGTGGAGCAAAAAATTGGGCGTAATGATCCATGCCCTTGCGGTAGCGGTAAAAAATATAAAAACTGCCATGGCGTAGGCCAGGCGTAAATTAACCGGTGTCATTGCCACGCTACGCTCGCAATGACATTTAATTTTTCAATATGAAAAACACACCTGTTTATAAAGCGATATTTAGCTGTATAGCCGGATGTGTTTTTTTTATGCCGATATTTACCTTTGCACAAGAACGGGGCAAAGTTGAGGTAATTAAAGATTCGCGGATAGATACGTTAATAGCAAAGCGGTTCAATTTAAAAAGCCCGGCGGCAAGTAAAGTTATCCCCTATTCATCGCGTGGATACCGGGTGCAGATATACAGTGGATCAAACCGCCAGGCGGCTTATGATGCGCAGGCTAAGTTTCAGAATAAGTACCCTGAACAACGTACTTATATTACTTATACCGAGCCATATTTTAAAGTACATGCAGGCGATTATCGCACCCGCTTAGAAGCCGAAAAAATAATGCAGCAATTAAAAGGTAACTTTACCAGCTTATTCATCATATCCGAAAAAATAAATCCGTCAAAAGCAGATATCCAATGATCAAACAGCAGATACAGGAGTTAGCAAAAAACATTTTTAATGATGTAGTGGCCAATCGCCGCCACTTGCACAGCCATCCTGAACTTTCATTTCATGAAGTGGAAACTTCAAAGTTTGTTGCAGCTAAACTGGATGAATTAGGTATTGAATATATTAAAATGGCTGATACAGGTTTGGTAGGTTTAATAAAGGGTGATAAACCGTCAACTAATGTTATTGCCCTACGGGCGGATATGGATGCCCTGCCTATTACCGAAGCTAACGATGTTCCTTATAAATCGCAAAACAACGGTATAATGCACGCTTGTGGGCATGATGTACATACTTCATCATTATTGGGTGTGGCTAAAATATTAACCTCGTTAAAAAGCGAGTTTGGCGGCACCATTAAACTAATATTTCAACCGGCAGAGGAAAAACTGCCCGGCGGTGCAAGTATTATGATCAAAGAAGGTGTGTTGGAAAACCCAAAACCCCAGGCCGTAATTGGTCAGCACGTAATGCCTTTGATAGACGCGGGTAAAGTTGGTTTCCGCTCGGGACAGTATATGGCCTCTACGGATGAATTATACATGACCGTTACCGGCAAGGGAGGCCATGCCGCACAACCTCAGCAAAATATTGACCCGGTTATCATCACCGCGCATATATTAACGGCTTTGCAGCAAATAGTAAGTCGTTTTTCTGACCCTAAAACTTCATGTGTATTATCATTTGGTAAAGTAATAGCCAATGGCGCAACTAATGTTATCCCTAACGAAGTAAAACTAGAAGGTACTTTTAGGGCATTGGATGAAACTTGGCGCGCCGAGGCTCATGAAAAAATGATAAAAATGGCTACAGGCATTGCCGAAAGCATGGGCGCCACCTGCGATTTTAATATTGTTAAAGGATATCCTTTTTTAACTAACGAACCAAAGCTAACTGCATCTGCACGTGGCTTTGCCGAGGATTATTTAGGTGCCGAAAATGTGCTTGACCTGGATATATGGATGGCTGGCGAAGATTTTGCTTATTACACACAAGTTGCCGATGCCTGCTTTTATCGTTTAGGTACACGTAACGAAGCACGTGGTATAACCTCATCGGTACATACCCCAACTTTTGATATTGAAGAAACCGCTTTAGAAACAAGCGTAGGCTTAATGGCATACATTGCAGTTAAACAATTGGGTAATTAAAAAACACACGCTATGCTAAACGACCAAAATATTGTTGTTCCTAAATATTACGACCAGCTAAAAGCTGAAAGTGAGAAATTGGGTTTTAATATGCCGTCTGACCTGCAGACAGGCTCATTGCTTAGGGCATTAGCCGCGTCAAAACCCGGCGGTAAATTTTTAGACCTGGGTACAGGTACAGGCTTATCATTAGCGTGGTTGGCCGAAGGTGCGGATAGTGCCTCATCATTATATACGGTTGATAATAGTGCACATTGGCAAAAGGTAGCCAAAGCTATTTTTAACAGCGATGCAAGAATAAATTTTTATACTGAGGATGGCAACAACTGGTTGGTAAACTATCAAGGCGACCAATTTGACCTGATTTTTGCAGATGCCTGGCCCGGCAAATTTGGCAATTTAAATACCGCCTTAAAGTTGGTTAAACCGGGGGGCTTCTATTTAATTGACGATTTGTTACCACAACCCAACTGGCCAGAAGGACACCAGCAAAATGTTGACCGTTTGGTAAACGACTTACAAAACAGGACAGATTTTGTACACACTACTTTTAACTGGTCTACCGGGCTGATGTTGTTTACCAGGATAAAATAATGCTAAAAAGGATTCTTTTTTTACTGGCTATTACATTTGCTGGCACCCAAAGCTATGCTCAACGTTTTAATCCGGATACCATGTTAACTATCGTTATCGATTCGGCAGTAAACATTAAATCACACAAGCTAAACGTACAGGATTTTATTGACGCGGTTGTTGCTGATACTGGTTTTTACAAAGCATTCCGCAATATGAAACGTTATGCTTTTGTTGCTGATAACCGCATTTATACCTACGACAAAAAGAATAAGGTTGATGGCGAAATTTATCGCCGCATTAAACACACGCTGGTAAACGGTAAGCCTAAAAATGAATACCTGGCTAAACAGGATAAGGGCAACATCTACAAAAAGAATGGCAAGTACCAACTATATACTGCCGAGATGTTTGATTACATTTTCACCAATGCTTATAATTCAGAATTTACGGCTACTGATGGTTTTTTAACAAGCGGCGATGGCAAAAATCAATCCTATAAACAAAAACTAAAAACACTCATCTTTTCACCGGGACGTAAAGTAACGGGCATACCTTTTTTAAGCAGTAAGACAGAAATTTTCGGGCGGGATATGCGCCAGTTTTATAGATATGAGTTTACCCGTGGCAAGTATTTGGATTCTATCCCAGTTTACCGTTTTAAAGTGATTAAGAAGCCGAGCACAGCCGACGGTGATGTAATGATACGCGAACTGACCACCATATTTGATATGCGTAACTTTAAGATACTGGGCCGTTATGTGGATATGAAATACAGCAACCTGCTGTTTGATTTTGATGTAAAGATGAATATCGAGCTCATCCCCTTTAATGGCGAACTACTGCCCGCCAAAGTAAGCTACCAGGGTAATTGGGACGTGCCTTTCCATAAAGAAGAAAGAGCCAGTTTTTTGATACAGCAAAATAACTACAGTACTAAGTAATTCTTCTCCACGCGTCATTGCGAGGAACGAAGCAATCTCTGCACATGCAAATCAATTTCCGGAATGTCCGTTTTGAAACAACATTTATTTTCTTGACTGTCCTACTTAGGGATTGCTTCGTTCCTCGCAATGACGCGTGGTAAAAGAAAAGCCCGGCGCGCCGGGCTTTTCTTTTAAATCATATTAATCATAAAATCATCTAAATCGACGGTCTAAAATTCCGCGTTCTTAGGGAACCTTGGGAAAGGTATCACGTCCCTGATGTTACCCATACCGGTAACAAACAGCACCAAACGCTCAAAGCCTAAACCAAAACCTGCATGCGGGCAGCCACCAAAACGGCGGGTATCTAAATACCACCAAAGCTCATCTTTAGGTATACCCAGGTCGTCCATGCGTTGTTCCAGTTTATCTAAACGCTCCTCACGTTGCGATCCGCCCACTATCTCGCCAATACCCGGGAACAATATATCCATAGCAGCTACAGTTTTGCCATCCTCATTTTGGCGCATGTAAAACGATTTGATCTCCATCGGGTAATCCGTCAGGATAACCGGTTTTTTAAAGTGCTTCTCAACCAAATAACGCTCATGCTCTGATTGCAGGTCGGTGCCCCAGCCTTCAACCGGGAACTGGAACTTCTTCTTTTTATTCGGGGTAGATTCTTTTAATATCTCTATTGCCTCAGTATAGGTCAATCGCTCAAAATCATTAGCAAGGCAAAATTGTAGTTTTTCTACCAACGTCATTTCCGAGCGTTCGTTCTGCGGCTTTTGTTTCTCCTCCTCTGCCAAACGCTGACTTAAAAATTCAATATCCTCGGCATTTTTATCTAAAGCATATTTGATCACATATTTCAACAAGCCTTCGGCTGTATCCATATTATCGGTAATATCTGCAAAAGCCATTTCCGGCTCTATCATCCAAAACTCGGCTAAGTGACGGGTGGTGTTTGAGTTTTCGGCACGGAATGTTGGTCCGAAAGTATAGATATCGCTCAAAGCCATAGCACCCAACTCTCCTTCCAGTTGCCCGGAAACGGTCAAGTTAGTGGCACGGCCAAAAAAGTCTTGTTTAAAATCAACTTCACCATTTTCTCCTTTTGGTGGGTTTTCCAGGTCGAAATTAGTGACGTGGAAAGTCTCTCCCGCGCCTTCCGCGTCACTGGCGGTAATTATAGGCGTGTGCAGGTAAACAAATCCTTTGTCCTGGAAAAACTGGTGTATAGCAAACGAAAGTGTGTTACGCACCCTGAAAATAGCCCCAAACGTATTGGTACGGAAACGCAGGTGAGCGATCTCGCGCAAAAACTCCAGGCTATGCTTTTTAGGCTGCAACGGGTATTTCTCGGGGTCGCTGTCGCCTAAAATTTCGATCTCTTTAGCTTTAACCTCAACGGTTTGACCCTTACCTAATGAGGCTACCAGCAAACCCTTAACGCTTAAAGCAGCACCGGTGGTGATACGTTTTAGCAAGGCAGCATCGGTGTTCTCAAAATCAACCACCACCTGTATATTGCTATTGGTTGAGCCATCATTCAAAGCAATAAACTGGTTATTACGGAAGGTACGCACCCACCCTTTTACAGTTACATCAATATCGGTTTGTTTACTTTCTAATAACGCTTTGATCTTTATTCGCTGGCTCATTGTTGTATAGTATATTTTAACGAGGGGCTAAATTACGATTATTTGATTGATGTTGATGAGTAAATTCCTTAAAAAGGGTGTCATGCTGAGGCTCTCGAAGTATGCGTGTGAGGGCTTTTGCGTTAATCCTTCGACAAAGCTCAGGATGACAACCTACTTGTTTCATGGTAATCGTTAAATTTGCACCATGAATCCCAAACTGAGCCTGGCCTTTGGCATTATCTGCATTTCCTTCTCGCCTATATTTGTAAAGCTGGCCGATGCATCACCTATAGTGTGCGGATTCTACCGTCTGTTTTTTGCCTTTATATTTTTAGCACCTTACTGTCTTTATAAAAGTAATCTTAAAATGCACCGCAGAGATATACTGCTGTCCTGTTTAGGGGGTGTAATATTTGCTTCCGACATTGCTTTATGGAACCAGTCGCTTAAATTAATAAGCGCTACAGTATCTACTTTGTTAGCCAACCTGGCACCTGTTTGGGTGGGTTTGATCAGCTATTTCATCCTGAGGAAAAAATCCGGCAAGCTATTTTGGATCGGCACCCTGGTTGCAATTGCAGGTATGGTAGTGTTAGTCGGCTTGAATAATTTAATGCAGCTGCAATTAAATATCGGTATGCTATACGCATTAATTGCCAGCATGCTGTATGCTACTTATATGCTGGTAACCAAAGATATTTTAAAAAGGATAGGCACTATTCCCTTTATGTTTTACAGCATGCTGGCATCATGCCTGTTTTTATTGTTGCTATGCTTATTATTGGGTAATGAACTATCCGGGTTTAACCTAAAAACCTGGGGCAGTTTAATTGGCATGGGCGTAATATGTCAATTGGTAGGCTGGATAACTATTAATCATGCCATACATCGTTTAGAATCTACTACCATATCTATTACTCTGTTAAGCCAAACTGTATTATCGGGTATATTAGCAGCTTTTATATTGAACGAGACTTTGGATGTGCAGGAGATTGTGGGCAGCTTCATTGTACTATGCGGTATAGCCGTAACATTTTTAAAGCCGAAGCTGGTAAATAATTAGTAAATTAACCATCCCAAATTAAAGGCGATAAAGTAATTGCCCTACATTTGCATTTTAATTTAAAGCATGATCACCAAAGCCACCGTCGACCGTATTATGGAAGCCACAGATATTGTGGAGGTGATTGGCGAATTTGTGCAATTAAAAAAACGCGGAGCCAACTTTGTGGGCCTGTCGCCTTTTGCCAATGAGCGGACTCCATCGTTTACTGTTTCCCCGGCTAAAGGTATTTTTAAAGATTTTTCATCGGGTAAAGGGGGCAGCGCGGTTACCTTTTTAATGGAACTTGAAAAATTCACCTATCCCGAAGCCTTAAAATGGCTGGCCAAAAAGTATGGCATCGAGGTAGAGGAAACGGTTGAAACGATTGAGGATAAAGCAGAACAAAACCGACGCGAAAGCTTAATGCGCGTAACCAAATATGCTGCCGATTTCTTTCATAAAAGCTTACTGGAAACCGAAGAAGGACAAAATATTGGCCTTAGCTATTTCAAGGAACGTGGGTTTACTAAAGAAACAATTGAAAAGTTTCAATTAGGATATTCTCCGGACCAATGGGAAGCTTTTAGTAGTGAGGCTTTAAAGCAAGCCTATCAGGAAGAGTTTTTGATTGAAAGTGGGCTTTCTGTTAAGCGGGATA
>CAZGBN010000039.1:0-27627 GCA_964524015.1 uncultured Mucilaginibacter sp. | reverse complement strand
CATGTAATTTTTTAACCATGTATTAACCCTGCTTAAATTTTTTGTAAAAATACCACGAATAAGGTTATAACCTATATTTAGTGTGTATTTTTTTTTAACATTACTTTATTTTGTTGAAAGTAACGTTTCTTCCCAATCGGCAAATTAATTAAATTTTTTGTTTAGTTGAGTCCTCTTATTTTCATTTTTTTTAAAAAAGAGTAAAAAAGTGGTTCAAGATATGATTTATGTAGTAATTAAGTAAAAATTTTATTCGTATCTTTTTATTGCTTATACATTATGCCATATTCGCACCTCCCTAACAAATTGAAGCTAAAAGGGCATATATTTTAATTACCCCTTTAATCTTTTAAAGATCTTTGTGATCCATTTTCTATCTCATGAAAAAAAAATATTTTTTGTTGATAATTTTTTTGCCGTTTTTATTTCCTTCTGTAATTTTAGCACAAGCACCTATTGATAGCCTCCCCAGTGTTATAACGTTGCGGCAATGTGTCATATTTGCCTTGCATAATCAGCCTGCCATCAAGCAAGCCTCAATTGATGAGCAAATAAATGAGAAGGATGTACGTATTGGCCTATCAGCGTGGTTACCACAAATTAATTCCACCGGACAGTATCAGCACTATTTTAAAGGAAGCCCGGTTAACCAGGCTGGCAGCGGAGCAATACCTGCTACGGGAGGACCTAACAATCAGTTTTCTACTTTAGGTTTGCAAGCCAGCCAGGTTATTTATAATAACGAAGTATTGCTGGCATCAAAAACAGCAGATTATTCGCGCTTATATTATAAACAAAACAGCGCTAGCACCCAAATTGATGTAATGTCTGATGTAAGTAAGGCTTTTTTTGATGTACTATTATCTCAAAAGCAGTTAAACATAATTAATGAAGATATAGTTAGATTACAAAGAAGCCTAAAAGATGCTTACAGCAGATACCAGGCTGGTATTGTTGATAAAATTGATTATAAGCAGGCTACTATCGCTTTAAATAACTCAATAGCTACACGTAAACAAACTCAAGAAGCTATTAATAGTAAACTGGCGTATTTAAAACAAGTAATGGGCGTAAACCCAGCTAATCAATTTGCTTTAGCTTATGATTCTACTCGATATGAAAGTGAGGCTTTTATAGATACTACTCAAAAACTAAACGTAAATAACCGCATTGAATACCAGTTGTTGCAAACACAAAAAAATCTGAAAAATATAAATGTTAACTATTATAAATATGGTTTCCTGCCGTCATTATCAGCTGTCGGCAATTATAATCTGATATTTTTAAATAACAGCTTTGCCAATTTATATGATAAATCATTCCCGGTAGCTTATGCAGGAGTATCACTATCTATTCCTATATTTCAGGGAACCAAGCGATTGCAAAATTTAAGTAAGGCAAGGTTACAGGTTGAACGTATAGATCTGGATATAGTAAACTCTACTAATACTATAACTACTCAATATACACAAGCGTTATCTAATTATAAAAGCAATTATACCAATTGGCAAACGCTTAAAGAGAATGTTGAATTAGCAAGGGATGTATATAAAGTGGTAAGCCTGCAATATCGCGAGGGTATAAAAACGTACCTGGATGTTATTGTAGCGCAATCAGACCTGCGCACCTCTGAATTAAACTATTACAACTCACTTTTCCAGGTGCTATCCAGCAAAATTGATTTGCAGAGGGCATTAGGTACATTAACCATCAACCAATAATGAAAATCACATCAATGAAAAATACATATATCTATTTAATGGCCCCTGTTATTATGCTGGGCGCATCATGCGGTAATAAAACCCCACAAAATACTGCTATACCGCCAACACAGGTAAACGTGGTTGAAGCGCAAAAAGCTGAAGCCACCTATTATGATAATTATCAGGGTACTGTTGTAGCCCTAAACAATGTAGAATTACGCGCACAGGTTGGCGGTTTTATTACGGGCATATTTTTTAAAGAGGGGGAGGTAGTACAAAAAGGTAAAGCCCTTTATGAGATTGACCGTCGTAAATACTTAGATGCTTACCAGCAGGCACAAGCTAATTTAGCTAGCGCACAAGCTAATTTAACAAGGGCGCAAAAGGATATGGACAGGTATAACATGTTGTTGAAAAATGATGCAGTTGCCCGTCAAACTGTTGATCAGGCTACGGCAAATTATGAGACCAGTAAAAGCCAGGTGGCTGTTGCCAAAGCAGCAGTATCATCCGCCAAAACTGATCTTTCATATGCTACTATCACTGCGCCATTTACAGGTCGCATAGGTATTTCGCAAGTAAGATTAGGTTCGCAGATCACCCCGGGAGCCACCTTATTAAATACAATATCAAGTGAAAACCCGATAGGCGTTGACGTAGTAATAAATGAGCAGGATATAGATAGATTTTATAAGCTGCAGCAAAGAAGCACTGATACTACTTTTAGGCTGCAACTTTCTGATGGTGTTACCATTTATAATAAACCGGGTAAAGTTTTAGCTATTGATCGTGGTGTTAACAGCCAAACCGGATCAATTAAAGTACGTGTACAATTTGCTAATGATCAAGATGTACTTAAAGATGGTATGAGCGGTGTTTTAAAAGTTTTAAATGATCAATCGGGCACACGTGTTCAAATACCATATAAAGCGGTAACGGAACAAATGGGCGAGTTTTTTGTGTTTGTAGCACAAGATACCGTCGCATCGCAAAAAAAGATAAAATTAGGCCCGAGGGTCGGGTCTAATGTAATTATCGTGGATGGCGTAAATGAGCATGATAAAGTAATTACCGAAGGTTTTCAGCGTTTGCAGGATGGCGGTAAAATTGTAGTAGGTGTACCTACGGTTACATCGGCAAAATAACACAGGTTTATTATATTTAAGAAAAGATAATGATTGCAGATACTTTTATACGAAGACCTGTTACCGCCATTGTAATATCCATAGTAATAGTTGTTGTGGGAATATTGGCCATTGGAAGCTTGGCTGTAGGGCAATATCCAGAAATTACGCCGCCAACAGTAAATATAAGCGGCAGCTATATTGGTGCAGATGCTTTAACAGTTGAGCAAACAGTTGCTACTCCTGTAGAGGTACAGGTAAATGGTACACCCGGCATGACTTACTTGCAAAGCAACAGTACGGGCAACGGTGCCATGAGCATGACCGTTAACTTTGAAGTTGGTACAGATATTAATATTGCCGCGCTTGACGTACAAAACAGGGTAGGTATTGCAACCCCAACCTTACCGCAGGAAGTGCAGCGTTTAGGTTTAACGGTGCGTAAACGTAATCCTAGTATATTAATGCTGGTAGCTATGTTTGCTCCTAAAGGGTCGCATGATGTTACATTTTTAGATAACTATGCCAATATATTTGTTCGCGATGCGCTATTAAGATCAAAAGGAGTAGGGGATGTGTTTACCCGTGCGGATGACTTTAGTATGCGTATATGGTTAAAGCCTGATAGACTGGCAGCTTTAGGTATTACCGCAGGCGATATTACTGCTGCCCTGCAAGAACAAAATGCGCAAGTGGCCGCCGGTACGGTTGGCTCAACTCCGCAAGAGCAGGGTCAGGCTTTTGAATATACTGTATTGGTAAAAGGCAGACTGGCTAATAAAACTGAATTTGAAAATGTTATAGTACGTACACAACCAGGCACTGGTGCTGTAGTACATTTAAAAGATGTTGCCCGGGTAGAATTGGGTAAGTTTAACTATGCGGGTAACTCATTTGTTGATGGTAAACGTGCATCGTATTTATTAGTTTACCAGGCGCCAAACAGCAATGCGGTAGAGACAGCTGAGAATGTTTACGCTACAATGGAGCAGCTTAAAAAAAGTTTCCCGACTGATGTAGATTATGTAGTTCCGTTTGAAGCCGTTACTGTAGTTAAGGTGTCTGTGCATGAAGTGGTTGAAACCCTGATAATTGCTCTAATACTAGTTATTGTAGTGGTGTTTTTGTTTTTACAAAGCTGGCGGTCAACACTTATACCTGTATTAGCTATACCTGTATCTATTATAGGTACATTCATTTTCTTTATACCATTACATTTTACTATTAATACACTTACCTTATTTGGGTTTGTATTGGCGATAGGTATAGTGGTGGATGATGCTATTGTTGTGGTAGAGGCTGTTCAGCATTATATGGACGAAAAGGGTATGTCACCCCGTGAAGCTACAGAAAACGCCATGAGGGATATATCAGCCCCGGTAATTGCCATCGCCTTAATATTGGCAGCGGTGTTTGTGCCTGTAGGCTTCGTACCGGGTATTGTTGGCAGGTTGTATCAGCAATTTGCTATAACTATTGCTATTTCGGTATTAATATCGGCATTTGTAGCGTTATCATTAACTCCTGCGCTTTGCATTTTAATACTAAAACCACATAAACTGGATGAAAATTCAAAGGGACTTGATAAGTTCTTCTTTAAATTTAATACATGGTTTGATCGTGTTAGTGGTAAATACCGTAATGGTGTGGATCGTGGTATCAAAAACTCAAAATTTGTTATCATAATACTGGTATGTATAATTATAGGTACCATACTGTTATTTAAAGGGAAACCAACCGGATTTATCCCAACAGAAGATGATGGACGTATTTATATAACTTATGATCTGCCCGAAGCATCATCAACGCAGCGTACCGTAGCAGTATTACATGAAATGATGAAAACGTTAGATAGCGTTCCTGAAATAGCACACTATGCTGCTTTAGGAGGATTAAACGTGGTAAACTTTGCTACTAAATCAAATAGTGCTACCATATTTGTACAGCTTAGGCCATGGGATGAGCGTAAAAAGAAGGAGGAGCAGTTATTTGGTTTAATACCCCGCCTGCAAAAAAAGCTTGCTAAGTTTAAAGAAGCTAACCTAACAATTATATCGCCACCTGCTATACCCGGGTTAGGCAGTACTGCAGGCTTCTCATTTATTTTAGAAGAGAAGCAGGCCGGGGGTGATATTAAAAATTTTGAAAGTGTATTAAAGAATTTTATCGCCGAAGCAAGTAAACGTCCTGAAATTGCTAAAGCATTTTCATTTTTTACTGCACGCACCCCGGCATACCAATTAACAATTGACCGCGATAAAGCCAAAAGACTGGGGGTAAAACTATCAGATATTAATAATGCGTTACAGGTTTATATGGGTAGCTCATATATAAATGATCTAACCTTATATGGCCGTACTTTTAGGGTGGTAGCACAAGCAGATACTAACTACCGTACCAATATTCAAAACATAGGTCAGTATTTTGTGCGCAATGAAGCCGGTAGTATGGTGCCCTTAAGTACAGTTACCAGCTATAAAGTTATAGAAAATGCGCCGTTGATATCGCATTTTAACTTGTTTAGGTCTGCCGAAATAAGTGGTAACCCTGCCGAGGGTTATAGCAGTGGCGACGCTTTAAATGCTTTAGAAGATGTAGCGGCTAAAACCTTACCACAAGGTTATGGATATGAATTCTCTGGCTTAAGTCGTGAAGAAAAAATATCAGGTTCAAAAACAATATACATTTTTGCCTTATCAATAGGCTTTGTGTTTTTGTTTTTAGCTGCTTTGTATGAAAGCTGGTCGGTACCATTTTCAGTATTATTATCTGTACCATTGGGTGCGTTTGGAGCTATTTTGTTTTTAAGTTTTAGCAGCGAGTTAAGTAACAACGTATACGCACAAATAGGTCTGATTACCCTAATTGGTTTGGCTGCTAAAAACGCCATCCTGATAGTAGAGTTTGCTAAGGAGCGTGTAGATAGGGGAGTTGAACTTGAAAAAGCAACCTTAGAGGCTGTGAGGCTTAGGTTAAGACCTATTATCATGACATCAATGGCCTTTATATTGGGCGTTTTACCATTGGTATTTGCATCAGGTGCAGGTGCACAAGCACGTAAAACTATTGGGTTAACTGTGTTTGGCGGTATGTTGGCTGCTACTTCATTGGCTATATTTATAGTGCCTGTATTATATTACCTGATAACTAAATTTGCTTACGGTAAAGAAAAATTAGCCGAACTAGAGAAAAATCATATACCCGATGATCATTTTGATCCAAAAGCATAGCATAAAAAAGCCCTCTTTGCAAATGCAGAGAGGGCTTTTTTTATCGCCTTTAGCAATAAAGTTTGTAAGTATTACAATGCAAAACCATAAGCTACGCGTAAACCTACTAAGCCATAGTTATTGCTTTGACCTGCAAAGTTTTCATAACGTGCAGATACATCCCATGATTTGTTAGCCCAACCTAATGCAGGTGATGCAATAAATTTAGTGTTGCCACCGCTATTGGTTTCAAAACCGGCACCAACTTCTGCTCCAAAATATAAGCTTTCAGCAAAAAATGCTTTAATACCCGCTTTTAAAGGTACAATGCCAATGTCTTTTGCACCAGCTACGTTTTTATAAGGTGATTTCAAGAACATGTTATAGTAACCTGATGTAAGGGTTAAGGCTAAATCATTAGTTAAGCCATATTGTAAACGTGCGGTACCACCTAAAGAAAAATTTGAAACATCGCTTGCGTTACCTGTTGGTATACCAGCTTCTAATCCTATCCCGAAACGAAACGCGCTTGAAGGAGTGGTTTGTGCCTTTACATTGCTTCCGATCAATAGCGCTACACCAGTTAATGCTGCGGCTGCTAATTTTGTTAACTTTTTCATTTGTTGTGTTTTTTGTTTTTGTATATATATATTATTAAAAATATTAATACCATCTATACAAATACTTTGCCAATGCCGCAATTTTTAGACTATTTAACACTTGACAAAGTTCAAAAACAAGGTTAAGCACGCTGATTTACGCTATTTTTCCCGTCTATCAATTTGATAATGAGTTGATATTTTGCAATGGTAATCCTTATGTAATTTGTAGGGTTTTAGAAAATAAACGCCTTGTTTAAAACTATAAATACCTGTCAGCAACTGTATTCTTGACAGTCATTTTTGTCTACTTATTAGTGCCATTTTGGCTTTTGTAGGTGTCGTTTTTTGTTTTTTTTAATAAGAAAGCAACCGTAAAGTAAATGGCAGCGTATTGTGAAAGAAAGGTCTGATGATCATTATAAATAAAATATATTATGGAAAGAGAAGAGTTTATATCAAAATTGGGTTTAGGGGTATTAATTGCATGCACAGGTTGCAGCCTTGCATCGTGTGGCGGTTCAAAAAGTAACGACCCAACCCCCACATCCCCAAAAGGTACCCCACCTCCGGCACCTGGTAGTGGTGCTTTATTTACAACCGATCTTAACACCAGCTTATTAAACATTGGTGATAGCCAAATTTCAAACGGTGTAATACTTGTGCGTATTGCAGCAGGCAACACAGCCAGCTCATTTACAGCAGTGCAAGTAGCATGTACGCACGAAGGTACATCAATTGGTTATAACGCTGGGCAGGCTAAATTTATTTGTCCAAACCATGGCAGCCAGTTTAGCCAAACAGGGCAGGTGCTGTTAGGCCCGGCAGCAAATCCGCTGCAAAAATATACTGTATCTGTTAATGGTACAACAGCTACAGTAACTGCATAAATATTCAATTTAAAGGGATCATTATTTTTTTACATAACCGGCTTCTGTTTTTAATGCTTCAATAGCATTAGCTAAATAGGCGAAAGGCGCATTCCAATTAATGGCAATTTCGTTAGAGGCATAAGCCTGATCGTTATCAGAATAGGCACGGTTTGGTATTTTTGAGGGTAAAGGTACTTTATCCTGCTGGCTCGGGTTAGGTCCTCCTGATAAAAGCCCCGGTACAGGGTCATCCACATCATCGGCTACTGATTGGCGATGATGTGGATGCATCAATGGTTTATGCCCAAATCCTGTAACTAATGAATAGCTTGTACCATTTCGGCCAAGTAAATAATCCAGATTACTTAAGGCCGCATTAAGGTGTATTTTGTTATGCGTTAATAAATAGGCGTTTATCAGGGCAACTCCCTGGTTGGCAGCAACCGAACTGCTTCCCCATGCAAAATCACGGTTGGAACGGCCCATTGCTGTTTGAAAGGCGGATAGCGTGGCGGGATTAGCTAAACTATCTGCAAAGGCTGTAAGTTTTTGGGTAATTATTGGAATTACTTTTTGTACAACAGGACTTAAGTTTTTACGATTACGTAATAAACTATAGTAAGCTAACATTCTAACCTGTGCCCATGCCGGTATTGACATACGTACATTATCTAATGCTAAATTTTTAAGATAGGCATCATCCTTTGTTGTTACATATAATTCTGTTGCCGCCCAATCAAACTCATCATCAAATCGGTTATCGCCATAACCACCTGTAACCACTTTGGGTTCAAATTGCTTATTCATGGCATCCTGGTTATAAGTCATTTTTGGATTAACCAGGGCCCATTGCCATGCCTTAATTGAGGCTTTAATGCATGAGTCGGCTAAACTTGGGTTAAAAGGTTTTAAAATACGGCTAGCCTGTGCCATAACGGCGGCAAAATCAAGCGTAGCAGCTGTCCCTTTTTGTACTACATAACGTGGGGTAACTGCTTTATCAGGCATTATCATACCATCAAATGAGGCATTGGTTAGCTTATTATATACGCCGCCATCATTAGGATCTTGCATAGCCAGCATCCAACATAAGTTCCACAGGCATTCATCCAGTATATCAGGTAATTGGTTGTTGCTTTCGGGAATATTTAAATTAACAGTTTTCATGTGCGCCGGGAAATCCTCATATAAAGAAAGTAGTGTGCCCATAGTAATTCCACTGTTTACTACATAAATATTATAATCTCCCGCATCATACCACCCCCGTGGGACGGAAATAATAGTACCGGCCGGCCGTTTATCAGTTGCTGCCGATGGATGTATCAATACCTCATTATCCGGATGGCCCGCGGCCCGCTTCCACTTACCCGCATATTTTTCAAGTAACGGGATAGAGGCACGCTGATAATAATAACCTTTTATAGCCGCTGCCGCTACCTTTTGATGAATATTTGGCTGAATGCTAAATGGGTAACTATAGCCTGCATCAGGCACGTTTAATATATAATTACCTGTTTGTTGTAGGGTTGAAAAGTTGGCCTGATACACAGTTCTGCCAGAAAAATCAGGTTTTGCTGATGGCGTAAGCATACCGGTAAATACCGTTTTATGTGCAGGTGTTTCAATAGTGAATTTTTGAGGGCGATCTGTAAGTACAATTGCTGTTTTGGGTCCTTGAGGATAAAAGCCTAATTGGTTTAGCCGGATGCTATCGGATACAGGTAAGGTTGACTGAGCATTTGCATATGCCCCGACTAATATGCAGGTACAAAATAGTATCCATGCAGATGTTTTAAAGCGATGTGTTGATATTCTCATAATTTAATAGGTTAAACGAATATAATACAACTAAGCTTTATAAGCAATGTAGTAATTGGAGAATTTTAAGTGTACCTTTGCAAAAAATATTGATGGTGGTAAATGTTGTTTGCGATCAACTATAAATAGTATACTAATGAAAAAAATTGTTGATTACAGGAAACTACTAGGCGTAAATGAGTCTGCAGAATTACAGGAACTTAAATCTGTTTACAGAAGTTTAATGAAAACATGGCATCCTGATAAATTTCAGGATAGTGTTGAAAGCAGGATAGAGGCTGAAGAAAAAAGCAAAACCATTATTGAGGCCTACCATTTTTTGGTAAGCATTGCGCCAGAAACCCGAGACCAATCATTTGCCGAATACACTATTACTACTACAACATCTGCCATTGCCGATTTTGAATACAGATCACAGGTGCTAAAAATCTCTTTTTTAGATGGGAATGAATATGAATATTTTGATGTGCCTAAAGCGGTGTATATAAAACTAATTAATGCAGATTCGCCGGGTAGGTTTGCACGCAGGCACATTTATAATGAGTATGTGTACAGAAGTGTAAATAAACTGGTGGCTGCATCCTAAGGATGTGCTGCTACCCAAACTTCACCGTCTTCAAAAATTTCTTTTTTCCAAATAGGTACGGTTTGTTTAAGCGTATCAATAATATATCTACAGGCGTCAAAAGCGGCATCACGATGCGCAGCGGCTACGGCAATAATTACAGGTATTTCGCCAATTTGTAATATACCGGTTCGGTGATGGATCAGTATTTTTTGAACGGGCCATTTATTATAGGCTTGTTCGGCTATTTTTTTCATCTCTTTCAAAGCCATATTTTCATAAGCTTCAAATTCTAATCTAACAACCTTTTTGCCTTTAGTGGCATCACGTACGGTACCAATAAAAATATCAATGCCACCAGCCTGTGGCGACATTATCCAGTTGACGCAATTGCTCACGTTTAAGGCATCCGAATATATTTCTATCTGTGTGGTCACGTTATTTATTTAACCCCCGCTAACGGGCGGAATAATGGCAATTTCGTCTCGTTCATGTATAGTATCCCCATCCAAAGCATATTCATCATTTATAGCCACCATATACGAGGCTAATTGTTTAAGCCGGGGATAAGTACTTTCTAAAAGGTATTTCAGGTTTGACACCGTGGCATCATTAGTTAATTGCACGTTTATTGTCGATCCTCCAAAAATATCTTTAGCTACACCAAATGCAAGTATATTGATCTCCATTTATCAAAATTAAACCAATTATAGCATAGTAGGGTAGTGTAAATGAAAAAAGCCCATTGAGTATATCAATGGGCTTTAAATATAAGGTGTTATTAATTAGTTAATGAAGCTTCCGTCACCTCTTCTCATTTGCTGTATACCATTTCTTTGAGGCCTGCCTGTCCATTTCTGGAAGTTTAAGCGTACACCCACCATAAAGTACCTGCTATCGGTATTTGATAGTGTATAAGAATTACCCTGCGCATTACTGGTTTGTTGTACAAAAAAGTTTTGGTGGAAAACGTCATACACGTTAAACAGTAATGTGATAAATCTTTTTGTCCCAAACTCTTTTTCAAAGCCGGCATTTATTACTAAAGGATTTTTTTGCTGGGATGCTGTTATACCGCTAACAAAGTTTTTTGAAGCGCTGTAATTAATTTGCCAGGTTTTAAAGAAATAAAAGCGTCCGTCAATTGCCAATGATGTGGTTTGCAACGATGTAGCCCTTGCATTAAGTGTGGTAGAATAATTACGAGTTAATACATATGATACATAAGGGTTGATCTCAATATTCTCAGTAGGTTGTAACCTTGGCCCAAAACGTTGGTTAAAGTTCCATGATGTAGTGTGGTAAGCAACATTATTACTGTAAGCATTGGTATAGCCATAAGTTATACCACCGTTTAATGATATATTGTACCTGCGGTCATTAAACTGCTTAGAAATACTGTAGTTACCCGAAATGTTGTGAGAACCATCCACATTTAAATAGGTTGTTTGGTTAATTGATTTTTTTCCCGATGCCGGGTTGGTAGGATCAATCAATGTTATAATTTGTGAAGTATTGGTTGATACATTATTATTTGTCAATGAACCCTGTACAGTAGCCGAAAAATTAAATTTAGAATTAGCCAAATAATTGTTGTACCTCAAATTTAAACTATTGGTCATTGACGGTTTTAAATTAGGGTTACCTATAACTATATTAAGTGGATCGGTTCTGTCAACAAATGGTTGTATTTGATTAAAGCTAGGCTCATTGGTAGTAGTGTTAATAGTAACATCTAATCTTTCCGTACGTGACCAGGCATAATTAAGGGTTAACCTTGGTGCAACCATAAAGTATGACTGCGAGGTTTCCACATTCTGGCCCACGCCCGCATTAAGTTTAGTACCATTTAATGAAATAGGTATTGCCTGTACACCTAATAACAAAGTAAACTTGGTGCCTGTATAACGGTAATTTAGTGACGAACGATATTCTGTAATGTTATAGTTAAATAAGTTATCCAGGTTAGTTACTCGTACTATTTCTCCAGTAGCGGCCTTTACACTATCAGTTAAAGCAGAGTTAACGTTATGTGAACTGCGCATTTGTACGTTCAACTCCAAACGTGAAGTTTTGCTTAATGGTTCAACATACGTTAAACTGGTTCTGAATGTGGTATTGTTATTTCTTGTTTTAATTAATGTATGAGGTATTGAATCCTTTTGTAATGAATCTTGTGTTGCATTTTTATAAAAACGATATCTATTTAATGCGTCACGGTCTGAATTGGTTTCAGACTTATTAATACTGGTTTGTATAGATACATTTCTACCTGGTTTGGTAAATATGTGCTGATATAAAACAGTCATACCGTAGCTAGGGTTTGAACTGGTTGTGTTATTAACGGTACTAGTTATTTGATGTTGAATCGGAGTATAATAATTAATAACATCAGATGTTGAGGTACTATAGCTCGACGAATTGCTGGTGCTAAAAGTAGGCGTTATTTGCAGGTAATTTTGTTTATTGATATCCCAATCCATTCTAAAGCTACCAGTGTATCCTTTGGAAGTTGAACTACTTGTTCCTGATCTTTTAAAATCGCTATTACCAAAGGTTGAATTGGTATTACCATAACTTTCGCTTCTGCTATTGTTGTCGCTGTAGTTATTGGTTAAACTGGCCAATACTTCTAAATTAGGTGCCCAATTATCGCGGTAGCTAATTGTTGGTGCTGCTGTAAAGCTGGTACCCGGGTTACCGCCGCCGCCGCCGCCGTTGGCACCAGGGCCACGTCCGCCGCCATCAGCGCCTGAACTTGCTATACCGGTAACAGTTTTGCGTACATTACCAATTAAACTAAGTTGTTGATTACCGTTAATGCGCACTATAGATACCTGGGCATTATACCGATGATTAGTACCCGCCTGTAGCGTGGCACGACCGGTTAAGCCAACAGATTTATCAGCTTTGGTGGTAATATTCAATATTTTTTGAGGATTGCCATCTCTAACACCTGTTCTGGCAGCCTGATCGCCATAATCATCTATAAACTGTAAATTTTCTACTATATCAGCCGGAAGGTTTTGAATAGCTTGTGCCAAGTTACCTCCCGCAAAATCCTTTCCATTAAGTTTGGCTTTACCTACTGACTGGCCCTGAAAGGTTACGCTACCATCACTGCCAACCTCTGTTCCTTCAACTTTTTTTAATATTTCATCTACGGTAGCATTTGGCCTTACTTTATAGTCAGATGCTCTGATCACTGCCGTATCCGGCCCTCTATAGGTTATACTAGGTGTTCCGTTAACGGTTGCTTCCTGAAGTAATATTTTATCGTCTTTAAGTTCAATGGGGTCTAATACTAATCTGGCTACCGCGTCATTATTTTCATACTTACGTACTGTAGGTTTAAAGCCTTCGCCGGATACAGTAATTAAAAACGTAGCCATTTTTACATTCTTAATTACGAATACTCCGTCCTCGTTGGTAGCAACTTTTATACTGTCTTTAGCTGATTTTAAGAAAACTATAGCTCCTACAGCACCTTGGCCTGTAGGGTCTTTTACAACGCCGCTTACCTCTCTAAGATCTACAGGAGGAGGTAAAGCAGCGGGGTTATTGTTTGCCGGTCGTCTTAATACAGGCTCCTGGGCAAATAGTTGTAATGATGCAATGACCATAGTGGTCATAAGTAATAATTTTTTCATGTTGTGTAAGGAATTAGGTTATATTTATTTGTTAGGGGTATTCTTTTTAGCCAGAGTGTATTTGCCCCAAAAATCGCTTGGGCTTGTTAACTCTGCAAAATCTATATTTCCGCCGGGGCCTCTGCCGCCGCCACCACCGCCGCCACGTGCACCACCAGGGCCACCGCCGCCGCCACGTGCGCCGCCACCACCTGCAAAACCGCCACCGCCAGCAAATCCTCCACCGCCGCCACCGCCGCCGGCAAATCCTCCGCCACCGCCGCCGCCGACAACTTCAACTCGGTCTCTATTAAAATTAGGTAATTGTCTGCCGTTAACTTTAACGTTGTATGCAAATTCTTTAGGATTATCTACTGACAGGCCCAATAACTTAAGAGGGATAGCAGCTTCATAAGTATAGCTGTTTTGAGCATCGTACGCTATACTAGTTTTTATGCTATGCTCATTATAAATGGAGATCAAACTATCAGTAATATCTTTAAATCCTGAAACTTTTATCTCTTTACTTGAAGTAACTAATTGCTTGCGCTGTGTTGCCTGTGCTGCCAGCATTGCAGAATCATTACCATTATTTCGTCCAAATCCGCCACCGCCAAATCCACCAACATCCATTGTTCTTGGTGCCCCGCCGCCAAATCCA
Source organism: uncultured Mucilaginibacter sp. (assembly GCA_964524015.1). Lineage (GTDB taxonomy): Bacteria > Bacteroidota > Bacteroidia > Sphingobacteriales > Sphingobacteriaceae > Mucilaginibacter. The sequence goes on along the minus strand of CAZGBN010000039.1, from coordinate 13,447 downwards.
CCAGCACCACGTTGACCACGCTGTCCAGGTACTAGAGGAGCTACATATGGGAAGGTTACACTATAACCATCTTGCTCTTTTTTCTTATTATCTGTATTAATAGTTAAGGTAATACCACCTGCAGCAATTTTGGTGTTGTTGGTAGGGTCAATTGACTTTACTACTAAATAAAGATTTTTATCATCATTTGATAGTACATAATAAAGTTTAGTGGCTTTATTATATGCCTGAAAATTGTTGTTCCAATCGGTTAAATTGCCATCAATTTTTACCTTGTCAGGCGCTAATAGGTTAGTGGCCTGAACATTCTCTAATTTCTTATTTGCAAGATCGTCCTGGGCGTATAACTTTACGCCAGATAGTGATAACAAAATTGCCAGGGGTATTAGCTTTTTCATTTTTGTATTTGTAGGTTTTATTAATTGACCATGAAGTTACATCTAAGTTTAATCAAAAAACCAATGTCATATAATTGTTGCTTAAATGTCATACACTTGTTGCAAAGATGCTACTTTAACCGTGTTTTAGCACAAAGTTAATGTCAAAAAAAAATTATGTGCTATAATTGAGGCGGTTAGTATTATTCCTTAAACTTCTTTATAAAAATATTTGCAGCAATAATTTTAAAGCTTACCTTTGCGAACCCTTTCGGGATGTAGCGTAGCCCGGTATCGCGCCACATTTGGGATGTGGAGGCCGCAGGTTCGAATCCTGCCATCCCGACTTAGTCGGATTTTTAACAATCATTGACCCTGTAAATGTCTCATTTACAGGGTTTTTTGTTTTATTCAAATTCTTTTCAGTACACACTATTCCATGCTTTATGCGAACAAAAAGGTGAACAGATTTCGTTTTTTAGATTTGTTCACCATAAATCCTATAACTAACTGATGTACAATTAATTGCATCATTTAAAAATAGACAAAAAAGGACGCATTTAGATCGCTTTTTTTTCTTTCCGGTGAACAGTTTTGGCAATAACAGTTCAAAACAATTTTTTATTAATCTAAAAATCTGGAAAAGATGAGGACAAGTAACACATTCGGAATTCATTTCATGCTAATGAAAACCGTGTAAAGAACGGATTATCACCTATTTACATTCGGATAGTCGTGAACAAGAGCGGGTAATACGTAGACTGCTTTAATACCTGGTTTTCCTTTTAGATAGGCGGCCAAAGTATCGGCGTTGCCTTTTTGCGCAATAGCCGTCAGGCCTTTGCCCGCGTCATTTTGTCCAACTTTAAAGATCGGGTTATCAATTCCATTGTAAACCACCACTAATATTGGGGATAGCGGTGTGAAAATTCCGGTGATTGAAGTTACATAGGCTTTAAGTGCAGTGTTATCACCCATTTCAGCAATACCCGTTAGACCGTTAACCGTAGGTTGTTCGCTAATATAAAGCGGATTCGGTGCCAAAAGATTCCCGCCGGCGATGTAAGATACACTCCATACGCCAGGGCTTAACGGTGTCTCATTAGCGGTGCCACCTGATATATTTTGCAGCGTTAACGTAAAGGTGGAGTTGCCGTTGTATTTTAAAGATGCTTTGACCAGTTTATCTGCGGACAGATAAGTATTGCCTTGTGCATCGGTTCCCACCACCTCTGTAATGTTTTTGGTTTCGGCTACGCCCGGATGAGTAATCGTTGCACCTGGTTTTTGATTTACCCGGGTGCCATTGTCCCATAATTTGATCTGAGTTGAAACGTCACCTTCGATCGGATTGCCATTCGTGTCATAAACTTTGATGCCTGGATTGGCCGGTGCAAAGAACAGGTCATTTGATGCGCCGTACATGGTCGCGAAAGATAAAGCTTCCCCTTTAGTTGTTGAAAATGTAATAGTGGTACTTTGCCCTGGTTGGATCAATGCTGGAATGCCGGTTCCCTGAAAGGTGCCGGACTCTACCAGGGGCTGAGATTTTAAAACATTCTCTTCCGATACGGTGGTTTGCTCCATAACCTCACCATTCATATCTTTTTTGCAGGCCGTAAAGGCTAAGGGTAATAGCGCGATAAGCGCATGTGATTTCCAATTTTTTAGTTGATTCATATTGTAAGATTTTTTTCGCTTGGTCGAAACCGGGTATGTTTTCTTACATCATTTTTAGAAAAAGATCAACGCTGACAATTGGGTGACATAAAAGATTTAACATAAAAAGCGGAACGGCCCGGCAGGTCATCAAATAAGGTAAGCGATGCCATGCTCTCTTTATTACCTGTTACATTAATGCCTAATAAATCGCCCGGGTGAATTTTTAAAGGTACATAGTTGTTAATCAATGAATTGGTTGTTTTGGCATGGTTTAAATCCTGAAAATAAGGGATTTTGTTATACTCACTGCATGAGGCTGAAAAAAGAAGGACGAAAATTAACAGGATTTTTGGCAGGCTGATCTTCATTATGCTATTAAAAAATACAACAACGTACTAAATTAAAATATAATAAGCAGGATTGTTAAGTAAGATATCAACAATGGCTTTTTGCACCTATTTTACAAGGCCCGGGTTTATATAAAACCATCAGGAACAATACTTTAGTATTGTGTAAAATTTATAATTTAAATAACTATTTAAATTATTTAATAATCAATAATATATGCTATATTGTAAAAAGTAAAAAATGTTTTTTTTAAAAGATATATAGCTGAAAATTATTTAACTTTTTTTTCAAAAAAATCAGGCTTGTAAATTGTTAAAAACCCATGGAATGGGTTAATGAGCGAGCAGCAATAACGGGTTGGAAAAAACTGTTAAAAACAGGCTTAATCATTACCAAAATTTGCAACAGTTTAATAAGTAATATAACAAACAATTATGAGTAAAGACAAGCCCGGCAGAGACAAGAAGAAATTACCAAACCCGGTTGGTAAAGGAGCTCCTTCTGATTACCAGTCGGGAAAAAAATCGGTATCAAAAATTGATATCATACCTAAAAAGAAATAGCAACATGAAAAACGAAACGGTTGAATACCAGGCTATGGCTTATGTGTATGATTTGAATAATTGTGCCATTGAATATGGTTTTAAAACTGATGAAGGATGGGAGCTGAGCCTGGCAACAGCATTAGAAAAAACAGCCCTTGAAAAAAAGTATTATCCAACTGTTACTATTAAGGCACTGCCCGAAACTTTATTGGAGTTAGTTAGGCTGGTTAAGAACAAACTCATTGCTGCCAAATATGATATGGAAAGAAAATTTGACACTATCGATAATGATGATGTCAGTTTGCAATATTTGATAGCTTTTAATCCTAAAAGAGCAAGGTAATTCTGCCCTGTATTATAACACCGATTTTAACAGATCGGTGTTTTTTTTGTTTCAAATTATTTGATTGGTGCTGAGTAATAAAATGATCAAATTCTGATATTTTTACAATTAATAAAATATTGTAAATGAGGTAATTGTGTCATGAAAAACGCAACGTTTGATTACACTAAGTATTGTTCAAATTTGTAATAATTTTGATACTGATAAAAATAAGCGATAATTTATTGGGTAGATAAGCTACAATGTTGCTTAATTTGGAAAGTGTTACTAAATTTAGTGACTTAACCAATTAACATAATACCGAATTATAATTTATGAAATTGTTTTACTCTGCTGGATTATTTATGCTTGCTTGCTTAGGCATGTCTCCACTCTATAGCAGTGCTCAACAGCAATTTTCAAAAGAAGAGTTAATCTATTTAACCCCGGAATGGAAAGGCGAACGTTTTCCTGACGGAAGACCAAAAGTACCGGACGATATCATCAAGCGTATGAAAGATGTGAGCATGGAGGAGGCCTGGGCTACTATGGGTGTCCGTGATTACGGTTACCAAATTGCCGAAAACTGGCCTATTATTATTAATCCGGATAGTGTATTAGTTGGCCGTGCGTTTACAACTACTTTTATGCCTTATCGTAGGGATGTGTGGAAAGCGATAGATGACCGTGGTAAAAAAGCCGGCCTTAAAGGACAAAATGTTTGGGGGGTGGAGCAATTACAAAAAGGAGACGTATATGTAGCCGATCAATTTGGTATTCACAAAAATGGTCCAACTATTGGCGATCGTGTAGCAGCTGATATTTATAGAAGAACAGGTACGGGTATTGTATATGATGGTGCTGTTAGAGATTTAGAAGGCTTAAAAGATTTTGGTGGCTTTACTTCATACATATCAAGTTATACCCCAACATTTCACAATGGCAATGGCGATATGAACACTATGATCATGAGTGTAAACGGACCAACTCGTATCCGCCAGGTTACAGTTATGCCGGGCGATGTTGTTTTAGGTAAGCAAGGTATGGTTATTTTTATTCCACCACATCTGGCTGAAAGAGTAGTAACCTCATCAGAAAAAACACGCCTTGAAGATATGTTTGCTCATATACGTACTGCTGAAGGTAAATACACATCAGGACAAATGGATGCGAATTGGCCACCTTCTATCAGACAAGATTATCTTGAATGGTTAAAAGCAGCTGTTAAGGATAAAAAAATAAAATTACCTGTTGCAAAAGCCCAGGTTGAGGCAATAATAGCCGCTAGTGCCGTAAATAATGTTAATTAAACTATAACCAAAACAACAACTTTAATAATAATTTATCATGTCAACAAAACAAAACAGGCGTTCGTTTTTAACTAAAGCCGGAGTAGGTGCCGCTGCATTAGCTTCAACGCCATTGATCAAAACATTTGGTAATGGCTTAGAGGATGCTAAAGAAAGAACCCCAATGATGTCAGCACCATCTGACCTTAGAATAACTGCTGTAAAATGCGCTTATACTAGAGCAGGGGGGATGTTTGTTAAATTAGAAACTAACCAGGGCATTGTAGGCTGGGGCGAATCTGTAGATGCCAGCGCTGGTAGCTATTATTTACTAAAACGTATGGCCGGAAGCCTAACCAGAACCCAAAATCCGTTACAACCTAATGTGATTTTTGAACAAATTCGTAAAGGTGGTGTTTTTGGTGGTGCACAGGCTGGTACTTTTGTGGCTACTTTAACTGCTCTTGAATGTGCATTATGGGATTTAACCGGTAAAGCTTTGGGTTTGCCTATCTGGCAATTATTAGGTGGAAAACACCGTAACAAAGTACGCGTTTATTGTGATACTGAGTTTTATGCAGGTGGTGGTAAAACTCCAGAGGCTTTTGCTAAAGCTGCTCAAAACGTATTGGACCGTGGTTATACCGCTGTTAAATTTGACTTGGACGAAGCAGGTGACCCTGCTAAATATGACCGTGTAAACTGGACAGCCAGTGTTGGTGAAATAGAAAGGATGAGAAGTTGTGTAGAAGCTGCCAGAAAACAAGTTGGTACTAAATTGGATATCTGCTGCGATATGCACGGACGTTATGACGCCGTTTCAGGTCGTGCAGCTGCTAAAGCATTAGAGCCTTATAACCTAATGTGGTTAGAAGAACCAATACCTGCTGAAAATGCTGAAGTTTATAAAACTATCACCAAAGAAACCAGCACACCTATTTGCTGTGGCGAGAACGTTTATCTTGCTAATGGTTTCAGTCGTTTAATATCAGAAAACATGGTTGACATTATTATGCCTGATTTACAAAAATGTGGTGGTTTAGGCGAAGGTCAGCGTATTGCTAATATGGCTCATGCTTACTATATGCCATTCTCTCCGCACATGGTAGGTACAATGGTTGGTGCTATGGCTTCTGCACACGTTTGTGCTTCAGTACCTAACTTCCAAATTTTAGAGTGGCAAACTAAAACAGATACTGACGCAATGTGGAAAGAAATGGTTATTTATGACAAACCATTTATTGAAAAAGGCTACATGACCGTATCTGATAAACCAGGTATTGGCGTGGACGTAAACGTTGAAGGAATGAAAAAATACGCTACACAAGGTGTACCTTATTTTGAATAAAAATTAAAAATCAGATTAAGCCGGGTTGAGTTATCAACCCGGCTTTTCTATTATTTAAAGATGTTGTATAATTGCAGCATTATAACCAATTGCTTCTGGTAATCAGAAAGCGTAAATTAAACTTAACCAAATGAATATTTATAAACTGGCATCTATCCTTGCAGGAGTATGTTTACTTGCATCGCTTGTAATGTTATTTGGCGGCAACTATGAAATAGGTGCCCCGCTTTTAATTGCCTTCTTTGTGGCATTGTCTATTGGCTTTCGTGGCAATCCGGTACTTAAAGGGTTTGCATTTACATTAATTATTTTCGCTACAGTAGTGGCTGCATTGCAATATCCTGCTGCTTTTATTGAAGTTAACGGCTATAAACTATCAAAACTGATTACCCCGCTTATTCAAATAATTATGTTTGGTATGGGTACAGAAATGAGTTTGAAAGACTTTGCTGGTGTGGTTAAAACACCTAAGGCAGTATTTATAGGTTTAGCAGGTCACTTTACCGTAATGCCTTTGTTAGGTTTTTCATTAGCCAAAATATTTGGTTTTGATCCGGAAATTGCTGCGGGTATAGTACTAATTGGTAGTATGCCTTGCGGTTTGGCGTCAAACGTTATGTCATATTTGGCAAATGCTAATTTGGCCCTTTCTGTAACATTAACAGCAATAGCTACGGTGATTGCGCCTTTTGTAACTCCGCTATGGATGAAAGCATTAGGCGGTCAGTTTATTGAGGTAGACATATTAAAAATGATGCTGGATATTGTTGAAGTTGTAATAATTCCAATTGCAGGGGGCTTATTGTTTAACAAATTCTTTAAAGGTAAAGCCGAATGGTTAGATAAGGCTATGCCTATCTTATCAATGTTTGGTATTGCCTGTGTAATTGTAATTATAGTTGCAGCGGGTCGTGATAAATTAATTTTAATAGGCCCGGCATTAATTATATGCGCATTTCTTCATAATTCAGGCGGTTATTTATTTGGTTACTGGACAGCACGTTTATTTAAGCTCCACGAGCGTGATTGCCGTACAATAGCTATTGAAGTAGGCATGCAAAATGGTGGGTTAGCAGCAAGTTTAGCTACTAAGATGGGTAAAGCGGCAACTGTAGGTTTAGCAGCTGCTGTATTTTCGCCAATTATGAACATTACCGGTTCAATACTGGCGTCTTACTGGCACCGTAAACCGCCTAAGGATACTAAAACGACAGATGAAATTGTAGTTCCAACCTAGTCAAAGGTTAACTGAATAAAGGGGTAAAGGAGATGATCTTTTACCCCTTTTATATTTAAATATTATAAGCGTAGGTATGCTTAATTTCTTTTAAAACAAAGGCGCTGTTTACTGTACCTATGTTATTGATCTTTGATAATTTATAGCGGATAAAATCGTGGTATTCATCAATGCTGCTAACATTTATCTTTAATAAAAAATCTATTTGTCCGGCTATGTGGTAGCATTCCTGCACTTCATCCAATTTGAGTATTTCTTCTTCAAACCTGTCAATATATTCTTCATGATAACGCATAGATACCTGGCAGTAGCTGGTAAATGGTTTATTGATTAGATACTTATTTAATACCGCTACATACTCCTTAATGTATCCCAGGTTCTCTAATCGCTTAATTCTCTCATATACAGGGGATATGGTTAAATTAAGTTTAGACGCTAATTCTTTAGTGGTGATCTTTGCATTTTTCTGCAGTTCACGCAAAATAGCTTTGTCAGTATCGTCAATTATATCCATTGTGGTAAAATTTTCTATTCCAAAAGAATTATATTATAAGTTTAAGACATTTTTTTGAATAAACAACCTTTTAAAAGGAATATTTGCTTATATGAAAGTGTATGCTAAATAAAAATTGGCTAATGATTAAATTTGCAGGGAATATATTTTTAATTTATTTCGATGAATTTGAACACAGATTACCAGGAACTTTTTGAAAAAAGACACATTGCACCAAACGACATAGCAACTGCAGAGATGTTAAAAGCTGTAGGGGTGAACACGTTAAATGAGTTGATCGATCAAACCGTTCCGGCGGGGATACGATTAAAACAATCTTTGCAATTACCTGCCGCAAAAAGCGAATTTGATTACCTGGCTGACCTGAGGCAAACTGCAAGTAAAAACAAAGTATATAAAAGTTATATAGGGCAGGGGTATTATGATGTAATAGTACCGGGAGTAATACAAAGAAATATACTGGAAAATCCAGGATGGTATACCCAGTATACTCCATATCAAGCCGAAATAGCCCAGGGACGTTTACAGGCTTTGTTAAATTTCCAGACCATGGTTATTGATTTAACCGGGATGGAAATTGCTAACGCCTCCTTACTAGACGAAGGTACCGCAGCGGCAGAAGCTATGTTTATGCAATACAGTTTGCGTAAAAATCAGGATGCTAAAGTATTCTTTGTATCGCAGGAAGTATTCCCTCAAACTATTGATATATTAAAAACACGTGCCCAGCCTTACGGAATTGAACTGGTAATAGGCGACCATCAAACTATTAAATTAACAGACAATATGTTTGGCGCTATGGTACAATATCCAGCAGGAAACGGCGAGGTGTACGACTATAAAGATTTTGCCAATAAACTACATGAAAAAGGTGTTAAGCTAACTGTAGCTGCCGATATTATGAGTTTGTTGCTATTAACGCCTCCGGGCGAGTGGGGAGCGGATATTGTAATAGGTTCAACCCAGCGCTTTGGTGTACCAATGGGTTTTGGCGGGCCACACGCCGCATTTTTTGCCACTAAAGAAGAATACAAACGCTCAATGCCTGGCCGCATAATTGGGGTAACTATTGATAGTGCCGGCAATTACGCCTTGCGTATGGCATTGCAAACTCGTGAGCAGCATATCCGCCGTGATAAAGCTACCTCAAACATTTGTACCGCGCAGGCTTTATTAGCTATAATGGCCGGAATGTATGCTGTTTATCACGGGCCAGATGGTTTAAAGAAAATTGCTGAAAGGATACACGGCTTAGCTGTTTTGTTAGATAATTCATTAACACAACTGGGTTATAAGCAAACCAACAAAGGTTATTTTGATACCTTAAGATTTGAAACCGGCGACCTTACCGGGCCAATAAACGGTGAAGCGATCAATAATGAAATGAACCTGAATTATTCAGATTCGGCTATTACTATTTCTATTGATGAAACAACTTCGACGGAAGATATTAAAACAATGGTGCGCTTTTTTGCTAAAGTAAAAGGCAAAACTATTAATGATGTGAATTTTGATGAGTTGAAAGCCAACCTGCAAACTACTATACCTGCAGGCAAACAACGTACATCGGCCTACTTAACCCACGCTATATTTAATTCGCATCACTCAGAGCATGAAATGCTGCGTTATATCAAATCGCTGGAAGCAAAGGATCTTTCGCTTTGTCATTCTATGATCGCCTTAGGTTCATGTACGATGAAATTGAATGCCACTACCGAGATGATACCCGTAACCTGGGCCGAGTTTAGCCGTATGCACCCGTTTGCACCGGTTAACCAAACAGGCGGTTATATGCAGTTATTTGCCGAACTGAACGATTGGTTATCAGAAATTACCGGTTTTGCAGCTATGAGCTTGCAACCAAACGCAGGTGCCCAAGGCGAGTATGCAGGATTAATGGTCATTCGGGCTTATCATTTAGATAGGGGCGATGATCACCGTAACATTGCATTAATACCTTCATCTGCGCACGGTACCAACCCTGCATCGGCAGCTATGGCGGGTATGAAAATTATTGTAGTTAAATGCGATGATAACGGAAATATTGATGTAGCCGATCTGAAAGAAAAAGCAGAACAATACAAAGATGAACTGTCATGCCTAATGGTAACTTATCCATCAACCCACGGTGTATTTGAAGAATCGATCATTGAGATATGCGAGATAATACACTCGCATGGTGGACAGGTTTATATGGACGGTGCTAACATGAACGCCCAGGTTGGCTTAACAAGCCCAGCTAATATTGGTGCCGATGTTTGCCACCTGAATCTGCATAAAACATTTTGTATACCACACGGTGGTGGTGGCCCGGGCATGGGCCCAATAGGTGTTGCTAAACACCTGGTGCCTTATCTACCGGGACATGCGGTGGTTGATATTGATAAAGGTAAATCAATCCCGGCTGTATCAGCGGCGCCATGGGGATCAGCATCTATATTAATTATATCTCATGCTTACATTGCCATGATGGGTGCTGATGGATTAACCAATGCCACCCGTTATGCTATATTGAATGCCAACTATATCAAAGTTCGCCTAGAGAAACATTACCCGGTATTGTATACGGGTGCTAATGGACGTTGCGCGCACGAGATGATATTGGATTGCCGCTCATTTAAAAACTTCGGTATAGAAGTGGTGGATATTGCCAAACGTCTAATGGATTATGGTTTCCACGCCCCAACGGTATCATTTCCGGTTGCGGGAACAGTAATGGTTGAGCCTACCGAATCAGAACCAAAACATGAGTTAGACCGCTTTTGCGATGCGATGATCTCTATTCGTCATGAAATTGAGGATGTAGAAAAAGGCTTATCTGATAAGTTAGATAACCCGCTTAAAAATGCACCGCATACCGCGGCAGTAATTACAGCCAATGAATGGGCGCATCCTTACACCCGTCAAAAAGCAGCTTTCCCATTACAGTATGTAGCGGCTAATAAATTCTGGCCATCTGTGGGCAGAGTAAATGATACTTATGGTGACCGTACGCTGATATGTAGCTGTCCGCCGATTGAAGAGTATGCATTTGAAGAAAGTGTAATAGAATAATAAGAGTATCATCTCACAATTTATACAATAACATGAAAAGCACAGCTTTAACATCAAAACATATAGCACTTGGTGCAAAAATGGTTCCTTTTGCCGGGTATAATATGCCGGTGCAATATGCCGGTATAAATGCCGAGCATGAAACGGTACGCAAAGGCGTAGGCGTGTTTGATGTGAGCCATATGGGGGAGTTTATCCTTAAAGGTGAAAACGCACTGGCGCTGATACAAAAAGTTACCAGTAATGATGCTTCGAAATTGGTTGATGGTAAAGTGCAATACTCCTGCCTGCCAAATGAAGATGGCGGCATAGTTGATGATTTGTTGGTTTACCGTATAGATGATAAGACCTATATGCTGGTAGTTAATGCTTCCAATATCGAAAAGGATTGGAACTGGATAGCTAAATACAATAATTTAGGTGTGGAGATGAAGGATATATCAGACCGTACCACTTTGTTGGCTATACAGGGCCCTAAAGCAGCACAGGCGCTACAAAAATTGACTGAGGTAGATCTGGGCTCAATGGAATATTATTCCTTTAAGAAGGGAAAATTTGCAGGTGTAGATAATGTAGTTATATCAGCTACAGGTTATACCGGTGCAGGTGGATTTGAAATATACTTTGATAACGCGTACGCCGAAACCATATGGGACGCCGTATTTAAAGCAGGAGAAGAATTTGATATTAGGCCAATTGGTTTAGGTGCGCGTGATACCTTGCGTTTAGAAAAAGGTTTTTGCCTGTATGGTAATGATATTGACGATACCACATCGCCATTAGAAGCGGGTTTGGGATGGATAACTAAATTTACTAAAGAGTTTACCAACTCGGTAGCTTTACAGCAGCAAAAGCAAAATGGTGTTGCCCGTAAATTGGTAGGCTTTGAAATGATAGACCGTGGTATACCCCGTCATGATTATGAAATTGTTGATGAAGTAGGAAATACTATTGGCAAAGTAACATCAGGCACTCAATCACCATCGTTACAAAAAGCAGTTGGTATGGGCTATATTAAAACCGAATTGGGGAAAGAAGGTACAGAGATATTCATCAAGATAAGGGATAACCAGGTTAAAGCCAAGGTGGTTAAAACACCATTTGTTTAATAACTAAATAACTGTCATCTCGAACATAGTGAGATATCCATACATACGCTAGTCCATACGCTAGTCTTTATTGTATGTGTATGGATTTTTCCTCGTACCTCGTCGAAATGACATTGGTAATTAATATTTCTCTCTATTCCTATCTTTAAAGCTATAAAATAAATAGAACAGCGATGGAAGTATCAATAAACTGCCGGCCAATAATGCTGTACCTAAAGTATCAATAGTTTTTTCGGTGGCATGTTCTGTTAACAACGACAGATTATCTCCACCCTTTATCATGATAAAGTTGGGATAATGCCTGTATCCAACCGACAATAAGATCATACTTACCTGGAAGGCCGCAAATATGCGGGCAATAAAGCGTTTTCCGTTACTAATAGTAACCCATAATAATACTAAGGATATAGAGGCTGCTATTACTGCTATTAGACTTATCGGGTTGCCAAATATCCAGGTAGCCAAATGTATATTCTCCATTTCCGCGGCTAAAAATACTAGTCCCCCAAATACAAAAGCCAGTATGTTTAGCACTTTGGCTTTTAAGATAAAACGCTTTACGTCCAGTTCTTCAGTTGATTCGCCTATCAAATAAATTGCTGCTAAAAATCCACATAGCGCAACAGTAAACAAGCCAACAGCTATCGAGAATAAATTGAACCAGCTATAAACGTAGGCATCCATAAATGATGTGGCTTGTACATCAATATGCCCTGATATGGCGCTACCGGCTATGATCCCCAAAAACAAAGGCGTAATAAAACTGGAGTAAACAAAAATATGGTTGTATAAATACTGTGTTCGTTCTCCTTTTATTGCATCATAAGCACGAAAGGTAAAAGCCGTTCCCCGCGCTATAATCCCCATCAACATGATCAATATAGGAATATGCAGGTAGATTGACATCTGTGTATAAATGCGGGGAAATCCTACAAATAAAATTACTACTGCAATGATCAGCCACATATGATTAGCTTCCCATATAGGGCCCATAGCATGGTACATGGTGCGGCGTGTACGGTTCTTGTTTGGGTCGGATGTGAATAGTTCAATTATACCCGCGCCAAAATCGGCCCCGCCCAATAAAAAGTAAAGCAGTATAGCAAAAAACAGGAAGAGGATAACTACGGTTAGCATATTTTTAGTTGATTAACTTTTCTTGTCATCTCGACGAAGGAGAGATCTATACACATACCAATCACGTTGTATGTCCTGTGTATAGATTTCTCGCTATGCTCGAAATGACATTGGTGGTTTTTTATTTATCATACAACTCAGGTACCATTTTAATTTGCCTTGCCAGCAAAAATATAACTGCCAGGCTCAAGGTAAAATAAACAAAACTGAACAGGTAAAACGAATACTGTATGCCCGGCATTGGAGTAACGGCATCAGCAGTTCGCATAATCCCTTGCAGTATCCAGGGCTGGCGGCCCACTTCGGTAACTGTCCAGCCGGCTTCAACGGCTATAAATCCAAAAGGTGTGGCGATGATAAACAATTGCAAGAACCATTTTTTAAACAACCAGCTTCGTTTTTTCCAAATAGCTATCAAATACAATACAGCAATAGCCATCATAGCCATACCTAAACCCACCATCAATTGAAATGCATAATGGGTAATAGCCACAGGTGGTTGCTC
>CAZGBN010000038.1:0-27953 GCA_964524015.1 uncultured Mucilaginibacter sp. | reverse complement strand
TTTTTAATACCGGGTTAATTTCAAACATTGATGAATCGGTAGAATCATATGCTTTATATAACGCGGCGATAAACTTGGTCATATCTTTAAAAGCATCGCCTGATAAACCTAAGTTAAAAGCTATTTTACGAGTTTGAAAACCTTGTAAACCAACCTTAGGATCAACTTCTTCTTTAAATATCAGGTGCGGCGTGTGTTCAGCTACTTCTTCAATATCCATACCGCCTTCGGTAGAGTACATGATGATGTTACGTCCTTTAGCACGATCTAACAAAACACTGATGTAAAACTCTTTAGTTTCGCTTTCGCCCGGGTAGTAAACATCTTGTGCTACTAATACCTTGCGTACCAGTTTACCTTCGGTACCGGTTTGCGGGGTTACCAGTTGCATACCTAATATAGCACCTGCTTTTTCCTTAACCTCATCCAGGTTTTTAGCTAGTTTAACGCCACCGCCTTTACCGCGGCCACCTGCGTGTATTTGCGCTTTTACAACAACCCAGCTTGAGTTGTAATCTTCTTTTAGTTTTTTAGCAGCTTCTACCGCTTGTTCAACAGTATCGGCAACAATGCCTTCCTGTACCCTTACACCAAAACTTTTTAAAATGGCTTTACCCTGATATTCGTGAATATTCATGCTTTTTGAAGTATTTGCGGTAAATCTACATTTTTTTTGATTTTAGTTTAGTAATAAGATAAAATTGTTGCAAAGAAGTTGATGTAAATGGCAATTATTATGAAAATGTTAAATTTTAAAGTTAAAAACAGGGTATAATTTTTAATTTAATAACCGTTAGCATACTTTATAACTTCTGTAATGAAAAAACTAACTTTGTAAAATGCTAAAAGCACAGTCTATCTATAAATCATACGGGCAACTACAAATATTAAAAGGCGTTGATTTTACTGTCGACCAAGGTGAAATTGTAACTATTGTGGGCGCGTCAGGTGCCGGGAAAAGTACCCTGCTTAATATTTTGGGTACGTTGGATAAACCCGATTCCGGCCAACTTTTTATTAATGAGGTAGAGCTAAATAAATTAAGCAATAAAAACCTAAGCGCGTTCAGGAATAAAGAAATTGGATTTATATTCCAGTTTCATCACTTATTGGTGGAGTTTAATGCTTTAGAGAATGTGTGCATCCCCGCATTTATAGCAGGCACATCACGTGCAGCTTCCGAAAAACGGGCGACCGAACTATTACAGTTATTAGGATTGGGGGATAGGCTTACCCATAAACCCAACCAATTATCTGGTGGCGAACAGCAGCGGGTAGCAGTGGCAAGGGCATTAATTAACAGCCCGGCTTTGATATTTGCTGATGAACCATCGGGTAACCTTGATTCGGCTAACGCACAAGAGTTACATCAACTATTTGTACAACTACGCGATGAATTTAACCAGGCGTTTGTAATTGTAACCCATAATGAGGACCTGGCAGCTATTGGTAACCGTAAGGTGGTTATGAAGGACGGTTTAATTGTTGATCAACTGTGAGTATACTGATAACATCCGCCATGTCGGCAAATGCCCATCGGCTTAAAACATTATTGAGTGCCGAAAAAGTTGTACTAGGCGATCATGCGGATATGCCCGCGTTTATGCTGCAGCCCAGCAAAATGATCAAATTACCTAATCCTGCTTCTGATTCGTACACGCACGAAATGCTTACGCTATGCCTGGACAATAACATTAACCAACTGTATGTATTAGCTGAACCGGAATACGAGGTTTTAATATTAGCCACACAATTATTTGACGAGTATGGCATCCAAATTTTAAACGGTAATGAAGTATACTGATATAGATAAACGCAAACAAGCCTTTGTATTTGAGCTGGATAATGTGATATATCCTGAAAAGGACTATCTGTTCCAGGTTTATTACCTGTTTGCAAGTGCCATTGAATATACCGAACTAATTGATGCCAAAACCATAACCGATCTGATGGTTGCTACGTATACTGCAGGTGAGAAGGACAAGGTTTTTGACGTGGTGAAAGAACAGATGGGTATTGATGAAAAATACCGCATCAATTTTCATCATTTATTACATACCGTTAAACTCCCGCTGAAATTATTGGTCTATAAGGGGATACTTGACCTGATGCAGGAAATTGTGGTGGATAGAAAAAAGTTGTTTATTGTTACTAACGGAAATCCTGCGCAGCAGTTAAATAAAATTAAACAAACAGAATGGCACGGTTTAGAGGCGTATTTAACTTGTTATTTTGCTGACGAAACCAAGCCCAAACCAGAAACCGATAGCCTGGAGTTGTTATTAAACGATCATAATTTACAACGCAAGGATATCCTGCTAATAGAAAACTCAGAAACAGACAAGCTTTTTGCTAAGGCTTGTGGCGTTGACTATTTAAATGTGAGTGAATTTATTGGCTAATAAATAGTTATAATATAATTAGTTAACTTCCGTTAAAATACCTGTAAACTACATACATGAGGAAATTTATATACCTATGCCTGATACTTGTTACCGGGTTCGTTATATCCTGCAAAAAGGATAATAGCTCAAACAATGATCCTTTGCAACCATCAAAAAATGGTTCAGCACTTGACCTGATCAGGGATTCTATTTATTTATACTCGCAGGAGGCTTATTTATGGTATGATGGCTTGCCAGATTACGCTACATTTAATCCGCGTGGTATAACCGGTGCAAATGATTTATCTGCTTTACAAAAGGAAGTTGATAAGTTATCACAATACAAAATTAACCCAATTACAGGTAAGCCATATGAGTATTATGAACCAGCACCGGGCGAAGCCAAATACTCATTTATTGATGAAGGTGGAACTTCAACCCAACTGAATGGAACAAACGGTGATTTTGGTTTCGCACCTTTATATAATGATATTAATGATCTGCGTATTAAATATGTGTACGCCGGGTCGCCTGCCGGTTTGGCGGGTATAAAGCGCGGTTACCAGATCACTAAAATTAACAGCCAGACTAATTTAACCTATGATAACGGTGGTTCTACCACACAGTTTGTTATTAATGCTATTTTTAATAGTAATAACATAAACATGACCTTAAAAAGACCCGATGGAACCAGTTTTGACGTTAGCCTCGCGGTTACAAATTATGCTGTTAACCCGGTTTTAACTTATAAAGTATTTGACCAGGGTAGCGGTAAAAAAGTAGGTTATGTGGTATTTAATACCTTTGTAAGTGAAGAGGTTGCAAAACCCAAATTACAAGAAGCATTTAATAGTTTCGCCGGTAGCGGTATTACTGATCTGGTGGTTGATCTGCGTTATAATGGAGGTGGCTATGTCTCAACATCCGAGTATTTAGCTAATTTGATAGTGCCAAGCGCTAAGAACAATACTTTAATGTATAATACTTATTTTAATGATAAGCTAACCAATAATAAGGCCAGTATTTTAGCTAACCAGATACGTAAAGACCCTACAACAGGCAGAACCTACAACTATGCTCAACTAGACTATAGCCTGGCTGCAAACGCTGTGAATTTTAAAAAAGAAGGGTCGCTGGCTATAAGCCGGGTATTTTTTATTGTTAGTGGTAATACTGCTTCGGCAAGCGAGCTGTTAATTAATAATCTGCGCCCATCAATGAACGTGCAGCTTATAGGTACCAAAAGTTACGGCAAACCAGTTGGCTTTTTTGATATTAAGATCAATAAATATGAGCTATATGTGCCCGAATTTGTAACCAAAAATTCAGCTGGACAAGGCGATTATTATGATGGTATGTTACCGGGAAGCGTTAATTATCCGGGTATAATGGACTATGACGATGTAACCAAAGATTTTGGTGACGCTACCGAAGGTTTATTGGCCTATGCTTTAAACTATGTTACTAAAGGTACTTATACTGCTCAAACGCAATCAAATCAATCTGTAGATGCAGGTTTAAGATCATTCTCCGCAATCCAGTCAAGAGAGATGGGACTAAAGTTAAATGGTCATCAATTTAATGGGATGGTTTATGATAAGCCTTTGAAAATTAAACAATAACTTACTGTCATTTCGACGAGGTACGAGGAGAAATCTTATACGCCAAATATCGCTCGCATAAGATTTCTCACTGCGTTTCGAAATGACAAGAAGAGATAGTAGTTACGCCAACTCCCGCATATCAACAGGTACTACACGTGATATTCCCTGCTCAACCATGGTTACACCGTAAATAACATCGGTGCTGGCAATGGTGCGTTTATTATGAGATACGATGATAAACTGTGATTCTTTAGAAAACTCGCGGATGATATTATTGAACTTATCAATATTGGTATCATCCAAAGGTGCGTCTACCTCATCAAAAATACAGAAAGGGGCAGGCTTTAACAGGTAAAGCGAGAATAGGATTGCCGTAGCCGTTAATGTTTTTTCACCACCTGAAAGCTGGTTAATAGATAGCGGTCTTTTGCCTTTTGGCTTCGCGATAATATCAATGTCCGATTCTAAAGGATGTTGCGGATCTGTCAATATCAAATCGCATGAATCTTCATCATTAAACAGCGAACGGAATACTTTTATAAAGTTCTCCCTGATACCGGTAAACGCCGCCATAAACTTTTCTTTGGCAGTATCATCAATCTCCTGTATGGTTGCTAATAAGGATGCTTTAGCTTCGCCCAAATCTTTCTTTTGGGTTTGAATGAATTCGTATCGCTCATTCATTTCGGCATAAGCTTCCATAGCCATAGGATTTATAGCGCCAAACTCGTCCAATTGCCTTTTTAGTTTATCGGTTTTTTCGCGCAGGTCCTGTTCATTTTCACCTTCAGGTATTTGAGTATCCAATAATTCCTCAATATCAATATTAAACTCAACTGAAAGGCGCTCTTTTAACGCGTTCAATTCAAGTTTAAGATTATTGCGTTCGTCTTTTAACTCGTTCTCAATAACCTCGGCATTATCTTTTTTGCGCCTTAATAAAGTAATCTCATTCTCACTTTCGGTAACATTACCACGCCAGGTATAATATTCCTGCTCGGCTTCTTGGGTAGCTTTTTCCAGTTCTTCCTTTTGGCTATACATTTCCAGCAGGCTATCGTCTGATGTATCTGAATTTTGCAGATGCTCCTGTATGGCAGCTTTTACCACTTCCAATTCGGTGCTGTTTTGTTTGATCTGTTTCTCTAAAGTTTCTTGCTGGGTATAACGATAATCCAAATCTTTCTCTAAGCCTGAAACCTTATTTTGCTGCTGATGAAAGCGGATATTCTCCTGATTATAAGCGTTTGACTGCACAGTAACCATTTCGTTCAACTCGTTAAACTCTCCCTGCTTCTCGGCCAATAGGTCGCTTTTAATTTGCCTTTGCTCTTTAAGTTCAATCACTAAGGGCTGTAACCGCTCCATATCAGCTTTTATGGTGGCTATTTTTTGGGCGATATCATCTTTGCGGTTCAGGCTGTTTTCAATAAAAGTTTGATATTGCTCCTGGCGCGTTTTAACGGTGATCAATTCGGTATTTAACTTGTTCAGATCTTCCTGTTTCTGTTTTATTTGTGCCGATTTACCCGATGCTTTTAAAGTCTCCAACTTGGTTTTCAATTCTTCTAACCGGGTTTTCAGATCAAACACCCGTTCGTCAGTTTGCTTGATCTCTTTGGCTAAATTCTCTAAATTTTTGGCTCGGCCAATTCGTTTACCCTCAAATAACCCCACCGAACCACCGGCCATGGTATATTTGGTTTTATTGAACTTGCCACTTTTACCTATTAATACTAAATCTTCTTCAATAGGGGTATTGTTTAATTCGTGCCCCAGGTCATCATTTACCAGATAAACATTTTTTAGTAAATGACTGCATAAAGGCTGATAGCGTTTGTCAACCTCAATAACCCTAAGGGCAGGTATCCAGTTGGTATTTTCAGGTGCTTTAGGTGAAGCTATATTTTGCCCATAATTGTCCAATACAAAAAACTGCGCGCGCCCTTTTGACGAATTGCTTAACAGGTTAATTGCACGGATAGATTCATCATAATTCTCTACCACGTAGTAGTTCATCAAAGGCTCCAGGTAGTTTTCAATGGCTATACGGTATTCTTCCTTACAAAACAGGATATCGCTAAATAAAGGCACATTTTTTACCCATGCTGCATTGTTTTTCAGGAAACGGATCGATTCGGGAAACCCTTCTAAATTATCCACCAAACTTTTGGTTAGATTATACTCATTTTGTTTGGCGTCCAGCTTACGGCTTTCAACAGTTATTGATTCTTTAACGGTATTAAGTTCGGTATCAATAGCTACTATCTGTTCCTGCAATCGGGTTTCATTTTCAACTTCTTGCTGGTATTCTTTGTCTAACAATTCAGCGCGGTGCTGTAATTCAGTTACTACTTCGGTAAAGTGTGAAAGCTCGGTCTTTTTATCGGCTGCATCTTCCATATTACGCTGACTTTCCTGCTCTAAAGCCTGTTGCTGTATTTGCAATATATCAATATCCTTCTCTGCCTTATATGCCTGATTTTGCAGACTGTTGTTATGTTGGATAAGATCGTTTAGCCCATTACGGGCAGCATTTTGGGTAAGTTTTAACTCATCCACCGCTAGTTTAAGCTCGGCTACTTTTTCAGTTAATGTTTGCAGGCTTTCTTCTTCCTGTGCCTTTTCTTCGGATAGGCGTTTAATGTTATAGAGCACATGGTTCAACTGGTTGCGGTCGCGCTCCAGATCGGCGCTTAACCTTGTTTCCTTATCCTGTTGAAATTTAAGCTGCTCGTTCTTTATTTTTTTGTCGCTCTCGTAAGCACGAATTTTAGACACATACTCATTGGTAGCTTTTTGCTGTGCTGCCAGGTTTTTTTCTTTGGTGATACTATCTAGCTTTTGCTGTTGTAGCACGGCTTCCAAAGTATCTATCTGGGTAATAATACCTGTTTTTTCTTCGCGTTGCTTTTGTTCCTGCTCCTCAATTTTATTTAATGACTCGCTAAAAGAAACAATGCGAAACGAAGCCAGCATTACACTTAAAGTTTTATATTGTTCTTTAAGGCGATAATACCGTTCTGCTTTCTTAGCCTGGTTCTCCAGCATTTTGAGGTTTTTCTCAATTTCAAAAAGCAGGTCTTCTACACGCTCCAAATCGGCCTCGGTATCTTTTAACTTATTAAACGTTTGTTTTTTGCGCAGTTTATATTTGGATATACCTGATGCCTCCTCAAACAAATTACGACGCGACCCTTCCTTGTTAGATATGATCTCCTCGATCATTCTTAACTCAATGATCGCGTATGAATCGGAGCCCACACCCGTATCCAAAAACAGGTCAGTGATATCCTTTAATCTGCACTGTACATCGTTTAAACGGTACTCGCTATCGCCGGTGCGATATAGTTTACGGGTTAATGTAACCTGCGAATAATCAGTAGGGAGGATGTTTTTGGTATTATCAAAGGTTAAAGACACTTCGGCCAGGTTAGCAGCCTTCCGGCTTTTAGATCCGTTGAAGATAACGTTATCCATCTTCTCTGACCTTAGCATCCGCGTGCTCTGCTCACCCAGTACCCAGCGTATAGCATCCACCACATTTGATTTTCCGCAGCCATTAGGGCCAACAATAGCGGTAACACCCTCATTAAAATTGATGGTGATCTTATCGCCAAAGCTCTTGAATCCCTTAATCTCTAATTGTGTAAGCTGCATTTAATCCGATGTTCCTTCTAAAAATTTGGAGCCTTCAAATTAATCATAAATTATTGATATTTTAAAGGTAAAAGGATATTGGTTGTAGTAAATATTTTAACCTGTTGCGCGTTTTCACTCACCCCGACATCGCTGCGCTCGACACCCTCTCTTCGCTGCGCGTAAAGAGGGTTTGAATTCTTGTGAAATAAAAAAAATCCTCCTTATGCCAAAGGCGAAGGGAGGGTGTCGAGCATAGCGATGACAGGAGGGTAAGTTACAACGCCTTAAATGTAAATCTCGCCCTTTAAATAAGTGATCGCTTTGCCACTCATTAATACACGGTCGCCTTTTAATTCGCACCATAGCTCGCCTTTACGAGCAGATAGTTGGTAGGCGTGTAGTTTGTTTTTACCCAATTTTTTAGCCCAATAAGGTATTAAGTTACAATGTGCCGATCCGGTAACCGGGTCCTCGGGTATGCCCGCCCCGGGTGCGAAGAAACGCGATACAAAATCAGATTTTTTACCTGGAGCGGTAATGATTACGCCCACGGTATCCATTTTTGAAAGAGCGAAGAAATCGGGAGTAATACTAATTATATCATCCTCGTTTTCATAAACAACAAAATAATCTCTTGAGCGTAATATGGCTATGGGTTTTTTACCCAAAGATTCCGTTAATCCGTTAGGTATTTCAATAGGTATTGGCGGCCTTGAAGGAAAATCCATTGTGTATTTATCGCCGTCCTTTTTAACCGAAAGAACACCGGCTTTAACGGTTTCGAAATGGATAGTATCACCATTATAAGCTAACTCGGTAAACAAGATATGTGCCGATGCTAATGTAGCATGGCCGCATAGGTCTATCTCATATTCTGGTGTAAACCAGCGCAGGGCAAAGCCTTTATCTGACTTGACAAAAAAAGCGGTCTCAGCCAAATTATTCTCTTTGGCAATTTGCTGCATCACTTCATCAGGCAACCACTCGTTTAGCGGACAAATAGCAGCCGGGTTGCCGCCAAATAATTGGTCGGTAAATGCATCGGCCTGGTAAATAGGAATAGTCATAGGTTATCTGTTTACAGTACTAATATAACCGTAAGTAACCAATTCATCAACATCTGTAATATGTTTGGTGCAACCGTTATTGAGCAGAATTATATGATCGCAAATGTCCAAAACATTATAATATTGATGATCGGTAACAATAATGCCTTTACGTTGCGCACAACGCTTTAAAATGGGTTTAAACTCTTCGGTTTGTATAGGGGAGATGTGGGTGAAGGGTTCATCCAGCAAAATAAAATCAGCCTTGTTGTAAACTACCAGTAAGGTTTCCAGTTTTCTTAATTCGCCGCCTGATAATTCGCTAACTGTTTTTTGATAGTGGTTTTTGTAGATGGGTAGTTCAGCAAACTCATCCCAATAAAATTCATCTACCAGCATTTTAGCCAGCGCACTTATCTTTATTCCTTTGGGTAAATAGTTGTGTTGTGGTAAATAAGCGATGCGATTATTGATATATCCTTTTTTAATATATTTATCATCAATGTCTACATATTTATAACCGGGTGTAAGCGTGCCGAATATGATCTTCAATAATGATGATTTACCTGAACCGTTACGGCCAAGTAAACCGATAATTTGCCCTTTGGTGCAACTTAAATACACGTCCTGCAATATTTTGCGGCCATCAAACTCTAGTTGTACGCTATCAACTTTTAATATAGACATGAAATTGTAGCCATTAAAATAAAGTATATGGATATATCCAGTATAAAAGTGCCGATAATTATGCGGCGTACCCTATATCCCGCATTGCGGAAATAAAAATAAGTTTGTTTGGATAAGAAATATTGCCACGCAACTGCCGCTGTAAAGCCTATTATTTTAGCCGGTAAAAAAATACTTATATTAATACCATGTGCTTCAAATGCAAAAATAAAAGCACCGCAAACTGTGAATGCTATGTTATAAAGCAATAATAATTGATAGTATTGAAAGATGAGTATGGCTAGGCGTTTCAACTAATAATTGTGATGTAATATTAGTTAAGGTATAGATTATTATATCAAAAACAAAAAGCCGGGTTTCTTATAGAAACCCGGCTTCTCTTGACTCTTATGTCTTGGTTCTTGAATCTACCCTAAATATGATTTCAGGATCTTGCTTCTTGAAGTATGACGTAATCTTTGTAACGCCTTATCTTTTATCTGGCGAACACGCTCGCGGGTAAGGTTAAATTTCTCACCAATCTCTTCTAACGATAGGGGGTGATTGCTGCCTAAACCAAAGAATAATACAATGATCTCGCGCTCGCGCTCCGTTAAAGTTGATAGTGAACGTTTGATCTCTTCAGATAATGACTCGTTGATCAGTATTGAATCTGTATTAGGCTCAGCATTTTCCAATACATCCAATAATGTATTTTCTTCACCCTGTACAAACGGCGCATCCATTGATACATGGCGGCCCGAGTTACTTAGCGTATCAGATATTTTATCAACTGTAGTTTCTAATATGTCGGCCAGTTCTTCGGGTGAAGGCTCGCGCTCATACTCTTGCTCCAGTTTTGAAAATGCTTTGCTTATTTTACTTAATGAGCCTACCTGGTTCAAGGGTAAACGTACAATACGCGATTGCTCGGCAATAGCCTGCAGGATAGATTGACGAATCCACCATACGGCGTATGATATAAATTTAAATCCTTTAGTTTCATCAAAACGCTTAGCAGCTTTGATCAAACCTAAGTTTCCTTCGTTAATTAAATCGCCAAGGGTTAAGCCCTGGTTTTGGTATTGCTTTGCTACTGATACAACGAAACGCAGGTTGGTTTTTGTTAAACGTTCTAATGCGGCCTGGTCGCCCTCTCTAATCTTTTGCGCTAAAATTACTTCTTCTTCGGCTGTGATCAGGTCAACTTTACCAATTTCGTGCAAATACTTATCAAGAGATTGTGACTCACGATTGGTAATGGATTGGGTTATTTTGAGTTGTCTCATTTATTTGTATAAACCTCGAATTCTTTTATTTTAGAATTGAACGTGCAAAAGTATGAAATTGTTATGAAAATTTTTCACTATAATACTACATAATAAAAAGTTTACATTTTGGTAATTTTTAAAAAAAAATAGCACGGTTTTTGAGGTATTTCCAATTAGATAAATTATATATCGGATAACTTAAATACCTGCTTTAAACGCACCCCTTTCTCGGTTTGATGCACCTTACAGCACTCATTTACGGCATCATGTTCTAAAAATAAAATAATTTCTTTTTCTGCAGCCTCATTTAAAAATATTTTTTTTTCGGCCAAAGTTTTTAGTGGGAACATATCATACGCGGGAATATAGGGGAGAGGTATGTGTCCCACAGTAGGTATCAAGTCGGCCACATATAAAATGCTTTTTCCTTTATAAGTAATAAGCGGTAACATCATCGCTTCGGTATGGCCTGATACAAAGTGAATGTGTATATTATCTGTAAAACTCACACCATCCTTTACTTCAATAAATTGTAGTTGACCGCTTTGCTGCAATGGCAGTATGTTTTCTTTTAAGAAAGATGCTTTTTCACGCTCATTAGGGGTGATGGCCCAATCCCAATGCTGTTTATTGCTCCAGCATGTTGCATTTTTAAAAGTAGGGGTAAGGGTTTCACCAGTGCGCTTCACCGCCCCGCCAACATGATCTAAATGCAAGTGAGTTAAAATTACATCGGTTATATCATCGGTAAAAAAACCCAGTGCGGCTAATGATCCCTTCAAACTATCATCGCCATGCAGATAGTAATAACTTAAAAATTTAGCGTCCTGCTTATCGCCAATGCCGGTATCAATTAAAATTAGCCGATCGCCATCCTCAATCAATAAACAGCGCATAGCCAGTGTACACAGGTTA
Organism: uncultured Mucilaginibacter sp.; assembly: GCA_964524015.1. Classification (GTDB taxonomy): domain Bacteria; phylum Bacteroidota; class Bacteroidia; order Sphingobacteriales; family Sphingobacteriaceae; genus Mucilaginibacter. The sequence goes on along the minus strand of CAZGBN010000038.1, from coordinate 16,425 downwards.
TTCTCATCTGCTGGGTTAGTTTTGCTCCAGATAGTTTTGGGTACCACGCCAAACATAGCGCCGCCATCAAGTTTGAAAAGTCCTGTATTGATTGTATGAAGCTTCATTTAAGTCAAAAGTAAAAATTAAAAAATCAAAAGTTTATCGGGTTAGCAATAAAAAAGGCCTTTGGAATTAACCAAGGCCTTTTTTTGAATTTTGACTTTTAAATTTGAATTATAAATGAATTACCTCTCCATATGCGTCAGCGGCGGCTTCCATAACGGCCTCACTCATAGTTGGGTGCGGGTGTACCGATTTAATGATCTCATGGCCGGTAGCTTCCAGTTTGCGGGCGGTTACTACTTCGGCAATCATTTCGGTTACGTTAAAGCCAATCATGTGCGCGCCTAAAAATTCGCCATATTTAGCATCAAATATCACTTTAACAAAACCATCTTTTGCGCCGGCTGCACTTGCCTTACCTGATGCAGAGAATGGGAACTTGCCAATTTTTAATTCGTATCCCGCTTCGCGGGCTGCTTTTTCAGTATAGCCCACTGATGCAATTTCAGGGCTGCAATAAGTACATCCCGGAATGTTATTATAATCTAATGGTTCGGGCGAATGACCAGCAATTTTTTCAACGCAAATAATACCTTCTGCAGAAGCAACGTGTGCCAAGGCCTGGCCCTTAACTATATCACCAATGGCGTAAACACCTTCTACATTAGTTTTATAAAAATCATCAACCAATACCTTGCCTTTATCGGTTTTAACGCCGTTTTCTTCAAGGCCTAATCCTTCTAAATTGGTAGATATACCTACGGCAGATAAAACTATCTCAGCTTCTAAAGTCTCGGTTCCGGTTGCGGTTTTAACAGTTACTTTGCAAACATCGCCACTGCTATCTACGGCTTCAACATTTGAGCTGGTCATGATATTGATGCCTTGTTTTTTTAGTATGCGATTAAGCTGTTTTGATATTTCTTCGTCCTCAAGTGGTACAATATTGTCCAGGTATTCAACTACGGTAACCTGTGTGCCTATAGAATTATAGAAATAAGCAAACTCAATACCTATGGCACCTGAACCAACCACGATCATTGATTTTGGTTGTTTAGGTAATGACATAGCCTGGCGGTAGCCAATTACTTTTTTACCATCTTGTTTCAGGTTAGGTAACTCGCGCGAGCGGCCGCCTGTAGCCAATATGATATGCTTGGCAGTTATGTCTTTAGTGCCATCGTCGCTTTTTACTTCAACTACGCCTTTGCTTTTCAGTTTACCAAAACCCATTATTACATCGATCTTGTTTTTCTTCATTAAAAACTGAACGCCTTTGCTCATGCCGTCAGCCACACCACGGCTTCTTTTAATTACCGCGTCAAAGTCAACTTCACCAGCGGCGGGCACTTTAATGCCATAATCGGCAGCATGGTTGATGTATTCAAATACCTGTGCGCTTTTTAACAACGCTTTGGTTGGTATGCAACCCCAGTTAAGGCATATACCGCCTAATGATTCTTTTTCAACTACTGCAGTTTTTAAACCGAGCTGCGAAGCGCGGATTGCAGCCACATAACCACCCGGGCCCGACCCTATAACAATTACATCGTAGTTCATATTAGATATAGCTATTTATTTTTTTGAATGGCAAAGCTAAGTAAAAGGGCTGAAATGTAGAAAAATTGATTAGCCGGATACAATAATTTGACTTATTAATGCCAATAAGTTCTTACAGTGTAGTTGTTACACCCAAAAAATGTGATTTTTTTATTAAATGAATGATAATATTTAACAGTTTTTCGCTAAACACGTTAAGTGTTAATAAAAATATAAAAAATATTAACATGAATTTAATATTACCTATAGTAAGTACGGTTATCTTTGTGCCATTAATTGATTTTATTATTCACTAAAAAAGTACAACAAGTATGAGGAAGTATTTACTTTTAATAATTGTAGCCTTTCTTAGCAGTACTGGCGCCATGGCGCAGGTTACTACAGCTGCTATAACAGGAACAGTTAAGGACATCAAGGGTGAGGCGTTACCTGGTGCAACCATTAAAGCAACGCACCTGCCATCAGGTACTGTTTATGCAGTAGCATCAAACAGTGATGGTCTTTACAACATTCCCGGTATGCGTGTAGGTGGTCCTTACACCGTTGAAGTTTCTTTTGTGGGCTTCACTAAACAAACATTTACCGAAATTACATTACAATTAGGCCAGCCGTACCTTTTAAATGTTGACCTTTCCCAATCAGGATCGGAATTACAGGCGGTTAACGTAACAGCGTCAAAAAAAATTGTTACAGCTAAGCAGGGTGCAAGTACCAACATTAACCGTACCCAATTGGCAACTTTACCAACGTTTTCGCGTAGCGTAACTGATTTTACACGTTTAACTCCACAGGCTAATGGTGGTACCGGTTTTGCCGGTCGTGATGCGCGTTATAACAGTATTACTGTTGATGGTGCCAATCTTAATAATACTTTTGGTACTTCAAGCGATTTATTGCCTGGTGGTGGTGCACAACCGGTTTCAATAGAGGCTTATGATGAGATATCGGTAAACATCGCTCCGTTTGACGTTCGTCAATCAGGCTTTACAGGTGCAGGTATTTATGCTACTACTAAAAGTGGTACCAATACTTTTCATGGTTCGGCGTACGGTTTTTACAGAAACCAATCATTTAATGGTACAAAAGTTGGCGACTTTGATTTGAGCACCCAAAACGCAAAGGCTACTTCAAAAACTTATGGTTTTACTTTAGGTGGCCCCATTATTAAAAATAAGTTGTTCTTCTTTGCAAACTATGAGCGTGAAGAAGCTACAACTCCTGGTATCAACTTTTCACCGACTGGCGGATCTGGCGTAGGTAATCCATCCGTTACAACTGTTGCTGATCTTCAAAAAGTTTCTGATTACTTAAGAACTAAATTTGGTTATGAAACCGGTGGTTTTGATAATTTTCCGGCCTTTCAGCCGACAAATACCAAAGCTTTAATTCGTTTTGATTATAATATTAACGACAAAAATAAGCTGACAGTAAAATATAGCTATTTAAAAGCTACAAGCGACCAAACCGTAAATAATACAAGTACGCCTAATAACGCTGCGTATACTATAACAGGTGCTTCGGGATCGCCTGTCGTTCGTGCGAGTGGTGGTTTGGTTAACAGCCGTTACAGCAACAGGTCAATTGCGTTTGAAAACTCTAACTACGGTTTTATAAACAAAGTTCAAACAGGTACTGTCGAGTTAAATAGTACCATTAACTCTAAAATGTCAAACCAGTTGCTGGTAACTTTTAAAAAGTATGGTAACCCACGTACTACAAAAGGTACAACCTTCCCAACTATTGATATTTACAATGGTGCAGGCGACAACTTTATAACTGCCGGTTCTGACCCATTCACCAAATACAATGACGTTGTTGATAATACTACCACCTTGTATGATAACTTCACTTATTATGCGGGTAAACATACTTTAACAGGTGGTATTAGTTATGAGTATCAAAAAGTGGGTAATGCTTTTATGCCGGGTGCTGCAGGTTCATACATCTATAACAGTCTTGACGACTTTTTGAATGACAGAGCTCCGGTACAATTTACTTACAACTACTCATTGATCCCTGGTCAGGATAAAGTATTTTCTGCTAATCTGCGCATAGGTACTATAAGCCTTTATGCACAGGACGAATATAATGTTAGTCCTAACTTTAAATTTACCTATGGGTTACGGGCAGACAAATCTATCTACCTTGAAAACCCGGTAGAAAATCCTCAGTTGTCGGCATTACAGTTTCCTGATCCTTCATCAAACACAGGTGCTACGATGAGCTATAATTCGGGTGAATGGCCAAAATCAGTATGGATGCTTTCGCCTCGTATCGGTTTCCGCGCAAATTTGCTTGATGATCAAACCTTAGTATTGCGTGGTGGTATGGGTATATATAGCGGACGCGTGCCGTACGTTTTCTTAACCAACGTACCATCAAACAGCGGTATGTATAACTTTGGTGGGGTTGCTACTGCAGCACAACTTGCTAATATTAAGTTGGTACAAGATCCAAGTACCTATGCTAACCTGTTTCCACAATCAGCGGGCACAACTTATCAGTCTGCAAGTGTTGTTATTGATCGTAACTTTAAATTTCCTCAGGTATTTCGTGTAAACTTAGGTTTAGACAAAAATTTAGGTAATGGTTTCACCGCAACTTTTGAAGCATTATACACCAAAGATATCAACGCTGTGCGTATGCGTAACGTGAACTTGAAAAACCCAACCGGAACCATTCAGGAAGGTGATTACACCCGTCCGCGCTATGTAGGCACAGGCACTTCAACTACAGCCGCTGGCTTTACCAGTGTGGGGGTTACAGCACAAGACCGTAACATATATCCTAACAACCCTGCATTATCTGTAGTCGCTTTAGAAAATACCAATAAGGGTTATGCAGCGTCTTTAACAGCACAATTAGCAAAGAGTTTCAGAGGTGGATTCAACGCGTCAGTAGCTTATACTTACACTGCTGCTAAGGAAGCTTTCTCAACTGTGGGCACTACGGCAATCAACGTTTGGACCTCAACTTCTAACGTGGGTACTTCAAATGACGTAGAATTGGGCAATACAGCATATGTTATCCCTCATCGTATAATAGGTTCAGTTTCTTACAAATTTAACTACCTTAACCACGCTTCAACATCATTCGGGTTGTTCTATCAGGGGTCAGCTCAGGCATCAGTTAATGGTGGCTATAGCTACACTATCCAGGGTGATTTAAACGGTGATGGTAACGCATCAACAGATTTGATGTACGTTCCTAACAGAACGAGCGAAATTACTTTCCTCCCATATACAGCCACTGTTAACGGTGTAGCTTATACTTATACGGCACAACAACAGGCAGCTGCCTTTGAGCAATTTGTAAACAATTCGCCTTATCTTAAAGAGCGCAGAGGCAAATATGCTGAAAGAAATGCTTCTTATTTGCCATGGTACAACCGTATAGATGCTGACATTAAACAAGAGTTTTATATTATGTCAGGCGGTCAAAGACATACGCTGCAGATCAGTGCTACCATTATCAACTTGCCTAATTTGTTAAATAACAGCTGGGGTATTCAAAAACAAACTACAACTATGCAACCACTTGCTTTAGTTGGTGTTGATGCAAATGGCAATGCTGCTTACAACATGCGTCAATTAAACGGACAGTTGATCAATACACCGTTCCAAAATATTACCTCTACAAGCACAACCTGGAGCGCTTTACTAGGTGCCAGGTATAGTTTCTAATGGGTTAAGGAATAATTGTAAACAATAAAAGAAACGAAAAATGAAGAAATATATCACCATCGCTTTTATGACGCTAATAACATCAGTGATGTTATCGTGCAAAAAAGACGCTGATATTGCCGGCACAGAAGCTAAACTTCCGGCAATTCAATTAAGCAGCCTTGGCTATAGCCAGGTAGGCCCGTTTACCATAGCGGCCACTAATGCAACGGCAACTACGCCAGCTACTGTAGCTACTATTTTGCAGATCAATTTTGGCGCCACAACTACTAATAAAAATACAGGTAAGTTCACATTGGAGTTTTTTGATGGCACCTCTATAGGTTCAACTGCTATACCTGTAAAAATAGTAACTTTTAATAGTTGGAACGGTAAAGACGATACCTCCTCAGGATCAACTACCAATCATACTATTTCTTATACCTTGCTGCCAACCACCTATCAAAACACTAATGTTTATGGCGGTACTATGTTAATAAAATTGGGTTTGTTGGGGTTAAGTGCAAATAAAACCTATTCGGTAAGAGCTACGGCTTACACCGATGATAATAAAACCTCTGTATTAAGCCAAACATCATTCTTTAAAACGATTTGAGCTTTATCAATCTAATTTAAAAAAGCCTCCCGAAAATTCGGGAGGCTTTTTTTATGGAGTAAGCTGTTAATTGTAAATAAACTCGCCGTAAGGTGAAGTTATAGTAACTTGCTTTTTATCAGCCGCTTCAACATGGCCTATTATTTGCGCATCCACACCAAAGCTTTTTGATATTTTAATAATGTCATTAGCAATTTGTTGTGGCACATAAAGTTCCATACGGTGACCCATATTGAATACTTTGTACATTTCCTGCCAGCTGGTGTTTGATTCTTCCTGTATCAACTTAAATAACGGCGGAATAGGGAACAGATTATTTTTGATGATATGCAGGTTATCTACAAAATGCAAAACCTTGGTTTGCGCGCCACCACTACAATGTACCATGCCATGTACCTGGCTGCGGTAGTTATCTAAAATAGTTTTAATAATAGGAGCGTAGGTACGGGTGGCCGATAATACCAGTTTACCCGCGGTAACCGACTTGCCTTCACCAATATTAATTTGATCTGTTAATTTTTTTGAGCCCGAGAATACAAGATCATAAGGGATACCGGCATCATAACTTTCCGGATATTTATCGGCAATGGTTTTATTAAACACATCATGTCGGGCAGAGGTTAATCCGTTTGAACCCATGCCGCCATTGTATTCCTTTTCATAGATAGCTTGCCCGTAAGAAGATAGGCCCACAATAACGTCGCCCGGTACTATCCTGTCATTTGATATAACATCACTTCGCTTCATGCGACAGGTAACGGTAGAGTCAACTATAACAGTGCGTACAAGGTCGCCTACGTCGGCTGTTTCTCCCCCTGTAGAGTAAATTCCTATTCCGGCATCGCGTAATTCACTTAAAATTTCTTCAGTACCATTTATAATGGCTGCAATAACATCGCCCGGAATAAGGTTTTTGTTACGGCCAATGGTTGATGATAACAGGATATTATCAGTAGCGCCTACACAAAGCAGATCATCTAAATTCATTATGATAGCATCCTGGGCAATACCGCGCCATACTGAAATGTCGTCGGTTTCTTTCCAATAAGTATAAGCTAATGACGATTTTGTACCTGCGCCATCTGCATGCATAATATTGCAATAGTCGGCATCGTTAATTAATATATCGGGTACTATCTTGCAAAAAGCTTTAGGAAAAATACCTTTATCAATGTTTTTTATAGCGTTGTGTACATCATCTTTAGAGGCTGATACACCCCTTTGATCATATCTTTGCGAAGGAATCATGGCCCAAATATAATGCTAAATACTGTTTTAAATATTAAAGTGGGTATTTTTGCAAATACCTATGTATAACATTTCAATGATAAAAGCCTCCGTTTCATCAACCCGTAATTATTTAAAAAGAGCTTTTGACAGGGTAAGAAACGAAGAGTGGAAGAAAAACATGCTTCAAGCTATTCCTTTCTGGATAGCATCAGTAATAACCGGGTTGGTGGCCGTAATTTATACCAGGCTTTTTTTATTAGCAGAAAACCTTACCGCATTTGTTTATAAACAACATGAATGGTGGTTGTTTATTTTAACGCCTGTTTGTTTTATAGGATCATGGCTATTGGTAAAAATATTTTCGCCCTATGCGCGGGGTAGTGGCATACCGCAGGTTATGGCTGCTATTGAAATATCAAACCCAAACTCTGACAAAAAAGTAAGCAAGTTATTGAGCATTAGGATAATTGTTATAAAAATGCTTTCGAGCTTAACTATGGCCATTGGTGGTGGTGCCATAGGAAGGGAGGGGCCAACTATACAGATAGCCGCATCTATATATAAAAGAATAAATAGTTTATTACCTGAATGGTGGCCCAAACTGGCTAAAAGTAGTATGATAATAACCGGGGCAGCAGCAGGTCTTGCAGCTGCCTTTAACACGCCTTTAGGCGGTATTGTATTTGCCATTGAAGAATTAACAAAAACCCATTTTAGTTATTTTAAAACAGCCATATTTTCATCAGTGATTATTGCGGGTTTAACTGCACAAGGACTGCTTGGGCCATACCTGTATTTAGGTTATCCTAAAATTGGTAGTTTACAGGGTTTTATATTTTTAGGCGTAGTGCTAGTTGCTGTAATATCGGGTCTGACGGGCAGCATCATGTCAAAACTGATACTAAGATTAATGGCTTGGAAAGCAAGGTTTAAATTTAATTATCAGCATGTATTATATATATTAATATGTGCCCTGGTAATGGCTGCATTTGCTTGTTTTATAAATTATGGTATAATGGGTTCGGGTAAGGAGTTGATGCAACAAACTTTATTTACATCTGATAAATATTTGGTTTGGTACATGCCTTTACTGCGCATATTTGGCCCAATACTTTCATTTACTACAGGCGCTGCCGGGGGGATATTTGCACCGGCGTTGGCAGCTGGTGCAAGTATAGGCTCGCTGGTGTCTGGCTGGTTCCAGTTATCTGAAACTAATACAAACTTACTTATACTGTCAGGTATGGTTGGTTTTCTCACAGGGGTAACACGTTCGCCTTTTACTTCAACCATATTGGTACTAGAAATGACCGACAGGCATAATGTTATCTTTCATTTAATATTGGCGGGAATGGCAGCAAGCCTGGTGGCCATGTTAGTTGATAAGCATTCTTTTTACGACAACTTAAAAACCATCTATATACGGGAGTTGGAGGAAGAAGAAAGTAAATAGTTTATAGACCATAAGCAGATATAGCCTATGAGTTGGATTTGCCCTAAATGTGACCGTGAACTGCCTAAAATTGAACAACGCCATTACTGCGCACGGGTAAATCTTGACAGTTTATTTGAGGGCCGGTCGCCTGAGTTGGTGCTTGTATTTGATAAGATATTAGCCGAAGTAGCCGATTGGGAAGGTGTATTGGTAGGCACCACTCCAAACTGTATTGTTTTTACACATAGACTAACCTTCCTGGTTATCCGTCCTTTGAGGAAGGAGCTTGATATAAAATTTTATTCAAAAACTTACCTAACCGAAAAACCTATCCTTAAAAGTGTAGCTGTTAGTAATAAATTCGAGAACCATATTCGCATAGCGGTATTGGATGATATCAGGCCCGTTTTTTTTGCTTATCTGCGCGAATCGTATCAGTTATTATGATCTTATATTGGTCGTTTTGTGGGAAATCGATTTGAAGGTAAGTTTTTATTTAGGAAAATTTGATGAATGATAGTTTGTTTCAACTGCTACTCCTTTGGCAAGTGTTTGATATACCACGCAATACCTTTCGGTAAGTTTTTTTAACGCGGTTAATTGCTCTTCGCTTGCATCTGTATCCAGTTCAAAGTCCAGGCGGATGGCTTTAAAACCAACCGGGGCCTCTTTATTTATACCTAAAGTACCCGTGAAATCAAGATCGCCTTCTGCTTTTACCGTTCCATTTTTAATATTAACTTCAATAGCCGTTGCTACTGCTTGTAAAGTAACGCCTGCGCACGCTACAAGCGCTTGCAACAGCATATCGCCCGAACATGCAAGCATACCAGTGCCGCCGGTGGCAGGGTGTAATCCAGCTTCTACAATGGCTTTGCCGGTTTCTATTTTGCAGGAAATGCCCTCGCCAACCATGCCTTCTGCTTTTAATGTGATTATTGCTGACTCTGGCTGCTCGCGGTATTTATCTTTAAGCGGAGCTTGTAGATTTTTAAGTTCTGTTGCATTCATTATTACAAGATAATAAAAAAAGCCCCGTATTACTAATACAGAGCTTTTCATTAGGTATTTAAATTATTAGATAAACAGCAACTCGCGGAACTTAGGCAGTGGCCAAAGTGAGTCGTCAATTAGTTGCTCCAACTTATCTGCATGGTAGCGTATAGGCTGAAAGAACGGTTTAACGTTTTCATCATAACTGATAGCTTTATCACGTATGTCTTCAATAACATTCGATTTTTTACGTTCGGCAATCATCGCTTCTACATTTTCTTTGATCGCATTAATATGCTCGGCTATTTTGGTAATGATAGCTATCTGAGCTTTATAAGCTGTTTCAGGGAAACCTATTTCTTTTAAGCCTTTAACGCTATTTACCAGGTTGCTTTGATACTCGATAGCGGCAGGCAAAATCAAATTAGTTGCCATTTCGCCAATTACACGCGACTCTATTTGAAGTTTTTTATAGAAAGCATCAAGCAAAATCTCATGGCGGGCGTGTATTTCACGTTTGGTGAAAACAGAAGTGTCAGAAAACAGGATATCACTTTTTTCTGATGTAAAGGCATCAAGCGCTTTAGGCGTGGTTTTAATATTAGCCAATCCTCTTGCTTCTGCTTCTTTTTCCCACTCTTCACTATATCCATTACCTTCAAAACGGATAGATTTAGTTTCTTTGATATATTTTTTAATAACAATTAGTAAGGCAACATCTTTCTTTTCGCCTTTCCTGATCAGCTTATCAACGTCAGTTTTAAATTTCTTTAACTGGTCAGCTACTATTAAATTCAAGATAGTCATTGGGCTTGCCGAATTGGCAGACGAACCTACTGCACGTAACTCAAACTTGTTACCGGTAAACGCAAAAGGCGATGTGCGGTTACGGTCGGTATTATCCTTTAATATCTGTGGTATTTTAGGGATACCTTGCCATAATAGGGCATCATCTTTTATTTTTTTGCTGATGCGCGATGTTTCAATCTCATCCAACACTTCGCTCAGCTGGCTGCCTAAAAATATAGATATAATAGCAGGAGGGGCCTCATTGGCACCTAAACGGTGATCATTATTTACAGATGCTATTGATGCTCTTAACAGATCTGCATGCTCATAAACCGCTTTGATGGTATTTACAAAGAAGGTTAAGAACATCAAGTTGTTTTTAGGCGTTTTGCCGGGCGATAATAAATTTTTACCGGTATTGGTAATCATCGACCAGTTATTGTGCTTGCCTGAGCCATTGATGCCTGCATAAGGTTTTTCATGTAATAACACTTTAAAGTTATGGCGTTTGGCAACCCTATCCATCAAATCCATTAATAATTGGTTATGATCTATGGCCAGGTTTATTTCTTCATAAATAGGGGCGCACTCAAATTGCGAAGGCGCAACCTCATTATGGCGTGTTTTTAATGGAATGCCTAACTGTAAAGCTTCGGTTTCCATATCCTGCATAAATGCATAAGCACGGGCAGGTATCGAACCAAAATAATGATCTTCTAACTGCTGATTTTTAGCAGACATATGGCCAAAAAGTGTGCGCCCGGTTAAATGAAGATCAGGACGTGCATTAAATAAGGCAAGGTCAACCAAAAAATACTCTTGCTCTATACCTAAGGAAGCATTTACTTTTTCAATACTCTTATCAAAGTAGTGACACACGTCAACCGCGGCTTTATCTAATGCGTTTACAGCTTTTAACAAAGGTACTTTATAATCAAGCGCTTCGCCTGTATAAGATACGAATACAGTAGGTATACATAACGTACGACCCATTATAAATGCCGGTGATGAAGGATCCCAGGCAGTATAGCCACGAGCCTCAAAGGTATTACGTATACCACCGTTAGGGAAGCTTGATGCATCGGGCTCTTGTTGTGCCAAAGCATCGCCTGAGAATACTTCTATAGCGCCACCATCCGCAGTAGGCTCAAAAAATGAGTCGTGCTTTTCTGCCGTGGTACCGGTTAATGGTTGAAACCAGTGTGTATAATGCGTGGCACCTTTACCCATAGCCCAGGCTTTCATAGCTGATGCTACCTGCTCGGCCATATCGCGGGGGATAGGTTCGCCTTTTTCAATAGAGTTGATGATACCCTGGTGTGCCTCTTTTGAAAGGTACTCCTTCATTTTCTTATTATCGAAAACGTTAGCGTTGAAATACTCGGAAATTTTAGCAGAAGGAGTCTTTATTTCAGGAATTATTCGGTTTTGTACCGCCTGAAGGGCTTGAAATCTAATATTAGGCATGATTTATATAATATATTAAGGGATTTACTTCAAAAATAGGATTATAGTTTAAAAAACCGTGCAATATTTTCAAAGTAAATAGCATAATTATTAAGATGGTCAAAAAATGATGGAGGCTAATAATAATGTAACTGCTTATTCATCAACATTAAATTTGTACATAACAAAAATAATTATTCATGTTTTTTGTTGTTTTTTATTCAATTCGATGTTATTTATATGATTAATGTAATGTTTTTTTATGTTTTATACTATGTGATTGAGTGAATTAATTGATTTTCATTAAAATTTATGGCATTTTAAAGGATTGTTTTGCTGTTTTTGTTGATATTTTTGAAAAAAATGAAATATTGTTGAAAATAATTCAATAAAAATTTGTTTTATTGAAAATCATGTCTAATTTTATGAAAGTTTTAACAAATACATCAATTATCTGATAAGAATGTTAAATACTAATAAAAATTTTACAAAACTTTAACTATTTAATCAAGGAGCGTTATTAAATTAAACTATTAGCTGAACATTTAAATATTAAAAAGTAAACAATTAATTAATTAAATCAAATCTCATGAAAAAAATCTTACTATTATCACTAATCGCCCTAGGTGCATTAACTTTTACAGCTAGCGCACAAACAGATCCACCTTTAACTATTACTGGTTCAGTTGATGCTTATTACAAGTATGACTTTTCTGGCAAAAGCAATATTCCTACCAGTTTTGCAAGCGATCATAACTCAATTTCAATAGGTATGGTTGACCTTGCCTTGAAGAAAAAAGTAGGAAAAGCATCATTTGTAGGTGAAGTTTCTTTTGGTCCTCGTAATGATCAGTCATTACCGGTTCCAACCAACCACATCCAAAACTTATATGTATCTTATGATGTAACTCCTGAATTTAACCTAACAGGTGGTTACATGGGTACATTTGTTGGTTACGAAGTAATTAACGCTGCAGGTAACTTTAACTATTCAACTTCATACCTGTTCACTAACGGTCCGTTCCAAAACGCGGGTGTTAAAGCAACTTATATGTTCTCTGATAAAGCCAGCTTAATGGTAGGTGCATTCAACGATCAGTGGAACGTTTACAAAGCAGTTAATAACATAGGTTTATTTGGTGCACAATTAATGGTTTCGCCAGTTAAAGGATGGACTGCTTATATTAACTTATTAACCGGTAGTAACTCAACTGCTACTTCAGGTACTGTAATTGACGTAACTACTGCTTATCAAATAACTGATGCCTTTAAATTAGGCTTAAACGCTGCTGATTATGCTGCATCAAAAGGTGCAGGTACCGGTGGTTACCAAGGTATTGCTTTATACCCTCAATTAGCGGTATCAAGCGCAGTTACTTTAGGTTTAAGAGGCGAATACTTTAAAACTAAAACCGGTACTTTGGCAACATTTGGTCCGGCTCCGGGTAAATCAGTAACTGCATTAACAGTAACTGCAAACATTAAATCAGGTCCTTTAACTTTGATACCAGAAGTAAGGTTTGATAACAACAGCGATTTGGCAACATCAGCATTCACTAAAAATGGTATGCCAACCAAATCTGCTTCACAATTTGTATTAGCTGCGGTATACGCTTTCTAATAAATTAGCATAAATAATTAGCTGAACTTGTTTAAAAAAGCCGCCCTAACAGGCGGCTTTTTTATGTGATAAACTTGTTACCTAAATATTTAGTTTTTAGCACAACATTTGACGTATAACTAACGTTATAGTAATATAAACTTAAAACTTCAACGCTATGCTTATCTCTAAATTTGATTTGCACAGGTCCGAGTGGCTCGAGCTTGTGTTTGCTAACCGCAACAAAGAATATGGCGCTTACTATTTAAGGCAACACTCTGCCGAAACTACGGTTAAAGCCATGGGGATCACTTTTTTTAGCATTGCCGCCGCGGTTATTGCAGGCAGCATCCTTTTTAAATCCAAAGTTGTTCCTCCATTGGTGCCACCAGACCTGGTCAATATAACCGAAGTAACCATAGAAACCCCGCCCAAAAAGGAGGAGGCCAAACAACCCGAATCTTCTAAGCCTGTTAAGACCACCAAATTTTTGGTGCCCGTAGTTACCGATAAGCCGGTTACAGAAACACCGCCGGATGTTACCAAAATTACAGGCGCTGTAGGACCGCAAACTATAGACGAGCCGGGAGTTATTATTGTAGATAATATACCGGAAGCAGTAAGTACAGGCAAAGGCGAGGTTGAGGCGCCGCCAAAGGTTGATAATACAATATATGGTAAGAATGGGGTAGATGTTATGCCCGAACCTGATGGTGGTGCCGCGGGATGGACCAAATTTTTAGAAAAAAACCTGCGTTACCCCGCCATGGCCAGTGATGCCGGTAAAAGCGGCAGGGTTTGGGTAAGCTTTGTGGTAGAGAAGGACGGACAGATATCCAACGTAATGGTTGATAGGGGCGCGGGCTATGGGATGGATGAAGAAGCTTTGCGTGTTTTAAAATTATCCAAAAAATGGAAACCCGGCAAGCAAAACGGGCAGCCTGTACGCGTGAAATATACATTGCCGCTTAATTTTGTGCTGACAGAATAATATTTTAGCCGATACGTGTATAACGGCCGTGAGCATTGCTTTCGGCCGTTTTTGTTTGATTTGATTTGTTGTAGTCACCACTGAGCCAGTCGACTCACCCCGACATCTCCCGATATTCATCGGGATCGTCGACCCTCTCTTCGCCTTTGGCGGAAAGAGGGTGTTGGAGACTTAATAACCCTCTTTCCCGCTTGCGGAAGAGGGGACGGTCTAGCGGCTTAGTCCCGATAGTTATCGGGAGGTTAGTTAACAAGGTTAACACAACTTAACACATTTTGAGTTAACTATGGTATTAAAATATTGATTATCAATTAATTAAATAAAAATTGTGCAAAAATATGTTAACCATGTTTTGAGTTTATATAATTATCTGATAATCAATAAATTGTGTTGTTTGGTTGTTAATTAACCGGTTACTTTTAAAGAATCGATCAAATCATCTTTCAATCCTAAATGAAACTGGAGCATTATAGGACTGCCGGGGAATGTGCCCGACACCTCTGCGGTCAATGTACCGTTAGGTCCGGATTCCTCATAATTAAGAGGTTTCATCTGTGATTGATATTTCTCATTAGCTTCTTCAATCCATTGCTGAATTTCTGCTTTGCCGGTATGGGTTTTACCTTCGTCATGTACGATTGCGGAATCCGTAAAACACTCCGCGTAGGCTTCACTGTCATAATTGTTTTGTGTCGCTACAAAGCGCGCTATTAATTTGGGTAGTTGCATAGTTATGTATGTTTAGTCGTTAAATAGTCGGTACCGTTCCGCCGTCGATAACGAAATTTGTTCCTGTTAAGTAATTGGCACGTGGCGAAACCAAAAAGCCCACCAATTCGGCTACTTCTTCCGGTTCGGCCGGCCTGCCGTAAGGTATGCCACCCAACGCGTTCATTACACCTTGCTGTGCCTCTTCTACCGTACTGTTCGAATTTCTGGCGATCTCGCCCAACCAGGCTATGGATGCGGATGTATTTATCCATCCCGGCGAAACCGTTAGCACGCGTACACCTTTTGGCGTAACCTCATTAGATAAACTTTTGCTGTAATTGATCAATCCTGCTTTTGCAGCCGCGTAGGGCAGGGTAGAGTCGTGCAGCGGTAATATGCCCTGTATGGAAGCAATATGAATAATAACCCCACTTTTCCGCTCGATCATTTGCGGTAAAAATCCCCTGTCGAGCCTTACAGGAGCCAATAAATTAGCTTGCAGTGTTGATGTCCAGTCCTCATCACTTAGTGCTGCAAAACCACCTGCCGGTGTTGATGAGGCTCCAAGATTGTTTATTAGGATATCCAGCCTGCCGTAGGTTGACAGTACTTCACTTATCACTTTTTGTGCGTCATCTGCCTTGCTCAGATCGGCAGGGATAAAATGCAAGTTGCTATCCTCTTTTTCGGGAGCGTTCCTTGCCGTTATAATTGCTGTAGCCCCTGCTTGTAAAAGCCTTTCGGCTATGGCCCTTCCGGCGCCTTTGGTACCACCTGTTACCAGGGCAATTTTGCCCGATAGTTCATTGCTGTAATTTGTCTCTTGTGTCATCGTTTTTTGTTTGATACAAATCTCAGCAGTACAACTATACCATACAATTACGGGCTTACGAATCAAATAGGGATAAATTTGTCCGTATTGTTCATACCTGCAGGCTATTGTATATTTGTAGTATGTATGTTAAAAAGATAGCCCCATCGCTTAACTGCGGGCTCGACCTGGTAGGCGAGGTGCTTTACGGAAAATGGAAGATCCGTATCTTGTGGTTCATTCACCAGGGTAACTTGCGGCCCAGCGAATTACAGCGCAAGATACCCGACGCTACCCGTAGGGTACTCAATGTGCAATTAAAGGAGTTGGAAGATCATGAGTTGGTTACCCGAACCATTTACCCGGTTATGCCGCCTAAGGTTGAGTATCACCTTACTGGCTTTGGCAAAACACTCATTCCGCTGATACAGTCTATCGGCCTATGGGGCGATGAACACCAGGAACGGCTACGCAAGGTTATTTTAAAGCAGAATAAGCTCCCAACCTCCCCAAACGTCATTGCGAGCGATAGCGTG
>CAZGBN010000037.1:0-31608 GCA_964524015.1 uncultured Mucilaginibacter sp. | reverse complement strand
ACATATCCTGTTCCAACAACAGCAATCTTCATAAATAATTTATATAATTATTGTTTATCATCTAGTTAATAGATTCAAACATATAAAGATTACCAATAATTATCAAATAATACTGATGTCTAACCTAAAAAAGGCATATTTAATATACAGCGACAATTTATCCTCTTTAATACATCTAGATTGATTTGCAACACTTATTACAGACAGTTATTTAAATAATTGCTAGGTGGATAAAATGACTATTTTGCTTTAAAAAATGCAACCAAAATCGATTACATCCAATAAAAATGTTATGATCTAAATATAAGTTTTTATATTTACGAAACGGTTGTAAAAACAATACTTTGTAATTTATATGGACATTTCTAAAGTAACCAAAACAAAAATATTAATTATTGAAGATGATGAGTATATGCAACATCTATTATCAGAGTTTTTAAACTTGACATACGAAATAAAAGCATTTAACGATACATTAGATGGCCTTAATTACTTACAAAATGGCAATCTACCCGATCTTATTATCGCTGATTTAAATACTCCAAACATCAACGGTTTTCAACTAATAAACCAACTGAAAGCGAGCAACTTTTTCAAGTTAATACCCATTATAATTATTTCCGGGGACGATTCATCGGAAAAAAGAATCAATTGCTTGAATGCAGGCGCAGACGATTATATTGTAAAACCATTTAATCCTGCGGAACTTGAGGCCCGCATAAGGGTTGTTTTAAAAAGATCGGCCAAATAATGAATACTAATATTACTACTTTTCAAAAGTATATCGTTTTAATAAATTTAAGTGATGATAGTCTTATTGATTTCAATGAATTAGATTTCAATAATAAAAAGTTGCTGTATTTTAAAAACATCATTGAAATGTTTGCAAGTTGGCGTTCAAATCAATTTGAAATATCAGCCATTATCTCAAGAAGTGAAATATTGGGTAATTATGGATTAAATATAATTGAAATACTTGAAAACGAAGACCTACCTCCTATTCCAGTATTTTTACTTGTTACTCACTTTAATGAAAACCTGCGCCAGGTGGCCATCAATGGTAAAATAGCCGATGTATTTATTATACCGCAGGATTTTAAAAATATTGAGACCAGAGTTAATTTCGTTATTGATAATTGGGCACAATTAAAAAAACCATATTTTCAGAAAACAATTAATTCATACAAAACCCCTTTTGGAAAAAGATTATTTGATATTTTATTTTCCAGTATCATTCTCTTCTTATTGTCCCCAATCTTTCTTTTGGTTTATGTAATTATCAAATTAGAGTCACCAGGGCCCGCATTTTATTATTCTTACAGGGTTGGAACCGGATACCGGATTTTTAAATTTTATAAATTCCGATCTATGTTTACTGATGCGGATAAAAAACTTAAGGAGTTGAAACATCTGAATCAATATATTGAAAAAAATGCAGATCTAAACGCAGTTCAAATCAATATTTCACAAAGTTTATGTCAAGATTGTGACGTACATGGGAGTTGTCAATTCCCGTTATTTGCTGACGGATCAACTCATTGTGAGAAAACATACACAAAAAACGGGCAAGATTCTGCGTTTATAAAAATCAAAGATGATCCAAGAATTACGAGTTTTGGTAAATTTATAAGAAACACAAGTATTGATGAACTTCCGCAATTGGTTAACGTATTGATTGGAAACATGAGTATTGTTGGCAATAGACCGTTACCTCTTTACGAGGCTGAAAAACTTACAACTGATAAATATATATTGAGATTTCATGCACCCGCCGGTATTACAGGGCTGTGGCAAGTAGAAAAAAGAGGAAAAGGTGGAATGAGCGAAGAAGAAAGATTAATTTTAGACAACTCTTACGCCATAAATCATAGCTTCAAAAACGACCTGAAGGTTATTCTGAAAACAATACCAGCCTTATTACAAACGGAGAACGTTTAGAGTGAATGATATTTTATAAGTACATTTTTACTGCGACAAATTTATCCGGAAATTAAAGACAGACAACGCCGCTTTAATACCATATTTTAGTTTACAATTTAGAACTGCGATTCATTAAAATCTTGAATAGCCCGAAATAATATAGCTTGACTATCCAAAATTGCTGGGAGTACTTTAGGAAATAATGTGAGGATTAATGCTCGTTAATTTTGTTTAGCATCTTTTGCAATAATTCTGCTACTTCGCTATCATAGGGGGGATAAAATAAATCGTCATGGCCACCCGCAATATGGTAGGTGCTTACACCACCTTTTGCATAAGTTTTCCAGCCTAAAAATTCAGGGTCATCCAAAAAAAATAATTTCTTAGCTATAAAAACGTCTATATGAATATCAATAGGATTTAATTTATATTGATAAAAAGCCTTTTTAATTAACGACATTGTTTTAACCATGTAATCTGGCAAATCACGATTCATACGCTTTCTCGCTAATATACCAAAATCATTTTTATAATAATTGACCAGATAACTAAGGGTTTTGACAGGCTCACAATATAGCGTATGCAACCTAAACCTTACCTTAGGAAACTGTCGCAGACCTTTCCCATAAATCTTTTTTAGTAGAGGGTACTGATGTGTTGGAATTTGTACAGCTGTGTCAAACATTACTAATACCTTCACGTCCCTTCCCGATTCGATTAATTGCTTAACCATTTCATAAGCAATCACACCCCCTATTGAATAACCAGAAATGGCGTAAGGCCCATTGGGATTGTGGCTTATAATTTCACTGTTATAAAAAGCAGCAATTTTTTCAATGGTATCTAATGGGGTCACTTGACGATCGATATCCACAGCCTGCAAACCATATACAGGTTGGTCATCATCCATTTTTGCTACCATATCTTTAAATGTAAACACATTTAAACCAATGCCATGAACCATATACAAAGGAATTTTACTTCCAGATGCCTTAATTGGGACTAACGACTGATAAATTTCATTCGATGAATTTGCAATGAGTTGTGCTAGCAACTTAATAGTCGGATACTTAAAAAGTATAGAAGGAGACAAACGTACTTTCGTTGCCTTTTCAATCTGAATTTTCGTTTTCACTGCAATCATCGAATTACCGCCCAAATCAAAAAAGTTGTCGTTAACGCCAATTTCGTTAATTCCAATATTGGAAATCCAAATTTCCATGATAATCTTTTCCAACTCGGTAGTTGGTGCTACATAAGTAGCCGTGTTATTATTTTTAATTTTCGGAACGGGTAAAGCTTCCTTATTTATTTTTCCGCTGGACAGCAGGGGCATTTTGCTGATAAATACATAATCTACTGGCACCATGTATTCTGGAAGCACTTTTTTTAAGGCATCTTTTAAATCGTTTTCCAACTGTTCGTTGGTTATATTTAAATGGCGGGGTTGCGGGGTTAAATAGGCAACTAATCTTGCGTTATCAACAGCATCTTGATATACAATAACTAACGCATCTTTTACTGCCTCGTGTTCCTTTAATTGATACGCTATTTCCTCGGTCTCTATTCTGTAGCCCCTCACTTTAACCTGGGTATCTATTCTACCGATAAACTGGTATTCGCCATTGGGCAGTTCTTTAACCAAATCGCCAGTGCTGTACATTTTTTGTTCACCGTTGGTAGAAAATTGATCTAAAACAAATTTCTCTGCAGTTAATTCTGGTCTATTGATATAGCCATTTGTCACCCCTACACCACTAATATAAAGCTCTCCCTCCTCGCCCGTAACTACTTTCTGAAGATCTCGATCCAATACGTATACCGCCACGTTAGCAATAGGTCGCCCAATACTAATCACCTCATCTTTGAGCGATAGCTTTTTGACCATGGCACAAATTGTGGTTTCCGTGGGTCCATACATATTCCATAACTCTTTGCATCTTGACAACAATTGGCTGGCCAGATCCTTGGTTAGCGCTTCCCCACCGCAAAATGCCACTATAGGCAGCTGCTCTTTCCAGTCTGCTTCAAGCATCATTCTCCAAATGTAGGGTGTGGCCTGCATTAAGGTAATATTCGCTGACTTCACCGTCTCTAATAAAGCGAATCCGTCTCTTGCCTCATCTTGGTCTATAATGGTTAGCTGAGCACCTGCAATTAGGGGCAGGTATAGCTCTTCTTGAGCTATATCGAAAGACATTGTTGTTAAACCCAACATATTATCCGAAGGGCCTACGCCAGGGGATACTAACCGATAGTTTAATAAATTTAATAAGCTTTGCTGACTAACTCCTACCCCTTTTGGCAACCCTGTGGATCCAGAGGTAAAACAGATGTAGACCAAGTGATCAGCTGGTGTATCAGTAACTATCAAATCTGGTGTTACTTGAGACCGATTACGCAAAATCTCTTCGAAGGAAATTGGCTCGAAATCACTATAATATTCCTTATATTTTGGGGAAGTAATGAGCGCATGGACACCGGTATCCTTCATTAGAAAATCGATCCTTTCTAAAGGCAATCCCGGATCTATAGGTAAATAGGTGATACCAGCTTTAAGTAAGCCCAATAGGCATATAGACATTTTAATAGACCTATCCATCGCAACAGCAACCACTGACTTAGGTTTTAAGCCCAGCCTTAAAAAAGCTTCTGCCACTTGATCTGCTTCTGTAACTAAATCTGCATAATTAATTTGCGCATCTTTATGTTTGATGGCTATTTTATGAGGATCTTGTTTTGCCCGAATATGAATAAGGTGAAAAATCGTTCTCTCTCCATTATTATTAATCATGGATAAAATTAGTAAAAGGAATTATGCGGTTGTATAATTAAAACTATTGTCGACAATAAATGTGAAGATATGAATATTTATCTAAACAAGATAATAGCGTGCTCTACCTAATTGTTCAAATATTTTTATATCAAAATATATAAATAAAACATTATATTAGGCTATTTGTTTCTAATTCATTCACTGATAATTTATATTCATCATTAAATAACCATGCCTGCCTTGAATACAGCATCAGACAATAGCATTTTGCTTTTTAACCTTAAAGATATTTCAAAAAATAATATTCCCACCTCCTATTTAGCTTATCGAGATGAATTGGAATTATTTTCCGGCTGGGTAACTAACTTTTTGGAGAAGTCTAATAAAAACCTAGGGCGCACTGGGGCGGTTTGCCCCTATGTGCAATATGCGGAAGAAAAAGAATATTTTAAAGTCGGAATATTTGAACAGCCTAACCCAGTACAATCGCACATTGTTAATTTAATACGCGGTTTAAAAGATACCTTCCTTTCTATGCCCCCCCTCCAAAAAAAGGACAAAAAGTTTAAGGCCATCACCGTACTTTTTCCAGCATTGACCCAAAGCCAGATTTACCATATTATTGATGACGTACAATTGCAACTTAAGCCAGAATTTGTTAAACAGGGCATGATGATAGGCCAGTTTTACGAAAATTGCCAACAAGGCGGACTAAGGAATTCTAATTTTAAACCCTTGCAATCACCCGTTCCCTTATTAGCTATCAGGTACATGGTAGAAACTGATTGGCCCTTTTTAGAAGGTGATAAAATATTGGAACAGGCTTACCAAACTTTTTTTGGAGAAATTAACTTTGGTGCAAAAGAGGATTACCATGCATAAAAAAATTGAGGAGAAATTAATCCAATATAAAATTAATTATAAAGAAATTAGGCATGATTCGTTTTCCAGCGCCATATATTCGCCTGCCGATTTCGCCAATGCCTTAAGTTACGAAATAGAAAGAATAACTAAATCTGTATTCTTAAGAACAAAAACCAGAGACAAGTATATCATGGCAGTGTGCTCCTGCGGTAAAAAGCTAGACCTCCGAAAATTAGCTAGTTTAGCCAAAGTAAATAAATTGGAAGTTGCTGAGAAACAAGAATTGGCCGATCAGATTGGCTATCCCTCTTCGGGAGTTTGTGCCATCGGCATCCCTACACATATTGAAGTTTACCTAGACGAACATCTATTAACATATCCGAGCATATTAACTGGCTCGGGTAAGGTGGCCGTTGAAATTGAATTGCAGCCCAAAGATTTAGCAGCGCTTTCTAATGCAGTAATCGCCGAAATTGCAATATCGTAGCAAGATAAAGAAGTAAAGAACAACTAACGAAGTCCTTGTTCTTGGCTACTTTATTTATAATATTAGCAATTGTTTACAATATGGTGTTTAAAGATGTTTCGAGGTTCGCTATTAAGAAACAGCTGATGTGGACCGCTAAAATCGATCACCTAAAACACTAAATTAGCATAAATCAGTTAAAGGCTGAATTCTATTTGAGTTTCCAAAAAGACCCCTGATACCTAAAAGGTCTAAAATTTATATAGTATTTTTGGTCTTCTGATATAAAATCAAATTCTTTACGATAATTGATTTCCATCTGTTTCTCTATTTTGCTTTTTCCAAAAAAAGTACAAGGATACGAGGCTTCAATACCGTAAAAAACAGGGGGTACATGCTGTATAGTTATTCTATCTTGGTCTGAACCACTATACCCAACTAAATCAAGCATAATAAACGGTATATTAAAAGATTGGATTTTACTTAAAACATCATATGGATTTTTGATATACTGAAGTGAGCTTGAAATTAATACCAAATCCGGCTTTTTATGATTTGCCAAACACTCCTCCATAGAATAATAAAATTTTATGTGCTCGTTCTCAAACGATTTTTTTCCAATCTTTACAAAGTGTTTCTGTTCAATTATGCACCAGTTTAGTTCAACCAATTGTTTTAGAAAACCAATATTTTGATAATATGAAGTTCCGAGGGAGCCGCCAAAATCAATCAGCGTTAACTTATTATTATTTATGGAGGCAATGTGAAGCAAGGCATTTACTAATGGGAAATTAATTTTTATTTTATCATAAATAATCCCATCACGCTCGTACACCGCTTCACCGTTTTTCACTTTATTTGTCGTCTCTATTATTTTATTTAAAATATGAGTTTCATCATAGCCTTGGCATTTCTCTTGAGCTTTTTCGAATGATTTGAAATTTCCTTTCCAACCATATTTAAAACTGAACCATCTCAATGTGTTAACAATGGGCGGAGCAAATTCCTTTATCAAATAGTGCATTGTATTGCTATTTAAATTGATTTATAATTTCTATAATCATTACTATATCCTTTTGAGTGTGGGCAAAAGAGCATGGCAAACTCAATGTCGTCGCATGAATAGCTTCAGAAATAGGATAGCTCAAATGATTTAGTTGCCTAAGTGCCTGTTGTTTGTGAGGCGCAATGGGATAATGTATTTCAGTATCAACATTATTTTCCGAAAGGTAATTTTTCAAACGGTCTCGTTCGGGATGTCTGATGTTATAGATATGATAAACATTATCAAAGTCTTTATCAATTATTGGTTTAATAAATTCGTTCTTCAAATTTTCTTGATAAATAGACGCCAAACATTTTTTATGATTATTGATATCGTCTAAATGAGGTAATTTTACTCTTAAAAAAGACGCCTGAATCTCATCAAGCCTAGAGTTGTAGCCAATTATTCCGTTATGATACTTTTTTTCAGAGCCATAATTTCGCAATTGTTTAAGTTTCCTATAATGCTCCTCGGTTTTGCAAATTATTGCTCCCCCATCACCTAAAGCACCAAGATTTTTTGTAGGATAAAAGCTAAAACAACCAAAGTTGCCAAAGGTGCCAGCTTTTCTGCCTTTAAATGTTGCACCGTGTGCTTGAGCGCAGTCTTCTATAACTTTTAAATTTCTGTTTTCAGCTATAGAATTAATAGTATCCATTTCGCAACATTGGCCATACAAGTGTACAACCATAATAGCTACTGTTTTACTGGTTATTGCCTGTTCAATTTTAAATGGGTCTATGTTATAGGTAGCTATATTGGGCTCAACAAAAACTGGTGTTAAATCGCACTGTAAAATGGCTAAGATGCTTGCGATGTATGTATTTGAAGGAACAATTACTTCATCTCCTTTGTTAAAATTGCAACATTTTAAAGAAAGTATTAAGGCATCTAATCCATTGGCCACACCCACAACAAACTGCTCGTCATGAAAATCTCCAAATTCCTTTTCAAAACTCGCTACTTCATTACCAAGAATATACCAGCCGCTTTCTAAAAAATCATTAAACTTCAACCTGAAATCTTCTTCAAATGATTGGTTAAGAAGTCTTAAATTCTCATATGGTACTCTGATATGGCTCATAGATGTAATCTTTAGGGTCAAATGCCGTTGAAGCAAGCACTAATAAAATTGAATCTCCAGAAAAATCATGCATAATATGCCAATCACAAGGCTCCAGAATAAGACATTTTTCGGGAGAGTTCAAATCAAAGATTTCTATTTTCTTACCGTTGTTACATGTTATTTTACAAGAACCTTTAATGCAGATAGCAGCTTGGTGAGTATCGTGATGTCTGTGCCCCCCACGATCCGAATCATCAACGGCATAAATATAAAATAACCGTTTTATCTCAAAATCCACTACTTTGTCAAGCACCGTTAAAATACCGCGACTTTCTTTAAATGTTGTGAGATTAATTATATGAGCCATTTAAATTCATTTATGAAAGTAAAAGTTTGCTATCTATTAAATCCAATAACTTTGCGCTTTTCGTTTCATTTACCTTTCGGGTAAAAAGCATATTTGATTCTTTTAACGCTTCGAAATCACTTTCATCAAGGACCTTAGGATTGGGTCCACCCAAAGACCAATCGATATACCTAAAATTCTCATTTATAATGTTCTCTTTGAATGATGAATTCAGTAGGATAGTCTGAAAGACGAATTCATCACTACCCCAGCAAAGTGAAAAGAAATTTATCAATTTTTTATCATTCTCAACCTTATTAACCACATACATTGCAGCCTTTGGAGTAAGCATCCAAAACATCGATTTTCCATAAGGATGAAGATTATAGGGTAACTTCCTTTTGGGCAGAACAAAATTAAGTACCTTTTCAATGGTATGTTTACCTTTAAAACTAAAGTTTGACAAATAATATTTTTCCATCCTTATTAAGCCATCTTTCCACTCGTTTTTTATATCTCGATAACTCAAAAATTCTTTCTCATTACTCTTTTCGAAAAAATCTGCTAGAACCTCAGCTGATTTAAGTGGATAATCCTGTCCACTTAAAAAGTTAATATATTTATAGTCAATGCCTGTGTTTACGATTTCTTTGATACAGCTGAAGGTCGCTTTTACAGTATCATAGCCAGCCCATTTAACATCAACTCTGTCCTTTAAAAAGTAAACATTAGGGAGCTTTTCAAGGAAAAGATGCGGGTTGATATCGAATTTTTTGTCAACATGAATATAGAAATCAAAATTGCCATGCATCATGTTCTTTATCATTCTTTCGGTTTGGTGCGGGTCAGTATATGTTAAAATAAGGTGAGCTATACGCATTTTTCTTTCAGTGGTGAGAATTCGTTAATAAACCGGTTTCTGTCAAGAACACTAATCATGTTTTGTAAGTTCTACAAAATACGGTTTGTTCCAAATTTATGAAAATATATTAATGGGTGATACTTTCATATATTTATATGCTCTTCGATAATTTCGGAGGCTAACATTACAAGGATTTTTCACCTAACTAATCGTTGTTAGTGAATGGTTTAAAGCTCTAGATTTCGATTGATAGTCTACGAACAGTAATTTACAACACTTTAATTTCTCGAAGCTTTGCTTTATATTTGAATTATAATTAAGGAGAAAGTTCCATCGCTGTATTATGCAACAGTAAGTCAGCTGTTAACTCAAGATTAACAACAATATAATAATACATTCATAAAATTGATATGCTTGATATTACCCTTTTAGATTTATTTGCTGCACAGGTGTCTCGAACTCCCGAAAAGATTGCTTTACAATTCCAGAATACACATCTATCCTATAGAGACCTGGATGAAAGATCTACTAGGTTAGCAAACTATTTGGTAAAAAAAGGCGTCGGTGTAGAGGATTTTATTCCCATTTGTATTGATAGGTCACTGGAAATGATCATAAGTATTTTAGGTGTCTTAAAAGCTGGAGCTGTATATGTACCTATTGATCCCGAATACCCAAAAGAAAGAATATCATATATTTTAAATGATACAAAATGCGATTTTATAATCACAAATGGCGCAAATCATCAATTGATGGATGCCTTAACAGGGAGTGCAACACTTGTAACCATTGATACGGATTGGAGCGCAATTCAAAAAATGGAGAGCACCCCAACTATAATAAATATTAAACCCAATAATTTAGCATACATAATTTACACCTCCGGGTCTACCGGTACACCAAAAGGTGTAATGATAGAGCATTACAATGTAGTGCGGTTATTTTTTAACGATTCTCCATTTTTTGATTTTAATGAACACGATGTTTGGACCATGTTCCACTCGTTCTGCTTTGATTTTTCCGTTTGGGAAATGTATGGAGCACTTTTGTATGGCGGTAAACTTATTATCGTACCAAAAGAAACGGCTAAAAATGCAAACGCTTTTGCAGAGTTGATTGCTAAAGAGAAAGTTACCATACTAAACCAAACACCTTCGGCATTTTATATATTACAGGAATATATTCTAAACCAAAATAGTGATGATTTAGCCTTAAGGTATATAATTTATGGAGGTGAAGCTTTAAATCCATTAAAATTAAAAACATGGAAAAACCGTTTTAAAGAATGCAGATTAATTAATGGTTATGGCATAACAGAAACCACCGTATTTACAACTTTCATCGAAATTACCGAAGAACTTTGTAAAAGCAGTAAGAGTCTTATTGGATGGGTAATTCCTACATTATATGGGTATGTCCTTAATGCAAACCAAGAGAAATGCAACATTAACGAAGAGGGAGAACTTTATATTGGTGGTGAGGGGTTAGCCAGAGGATACTTAAACCTTCCCGAGCTTACAGATTATCGATTTATTATAGATCATTTCAATAAAGATAAAACTGCTAAGTTATACCGATCGGGCGATATTGTAAAATTGTTAGCTGACGGTTCTTATGAATATGTAGGCCGGATTGATGAACAGGTTAAAATTAATGGCTATCGTATAGAGCTTGGTGAAATTGAAAACCATATCAACCAGTTTCCTGGCATTGAGCAAATTATTGTAATAGCGAAGGAAAGTTCACATGGTGAAAAGAAATTAGTTGGCTATTATAAATCCGATGTCAAAATTGACAAACAATCGCTTATTAAATTCTTGCAGCAAAAGATGCCAGATCACATGGTACCTCGAATCTATATAAAGATAGATTATGTGCCATTAACTAGCAATGGTAAAGCTGATAAAAGAGCAATTGAAAAAATAAAAATTAGCAGACCAGATTTAGATACTATTTATAAAAAACCACAATCTGTAACTGAAAAAAATATCTATAACATTTGGAATGACTTTCTAGAGATTGATAAAATCGGTATTGATGATAATTTTTTTGAATTAGGGGGGGATTCCCTCATGGCCCAAAGAACAATCGTTGCCTTAAAAAACACTTACCAGTATGAACTACCAATAACAAAAATATATCAACTTCCAACAATAGCAGCATTAGCTAGTTATTTAGAAAAAAGTAAAAAAAAACATAGAAGTTCAGCACCAGAAAGAGGATCAAATCTCACGGCTGATATAGCAGTAATTGGGTTAGCCGGTAGGTTTCCTGGAGCGGATACAATTGAAGAATTTTGGAGCATACTAGAAAAAGGAAAAGAAACTGTTACATTTTTTAATGATGAAATAATTGATTCAAGCATACCCAACGATTTAAAGGATGATCCTGCATATGTAAAAGCAAGAGGAATTATCGAAGATGCTGATATGTTTGATCCATCCTTTTTTGGGATAACGACAACATTGGCAGAATTAATGGATCCGCAACAAAGGATTTTTTTAGAAACTGCATGGGAATGTTTAGAAAAGACAGGCTATTTACCTAGCAATTATAAAGAAAAAATTGGAGTATTTGCTGGTTTTGGAACTAATACCTATTACGAGAATAACGTTCTTTCTCATATCGATAAAATTGAAAGTCAGGGGAAAATACAGGTTTTATCAGTAAATGAGAAAGATTACGCCGCTTCTAGAACAGCTTATCATCTTAATCTTAAAGGGCCAGCTATAAGCGTAAATTCAGCTTGTTCTACGTCATTACTAGCAATTACCCAAGCCGTAAATAGCTTAAGAGCAAATCAATGTGTTATTGCTTTGGCCGGAGGAGCCAGTATTACTTCTCCAATAAACAGTGGCTATTTGTACCAGGAAGGAAGTATGTTAAGTGCAGACGGACATTGCAAACCTTTTGATGACAATGCCACAGGAACCACTTTTAGTGATGGGGCCGGCATAGTACTGTTAAAAAGGCTAGAAGAAGCAAAGCAAGATGGTGATCATATCTTTGCAATAATAAAAGGTGTAGGAATTAACAACGATGGCTATGGCAAGGGAAGTTTTACTGCGCCAAGTAGTGTAGGCCAGTCTGAAGCTATAATTTGTGCATTAAATGATGCGGGAATTGATGCCTCACAAATAAGTTACGTGGAGGCGCACGGTACAGGAACCCCTATTGGAGATCCAATAGAATTTGAAGGACTTGTTGACGCGTTTGGCTTACAACACAAAAAGCAATATTGTGCTATAGGATCTGTTAAAGGTAACTTTGGCCATTTAACACAAGCAGCTGGAGTTGCTGGTTTTATCAAAACCTGTTTGGCTTTGCACTACAAAAAAATTCCTGCTTCGATAGGTTATGATACTCCAAACAAGAACATAGATTTTAAAAATAGTCCATTTTACGTTAATACTAAATTAAGCAAATGGGTCAATACAGAACCTCGTTTTGCTGGTATAAGCTCTTTTGGAGTAGGTGGTACAAATGTGCATGTTATTTTAGAAAGCTTTGAAAACGATGTAAAAGTTACGGGCAAGAACTCTCCTTTTGAGTTAATTAGATTGTCGGCTCACAGTGAAAATAGTTTAACGAAATACCAAACCGCTTTAGCCACCTACTTACAACATAATACCAACAACTCCTTGAGTAATATAGCGTACACCTTACATACTAAAAGAAAACCATTTAAACTTAGAAAATTCAAGGTAGTTGACTCTGAAACACAGTTGATCGACACACTAAATAACCCAGATAATATTAATACAAATTTACTAACTGAAGTACCCTCTGAAATCATTTTTAGTTTTCCAGGCCAGGGAACACAGTATGTGAATATGGGTTTAGCTTTATATCAAAATGAACCGGTTTATAAAGCAGCGATAGATAATTGCGCGCTCATTTTAAATGATTTTTTGGATAAAGATATCCGTACAATAATTTATACTGAAGAAAATTTAACAGCTAGCAACGAACTAAAAAATACCATATATACCCAACCTGCATTGTTTGTAACGGAGTATGCATTAGCACAACTTTGGATGAGCTGGGGTATTGAACCAGATTTATTAATAGGGCATAGCATTGGGGAATTTGTTGCTGCTCAACTTGCAGGGGTATTTTCTTTAGCAGATGCACTAAAACTGGTGGCCAACAGAGGCCTATTAATTAGCAAGTTACCAAGCGGCAGTATGTTATCCGTAAGACAAAGTGCAACAGTTGTGCAAGGTCTTTTAAATCAAGACCTGTCAATTGCTGCCGTAAACGGCCCCATGCATTGTGTAGTTTCAGGCCCAACAGAGCAAATCTCAAGTTTATCTAAATTATTAGATCAGCAAGGAATTGCTAACAAGCCCTTATTTACTAGTCATGCTTTCCATTCTTCAATGATGGATTCTGTTTTAAATGATTTTAAATCAATAGTAGAAAAAGTTGGCTTATCTAAACCAAGTATCAAAATTATTTCGACTGTAACTGGCGAAATTTTAAGTGATGAACAAGCTTTGGATATAAATTATTGGACAAATCACTTAAGAAAAACTGTTCAGTTTAACAAGGCTGTAGAAACTATCATAAACCAAAGTTCACCTATATTTTTAGAGGTTGGTCCAGGGACAGTAACCTCCACATTAATTAAACAAATAGCCGCTTCAAATAAAACGGTTGTTAAAACAATTGTTACACTAGACCCAAATGACGATGCTTTAGCTTCTACCTTAAATGCGATAGGACAGCTATGGATAAATGGTGTGGATATAAATTGGGATTTATATTATACAGAACAAAATATGGTTGAATTACCGACCTACCAATTTGATAGAAAAAAATATTGGCTATGTGCCAAACAAAACAACGTAAATACACCCTCAATAGAAAATCAGTTAATTAGCTCAAAAACAGTCTTACCAAAAGATGAAACTAAAATGAGAAAAGAAAATCTAACCAGAGAAGTAAAGCAACTATTAGAAGATGCATCAGGCATTGAGATTATGCATGCTAATAGTAATCAGAATTTCTTAGAGATAGGTTTTGATTCGCTGTTACTAACACAGGTAGCAACATCTTTAAAGCGTAAATTTAAGTTACCCATTACTTTTAGAAAGCTGAATGAAGAATATGCCAACTTGAACAAGTTAGTAGCTTACCTCGATGCAAATCTTCCGGCAGAAGAAATTGTACAAGTTACAGCGGTGCAGCAAAAAGCGAGTGTGGTGTCATCACCAGTTTACAACGCTACACACACAACTCTACAACCTACATTTACTACAGATAATTCTGCTTTAGGCTTAATTACGCAGCAGTTAAATATTTTAACGCAGCAGTTGGCTTTGCTGCAAGGTGAAAACCAATTGCCAAATCCATTTGCAAATCAGGCTGGAACTACACAACCTTTGCAAAGCGAAAAAATCGTGAGTGTAAGCGAGGATAATAATGATATAACTCAAGAAGAAAAAGCAGAGATACAGAAACCTTTCGGCGCTACTCCCAAAATTGAGCGCCAGGCTAATTCTATAACTCCTCAACAAGAAAATTTCTTAAAAGATTTAATCGAGCGATACAACACTAAAACAGCTAAAAGTAAAGCTTACACCAATGAAAGCAGAACTTATATGGCCGACCCTAGAGTTGTATCTGGTTTTAAACCACTTACAAAAGAGTTAATCTATCCAATTGTAATCAACAAATCGAAGGGTAGTAAACTTTGGGATTTAGATGGAAACGAATATATTGATGCATTGAATGGTTTTGGCTCAAATATGTTAGGCCATCAGCCAGATGTAATTACTACAGCTTTACATAACCAAATAGAAAAAGGTTATGAAGTTGGACCACAACATGAATTAGCAGCATCGGTTACAAAACTAATTTGTGAATTTACTGGCTTTGATAGGTCTGCTTTGTGTAGTACAGGATCAGAAGCAGTATTAGGTTGTATTCGTATTGCTAGAACAGTTACTGGCCGCTCGCTTATTGTTGCATTTGCAGGTTCCTATCATGGTATTGTTGATGAGGTTTTGGTAAGAGGTACAAAAAAACTAAAATCATTTCCGGCTGCAGCAGGTATTATGCCAGAAGCTGTACAAAATATCTTGGTATTAGAATATGGAACTCCCGAGTCAATGGCGATCATAAAAGAAAGGGGTGATGAAATTGCCGCGGTTTTAGTTGAAACGATACAAAGTAGAAGACCGGAATTTATACCTATAGATTTTTTAAAAGAATTAAGAGCAGTAACCAAAAAAAATGGCGCTGTATTAATTTTTGATGAAGTAATAACGGGATTTAGATTTCATCCGGGTGGTGCACAAGCTATTTTCAATATTAAGGCAGATTTAGCTTCTTATGGCAAAGTAGTTGGTGCAGGCATACCTATTGGTGTAATTGCAGGAGATAGGAATTTAATGGATGCCCTTGATGGTGGAGGTTGGCAATATGGAGACGACTCATTCCCTGAAATTGGAGTTACCTATTTCGCTGGTACGTTTGTGCGCCATCCGCTCGCTTTAGCTTCGGCTCAGGCATCTCTTTTATATATGAAACAAAGAGGTCCCGCCCTACAAAAGGAACTGAACGACAAAGGAGATTATATTTCGAAAAAGCTTAATGATGCAATTGAAAAAAGGCAACTACCTATGTACGTAGCTAGTTATGGTTCTATGTGGAAAGTTAAATATCATGAAGAGCTACCTTATAGCGAATTGCTTTTTGTTTTATTAAGGGAAAAGGGAATTCACATTTTAGATGGCTTCCCTTGCTTTATTACAGAAGCTACAAGTCAATCAGATCTAGACCAAATTATTAATGCTTTTTTAGAAAGTATGGATGAGATGATTTCGATTGGTTTTTTCCCGGGAATGAATAAAATCAACAATAACTTTGATCCAAATGCTGTTGTGATTGATGCAAGTGTACCTCCTGTTAAAGGAGCAAAATTAGGGAAAGATCAAGATGGGAACCCTGCCTGGTTTATCAAAGATCCAAGTAATGGTGCAAAATATATTCAAATCGGTACGAATTAGATTATGGTTACAGCAAGTATGAATTCTAAATCGATTGATTTTGATCCATTTGAAACTGATAAAGAAATTGCAAAGATAGTTGTCATCAACGAATCACAAAGAGAAATTTGGCTATCGTGCGCAATTGGTGGTGAGCCCGCTAGCCTTGCCTACAATGAATCCATTTCCGTAAAATTAACTGGGGAGTTTTCATTCGGCTGTTTAAAAAATGCTTTCGATACAACGGTACAAAGGCATGAAGCCTTAAGAAGCACGTTAAGCGCAAATGGTGAATACTTTATTGTTTATGAATCTTTAAACTATGAAGTGGAATTAATTGACTTAGCGAGGTTAAGCGAAAAAGAAAAAAAAAGCACGTTCGATGCCTTTCTTAAAAATGAAATGTCAACACCGATTCATTTGCAGGCCGGACCATTGTTTCGTGTTTTTGTTCATCGCTTTACGGCAACCGAACATTATTTTACGCTTGTTATACATCATATTATTTGCGACGGCTGGTCGATGGGCATTATATTGGAAAACTTGTCTAAAGCGTACAATGCTATTAAAAAGGGTTTAACACCAAACTTGCCACCGGTGGTACAAATTAGTAGTTATGCTGCCCAGCAACACCTTTTCTTAAAGAGTGATGCTTTTAAGGAGACGGAACGTTTTTGGTTAGATCTTTACAAGGGCGATGTTCCAATAATAGATTTACCAACGGACTATGAACGCGGTAAAATCAGGACCTATAAAGCGGCACGAAAAGACCATAAGCTAACCGCTAGCCTTGTTAGCAAATTAAAGGAAACAGGTAGTAATGCTGGATGCAGCTTGGTCAATACCATGTTAAGTCTTTTTGAAATTTTCTTATCTCAACAAACTAAACAGAACGACATTGTTGTAGGTCTTCCTGCAGCAGGTCAGCTAGCTACAGAGAATCATGAACTGGTTGGTCACTGCGTCAATATACTTCCTATCAGAAGTCAAATCGACCCTTCGCTGTCCTTTTTAACTTATTTAAAACAAAGTAGATCTGTATTTCTGGATGCATACGAGAATCAATTGTTTAGTTTTGGACAATTATTAAAAAAACTGAATTTTAAAAGAGATAGTTCACGAATTCCCTTGGTTCCTATTGTTTTTAATATCGATATGGGAATGGCTAATGCGGTCACTTTTGATGGACTTTCTTATGAACTTATATCTAACCCAAGATCATATGAAACCTTTGAAATCTTCTTAAATACAACAGGTACACAAGATGACTTAGTTTTAGAATGGACTTATAATACACAATTGTTCAAGGAGACTACAATAGAAAGAATGATTGCCGAATTCGAGGCGTTATTACTGGTTTTCGTTGTAAATCCAGAGGATACGATTGGCCAAAGTAGCCCTGTGGTTGGCCCTAGTTTAGAGATTGCGTCATCAATTGGACCAATTGCCGATAGCCATCAAACCTTATTAGATTTGTTTCAGCAAAGCAGCAGTAAATATGCAAAAAAAACTGCTTTACGTTTTAACGATGAAGCATTCCTATACCAAGAAGTCGAAGACCAGTCTAATAGTCTTGCTGCAATATTGGTTAAAGAAGGAGTTAGAAAAGGCAATATCGTCGCCATCACTACTGAACGCTCCCCACAAATGCTTGTTAGTTTACTAGCTATTTTGAAGGCTGGTGCTGCCTATCTTCCCCTAGATCCACAATATCCAAAAGATCGGATCGAATTTATGTTGGATGATGCTAACGCCAAGACCATTATCATATCAAAAAAATACCACCAAGCCTTCCAGACAGTTGCCAAAAAATTAGTGATCGAAGAGTTATGGCCACGTTTACAAAAAACAGATCAGACTATTGTTGAGGTGACGGGAAACGACTTGGCCTACGTACTTTATACATCGGGATCCACAGGTAAGCCTAAGGGCGTCCAAATTTCACACCAGAACTTGGCTAACTTCTTAACCAGCATGAGTCTTGAGCCTGGGATGACAGAAAAAGATCGCCTCCTAGCCATAACAACTATATCATTTGATATTGCTGGCCTAGAGTTATTTCTGCCCTTGATTATAGGTGCCGAACTTGTGCTGGCAACTACAGAGGTCACAAAAGATGGTCGGCTCTTACTATCGACGCTAAAGGAGCAGAAAATTACGATCATGCAGGCGACGCCTTCCACATGGCAAATGATCATTGATAGCGGGTGGGATACCATACTTCCAGTAAAAATCCTTTGTGGCGGCGAAGCACTTTCCAAAGAGCTAGCAGAAAAACTACTAAAGCTTTCAAAGGAACTTTGGAATATGTACGGCCCAACAGAAACTACGATATGGTCTACTCTCAAACAAATTTTACCGAACCAAGAAAACGTAACTATTGGTAAAGCCATACAAAACACTCAAGTGTATGTTTTAAATGAGCACAATACGCCCCTATCTTTTAACGAGGTTGGAGAAATTTGCATTGGTGGCGAAGGCGTAGCGGCCGGCTATTTAAACCGCGCTGAATTAACACGCGAAAAGTTCATAAATCATTTTGGTGCCGCTAAAGCAACCGAGAAGATTTATAAAACTGGCGACTTAGGAAAGATATTGCCTAATGGCGAAATCGTTTGCCTGGGAAGAATAGACCAGCAGGTAAAAATTCGGGGCCATAGAATTGAACTATCGGAAATTGAAACTGTTATTGCTCAACAGAGTGGAATTAAACAGGCGATA
This sequence comes from uncultured Mucilaginibacter sp., assembly GCA_964524015.1. Lineage (GTDB taxonomy): Bacteria > Bacteroidota > Bacteroidia > Sphingobacteriales > Sphingobacteriaceae > Mucilaginibacter. The sequence continues at coordinate 12,547 of CAZGBN010000037.1, read as the reverse complement.
GTCACAGCTCAAGAAATTACTTCAGGCGATAAAAGGCTGGTAGCTTACGTTATTGTCGACGAAAGTAGTATGCTTTTTGATGATGACAATAACCTAGCGTCAAATGCAAAGCTAAGGAGTGTAGCAAAAAATATTGTAGCAGATTGGAAAGAAAAGCTAAGAGAATATCTCCCTGCGTATATGGTTCCAGACTATTATGTTGCTTTAGAAAGTTTTCCGCTTACACCGAATGCGAAAATAGACCGCAAAGCTTTACCGGCTTTAAATTTTTCAAATACCACAAACCAAAATTCGGTTGACTTATCTGCTGACGAGAAAATGGTGGCTGAAATTTGGTCTTCGGTATTAGGAATTATGGATCTGAAAGCGAAGGATGATTTTTTTGAGTTGGGAGGTCATTCGTTACTGGCTGTCAAAGTGATGGCGGAAATTGAAAAGAAAACAGGTCTCAGATTACCATTATCTGTGCTTTTTGAAAATTCCACTATCAGTGGGTTAGCAACCCATTTATCTAAAAATGATCAAAATGAAGACTGGAAATCACTGGTACCTATTAAAACACGTGGCACAAAACCACCAATTTATTTTGTCCATGGTGCAGGCCTAAATGTACTATTATTTAAGTCTATTTCCAACTATTTTGATGAAGATCAACCGGTTTACGGTATTCAGGCACATGGTTTAAATGGAAATACCGCAGTTCCTTCTACCTTAGAAGAAATTGCTAAAAAACATATTACAGAGATAATAGAAAATGACCCTCTTGGTCCGTATGCCATAGCTGGTTATTCTCTAGGAGGATATATTGCATTTGAAATGGCTAGACAACTGCTAGATTTAGGAAAGAAAATCATTTTTTTAGGGATAATAGACACTTATGCATACAATAAGCACAGATCTGAAAATGAATCTTTTAGATTCTTAAAAAAGGTTAGACGGCAGTTTTATAAATTACCCTATTTTACTAACTCATTTTTAAACAACCCGAAAGAGGCATTTAATTACCAATTGCATATTTTACAAAGCAAAATAATAAAAGTAATTTCCGGTGATAAAGCTTTAAGACAAACATTTGCCACAGAAAATGAAAGTAACATTTATAAAATCTACGCCAATGCTTGCAACAATTATCAATTGAGAAAAATAGATATTAAAATCCATCTTTTCCGTGTAGAAAAGCGATTGTATTATCTAGACGACAGAAAGTATTTGGGGTGGCGCGATTTCACCACACAAAATTTAGCTGTCCATATCGTTCCTGGTGATCATAGAACATTTTTACATACCCCAAATGACAAGTTATTTGCAGGCATTGTACAATCTAGCCTAAACAATACTTCTAAATAACAATCAAAATTGCCTTGCGCATTCCTGTAAACAAATTGGATGTAAAGATAATCAGGACTACATTTTGTAGAGATTTTGCCATTGAATATTGCTTATGACGGAACGACAAATAAATAAAAACGTTAGGTTTGATGACGCGAATGTCACTAGGCTTTATTGAAGATAAAATCAAAGCAATCAAACTAACTTTGGTCAATTCCGGTTTGTTGATCCTCCTTTTTAAGGATCTTTACATTAGAATTAAAAAATGTTTGGTGTAGCTAATAAGGAGGTTTTCTAATGTCTATTCTTTTTAACAATACCAATATTCAATGGCTTGACTACTGCCATCATGATTTATTGGCTAATGATAATATCCATGTTTTCAAAGTCAACTGCAGTGTTTATTCTCGAATAGAAAATAATTTAACAACGATTTTAACTAAAACAGAGGTTGAAAAAAAGAATAGATTTTTTAAAAAAGCTGATGCTGTTAGGTTTGCTTTAGGAAAGTATTTTTTACGCAAAATATTAGGCGAACAATTAAATTCAGATCCAAGAAACATTCATTTTCTACTAACGGGAACTAACAAACCTTATTTGCCCGAAATTAATTTTAATATTAGTCATAGTGGCGATTATGTGGCAATCGCAATCAGCAAAAACGTTATGGGCATTGATGTAGAATTGATAAGAAATAATTTCGATTATAGCTCAATAGCCATGGTTTGCTTTACGGCGAATGAGAGAGCGTTAATTACAGATATAAAAGATTTTTATACTTTATGGACTAGAAAAGAGGCTGTTTTAAAAGCAAGTGGTGAGGGGCTTGTTGACAATTTACATCACATAGAATGTATTGAACCATACGTACTATGGCAAAAAAACCATTATCAATTAAAAAGCTACCTAATAGATGATAGTCATTTATTAAGTTTAGCCCACAGGGAAAGTGCCCAAAACTTACAATTCTGGAATTTAGGTCTTTACTAAATTTTATCTGACCACCTTGAAAAACTCTTTAATGTTTTATAAAATAGCCATGATAACATTGATTACCATAAAGTCCAACCATCGTTTCTGGTTTATCTTTTAAAAACTCATCAGCCGCGAGCTTAGTTCCCGGATTAACATCATAACCTCCGGCTATCGAATCGTCATCTTTATAGTCCATTAATACACAAATAGCACCTTTACTTAACTTTGGATAAACTTGATTTAAACAAAACAATAAAATTTCCTTATGCTCGAATCGGTCTCCACCGAAACCACAATCTAAATGCACAAACGCAATTTCTTCTGGGAGCTCAGTAGGCAATGTATCATTAAAATAACCCTTATATATAATGGGAGGACTAAGTTTTGCCTTGCTAAAATTAGCCAAAAGAATTTTCTGTATGTCTCCTGCCTTAGTAAACTGGACATCAAAACTATCATAAACGTGCAACTTTTTATCCGACTTACTTTGTTCAATAACATTTTGAAAAAGCAACGCACAATAGCCCGTAAAGGTTCCCAACTCCACTACATCTCCCGGTACTTTATGTTCAAGCACACCGTTCAACAAATGGAAATAACTTATCCTTAGCTCCATCGTAGTCATATCTTCTAATGGATTAAAAATTTCAGGTTTTAGCTCGCCAATGCCTAAATACCTTAAACCTTTTTTTACAAGCTTAAATATTGGTGTAGTTTTAACTAAACGTGAATATGGCTCTTGCGTAATAAAGAAATTGTTCATTTTTGAAATGCGTTTGCTGTTTAAAACTAAGAACTTTAATTAACTTTTTCGTAGAGATCTTTCCCAAGCCGCACTTTGATTTTTACGGTAGTATCTAAGCATTCCTGCTATCACGGCATAATTCATTACACAAAAATAATAGGGAATAAAAAATGCTTTTATTTTAATATTTCTTCGTTCAAAAATCAACCCTAGTAAGCTCAACAGGTAGAAAGATATCTGGGCGAGAAACAGAATTCTATAAAAATGAGAATCACTCTGAAAAACAATCAAAGTGTTCAACACCAAAACAATTATTAGTAAAAATGGTGTAATTGTCCATCGTAGCACTCTATGTGAGATGTATTGAAAAGTAAGTATTGGATAATTAAAAGGGTTGGCCGCCTTCTTTAACCTGAAGATAGATTGGATACCACCAGCGGCAATTCTGATTTTTCTTTTTAACTCTTCACTAGTATCTGCCGATGCAGTTTCCGTAGCATAGGCATTTGGTTCGTAAGCGATTTTATAGCCTTTTTCTGCTATTCGCATAGCAATCATATGATCATCAATAATAGTATCGCTCTCTACCGGTTGATATAGCGCTGTTCTAATACTAAACAATTCTCCAGCAGCTCCAACATTAGAATATAACGCATAATCCCATTCCTTTAGTTTGGACTCATACTTCCAATAAAAGCCTTCACCTGCCGAGCTCGCATCAGCATGCTTATCTACGAATATTCTCTTCTCTCCGGCTACAGCACCTACCCTTTCGTTTTGATAATGTTTAACTAATTCTTTAATAGCAGCAAGATTTAAAAAAGTATTTGCATCCGTAAACACCATAATCTCACCAGTGGCGTACGGAATGGCCCGCTTAATGGCCGCCATTTTACCTGTACGGTCCTCAATATGTAATAGAAGAATTTCCTTGTAATTCGCTACAAGCTTTGGCGTTTGATCAGTGGATCCATCAGTAATAAAAATGATCTGCAGCTTTTCTTTGGGGTAATCTATTGCCAGCGTATTTTGGATTTTTTTCAAAATAAAGTATTCTTCATTCCAAGCGGCAATTAACAAGGTAACTGTGGGAAGAGTTGCTTCATCACTAAAAGTAAACGGTTTCACAAAAAGCCTTTTTATTTTTACCAACACGAACAGCAAAAATCCGTAACCCACATAAGTATAAACAATTATAAATAAGGAAATCCAGAGTGCAATAATCATTATTAAATTTTAAAACCTAGATTTGTACTATTTTTTTTGTGAGTAAAATTCCATAAGACGCCTTTTAAAGTCCACTTCGCTAAATCTAATCTGCCCTTTATCAAATAAAGGAAGATTTGCTTATTACAAGCGAATAAAACATAATACACACTAAATAAAAAAGCATTGAGGAAATTTGTATTTTGTCTGATGAAAAGCATTCTATTTCTTGTCATAAAATAAGTTTTAATAGCGCTTTCTCTTCCAACACTCATCGATTCTTTATGATAAATTTTGGCCTTGCCTAAGAACCATATTTGAAAGCCCGCACGCTTAAATTTTTCGCACCAATCTAACTCTTCATAATACAGAAAATAATTCTCGGTCATTAAGCCCGCTTCGTTTAAAGCTACTCTTGTGCACATCATAGCTGCACCATGGCAGTAGGCGGTTGCCCTGCTATCGTTAAAGTATTGATTTTGGTCTACCTCCATATTGCCGATACCGTTGTTTCTAGCGGTGAGGTAATCCATAGGTGTATAACCTGCATATTGAATTATTTGGGGTTCATCATGAAATAAAATTAATGGAGAAATTAAACCGACGGTCGGGTTTCTCCCCATCTCATCTACTAGATTATCTATCAAATGGGCAGTGATTTCTGTATCATTATTTAACAGCAAAAGAAAATCTCCTGTAGCTGCCTTTATACCCAGATTATTTCCACCAGCAAAACCTAAATTAACAGCCGAACGGACATAAACTAAGTCCGGAAAGATTTCTTTATAAATCGGTTCGAACTCTTCCACACTTCCATTATCCACAAAAACGATTTCAAGTGGGTAGATAGATGGATATTGTTTAATGGAATTTAAAAAATCAATATTTACTTGGTGTTGATTGAAATTAACAGTGATAATGGAAACTGACTTCATTTCAGAAAGTAATATTAAAAAGATTAATGCCTTTAATAAGCTGCCTGAACAAAAATTGGAGTTTCTGACACTTCAAGTTTTAATACATAATTGTTTACAATAACAGTATCAATAGTCATTTGATCTGCGCCGGGTCGTAATTGATAAATAATTGCTTTTTTTGCTTCAGGTAGTGTTAAATTATAACTTTCTGTTCTCCCTACCTCATCTGGCACCGTTAAAATAAACATCTTTTTTTTTCCCATTGTATAAATGTCTACCAGAGGATCGTTATTGACCGTGCTATTATAAACATAGTTACCCATTAAGTTCTTAACTTGTAAAAAATAATCAGCAACAGGTTTGCGCTTATCACCAACAATGAAACCCGAGGATGCAAACCTGCCCACAGTTAAATTTAAATCTGTTAACATATAATAAAATGCCCGATTAACACCATGACGAGCATATAACAAACTAGATCTTAAAATCCAATCTGCCTGAGTTATCAAAGCAGATTTACGCTTGATAGCGATGGCTTTTTGCGCACTACTTAGATCTACATCATAACCAGATTCAGTATTCCAAACCTCCATTTTCTTATTTATAGTATGAGCATAGGCTACGAATTCGTCTGCTTTATCGCCCTGTTCACTTAATTCAGGGGCTTTACCTCTTTGAAGTTTGAATAACTTAACATACCATTTATCTATGTTATTAGCATATAAATGATAATTAATAACATCGAAACATAAATTAACACTTCCATCAGCTTTTAGTCCCCGGTTCTTTTTACACCAGGCTACTATAGCTTTCACATAATTTACATCAGGGGTGGCCAAGCCTCCCATCACCACAACCATGCTAGGATCTGCGGTTTTGACCCCCACATTTCTCCCTAGCTTCCCCATATGTCCATCATAAAAAGCAGACAGGTTTGCTGCGTATTCCTCAGCAGATTGCATAGCTTGTTTTCCTTTCCACCATTTATCAGGTTCATTATTACATTCTACATATTTTACAGTATTTAAACCTATTTTAACTTCATTGACGATATCATCTCTCCATCTGCGGGAAGTATCTACTGACAATAAATTACTGTCGATTTTCTTGTTGGCTCCATACCTTGCTGCGAACTGGAAACCAACTTTCGCCATGGCCACGTAAGAAGACGGTAAAAGTCTATTGGCAGGGTAAGCCAAAGGCACATTTTCAGCATTCTGTTCGCTAACCGGATAAGATTTGTATAACCAGTTTGGTGCATTCTTAATACAAACTAAAGGTTCAATTCCCGCTTGCTTGCATCGCTGATAAATCACATCTAAGTTCCAGCCACCACTTCTTGTTTGATTAAAGGTGTATTTGCCTGGAGTAAATTCGAGCTTTTCCCAATCTAAGTAATGCCTAAATTGACCAAACGAATTAATCAATTTAAATTTAGCTTCAAATATTTTACTGCCGTCTGCCGGATAAACCGGATCCTGTAAAAAATCCCATTCGAAAGCATTTATGCCCAACAAATGATTAACGGAAATTCTTTTTGCTGCGATCTCTGATTCATCTAGTTTAAGATCGGACTCCTTGTTGCATGAGCTAAATAGTAGTGCTATTATAAAATAGCTTAATAATAGAGGGCTTTTTTGTGTCATTTGAAGATGAAAGATTTTAACGAATATACCACACATATCTTAAAACGGCAATTTAAAAAAGTCGCAGGTGATACAGGGAATAGGATATTTTTGTTTTGCATGTTGAAAAATAAACTATATTTGTTAATAAGATACTATAAAATATTTATAATCTCATGCTTTTAAAAATCTCTCCTAAAAATATTTTAGCATTATTTTTCTTGCTTTTAGCTTTTAATTGCGGCTGCAAAAAAGCAAAAAGTGAGTCAGGGGCCTCTCCTGAACCAGTAGTAAGCCCTCCTGTCGTATCGAAGCCGCCTTCCTCAGGACTTATTGAAATAGGCACGGGCTCAGGTCCTTTGATTATAAAAGATCAGTCCGGTCAAAATTTTATCATCAAGGCTGGGACTTATAGCTACGTTCAAATTGAAAACTTGCGCGATTGTACCATAGCTGGTTATGATGCTAAAGTTGAAGGAGGAAATGTGAGTTTAAGCGTTGTGAATAAAGTAACTATAAGCGGGTTATCGATAGTAAACAGCAAGTATAGAGCATTTAACATTAATACTGAGGCTAATGACTTGATATTAAAAGACTTGACAATTAGCAACATTGGAGATGTTTGCATGGTGTTTAATATTAATAAAGTATATGATGGTACTCCCGCTAGCTATTCCAATAATATCCAATTAATTAACATTAAGGCTGATAACATTTCTACTTTTATGGGTGCCAGTGGCTCTGTTACCGAAACGGGGTTTACCGGTTTAATTAAAAATTTTAAAATGAGCGATTGTACGATTAGTAATTCCCCCAATTTAGCTGATGGGATTTATTTAGGCCTGGCCGAGGATTATGAATTCTCAAATAATGTAATCAATAATGTCAATTCCACACAAGGTAACCATAATGGTATCTTTCATGTAGTTGGAAATGGGAAAATCTTTAATAATAAATGCACTAATCATCAAGGAAACATGGTAAGAGCTTGGATGTGTAGCATAACAAAGCCGGGAAGTGTGGAAATTTATAATAATGTAGTTTGGAATTCTACACGATATGGCGCATTTGAATTACAAGTGCCTCCCTATCTTAAAGCTTTAGGGGCATTTAAGCCCGGAATAAACGCCAAAGTGTATAATAATACGGTTGGAAAGCTCAATACAGGGTTACCTAAATATTTTGAAGGTAGGTTATTAGATCTTTATGATACTTACAGTACTGTTGAAGTCTACAACAATTTATTATTTGACAATTCCGATGACATCGTATTGAATAAAATGTCCACTGATGGCTTAACAACGCTTACTAAAAACACCAATAATGTTTACAAATCTTTAGCTACTCAAGCAGTTTTAGATTTAGTATCATTTAAATCCCTTATTAGTGGTGTTGGTAAACAATAGCATCTAACGTGTTAAGTTTATTCATTTTGAAAGCCTCTAAATTTTTGGGAATACAGGTCGTATTCCGTCAAAATGAAGATAGGCGCTTATATGGGGTAACTTTTGTAGATCACCGGTCCAAATCTGTATTTAACGGTAGCGATTTAGGTAAACCCTATAGTGCGGTGATGCTGGCCGATAGGTTAAAAAACATGGAAAATAACGATAAAGAACAGCCTCAAAAAATAATAAGCATCCCACCTAATAGCCAACAAAGAACAGACAATTTTTTAAGCAACCTCACCGACCAAAACGATGGCGGTTCACTATTGGATATCCTGTTCAAAGAAGAGCAACAGGATATGGTCGCTCTCGGAAGGCTGCAACAAAACAAACGGAAGAAGAAAAGAAAAGGTCATTCACTTTAAATAATAACGTTATGCAAACAGGCGAAAATGAACAGGCCTTGCGTAAGATCATTGATTTTACAAGGCTTTTGAGTTTAGGGATTTTGATCATTCACTTTTATTTGGCTTGCTTTCCCGCCATAAAGGCATTGGGATTAAGCAAGCCAATCGTAAACCACATCTTGTTACCGATGTCAAAAATGATCGTATTCAGGAAAGCGCTTTATGCGAAAGTCTGCGCCTTGATTTTATTAATGGTATCACTGGTAGGTAGCAAAGGAAAGAAGGACGAAACCATCCGGCCTAAAACGATAATAACCTATTGTGTCACCGGTATACTTCTTTACTTCATCAGTATCTGATCCTGCAATTACATTATCCAATTTATACGATAGCCATTTTATATATCGGCTTAACCGTATTGGGATATCTATTGCTGTTATCCGGAGTTAGTCTTCTATTCAGGCGGTTAAAACTGACTTTAGGCAAAGATATATTTAATAAGGAAAATGAAACTTTCCCCAGAAAGAGCGGCTACTGGAAAATGAATATTCTATTAATCTTCCGGCGATCTATAATCTGAAAGGTAAAGAACATCACAGCTGGATAAATATTATCAATCCATTTCGGGGCACCCTGATTGGCGGTAGCCCAGGTTCAGGTAAAACTGCTAAATTACCCGATTATATTCGGGTAGGTACTAAAGACTGGATAGAGCAATATTTGTTTTTAACCACTTCGCATGATGGTTTAGGAAGCATTACCGCAGCTTTTACGCCCATCAGGATAGTTTGCAACAACACGTTAAATGCAGCTATGAACAATCATTCAGAGGCGATAAAATTCGCCATACCGCATCAGCTACCGAAAGGCTTAAACAAGCCCATACGCTTATGGGTATCAGTAAATCGTTAGGCGGTGAATTTGAAAGTTTGTTTAATTTGAAGGTTTGTTTAATCAGTGGGCAAAGGTGCGCATAACTGATACAGAAGTTAAAAAACTGATACAGATTGCAATGGCACCGAATAAAGAAGTTTTGCAAAATTTAGCGGAGGGTAAATTAGACCTGTTATCTACGCATTACACCAATATCGTTGAAAATGTGTATGAGTACGCATTAGGAAGTCAGACCCAACAACTAGACACCACCGCAGGAACTGTATTTGGTGCTTACAACGCCGTAACGGGTTATTATCAAAACATACGCACTTTTAAAGTGATGAAGCTAAGTTTAAATCTATCATGGATGGTACTGCCAAACAAAGAGCGCAAACCACTTTTAACCTTTGCAGTGATTTTGCGGTGCAAGGTAGCGAAGCCCTGATTTATAATTAATCTTTACAAGGGGGAGCAATCCCACTTACTTCAAAAATGCCGGCGGCGGGCTATCGCCCGCCCGAGAAACGCCCCCTGTTTTCTTATGGTTTAATGATCTTTAGCGAAAACAGGGGGTGCTAATACTTAGAAAAATTTGGTTAAACTCGACAATGATATATCCACTGAGAACTTCATATTAAAACGATATTGTTCGTGTTTTTTATCTCGGCCATCACAAAAGTACTATGCGCGCTGCGATGCTTTCTACCGAGCCTAATTTGTTGAATACGAAATCCTGATAATGCTTCATGTTTTTGGCGAACACTTTTAGAAAGAAATCGTAATCGCCGGAGAAAAAATCATCAAAGCTTTTAAACCAGCAATTAGTTTAGTCGATTTTAACTAGTCTAAATTCTCGAGCACAAATTCCAAATTGAAGGAAATAATGGATTTTTATCAGATCGCTCTTCAAATTGCCTCTCTTTTTAATATAGTCATAAAGTTTCGAGCTGCTTGCATCTTATGTCATCTTTTCTGTATCCGGAGATATGAAATTAAATCTACAAAGTTGAAAACCGGCGAAAGTAAATCTGGCAAATATCCCCGTCCGATGAGTTCGTAAGCTGCGTTGGGTACTTGTCAGTTATTCAACAGATCACTAATAGCCAGTAAGCTGGCATGATCTGGATGCTTTTGCAGCTCATCAATAATGCTTTGGCGGGTAAACAAGCAGGCTCAAAAATTGTGTTAAAACACAGGTGATATTGTCTTTTTGCATGATAAGGTTTAGGGTGTATATTTTATAACATCACTTTATATAACTATAAGTTACACTTGTAATTTACTTTAAATACATCTTGCTTTGCTTAAATGGCTGTTTTATTGGTATAGGTTGATTGGTGGCACTAATCTAACTATATGATTAGTATAAATCCAAATTTATTTTTAATTAATATTGTCTTATACTTAAATATTTCACTCAAACCAGCTTAATCTAATCCAAAAAAAAGGAGTATGAGCAACACGAGAAATCTCACCAATAAAGGTTTAAATCATTAAACAAATTTTCTTGAATACCTTAGGTGGTTGTGAGTTTCTTATTTGTTATAAAAAATGATTTTTAACCAATCTGCCCATTGGATTTAAAACTAAATAAATATCTAAAATTTATGCTCTATTTGGTAGTATACTACTATTAGGGAGCGGCTCATTATTTGATAAAATTTACTTGAATTTAGCGAACTTCCTATTTATTTATAATTCAATTCGACCAATGCAATAAATGACATAATTTTATTTCGTATCTATAGTAAGAAACATTAATTTTGAATGATCAGTGAGGTGAACACCTAAGTGGCTACCTGAAATTTGGATTAGATATAAATTGTTGAAAAACAATCATTTATAAAGGTTAGTTCGAATCCCAGCGGGATCACAGAAAAGCCTCTCTAATTATTTAGAGGGGCTTTTTCATTTCCTGTTGTCAGATTTATTGTCGGTTGACAATCTTTTTATTTATACGTTTCTTTACTTCAGCATAGAAATTTATGAATATAAGTCATTATAAGATTTTGTCCATTGGTTACAGGGTCCATCACATCCTTATCTACCATTATACTATTACGAGGTATGTGACGAACTCTTTAAGGCATTGGAATACTCCATTGAAAAGAATTCAAAATCGTTGACTAGTGAGGAATTACGCGATTATTTATACGATACCTACCCTGCCCTCGCTTTATCAATTCCGATATAATTAATGGCAGAAAGGTTTCCATTTGCATCAATGAAAATGATTATAATTCGGCTCATAATAATTGTATATTGCTTCATGAGGAGTATAGTATATACAAAGAGACTTTTATTTTTCTGTTTTATAATAATTGGATTAAACACCGGTTTTGCTCAATCGCGATTGCAACAATGGGATGATAAAGTCATGATCAATTTGGCGGAGCGTCGCACAGAAGAGAAAACCGGAGTTCTATTATTCTTATCTAATACTTACCGCTATGGGGATGTGGGTATCCCGGCGGGCCTTTTGATTGGTGGTATTGTTGGCAATGACCGTCAGATGCGTGAAAACGCTTTATATGTTGCAAGTAGTACTGCTATATCGTACGGCCTTACTGAGTTATTAAAATTAATAGTGAAACGCCCCCGGCCCTATATACAAAATATACGCATAGTACCGGTTTACCGTGCTATGGGTACATCATTTCCTTCTGGCCATACCTCATCTACCATAGCCACGGCAACCGCGCTGTCTGTCGCCTATCCTAAATGGTATGTAATTGCCCCGGCATTTTTGTGGGCAGGTTCTGTAAGTTATTCACGAATGTACATGGGTGTACACTATCCTACTGATGTATCAGGCGGAGCTTTATTAGGCGCTGGCACAGCGGCTTCGCTATCATTTATGAGGGCTAATCAATAATACTATATTTACAGTTTGTAATCTAAATGTACATTTAGCTTCATAAAACTGTAAGAAGATAAGCTGATTAATGCAAGGCGTTATATTTTTGATAAATTTGTTCAGAATCCTTATATCACATGTTACCGCAATATATTAATAGCCCTGTCCACATTCAGTTTTCCTTTCATAAAATAATTGAAAGACTGGAAGAAACAGCGAATA